>UQFS01000001.1 GCA_900540375.1 uncultured Prevotella sp.
AACCAAGACGCTCAGAAAAGTGAGCTAAAATTGGCACAACGAACTGGACACCCTATCTATAAGACTCCCTGTCAGCAATAGGCCGATACGCTTCATCCCTCTACTTTTCCGTTTCAGCCATCTTGCGGATCGTTTGGGCGGCTATTCATCGTACCTTTGCAGCCAATAAAACAGTTATCGTTATAAGGAAACAAAAATATGAACAGATGGATAACCGCAGCCTTGGTCGTCGCTGTCTTGCTGACGGGCAGCTTTAAACGGCCAACGGCTGACGACGAGAGCAACACGACTGCAAAAATAGAAACCATGACGGTGAAGCCCCGTGACCTGATGACCACGGTAGGCTATCCTGCCACCATGAACGCCTCTATGGCAGCAACGCCTCGTCCATCATCAACGAGATCAATGCCGCCGTGAAGCAGATGAGCGGTGACCTGTCCGAGGGCATCCATTTCCAGAAGATCAACGATGCCAAACTCTATCTCGACGCTTCCATCCACACCGTGTTGGAGACGCTCTTCGAGGCCATCCTGCTTGTCATACTCGTGGTATGGGTGTTCCTGCAAGACCTTCATTCCACGTTCATTCCCTCGGTGAGCATCGTGGTGTCGCTCATCGGTACCTTTGCCTTCATGCAGCTTATGGGCTTCAGTCTCAATCTGCTGACACTCTTTGCCCTTGTGCTCGCCATCAGCACGGTGGTCGACGATGCCATCATCGTGGTGGAGGCCGTGCAGGCCAACTTTGACCGTGGCTACCGCTCGCCTTATCTGTCCTCCACCGATGCCATGCACAACGTGGCCATGGCACTGCTCACCTCCACGATCGTGTTTATGGCGGTCTTCATCCCCGTGAGCATGATTGGCGGTACGTCGGGAGCCTTCTACCGACAGTTTGGATTGACCATGGCGGCCGCTGTGGGCATCTCGGCCATCAATGCCTTCACGCTCTCGCCGGCACTCTTTGCCCTGCTGCTTCTCATGACGGTGCTCACCATGCTCCTTGGCATGTTGCCGCTGATGATGGCTACGGGAGCCGGGGCCAATGGCGGCCGTTCGTTAGCCTCCTGCGTGGTGGGAGGCATGACGTTGGGCATCCTCGCCCTGCTCTTCCTTGTGCCCGCCTTGTTCTTCATCTTCCAGTGGCTGCAGGAGCGGATGATGCCAAGGAAAATGGTGGAGTGATAGGGGTTAATTATTCTAAATAATGTAGTAAAGAGCAACTCTATATCATAGGCTTTTTGTAATATTGCAGCCGTTTCTTGTTTAGAATAACATATATGACCTCAAAGATAGTTCCTTCGGGAAGCGTGGCTCATCGACTCAGTGTAATGAGTCTGTTAGTGACTTTAGGTATCGTTTATGGCGACATAGGAACGTCGCCTCTCTATGTCATGAGAGCAATTATCGGTGCCACCCCTGTTGTGACCGCCGACTACATTATAGGCGCAGTGTCGTGCATCATCTGGACACTCACTATTCAGACAACATTGAAATATGTGGTATTGGCGCTGCGCGCCGATAATAATGGTGAGGGTGGTATCTTGGCACTCTATGCGCTTGTGAGGAAACATGGCAGGAGGTGGCTCTATCTCCTTGCCATCATCGGGGCGAGCACGCTCGTTGCCGATGGAGTCATCACACCCTCCATTACTGTTTTGTCAGCCATAGAGGGCTTGCGCACCTATGAGCCTTCCACGCCTGTCATCCCTATTGCCATTGCCATTCTCACGGTGCTGTTCTTCATCCAGCAGTACGGTACCAGCGCCATCGGCAAGCTTTTCGGCCCATTGATGTTGTTGTGGTTCTCAATGATTGGCCTGTTGGGACTTGCCCATGTGGGTGACAGTTGGGTGATACTCAAGGCTTTCAATCCTTGGTATGCCGTTCGTTTGTTAGCCACCAGTCCGGAATGGTTTCTCATCTTAGGTGCCGTGTTTCTTTGTACAACCGGTGCGGAGGCGCTCTATTCCGATTTGGGTCACTGTGGCAAGCAAAACATCCGGGTGAGCTGGGTCTTCGTCAAGACAATGCTCATCTGCAACTACCTCGGTCAGGGTGCTTGGATCATCGCCCATGCCGGGCAGCTTGCTCCCGGCACGAATCCTTTCTACGCCATCATGTCGCATGCTTTCCTGCCCGTAGGTATTACGATGGCTACGATAGCGGCTATCGTGGCTAGTCAGGCACTGATCAGCGGGTCGTTTACCATCTTCAGCGAGGCCATGAACCTTCACTTTTGGCCACGGCAGCGCATCAAGTATCCTACCGATATCAAGGGACAGTTGTATATACCGTTTATTAATATCAGCCTTTACGTGTTGTGCATCATCGTCATTTTGTTTTTCCAGACTTCCAGCAATATGGAAGCAGCCTACGGACTGGCTATCACGGTGACGATGCTGATGACCACCTTGCTGCTGGGTTGCTATCTTAAGCAAAACAAGATGCGGCGGAGTATCGTGATTCCCGTCATCAGCTTTTTTGTGGTCTTGGAGAGCATCTTCTTTGTCGCCAACTTAGCTAAGTTCATGCACGGCGGTTGGGTGACAATGCTGTTGGCCGGGACCATCTGTCTTGTGATGTATGTGTGGTACAATGCCGATAAGATCAGAAGCACCTTTGTGGAGCACCGCGACATCCGTAAGTACTATGACATACTGTCGGATATCAAGGCCGACACGTCCATCTCAAAGTTCGCCACCAACGTCGTGTATATGAGCCGGTTTGGTGGCAAATACGATGTGGAGCAGAAGGTGCTGTACTCCATCATCAACAAACATCCCATGCGTGCCGATCACTATATCTTGTTGCATACTGATTACGAGGACACGCCCAATGAGCGCAGCTATGACTTCTATGAACTGATACCGGGTACGCTCTACCGCATCAACCTCCACTTAGGGTTCCGCGTGCAACCCTATGTCAACCTCTATCTCCGGCAAGTCATCGAGGATCAGGTGGAGAAAGGCAGCTTTACTTCTGAGAGTGGCTACGACTCGTTGCGTCGCCATCATGTGGCGGGTAACTTCATTTTTGTGTTTATCAAGCGGGTATATGCTGAGTTCAACGTGTTCACTCCCAAGGCCCGTTTCATCATGACCATTTATAATCTTGTACACCATCTCAAGCAGAGCGCCCCTAAGGCGATGGGCTTGAGCACCAGTAATGTCTTTGTGGAGACCGTCCCGCTTGTGGTCCGGACAAGAAAGATAGAACGTGTAAAGCAAAATTAGTCCTGCCCCCCGAAGACGAGATGCGGAAGACTTAGAAGTGGAAGTTGAGCGTGGTGGTCAAGTCGTGGAAGTGGTAGGATCCGGATACCCCAGGGTAGTCTTTTTCCAGATTGAGCAGTCCGACGTGCCCTTGCAGTCCCAGTCGCCAGTGCTTGCCCATTTGGTAGTATATACCGGGCTGCAGACCAAAGTCGAACGGCCGGTAGATATCCCTATCGTTCAATGGATAATTGGGATCGGCACCATTATAATACTGGTTGTTGGAAGCAATGAAGGAGAATACGGGGCCGCATTCCACCACAAGTCCGCTCTTACGTGGGTTGGAGAGATGGTATTGGATGAGGACTGGAATGTCGATGTACGAGCAGTCGTAGGCACCTTCTTTACCAGTGACATCACCTACTTCAAACTTCGCACGGTAGCCGATGCCCGGCATGACGGACCAATGGCGTGTGAGATAGTAGTTCAGACCGTAGCCGACATGAAAAGCGATAGGGGCTTCTTCATCGGCAAATTCGGTTGCATAGCCCAAACCGATATAGAAGTTGTGCTCGATGCGCTTTCCCTGTCCGATAGCAGGAAGACAAAGCAATGTAGCTGTGCTTAGGGCAAGCAACCCTTTTCTGATGTTGTTCATGGTTACTATATATAATAAGGTGTATGATTTTTTATTCCTTTGCCGGTCTAAGCAGCATCCAGTAGGCGCTTGCCTTGATTTTGTTCATCAGAGCGGCACCAAGAAAAGAAGGATGGCAGAGAATAATCCTCTCTGCCGAAGGCGACTCACCATTTGTTTATTTCTATATGACGACGGCCGTTCCGCTCACTGCCACCATGAGCATGGAACCGCTTTGGCCCACGGTCTCGTAGTCGATGTCGATGCCAACGACAGCGTTGGCACCGAGGTCGGCGGCGCGTTGCCGCATCTCGTCCAGTGCCGTGCCTTTTGCCTCGCGCAGCACTTTCTCGTAGCTGCCCGACCGTCCGCCGATGATGTCGCGGATGCCGGCAAAGAAATCTTTCATGAAGTTGGCACCGATGATGGTCTCGCCTGTCACGATGCCCTTGTACTCTCTAATGGAATGACCTTCGATGGTCGGTGTGGTGGATAATAGCATAATCTAAGACGTTTGGTGGTTGCAAAGATAGTGTTTTTATTCCAAAGTCCAAAGGAAAGGGGAAAGAAATGTCTCTTGGCGATCTTCCTTTCGGCCTTGTGAGAGAAAAAGGACAGGAAGATTCGGGTATGACCAAGAAAAGTCGTATCTTTGCCAAAGATAGAATCTTATGTATGACAGCCATGAACAAAGATCAATTTTATCAGCAGCTGGCGGCACAGGCAAAGAGTCTGGTCGATGGCGTGGACAACGTGGTAGGCGCCTTGGGCAATGTGACAGCCCTGTTGAAAGAAGAGCTTCCATCTTTCTTTTGGGTCGGCTTCTATGTGGTTAAGGATGGGCGCCTGCAGTTAGGACCCTTCCAAGGTCCGGTCGCCTGCTACGGCATTGAGAGGGGAAGGGGCGTATGTGGTGCGGCTTGGGAAAAAGCCCAAACCCTTGTGGTGCCCGACGTGCATCAGTTCCCCGGTCATATTGCCTGCTCCTCACGCTCCAATTCCGAGATTGTCGTGCCGGTCTTCCATGGCGGAGAGGTCGTCGCTGTCATCGATGTGGACAGCGAAGACGTTGATGCTTTCGACGAGGAAGACAAACGCGGCTTGGAGACGATAGCCCAGATCGTGGCCCCACTCTTTGCCACAGGATATTAAGTGCATCCCTGCTCTTGCAATAGTAACTAAACCTGTATGAAGATGTTGAATATGACCATTCACAACACCATCCGTAAGCTTAAGGACAAGATGGAGACCAGCTACAGTCTGCCTTGGCGGGAAGACTTCGGAGGGTATCTGCTCCAGCGCGGTTATCTGCTCTATCAAAATCTTTTTATCAAGCGTCACTGGGGCTTCGCTGCCCAACTCACTTTCAACACCTTCATGGCTCTTATTCCTGCCTTTGCCATCATCTTCGCCATCGGCAAGGGACTGGGATTTGAAGGCTATATTCTTTCTTGGTGCAAGTATGTCTTCTCGGCTCAACCGCAAGTATACAACGCCATCGTGAGTCTTTCAGAGTCCTACATCCAATATGTTCATACCCGGGTCTTTGTCATCGCCGGCATTGCCGTCATGCTTTGGAGCGTGATAAGTCTCTTCATGGATATCGAGAGCGTATTCAACGACATCTGGGGCGTCAAGGAAGACCGCCCATTGCAGAAACGGTTGATCTATTATATCGCGATTATCTTCTGTGTACCGATCGTCATTATCCTCTGCAGTTCTTTCACTATCTACAGCTACTTACTCCTCGACTATCTGCCTGTCATCCGTTACATCACTCCTGTCATGCACTGGGCAACAGGCATCATCGTCCCCGTTCTGCTGATGTGGCTGTTTTTCTTGTGCCTTTATACCTGCATCCCCCATACGCCCGTGCCCGTCAGGCATGCCTTGTGGCCGTCACTTTTAGCCAGCTTCTGCATCATGCTGCTCCAGATGGCCTATATCCATCTGCAGGTTCTGGTCTCGAGTTATAGCATCATCTATGGCAGTCTGGCTGCCATTCCTCTTCTCCTGTTATGGTTGCAGATATCTTGGTACATCAGTATCGGATGTGCGGAACTCACGCATGCCAATCAGGATCTGGCGATAGGCAACGTTGATAAAACCGCAGAGTACACGATGAATGAGATCATCGCTCAGTGCCTCATCATCCTTGACCTACTCATCGACCGGCAGCAGAAGGGCTATAGTCCACTCCGTTTCACTCAGCTACGACAGCGAACCCATTTTTCTCGTCCCGAACTCTTGCAATGTCTCGCCCGGATGGAAGTCTGCGGCATCGTCTATGCTTCACCGTCACGCCACCGTCATGACAAGATCTATACCCTGAGTCAAAACACGCAGGATATCCAACCCGATGTAGTCGTTGCCCGACTGATGAACTCTCGTTTGGGAGACGATGGCCGCCAGGTCACCGATGCGAAGATCCGTGAGAAGATAAAGACCTTAAAGATCCATATAGATAGGTAAATAGTGCTCCTCCGTTTAAGGGCACTACCTCTTTTAATCTTATTCTTCGCTATTGGTCAAATCCATTTTTAGCGATGTCCTTGATAAGGCGGACTAAGATATTCAGAGACTGTGTGGATTAGAATCACAGAATTCGCTTGTACGCTATTATTATTTTCTTTCTTAATCATGCATATAATTCATTGGATATTCGATAAGTTATTATGACAATCAGGAAGATGCTTTCATTTCTTGGAAAAGCAGGGAAGCGCGTTTTGCACGCAGACAGAGTTCAGAAGAGAGAAAAGAAAAGGGAAAGACAGGACTGGAAGAGACAGGCGACCTTCTCCTCCTTCCTCCCCGCCGCCTCGCGGGGCATGGGTTCCTCCACGGTGGAGAACTACCACACCGCCGTGCGGTCGTTCATCCGTTTCAACGGCGGCGGGAAGGACATGCCGCTGGCGGGCATCGACTGCCACCTTGTGGCCCGCTACGAGCGGTGGCTGCGGGAGCAGGGCGTGTGCCCCAACACCTCGTCGTGCTACCTGCGCTCGCTCCGTGCCATCTACAACAAAGCTGTCCGACATCGGCAGGTAAAGGACCGCAAGCCGTTCCGAAACGCCTTCACGGGCAACGACCGCACCGTGAAGCGGAGCATCGGCGCGGCTGACATCCGCAAACTGCACACTGCCGAACTGCCCGCGGGCTCCCGACTGGCCCTGGCACGTGACCTGTTCGTCTTCTCCTTCTGTGCTATGGGCATGCCCTTTGCCGACATGGCCCGGCTCCGTCGCAGGCAGATAAAGGAGGGTGTGCTCACTTACTGCCGCCGCAAGACGGGCCGGCAGGTTCGGGTGAAGATAGAGGGGCCCATGCGGGACATCCTCGACCAGTACGCCCGTGAGGACAGCGACTATCTCTTCCCGATACTCTACGGGGTTGCTGGCAAGCGCCTCCGGCCGCGCTGCTACTCCACGGCACTGCGCGACTACAACCATCTCCTGCAAACGCTTGCCCGAAAGACGGGCATCAAGAGCCACCTCTCCTCCTATGTGCCCCGCCACTCGTGGGCGAGCATGGCCTACCGCCACGATGTGTCCCTGCCCGTCATCTCACAGGCCCTGGGACACGGCGACACCCACACCACGCTCATCTATATCCGCAGCATAGACGACCGGCAGGTGGCTAAGGCCAACAAGAAACTGTTGTCGGAAATTTTGGCACCACCTCTTGGCAAGAGGGGGAAATAGAATCTATAACCGACTGCGAATTTAGACATTTTATTTCTAATTATCAACTATTTGGCAAAATATTTTTTTCTTTGCCTGGCACGAAGTCGGCAAATTGGACGGAAATTTCCCTTGGGAGAGCCCTGTAAAAAACTAATCTGTACTATCACGCCTGCTTTGGCATTTTCCTGCTTATGGCTTGCCACCCCCCTTTATCAGTAAAATGCCGGTCTGTACACCACCATACCTTGTCACGAGCATCCGCTATATCCTTCATCCCCTCTTGCCAAGAGGTAGACTTCATTTTATGAAGGATTATCAATGAACAGAATACAAAACGAGAATAGGCTTATGAAAAACCTCAGATCAAAGTTGTGGCAACTGGCACTGAAAACACCTTGCCTGCCACCGAGGCTTCCCGTCGCCCGAAGCGGAAAGACGAAGGAGGCAGGCGCCCCAGTCTGGGAGGATTGAAACGAAACCGTACAAACACGCTTGCAAGGAGATGAACGAGAAATACAGCGACGGAACGGACGTGACACGGAACCACGACCGAGTCTGTCCACCCATAGAGCAGCTTGCGGCAGATATCATCAGAAAAAGACAACGAAACGTAGCATAAATGAAAAAAATCATGAAGAAGGAAGAACTCAAGAGAAGGCGCTATGTCAGGCCTTCCATGGAAGTAATCAAAGTAAAAGCCGACACCCGAATCCTGGTCGGCAGCCCCATCGTGCAGCCCGGTGGAGGCGGCGGAGGCAGTGTCATCGTGGTACCCCCGAGCGAGGACGATGACGACACCGAACTCTCCGGCGCCAAGCGTTTCAGCATGTGGGACAAGTGGGATGAGAATTGACATCCCCCGAGGACGGTAATGCGTTCTTTGGAAATCCGGAAACGGACAAAAGAAACGTAATGAATCAACAATTAAAGACAACAAGACAATGAAAACAACAAAGCTATTGTTATTGCCGGGCATCCTCGTCGTACTGTGCATGCTCGGCTCGTGCGCCGATACCGACATCGATGGTGGCGACACCGGCGGCGACCGCGGCGCAGCCGTCACCTTCACTGTCTCTGAGACGCAGGATGCCGCAGCGCAGGCGGCAGCCAGGTCAGCCGCTTCCGGCGGCACGCTGACCCGTGCGGCCTTTGCCGACAACCTCGCCCTGCAGAGCCTCACCCCCGGGGATCTCACCACGCAGAAGCTCCCCGTTGAGGGCGGAGACGGCAACACCTGCCTCATCGAGACCACCGTGGCGGGCGTCAACCCCGTGCAGGGCGGTGCACGGACCCGCGCCGACATCACCGACCCGGCAACGCTGGGCGACTTCACCTCGATGGGTTACAGCGGTGCCGCCGCGACAAGCATCTCCGCCACCCCCGACTGGTTCCACAACGAGAAGACAAAGAAGACCGGCGAACTCTACAACATGCGCTACTGGAACTGGAACGGTAACCGTTTCGCCCGCTTCTACGGCGTATACCCGTTTGTGGACGCTTCCTACCCCAAGCTCACGCTCTCCAGTGAGAGCTACACCTCCACGCCCTACGTCGAGTTCGAGGCGGAGACGGACGTGAAGAAGCAGAAGGACCTCATGACCGCCTGCTCGGGCGTGGTACACTACGCCACCCGCAATGTCGCTCCCACCACCAACCTCGCCTTCCGCCACGCCCTCACTGCCGTGCGCTTCAAGGTGGGCCAGAACCTCTCGTGGAACAAGACCATCAACAAGGTCGAGATCATCGGTGCCATGAGCAAAGGCCGCTACACCATGGCGACCGACGAGACTGGCGCAGATGCCGCATGGAGCAACCTTTCCGCTCCCGCCACCTTCACCCTCGACGGGATCAGCGTGAGCACCTCGCAGGCCGTGAACCAGATCATCATGGGCAACACGGGCGACAACTACACCTTCTACATGATCCCGCAGAGCCTTTCAGGTGTGAGCGTGAAGATCCACTTCTCCGACGGCACCGCCATCAGCGTCAACCTCTCCGGCACTTGGAAGCCCGGTACGACCAAGACCTACGCCCTGTCGCAGAACACCTCCACATGGCAGTACCAGCTCACGGTGGGCAATCCTGCCGCCGCTGCCTACACCTCCACCACCGCGGCCAGCTATACCGTGCAAAGCTACCGTGAAGACCCCGTGACCCATGTGCAGCAGCCCGTAAAGTGGAAGGTTGTGGGCTATCAGGAAAGCACCGACGGTGGGGCAACTTTCGGACCGGAGACCGCAACCAAGCCGACATGGCTCACCGCCCTGTCTTTGGAGAGCGGCAATGGCGGCACGGCTGCTGAAAGCGGAACGGCCACCCTTACCACGAGTATTACTGACCGCCTGGCCACCTATAATGACGTACTGAAAACTGCCACACAAAAAGGCTCTGCAGGCAACTACTGGAATCTCTCCAACCCCGCAGGTATTGCCACGGTCCAAAACACTGCCAACTCCTATCTCATTTCCGCTCCGGGCTACTATCGTATCCCGCTGGTTTACGGCAATGCCATCAAGGGTGGTGCAACCAACAGCAGCTCCTATCAGACCTCTAACACTGGCACTTACATTCTCCAGCATTTCGAGGACCATGCAGGCAACAACATCAACTCGCCCTACATCAATGTGCAGAACTCAGGCAATCCTGCCACACAGGCAAGCATCGTGTGGACTGACCAGAGCGGTATCGTGGACAATCTGTCGGTAACCAACGCCGGTGCCAACTCTTTTGTTAACTTCCACGTTCCTGCCGACAAGATCAAGAACGGCAACGCCGTCATCGCCGTCAAGAACGCTTCGGGTACCGTCATGTGGTCATGGCATCTTTGGTTCGACCACGATGACGTGCTCAACACCATTGCCTGTACCAATCATACAGGCTATACCTACAAATTCACCAAACAGACGCTTGGCTTCGCCTATCGCAAATGGGTGGGTTCCACTTATGACAAAGTTCGCGTGGCGCGCGTCATTGTTGAACAGACCATCTCCAATGGTGGGGTGAAGCAGCGTGCCCATATCGACATCACACAGAATCCCGGCAGCGTCAAGGAGATTTCCTCCACGTTCTACCAGTTCGGCCGCAAGGACGCCATGCCAGGCGTGAAGACCGTCAGTGACGGCTCTTTCACGCAGAACGGCGGCAACAACATGTCCATCTAGAACGGCATCCAGCATCCGGAGATTTTCTACACTTGGGGCACAAGTTGGTATAATGGTTACAACCTGTACAACCTCTGGTCGATGGAGAATACTGAAACCAGCTACAACGACAACGCCGTGGTCAAGACCGTCTACGACCCCTGTCCTGCCGGTTTCAAGATGCCCGCCTCCAATGCCTTCACGGGTTTCACCACCAACGGACAAGGCACCGGTTCAATGAATACCAACGGTGCCTGGGACAACGGTTGGAACTTCAACAACAAGGTCAGCAGTCCTGATGCCACTGTATATTTCCCCGCCTCGGGCTATCGCGACCTCGGCGACGGTTCGCTGACCAACGTGGGCTCCAGCGGCAAATATTGGTCGGCCGTCCCGTTCAACGACACGTACAGCGGTTGCAACCTGGACTTCTACCGGTGGCACGTGGCTCCGCGGAACGAAAACTATCGGTCGTACGGGTTCTCTGTCCGCCCCGTGGCAGAATAAGAATCGTCACTCGATTGCAGGCGGAAACGATTCTGCCCGCAGGAAAATGCGCCGTCCCATGCCGGGAAAAGGCAGATATGGCAGAAAATGTACTGTCCCGAACCGGGAAAATACTTGCACACAGGAAAACGCCGTGTCCCGCATCGGGACAGTGGTTCTACGGCAGAAAAAACATGGTCCCGCTTTTGTACGGTCAGATTATAAACCCAAACATACAAGACAATGGAAAGAATCAAGAACATGTCACTTCATCCGCTCCGCGTGGAGGAGGACTTCGGCTTTCAGAAACTCATCATCGCAGAAGTTGACAAACTTCCGCTCGCCGACAGCAAGCCCGGCTACACCCTGGGCCTGAAGACCGCCGTCGAGGCCTTCAAGCAAGCTTACGGGAAATTCGACGACGCGCTGAAAGCATCGGCCACCGTGCCCGCCGCCAAGACGGCTGCCGAGAAGGACGCGCTGCGCGACGAGGCATGGCGCACGATGCGCGAGTATGCCAAAGCGGCGATGGCGTTTCCCGTCGCCGAGATAGTCGCCACGGCACAGGAGGTGTATGCATTGTTCAAGAAATACGGCGACCTTGCCACGCTGCCGCAGACCGAGGAGACCGGCCGGCTGCACAACCTGCTGCAGGACCTCTCGGCCGTGGACGGCGGGCGCATGACCGCTGCCAACTTCACGCCGCTGTTCGACCATCTGCGCCAATGCGAGAACGAATACCTCGCGGCCGCCGACGAGCGCGCCGTGCAGGAGGGAGCCGTGGAGGTGGGCATCATCAAACTGTCGCGTGTGGCCGCCGATGCCGCCTGCCGCACGCTCACCGACATGGTAAATGCCCTTGCCATCGTGAACGGCGCGGAACCCTACATGGCGTTCATCGAACCCGTGAACGCGCATATCGACCGCATGAAGATGGTGCTGGCAGCACGGCGCACGGTGAATGCCAAGAAGCCCTCCGCAGCCAAGGGCGGCAAGTCGCAAATCGGCTCGCACGCCGAGGAACTGAAACGGCTCAAGACAATGATAGCCGAGTATGAACGGTCGGCGCACTTCACGCCCGGCATCGTGCAGTTTACAGGCCTCGCCGCCGGCAAGGATGCCACGCGCGCCTATCAGGTCTATCTCTCCGACCAGCCCGGCGACCTCTTCTGGCTCACGGTCAAGGACGGAAAACTCGAGGAAACAGAGTTCAAGATTCAGCCCGGACAACAAGGAGGATTGGAAGTGGAAAGAATCAAATAGCCTTGTAACCCTTCTTGTATTGCATTTTTCTTTAACTCTCTGCGCAAGGCTTGTCTCAAGGCAATGACTGCCCGTGTGGAGCAAGGACGGAATCCGAAAACTGCTACGAGGGAGTGCAAACCTACATATGGATGACCGAAGACAACGTTACGAAAAGTTCGTCATACGAAGATGATGGGATCTGGTGATATGGCAAAGCTCTTGGAACGATGATTTCTTATCTATTGCTGTTCATCCCCTCCTTGAATTTTGCTTGAAGTATTTTGGCCATCTCGTTCTTCGGGTTGAGTTTCAGCGCCTCGTCAAAGCTGTCGAGCGCCTGACGATAGTAGCGCGGTCCGTTTTGCTGTGGGTTGGTTACGATGAGCGCCGTGTAGTAGAAGCCGTGTAGCGTGGCGAGGTCAGAGCGGTCGGTGGCTTTGGTGGGCCGCAGCGCTTCGATGCGTTGGATCACACGCTGGGCCTCGTCGATATACTGCTGGGCCTTGCCGCTTTGAGGTTGCGAACAGACCGAGCCGAGCAGGAGCACAGCCTGCTGGTATTTCGGCTGGATGCTGTCGGGCTGCATGGCTTCCAGGCGTTGCAGCGAAGCGAGTTGCTGCTCCACCGTGGGCTGACTTTGCTGGGCATGGAGACTGAGGAAGGAAACAACGATGAGGATGAGGACCATCATGCGGCGGCAGGCGACGGAGGCCAGTGCCTTAGAAATTTGCAATGTCATAAGCTTTATTACTTTTAAGTGAAACAAAAATTCCGATATAAAGGAAGCGGTCGGAGCCGTTGGTGATGGGCTCGCCGCCACGGTAGCCATAGATGTTTTGGCGTCCGAGCAGATTGCTCAGTGAGGTATAGACGATGACGTGCTTGCTCGCAAGACAGGTGATGCTGGCATCAAGACTATTATAATAAGGTGTGGTGCGCCCCTCGCTCTTTCGTCCAGAGGCAAACGACTCGGTGAGTCCGAGGCCGAAGATGCCGATACTATATTTCAGCGCGAGACGCAGGTTGTGACGCGAGACGTATTGAGGCTGCTGTTCGGTGAGGTAATCGAGGTAGCGTCGGCGTGAGTCATTGTAGCTATAGCTGAGCATTGTGTAGAGGTTGGGCATCAGTGACCGGTCGTCGATGAAGAGGTCAAATCCTTGGCTCTTGCCGTGACCGTCGGCAGTGTAGAGCCCTTGACGGAGGAGCGGCAGACGAGAGTATCGCTTGTAGTAGGACTCTATGCGTACGAGCGTGTTGCCAAAACTGTATTGCAGTCCGGCGATGTAGTGACGGGCCAGTGAGGATCGGGATGGCGCAAGGCTACGTACCAGGATGGTGTCGGCGGCTTCTTGGGTATAGCTTCCGGCAGAGAGCGAGAGCAGCCAGCGGCGTGAGGGATTGTAGTTGAGCAGCAGGCGGGGCAGTATTGTCCAACGGTGGGAAAGGCTGGAATATTCCGTACGCAGCGAGGCTTCGGCAGAGCAACCTTTGAAGAGCTTGTATTGCATCATGGCGAAGAGTGCTGGCAACAGATAACCTTTGGAATCGTGCAGACGGTCATGGAGGCGATAGTCGAGCCACTGATATCGGAAGAAACTCTCCATGCCGATGGTGCCTTTCATCCATGCAGTCAGTGTCTTCGATGCTTTCGTCTTGACGTGGAGCTCGCCCGTGCGGTGACGATAGCGGTCGCCATGGAGCAACGCGTCACTGATGTCTTGCCACACCATGCCGGCGGCGAGCCCAGCGAACCAAGTGACGCGACCTTTGGCGGAGCCTTTCGCCACGCTGTTGAGATAGAGGTTGTTTTCCTCAAGACGGAGCGTCCGCCCGTCTGTGTCGAGGCTCAGCGTCGTGCGGTCGAAGCCGAGATAGCTCTTCCACACGCTCGATGGTGTGGGCTGTGTCTTCCATTGCGTCTCGAATGACAGCTGTCGGTAGGGCTTGCGCCAATTCCAGCGGTCGGGGAAAAGGCGGTTGTACATCCCCAAGTCCATGTAGGTGGCATTCATCGACCAACAGCCTTGCTTAGTTGCCTTTGTTCCTCCGATGTTCCAGTCGATCAGCGACGCGCTCACGCCCAATTTGTCCGAGACCGGTGCGTCGGTAGTCTCCATGGGCAGTACCGACGAGAGGGCCTGGCCATATTCCGCGTCGTAGCCTCCGAGGGAAAAGGCGATGCCCTTGAAAAGAAAAGGAGAGAAGCGGCCGCGTGACGGACTGTTGGGGGCTGTAGTGGAATAAGGCCGCAACACGTGCATGCCGTTGATATAGGTCTGGCACTCTTCGCTGCTGCCGCCTCTGACGTAAAGTTTTCCATCTTCGCCTACCTTTTGTGTGCCCGGCAGGCTCTGCAGCGCCGATACGATGTCACCGCAGCTGCCTCCGTCGAGTACTACGTCGAGGGCGCCCATCTGTTTCACGCCATTGGCCTGCCCGAACTGGAAGGTGCTGCCGGTGACGACGACCTCGTCAATGGTGGTTGTGCGCTCATGCAACCGGATGGCGAGCGGCTTGTGTCCTTTTTGCCAATCCCGTTCCGCGTTGTCATATCCTATACAGGTGATCATCAGCTGTGCGCTGTCGGCTTTCAGCGTTGAGAAGGAGAAACGGCCGAGCGAGTCGGTGAGACAGCCGTCCGTCGTACCTTTGACAAAGACGTTGGCTCCGGCTATCGGATGGCGACCGTCGGTCACCGTGCCCGATACCACCTGCTGTGCTCGGACAAGACCGTTGCCTGCCAACAGGAGAATGAGGATGAGAATGTTGCGTTTCATGCCGACAAAGTTAGTACATGAAACGCGGTGTTGCAAATTTGCGGGACAGACAGCTATCTACAGGGCTATATGCCTAAGCGCCAAGACGAAATGCAAGGATTAGGGACGAATGACTAAGCAGAAATCAGTGAATTTGCTTGCAGGTATAAAAGTTTATACCTATCTTTGCAAAAAAAGAAATGCCAACATTGCTTATTGCCTTTGGAATACGCTTCTTCTTTTATATGGATGAGCACGAGCCTATCCATGTACATATCAGCTATGGTGGGAAGAAGGCAAAGATAGAATTAATGCCTGCCGTAAAGGTTGTTTATAATCATGGAATAAAAGACCAGGTCGTGAAGAAGGCACTCAACACATGCAATAATTATAGAGATGAGTTTATTGCGGAATGGCACAAATGCTTTGGCAATGACTAATAATCAAGGAGACAACGATATGGAGAAGATTAAAACCATTTGGTTTGATGCAGACCGCATCTATATGAAGACACAGGAAGGTAAGGTGTATAGTCGCCCTTTGGAGGCATATCCCGAACTAAAGGATGCCACCGTTGAGCAACGCAATGACTATGTCATAGGTGATGATGGAGAAGACATTAGATGGGAAAGCATTGATGCCGACATGCACATCAGCAGTTTCCATGAGGTGACTGAGCCTAAGGACAACGAGATAGCACAGATGTTCGCCCATTATCCGTGGCTGAACGTGTCGGAAGTAGCCCGTGCCATCGGCATTAATAAAAGTCTGATGGCACGTTATATCTACGGTATATCCAAACCAAGTGAGAAACGTGTACAGCAGATTCGTGATGCCTTGCATCAGTTTGGCAAGGACCTGTTGAGTGCATAAGGAACGAATCACCCCACGAACGACCGCAGCTTAGTCACATAGCTCCTCGATACGGGTACTGTGTGGTGTTCGTCGCCCACGGTGAGCTGATAGCCGTTGGAGTTGCCATGGGCGGAGAGAATGTTGTTGAGGTTGACGATGAACGAACGATGGCATTGGAAGATGCTCTTCTCGTTGGTGTCGGCAAGGACTGAAGTCAGTGTGGTGCGTAGCTGTCGGTGCTCGACAAGACTCTCATGGAGGAAGTAGATGTCGACGAAGTTCTTCTGTGCTTCGGCGTAGAGAAAGTCGGAGAGGTGCAGCGTGAGATCGTTGCCACGCACAGATGTGTCGTGAAAAGTCACCGTTTGCGTGGTTTGTGCGTCTATGTCTTTAGGCAACAGTTCAGCCAGACGCGTGCGCAGACGCTTCTGATATTCCAAGGCTACGATGGTGAGCGTGATGGGAATGCCGAAGAGCAGGGTGACATAGAGATAGGCC
Source organism: uncultured Prevotella sp. (assembly GCA_900540375.1). Classification (GTDB taxonomy): domain Bacteria; phylum Bacteroidota; class Bacteroidia; order Bacteroidales; family Bacteroidaceae; genus Prevotella. The sequence continues at coordinate 16,518 of UQFS01000001.1, forward strand.
AGGAAAAGCAGGAGAGAAACAGGGTTGGGAAACCAGAGGATGCTGAGTATGCTGTTGCCTAAGCTGACGCAGCAGAATAGCAACAGAATAGCAGCGCACTCATGCCACACCCGCCACGTCTTGACACGCCGCACCCAGGGTTTGAATACACACGTACCATAGCACCATGTCACGGCTACGGACAGCATGGAGAAGCAGAGGGTCACGAAGAAGATATTCCCTTCATACTGCCCAAGGCCAAAGGGCCTGAGAAAGTAGAGAAGGAAGAACACGATGCCACCGGCTATCAGTCCTGCCTGTAGCCAGTTGCCGTCGTCGTTTTGAGGCAATGCCCTTAAAAAGAAACCTGTCAACCTTTTCATTGCTGTTAATTCCTTTGCAAAGATAACAGAAAATAATCATAACGCAAAATAAAGGTCGGCTTTTATCTTCGGGCCTATTTCTTTTTCTTATTGCGGTGTTCCATCGGTGTGCAGCCGAGATGTTGCTTGACATATTTGCCGAAGAATGAGGCATTGGGGAAGCCGAGGAGGTTGGCGATCTCCTTGATGGAGCGGTCGGTGGAGCGGAGGTAATAGTCCACGTCGGCCAGCGTGTACTCTTCGATCCATTGCAGGGCCGTCTTGCCCGAATTCTGCTTGCAGACGATGGAGATATATTTTGGTGAGACGAAGAGCGGGGATGCGTAGTCTGCCACCGGCCGGTGCTTGATCTTGCTGTTCTGCAGCAGATCGAGGAAGCGTGGGAAGAGGTCGCCGGTCTGAGGCTTCGGGGTGTGATCAATGAGATTCTCCTCAGAGAGAATGCCACAGAGCCCAAGCAGTGCTCCTTGGATAAACGACTGCACAATCTCCTTTTGATAAGGATTTGAGGTGTAGTCGAGACCGAATTGTATCGTCTCGCACAGTTTGTTGGCCATACTGATATCGTTGTCGCTCAACAGTCTCACCTTCATCTGGTTGACATACATTGCATGATTCCAAATGCCTATGGCCGGATGCAGCAGGCGCTGGATTATATTGTCGGTCAGCAGCAGGGCTTTGAACTTAAAGTCTACGCTAAACAAGAAATGATTAATCTTGACGTAGGAGGGTACGAGGAGCATCTGGTTGCGACTGATGGTTAGCGTCTTGCCATTGAAATCAGCTTGGGCAGACCCATTGAAGCATACAAGAACGGCATTCATCTTCATTCTTACCGTATAGTTTTTCACCATCTCGCTGGCATTGTCTATTAATATGATGTCCTCATCGGAATAGTCTACTTCTACCGACACCTTTGCATCTTTGTCGGAAGGACCGATGGGCAGAACCTGATGGCTGTTAAGTTCGATGGCCTTTTTCATCTTGCTGTGTATATGTTATGGTGATACGTTTCGACTGCAAAGGTGGCTATTTTTTTCGAGTTAACAATGTCCTCTAATGGATAAATAATGTTCAATAAGGAATATGAAATAGAAATCGAACGCTTAGCAGGCCTTATAGAACATCGGAATGTCGTAAAAAGCCAGTTACTTTGCAGGCGAATTCAGAATATAGGAAACGAATAATAGGACATCAAAAAGAAAAGAAATGTATGTTTTTCAGTGGCTCTGGCCTTGACCACGTTGCTGCTGACCAGTTGTCATGACAAGAAGACGCCGGTAGGTGAGAAAGCCGTCAGCGTGGAGACGACGACCGCCAGTGAGGCCTTGGCCACGCAGGGCAACAGTTATGCAGGTTCCATTGAGGGCACCAATGCCGTAGCGCTGAGCTTTTCGGCAGCGGGCACTATCCAGCGACTGAACATCAGTGAGGGTCAGTCGGTCAGTCGCGGTCAGCTGCTCGGCACCGTTGATGCCACGACCACGGGCAATGCACTGCTCGCCGCGCACGCCACGACACAACAGGCTGTGGACGCCCTCTCGCAGGCCGAGGACGCTTATCGCAGAATGAAACAGCTTCACACAGCGGGCTCGCTGCCTGACATCCAGTGGGTGGATGCCCAGACTAAGTTGAGTCAGGCACGTGCGCTGGTGCGACAGACCCGTGCTGCTGAGGCCATCGCCCGCAAAGGTATGACCGGATACCCGGCTCATAGCACCCTTTAGCGGTTATATCTCGAAGAAGACGGCAGAGGTGGGACAGAACACTGCGCCGGATGTGCCCGTGGCGACGCTGGTGACGATTGACCGCGTGAAGGTGAAGGTCAGCGTGCCCGAGGGCGACATCAGCCGCGTGCGTGTGGGCGAGGTAATGCGTTTCCGCGTAGCAAGTCTTAATGGTACTATCTTTGTGGGACGTGTCACTGAGAAAAGCGTCACCGCAGATCCATTGGCCCATACCTATGATGTCAGTGCCTTGGTCAGCAACCCGAAACATGAGCTGCTGCCGGGTATGGTCTGTGAGGCTTACTTCCAACAGCGAGGCTCACAGCAAAATACATTGCCTGCCAACTTGATACAAATCGACGACGACAACCATCCCTTTGTGTGGACGGTTGTTGACGGGAAGGCACATAAGCAACTGCTGACACTTGGCGAGAACATCGGAGATGTTGTTGTGGTGACGGGAGGACTGTCGCCCGAGAGTCAAGTCATCTGCGTGGGACAGCAGAAGGTGAGCGAAGGAAGTAAAGTGAGGAATATTGAGTGATGAATGTTGAATTGGGTTCAATGTTGAATATTGAATGATGAATTACGAATTATGAATAAGAAACGAAATATGGTGGAATGGGCGATGCACTACCGGCAGATCGTCATCCTTATCACCTCGTGTCTGTTGGCCTTTGGCGTGTTCGCTTTGGTGAAGATCAACAAGAACGAGTTTCCCGACTTCACTATCCGGCAGGGTCTCGTCATTGCCGCCTATCCGGGGGCCAGTGTCAGCGATGTGGAGCAGCAGATGACTAAACCGTTGGAGAACTATATCTTCACCTATAAAGAGGTGGACAAGACCAAGACAAAGTCGTTCACCCGCAACGGACTTGCCATCATACAGATAGAACTGAACAAAGACATTGACAGCGAAGAGAAAGACAATTTCTGGAGCAAGATTAAGGACGGGCTGAAGACGTTTAAGGCCTCTCTGCCCATGGGCGTAGTGGCCCTGCAGGTGCAGGACGATTTCGGCGACACTTCGGCTCTGCTCATCACCATGGAGAGCAAGGACAAGACTTACCGCGAGCTGAAAGAATATATGAACGATCTTAAGGATCGGCTACGGCCTGTTGAGAGTGTCGGACGGCTCAATGTCTATGGACTGCAACAGGAGCAGGTAGCGGTGTATATCGACAACAAGCGGGCTCTCTGAGTATGGTATCTCACCGACGCTCGTGGCTACACAACTGCTGTCCAAGGGCTTCATCACCACGGCGGGCACGCAACGTACACCTGACTATGAGTACCCCATCGATGTGAGGCCTGCGCTCAATGTGGTGGGTGACGTGGAACAAACTGTTGTGTGGAGCGATGCTGCCGGACATGTGGTGCGGCTGAAGGACATCGCCGACGTGCGACGCGAATACCCGGCACCGTCGAGCTACATCACCAACAACGGGCGCAAGTGCATTCTGCTCAGCGTGGAGATGAAGAAAGGCAAGAACATCACTGACATGGGTGAACAGATTGATGAGCAGCTCAGCGCGTTTCAGCAGACACTGCCCAAGGATGTGACGATGTTCACCATCACCAATCAGAGCAAAGTCGTGGGTGACAGCATCATCAACTTCCTGCGCGAGTTGCTCATCGCCATCATCGCCGTGGTTGTCGTCGTGCTGCTGCTCATGCCCATGCGCGTGGCCCTCGTGGCGTCGAGTACCATTCCCGTGACCATCTTCATCTCGTTGGGACTGTTCTATGCTTTCGGCATTGAACTCAACACCGTGACCTTGGCGGCACTTATCGTTACATTGGGTATGATTGTCGACAACTCCATTGTCATCATCGACAACTATGTCGAGCTGCTCGGCCAGGGTATGAGCCGCTGGGGAGCCTCCATCCAGAGCGCTACTCATTTCTTCAAGTCTATATTCTCGGCCACCCTCGCCATCAGTATCACGTTTTTCCCCTTCCTGCTGACACTGCAAGGCATGTTTCATGACTTCATCCTCTATTTCCCCTGGGCCATTACCATCGTGCTCATGGTCTCGCTCTTGGTGGCCGAGCTCATCGTGCCCTTCATGCAGTTCTGGTTCATCCGCAAGCCCATGGAGGTGAAAAAGGGCAAGGACGGCAAGCCCAGCTTCTCTTTCCTTGGGCTGATGCAGCGCTACTACGACCAGCTCATCTCTTTCTGCTTCCGCCACTACTATGGCACTCTCGCCGCTGCCGTGGTCTGCACCCTTGGCGGCTTCATACTGATGGACAAGTTGCCACAGAAGCTCATGCCCACCGCCGAGCGCAACCAGTTTGCCGTGGAGATGTTCCTGCCCACGGGCACCTCGTTTCAGCGCACGGCTCAGGTAGCCGACAGTCTGGAGCATATCCTCCGACAGGACAAGCGCGTGGTGTCGGTGGCTTCGTTCAAAGGCACTTCGTCACCCCGCTTCCAAACGACGTACGCGCCACAAATGGGTGGTAAGAACTTTGCGCAGTTCATCGTCAACACCACTGACGACAAAGCTACCGAGGCTGTACTCAAGGACTATCGCATGAAATACTCCGAAGCCTTCCCCAATGCCTACATCCGTTTCAAACAGCTCAACTACAGCAATGAGGACAACAGTGTGGAGATACGCCTGAGCGGATCCGACTGGGAACAGCTCAAGCATGTGGCCGACTCGGTGACACGCGAGATGCGCAAGTGCCCGCAACTGCTGATTGTGCGCAACGACGTGCGTGAGCCACTTTATAAGGACCATATTATCCTTGACGAGAGCAAGGGCAACCGCCTTGGCATTACCAACGCACAGGTGGAGTTAACCATGGCCACACGCTATAGCTCCGACGGCCTTCCCCTCGGCACGATATGGCAGGGCGACTATGGTACCAACGTGGTCATGAAAGGCAGCAAGGCCAATGGCGCATCAATGACCGACGTGGAGGATGAGCCTATCCCCGTGCTCGGTGGGGTGAAGACGGTACCACTGCGCGATGTGGCTAAAATAGAAAAGACGCAGGAAGACGGACAGATATGCCACTGCAATGGGGTGCGCACCATCACTGTCATGGCCGACGTGGCTGACGGCGTGAACGTCATGAATCTCACCCAAGCGTTGCAGAAGCAGTTTACACAAGACAAGATACCTGAGGGCGTCACTATGAAGTGGGGCGGCGAATACGATATGTCGGGCGAGACGATGCCACAGATTGTCGGTGCTTTGGCCATCGCCGTGGTCATCATCTTCTTCATCCTTCTCGGCCATTTCCAGCGCATCAGCACTTCGGTGCTTGTATTGCTGTCGTTGGCGATGACACTCTTCGGCGCGGCCGTCGGCGTATGGGTGACGGGTATCGACTTCTCACTGACGTGTTTCCTCGGTTTCATCTCGCTGATGGGCATCCTCGTCAGAAATGCCATCATCATGTTTGACTATGCCGAGGAATTGCGCACCAACGAGCAGCTTACGGCTCATGAGGCCATCTTCGAGAGTGCCAAACGTCGTATGCGTCCTATCTTTCTCACCTCAGCAGCCGCGTCGATGGGCGTCATACCGATGATTCTCGGTGGCAGCGGACTGTGGATGCCCATGGGGGTAGTCATCTTCTTCGGTACGCTCATCACCATGGTGCTCATCCTCACCGTACTGCCCGTGGCCTACTGGCTGATGATGAGCGGGTCCACAAAGAAGAGACTCGCCTCGGAAAACATAGAGAAAGAATAGAGACCATAGAGGCTATAGACGCTATAGAGAATAGAAAAAACATCAAAGCAAAGAACGCTATGCAGAAAACCATGTTATCCACAGCCCTGCTCTTGGGCTGCCTTTCGCTCCACGCCCAGCGTGTGCTGACTCTGGAGCAGTGCCGCGACGCGGCCATCAACCACAATATCGCCGTACGCTCGGCCAACCGCTCTTTGGAGAAGGCTCAGGAACAGAAGAAAGAAGCCTTTACCAAATATTTTTCCCACCGTGGCGGCAGCGGGCTTCACCTACCATTCCTCCAAGGACGTGGTTCGCGGCGACATCAATACTTCTGATGTCATTCCATCCTCCATTGCCTCGTCCATCCCCGAGGCTATCGCTACAATGATTCCCTCATCGGTACCCGTTGGTCTGATGCGTAATGGCACGGCAGCAGGCATTACGGCCGTACAGCCCGTGTTCATGGGCGGGCAGATTGTCAATGGCAACAAGCTCGCCAAGGTGGGTGTGACCGCCGCCGACCTGCAACGCCAGTTGTCGGAGCGCGAAGTGAGACTCACCACCAATCAGTATTACTGGAACGTGGTGACACTCCAGGAAAAATTACATACGCTTCAACAGACACAGCAGATGTTGCGGTCGCTGGAGAAAGATGTGAACACCGCTGTTAAGACTGGCGTTGTCCTCCGCAACGATCTCTTGCAGGTACAGCTCCAGGAAAATCAAGTAGAAGCGGCTCTGCTTGAGGTGAACAAAGGCATGAAGGCGAGCCGCCAAGTGTTAGGACAGTACATTGGCTTGTCTGACTCTGCTTTTGTGGTCAGCGGATTGGAGGCTAAGGACAGTACCTTCGTGTTGCCTGTTGCCATGCGTAGAGACCCTTCAGTGGCCGCAGCGAACATGACAGAGAGCCGGCTATTGGAGCAAAACGTGCAGGGGGACTGTACTCAATCGCAAGTTGGAGGTGGGCAAGAACCTGCCCTCTGTGGCCGTCGGTGCTGGCTATGACTATGTGCGGCTGGTTCATAAGGATAACACTTTCGGCATGGTCTTTGCCACGGTCTCCATCCCTATCTCAAGTTGGTGGGGTGGCAGCCACGCCATCAAACGGCGGAAGATAGAGGAGCAGGAAGCCCGTGAGCAGTTGGCCGACAAGCAACAGTTGCTCAGCATTAAGGTTGAGAAGGAATGGGACGACGTCACTGTGGCCTACCGTAAGACACTCATAGCCCGAAAGAGCATAGAACAGAGCTGTGAGAACCTGCGTCTCAACCAGCAGTTCTACCACGCCGGAACGGGTAAGATGACCGACCTGCTTGAGGCTCAGCGACAGGTTCAGCAGAGCCGCGACAGTTGGGTGGAGGCAGTTGCCGCCTATCAGTTGCGGTTGGCGGAATACGAAGAGATGACGAAATGATTTTGTGAGGAGAAAAAAGTCTTAAGGAAATCTTAAGGAACAGTTAAGGTAATCTTAAGTGTCTTTGGTTTTAAAGTCCGTACCTTTGCACCGTCAAAAGGAAACAAAGAATTACAAACAATTAAAACATACAACGGATAAGAAGAAATCAATCGAGGCTTTACAGTTCCTCGCAACAGAGTTGTCAAACATGAGGATCTTATGAATCTAAAAGAATTTGTGGAAAATCTCCACTTAAAATGACACAGACAATGAATATACGGCACTGGAAAGATGCCGTCATATCGATTTCTGACAAAAAGGGGTGGACTTTGCGTGCGCCCCTTTTATTTTCTCGCCTCAGTGGGACGGTTTTACGAAAAACTATCGTATATTTGCATTAGTTTTATTTATGCCCGCAAAATCAACGATCTGTAATGAACATATTAAAAGAACTGAGAAACAAGCGGCACCCTCATGTATTGGGTGCTCTTGATATCTTTAAGTATATCGGTCCCGGACTCCTTGTCACCGTCGGCTTCATCGATCCCGGCAACTGGGCCAGTAACTTTGCCGCCGGGTCGGAATACGGCTATGCACTGCTGTGGGTGGTGACACTGTCGACGATCATGCTTATTGCCCTGCAGCACAACGTGGCTCACTTAGGCATCGTCACCGGTCTCTGTCTGAGTGAGGCCGCCGTGAAGTACACGCCCCGGTGGGTGGGTCGTCCTATCGTAGTGAGCGCTATCCTTGCCAGCATCTCCACGTCACTGGCCGAGATCCTTGGTGGAGCCATCGCCTTGCAGATGCTTTTCGGCATATCTATTCCGGTAGGTGCGCTACTGGTGACAGTCGCCGTGCTCATCCTGCTCTTTACCAATTCCTATCGGAAGATAGAGCGGGCGGTCATCGGTTTTGTCTCCATCATCGGACTGTCGTTTATCTACGAGCTTTTCCTGGTACATATCGACTGGGGCGGGGCCGCGTGCGCTGCTGTGGTACCATCAGTGCCGCAAGGTTCCTTGCTCATCGTGACGAGTGTTCTTGGTGCCGTGGTCATGCCCCACAATCTCTTCCTTCATTCCGAGGTGATACAGAGCCGCGAGATCAACCTCAAGGGTGACGAGCGTATCCGTCACATGCTCAAATATGAATTTGCCGACACACTCTTTTCCATGCTTGTCGGCTGGGCCATCAACTCGGCCATGATTCTTCTGGCCGCCTCCACGTTCTATACTCACGGCGAACATGTCGACGATTTGGCGCAGGCCAATGCCATGCTGGCACCACTCTTAGGCAGCAATGCTTCCAACATCTTTGCGCTGGCACTGCTCTTAGCCGGCATCTCCAGCACCATCACCAGTGGTATGGCAGCCGGAAGTATCTTCTCGGGACTCTTCGGTGAGTCGTACAATGCCAAGGATCCGCACTCAGCAGTAGGCGTGGCGCTGTCGTTGGGCGCAGCCTTGCTGCTGATTTTCTTCATCGGCAATCCTTTCCAAGGGCTGATCATCTCGCAGATGGTGCTGAGCCTGCAACTGCCGTTCACCGTGTTCTTGCAGGTGAGTCTCACCTCATCGAAGCGTGTCATGGGCAAATACGTCAACAAGCCGTGGAACACTGTCTTCCTCTATAGTCTGGCTGGTATCGTTACGGTTTTGAATATCTGGCTTCTCGTCTCTTCTTTGGCGTGAGGTACATGAATAATATATAATGTACAATGAATAGAAATCAACAAATCATCCGCACGAGTCTGGTAGGTATTGCCGCGAATCTCTTCCTTGCCGCCTTCAAGGCTGTGGCAGGATGGGCAGCCGGTTCGGTGGCCATCATCATGGATGCGGTCAACAACCTGAGCGATGCGCTCTCGTCGGTCATCACTATTGTGGGCACCAAGCTGTCGGAGAAACCTGCTGACCGCGACCATCCCTTTGGCTACGGCCGCGTGGAGTATTTCAGTGCCATCATCATCTCGGTTATCGTCCTCTCCACGGGTATTCTCTCGTTGGTGGAGAGCGTGAAGAAGATTTTCAATCCCACGCATCCATCCTACACCGCCGTCACGTTGACGATCATCATCGTAGCCATTGCCGTGAAGCTTGTCCTCGGCTGGTACGTGAAGAAACAAGGACGGCAGCTGAAGAGCAATGCCTTGGAAGCCAGCGGTGCTGATGCCACCTTTGATGCCGTGGTGACGCTCTCCACACTTGTCTCCGCCGGTATCATGCTCTTCACGGGGCTCAACCTTGATGGCATCCTTGGTTCGATTATCTCGCTTGTCATCATCAAGGCTGGCATAGAGATGGTCGGAGCTCCCGTGGGCCAGTTGCTCGGCGAGAGCATTTCCAAGGAGATGATGCTCAATATCAAGAGCGACGTAAAACAGTTTGCCGGTGTGCTCGGTGTCTACGACATCATCCTCAACTACTACGGTCCCAATGCCATCATCGGCTCGCTCCACGTCAGTGTGCCAGAATCCATGACGGCCAACCGCATCCACGGGCTCACACGGTCCATCACCAAGCTGCTCTATGACAAATACCATGTCATCGTCACGGTGGGCATCTATGCCGTTTGCGACCATGGCAAGGAGAGCGAACTGCAAAAGGGTGTGATGGCTTTCCTGAAGAGCTACCCCCATATCGAGCAGGTACATGGCTACTTCTATCTTGAGGAGAAGCGCACGGTCACCTTCGACGTGGTGCCCGACGACTCGATTCACGATGACAATGCCTTTCAGTATCAGCTCCTTCAGGCCATCCGCAAGGTCTATCCCGGCTATATCTTCAACATCGTCATCGACCATATCTATTGCAAGTAAGCCATGACTAAGATACTTATTGTAGATTGTGCGCACTCATCCCCTGTGCATTGTCCATGGGCCTGTGCGTCTATGTTTTCCACCTGCTTGCCATAGGCAGGATTCAGCACCCCACGGCATGGATGATGGCTTATTGGCCGTACAGGCCGTGTTCTCGGTCATCATCTTCGCTTGTCTCTATTTCTTCGCGCGTGACGTGGCCTCCAACATCCGTGAACTATGTCACTAAAGGATCTCCAACGCGATAGCAGCACAGGCTTCAGCATCAGCAAGGGCATGGTGATGGTTCTTGAGATCATAGCCGCAGCGTGCGGCGATGATGTCGAGGTTGTGGTGTCCGCCGGGCCATACTCTGCGTGAGGCGATGAGCGTGCAGTAGAATGGATAGTCGGGATAGTCCATGTCATACATGCGGAAGACAGCTTTCAGACGGTTTTCGTCGAAAGCCTTGTTGTGAGCCACGAGTGGCAAGCCCTCGATCATGGGCTCTATCTGCTTCCACACGTCGGGGAAGACAGGCGCGTCCTCTGTGTCTTCCTGACAGAGGCCGTTAACGCTGGAGCAACGCCAGTTGTAGTAGTTGGGCTCGGGATGGATGAGTGAGTAGAACGAATCGACCGCCTCTCCGTTTCTTACGATCACCACACCCACGGCGCAAACACTAGTGCGCTCGAAGTTGGCGGTCTCAAAGTCTATAGCTGCAAAGTCTTTCATGGTTGTTGAATGGTTGTAGCGACGAAGCAAGAGATTTGTTTCTTCCTGTCGTCTATTTATTATAAGGACACAGCAATGGCTTGGCACAGTCTTGGATGCGCTTCACGATCATGTCGAGCATCTTGTGGCGAATGAAGTTGTCGGCGGTGATCATGACGATCTCGCGTTGAGGCTCCGGCAAGGCGAAGGGCCTTACCAGTCGTTTTTGTGAGTCTTCCAACTGTGAGATAGCCATCTCGGGGATGAAAGTCACGCCCTTGCCATTCTCCACGATTCTCATAAACGTCTCGATACTCCCCAAGGTATAGGCTTTCTTGCTGGCCGCAGCTGATTTCAAATGACAGAACTTCACGAGCTGGTCGCGGAAACAGTGCCCCTCGTCAAGTAGCCATAGAAACTCCCCGTTGAGGTCGGTAGTTTTTATTCTCTCTTTGGCAAACAGGGGATCGTTTTTTGAGATATAGGCAAAGTACTTCTCTGTATAGAGATGCGTGCTGTTGAACATCTCCAGTCCTTCGATCTTAGCCAGAATGCCGACATCGATGTCACCATTGAGCAGGGCCTGCTTCATGTCCTTGGTTTTCATCTCAGTGATGCGCAGATCCATCTCGGGATGCTCCTTCATCAACTGCGGAAAGAAGTGGGGGATGAGGTAGGGAGCGATGGTCGGAAGCACGCCGATGGTGAATGTCCCGAGATAAGTATCCTTCTCTTCCTCGACGATCTCCTTGAGGCGCCGGGACTGATAGAGCACCTCTTTGGCTTGTCGGATGACAGCCTGTCCAGCTTTGGTGGTGACGATGGGCTGTCGGCGCCGGTCAAAGATCTTGATGCCCAACTCGTTTTCCAGTTTCTGAATCATGGAGCTGAGCGTCGGTTGCGTGACATCGCAATAGTCAGCAGCCTTGGCGAAGTTGCCTAAGCGGTTGAGGGCTAAGATATATTCCAGTTGCTGTAGGGTCATGTCTTTTGTCTTTCATTTTTTGTTCCCCCTATTTACGTAGTAGGGCATGCATATCTCTTGCAAATATCGCAAAATTATCTGAGATGGACAAGAATTTCTGGAATTTATCACCTGCTCTTTTTGTTGAAGGTGTCTTTCGATAGGAGAGAAAGCGTTTATTGTCTGTTAAAAAAAGTCTGCTGTGTGCTGACACCCTTGGATATGCTCAGCTGTACGACAGAAGGTAGAAAGATAATGGAATACTTCTTTCGAATGGGTAAAGATACACAACAAAAGACTGTCACGGTTTACTTCGCTTCCAGAGAGAAGCAGAGGAGCTTTTTGAGGGAAAACCATGTTTGCAAAGAGCAAAAATGGGTGGCTGAATGCGAAAATAGCATGATTATAGTGTCATCTCGGCTTTTTCTCACTGTAAAACTACCGAGATGACCGAGTGAAAAAGGTAGTTTGATAGAAAATTCTCTAGAGAATTTTCTATCAGAAAGGTATTTTTGCAAGATGAAAAAATGTAATGTTTATTCAAGTCATTAGTAGTTAGATAGTTAAGAATATCGACGAGAATCGAAAAATTACGGCCAAAGACGTGCTTGCTCGAAAAGAACGCCTTCTCGTGGCCGCTTTTTTGTCAGTTTATCAAACAAATGTATTCTTTTTACTTGGAAGGCTTCTGAGTATGCCATAAAAATATTATCTTTGCAACAACGTATTAAAAACTTAATCATTCAGAGAGATGAAGAGATTTACTACCCTTTTACTACTGGTCATGGCGATGGTCCTGACGGTGAGTGCCAACAATCAGTCTAACGACAACATCCGGCGGGGTGACTCCTGCATGGTGGACTATGATCTGAGACATGCCCTGGAGTATTATCTCAAAGCTTTGCCCAGTGACGGCAGTGCCGCCTTGCGCATGAAGATCGCCAACGCCTATTATCGTCAAAGCAACTATACCAAGAGCCTTGATATTGTCAATAGACTGCCCGCTGATTCGCTCGACCATGATACCATGCACCATCTGTTTGACTGCTGCAAGGCACTCGGACTCAACCAGCGGACAATAGGATGGGGCGAGGCTATTATCAAGCGGTGGCCGATGGACGGCGAGGCTGTGGCCAAGCTGGCTAAGGAATACTTGCTTTCGGGATTGACAGACAAAGCGGAAATCGTCTGTAACAGATTTTGGCTGAAAGACGAGACCTGCATGGCTGTCAATGATATCATGGCCGACGTGTATATGGCCCAGCGGCAATGGGTATTGGCCAAGGACAGCTATCTGCTGCTTTTGCAACAGGGCGACTCCACCTATAAGAACATGCTCAACCTTGGCGTGAGCTACGAGCGACTGGAGCATCCGGCAGAGGCGCGGAAGGCTTTGGATGTGGCCATCGCCATGTCTGACTCCTCAGTAGCCGCTCCGCTCTATCATCAAGGAGTGGTACTCGGTGCCTTGGGCGATTACAAAGCATCGATGGACTGCTTCCGTCGTGCCCTGAAATTGCTGAGACCTGACAGTGCTGTGATGTTTTCCTGCTATCGTGGTTTGGCGGAAGGCGAATATGCCGGGCAGGACTATCATCGGGCACTCGATGACTTCGTTCAGGCAGAAGACTATGATCCGAACTCTATCAGTACACCTTATTATATAGGCATTTGTTCTGAAGCTCTCGGCAAGAAACAGGAGGCCAAGGCAGCCTATCAGCGTTTCCTGCAGCGGGCAGTGAAGGTGGAGGAGCCCAACAAAGAACTGAGGAAGATGATGGCGGATGCCAGGCAAAGGATGGGGCGGTGAGAAATGAGATGAGTGGGGTGTGTCACCAGAAAAAGAAAATGACAAGGCTACTACAGAAGAGGAAAGCAACTTATTTGTTAATTTGTCACAACAAAAGAAGGGGTCTTGGATGTTTTTTCGTATATTTGCTCGCATGGAAGATAACATAAAATGAACTTTTATGAAGAAAATAATTTTATCACTGCTGATACTACTGCTTTCAGTGCCTATGTTAGCGCAACGTCGCACTAACAACATTACCATTCAGCCTAAAATAGGACTCAATGTGGCCGACCTGACTGATGTCAGCGGCAGAGGATCGCGTGTTGGACTGGCTACAGGAGTCGAGTTTGAGTTCCCTGTCAACCGCAAGTTTAGTTTTACCGCAGGCGCTCTCTTTTCCATGCAGGGATGCGATGGTATCGAGCTCAACTACATCAATATTCCGGCTATGGCCAATTTTTATGTAGCACCGGGTTTGGCTATGAAAGTAGGTCTGCAGCCAGACTTCAACGTCAGTGACGATGGTTGGAACACAAGCAGTTGCGGGCTCTCTATTCCTCTTGGTATGTCGTATGAATATCGCCGCTTTGTGTGGGATATGCGCTATAATTGGGGGGTGACCGACGCCATTGAGAACACCGACTGCAAGAACAGCGTGTTCCAGTTCACTTTCGGTTATAAGTTCAACTTATAGGAGTGCATTATGGCCATTCGTTGATTATATTCTTTTTGATTGCCAGGGCGGTGCATCGGCCCCTCAAAGTAGCAGAGTAGCAGACTGTGTTAACGCTCCGGCGTTAGTGTGGCCTGCTATTGTTATGAAAGATGCAAGGACTCCCTGTTATAAATCTACAGATCCCCCCTCTGACTCCCTCCTAAAAAGGAAGAGTTAGAGGGGGCGGAAGTTTATGAACCTAAGGATCGGGGTAGTTATGGATCTATAGGCCTTCTTGGTTTATCTATCTGGTCTGGAATTCTTCTTCAATCTTTGGAGCCTTGTCCTGCCCACTGCCATAGCGATGATACTCGAAAGCAATGCTCTGCTCCTTGAGGTAGTGGATGAGCTCCACACGGCCGTCCTTCACGGGAACATCGGTGGCGATGAACTTGTTGGTGTCGGCGGCGCGCTGATATATCTTCTCAGGAATGTCGGGCGAGCAAGTGCGGATGCGCTCATAATCGGGGATGGAATCGATGAAGTTGTCGAGTGTCTCACGCTTGAGGCGTGCTCCTAACTTTGCGAGCTTATCCTGCAGGTCGGGGCGCTTGTCGTCGGCGTCGCAGCTCACTGTGAGCGGAGTGCCACAGATGTGAGCGGCCAAGGCCACCATGAGCAGCGCCTGCTCGTCAGAGTCTTTCTTGAACAGTCGCAGTCCCATGCCACCCTTGAGCGGCAGGTAGCGGAACACATTTTCCTCACCGCTGATATGGTTCCAGTCGCGCGGATGACGGAACTCGCTTTCCCATGCCTCGGCATAGCTTGTACGATAGTCGGTCTTTGAGCCCGGCTTGTCGGTGATGATAGTAAACTGCTGGCAGTAGTTCGGACCACCGGCCTTGATGCCGGAACCAAAGGCTGAGAGCTTCATGCCACCGAAGGGCTGACGGTTAACAATGGCGCCCGTGATGCCACGGTTGATATAGAGGTTGCCGGCCATGATGGAGTCACGCCACAGGCGGCGCTCATTCTCATCGAGTGTCTGGATACCTGAGGTCAGACCATAGTCAAGACCATTGACCAGGCTGATGGCCTCCTCCAAGGTGTCGAACGGAGCCACGGAGAGCATAGGGCCGAAGAGCTCGGTGCGGAAGGAATAGTTCTGCGGGCTTACTCCCATCTTCACCGACGGGGCGAGGATATAGCTTCGCTTGTCGACAAAGTGAGGCGGCACGAGCCAGAACTCGCCCGGTTCCAGGTTGTTGATGGCGTGGAGCAGTTTGTCGTTGTGGTTGGTGATCATCGGACCTACTACGTTGCCGGCGTTCCATACTCCGCCTACTTTCATGCTTGTGGCGCAGTCGCGGAGCTTCTCGCGGAAGTCCTCACGCTCGTAGACCGAGCGCTCCACAAGGAAGAGCGAGCAGGCAGAGCACTTCTGCCCTGCATTGCTGAAGGCTGAGTGGCAGGCGCTCATGATGGCGTGATCCATGTCGGCCGATGCCGTGCAGACGATGGCGTTCTTACCACCGGTCTCTGCCGACAGCGGAGTAGTTGGCTTAGCGCGCAGGATCAACTGTGCGGTGTCGGTGCCTCCGGTGAGGATGATATGCTTGATCTCGGGAGCCTGTGTGAGCTTGTCGAGAGCGTTGCGCTCAGTGATGATGACTTGCAAAGCCTCTTTCGGCACACCGGCATCCCAGAAGGCTTTGGCAAAGAGCCAGGCTACAGGAGCAGCGACAGAGGCGGGCTTCAGGATGACCGTGTTGCCGGCAGCCAGCCCGGCCACGGCACCGCCACAAGGAATGGCGCACGGGAAGTTCCACGGTGAGATGACGAGCACGGTGCCCTTGGCCTTGATATCGACATCTTGCAGCGCATAGAACTTTTTCATTGAAGTGGTGTAGAAGCGGCAGTAGTCAATACCTTCCGATACCTCCACGTCGCCCTCTACGACCGTCTTGCCGGTGATGGCGCACATGGCACCGATGAGGTCGCCGCGCAGGCCGCCCATGCGGTTGGCGGCATCGTACATGATTTTGTGGCGCTCCTCTATCGTCGTGTCGCGCCAGTGACCCGGATCAGCGGCAGCAATCTTCACGATCTCTTCCACCTGAGCAGCGTTAGCCTTTGACATCTCGCAGATCTCTACATCCTCGTCCTGCGAGCGGTCGTAGTATTTATAGCGGCTGTCGTTGACGACGGTCTTGCTGCCTATCTGTGTGGGGATGACGTCAGGCTTGTCGGCAGGACTCTTCTTCCACTTCTTGAAGATGTCGCGCTGCCACTCCTGGTTGCACTCACGGTCGAAGTCGGTATCTTGCTCGTTGACCATCACGTCTTGTGGAGGGATGGGGATGTAAGGTTTGCGACGGTCCTGTGTTCGGGTCGGCGTGTGGCTGAGCTTGTCCTTGATGGCATAGGCGTCCTCGAACTGCTTGCGCAGGAACTCCCACGTCTCTGTGCCCGGTTTGAGGTTGAACGAGTGGGTGAGGAAGTTGTCCGGTGCCGTGTTCTCGTCCATACGGCGGACAAGGTATGACACGGCATAGAGGAACTCCTTGTCGTGGACAACCGGAGCGTAGAGCACGACGTGGTTGCCGAGTTTGGACTGTGCACGCCACACGTGGTCGGCCATACCCTCAAGCATCTCGAAGCAGAAGGTGTCCTTTGGCGTCTGGTATTTCTGTGTCAGCAGATAAGCGTAGGAAATGGTATAGAGGTTGTGCGATGCCATACCAATGTGGAGGCACCGTGAGTTCTCGGGCAGCAGACCGCGTTCGATGATATGGAGATAGTTGGCATCGACTTCGGTCTTGTTGGGGCGGACCGGTGACGGCCAGCTGTGGAGCGACGAGGTGACGGTCTCCATGTCGAGGTTACAGCCTTTCACGATACGCATCTTAATCCATGCGCCGCCACGGGCCACACGCTCTTTGGCAAACTCCAGCAGTTTGGTCTGGAAACCGTAGGCATCGGGCAGATAAGCCTGAACCACGATACCGGCAGAATAGTGCAGGAACTCGGGCTTGGACAGAGTGGTGAGGAACACGCGGATGGTCATATCAAAGTCCTTGTACTCTTCCATGTCAAGGTTGACGAACTTCGGCTCCTTCTTGCCCTCGGGCGTGATGTAGGGATAGTCGATGGCTGTCTGATAGAGCGTGGACATACGTCGCACCAGCTCAGGGAAAGCCTCCTCGTAGTTCAGTGCGTGGGTCTGTGCATAGATACCTGAGATTTTCACCGAGATGTAGTTGATGTCGGGCTGTTTGAGTGCCTCGATGGTGTTGTAGTATCGTTGGTCGGCCTCTTTGTTTCCGAGCACCACCTCACCGAGCAGGTTGACGTTCTGTCCGATATCCTCCTGGTTGCGCTCAGCCAAGTGCTTGGTCAGAGCCGGTCGCGCGGCATCGAGGATGACGCGTGAGGTATCCATACGCAACCGCTTCTTGATGATGGGGATGGCAATGGGATAGAAGTGGTAACCAAACGACTGATATATCTTGAAGAGCAGACGGTCGCGGGCATTGAGAAACTCCGGAACACCATATTCGTCAATGAGCACTTTGATGCGCTTGGCCAGCTTACGGTCGTCACGAATCTGTGAGCTCTCGTCGAGCATCTTCACGAGGAACTTCTTGTCACTGGGCTTTTCCACCATGGTGGCATACATGTTCTGCTCGCGACGCTCAACCGGTGTGATGCTCTCCTGACTTGTGGTGTAGAGTTTCATGAGCCAAGTCTCTACTTCTTGAATGGTCGGTTTTTCCATAGTAATCATATTTAGTGATTGTCTGATATATATGATAAGGTGTACACATCAACGTGTACTTTTTGCAAGGTCGGAGAATGCTGTCACCCTATTCTTTGGGTTCAGCGCTTATGCGACCACTGTAGGACTAAACATAACGGCTCTGTATCGGTGTAGTTCCGACAGGGCTTGTTTTGTGAATGTGTCAAAATAAAACCTTCTCATCTCTCTTACTCATATTATTGTTTCTCGGTTGCAAAGATAAGAGAAAAAACAATACGAGCAAAACAAAACGGAACTTTTTTGCATAAAAATATTTCGGAAGTTACTATTTTAGAAAAATAGACTATCATATCGATGCTTTCTAAATGTACGGAGAGATATGGAGTCCTTTGAAGTTTAAAATCGTTCAAAAGCAAGCATGGAAGGGTGGCTGAACCGAAATAAATGCCTACCTTTGCAGCCGTAAAACCATCAGAATAGAGAATCGCAATAAGAATCATGGCAAAAGAGAATCACGAAAAGAGGAAAATAGCATTGCTGTTTATCTGTTTGGGTAATATATGCCGTTCCCCGGCTGCCCATGCCATTATGCAGCGCGATGTCGACGAGGCAGGGTTGTCAGACCGTTTTTTCATTGATTCGGCCGGCATAGGCCCTTGGCATGTGGGCGATCTGCCCGACCGTCGTATGCGGCAGCATGGTGCTCGGCAAGGGTTGGACATCTGTCATATTGCACGGCAGTTCAATGCCAAGACCGATTTCCAGACTTTCGACCGTATTGTGGTCATGGACGAGGACAACTATCGCGCCATCGCATCCAAGGCTACGTCTGAAGCTGATCGTGGGAAAATCATTAGGATGTCGGACTATCTCATCGACCATCCCACCGCGCATTCTGTTCCTGATCCATACTATGGCGATGGTTCTGACTTTGAGTTGGCGCTGGACTTGATAGAGGATGTCTGCCGACATCTGCTGGCTGCTATTATAAATAAGAAGGATGAACTTGCGCTGGATTGATATGGACACGGCGGTTGCGAGGCTCAACGCGTGGGGGGCAGACGACTGCTCGTTCTTCTTTCTGACCGACTATCTCCATCGGCGATGGCTGGTGGAGCCTGTTGATGAACTGTCTGCTGACGAGCTGCTCTATGCTTTTCCCGGACACAGCAATGCGTCCGATGAAAAGGCGAAGGCCGTGTCACTTGTTTGGCAATCCCATCTGCTCACTCCCGAAGCCTATCGAGAGAAGTTCGAGATTGTCCATCGCAATATGCTGGCAGGCAATAGTTATCTGGCTAATTTGACGTGCCGCATTCCTTTGGACACCAATCTCTCGCTGCACGACATCTTCCTGCTTTCCCAAGCACGATACCGGTTGTGGGTCAAGGACACTTTCGTATGTTTCTCTCCCGAGACGTTTGTGCGTATCCAAGATGGTATCATCAGCAGCTATCCCATGAAAGGTACTATCAGCTGCAACGTGCCCAATGCCGAGCAGACACTTCTCAACAATGTCAAGGAGGCGGCCGAGCACGCGACGATCGTGGATTTGATTCGCAATGACCTCAGTCGCATAGCCGACCATGTGAGCGTGCGTCGCTATCGCTACGTAGAGCGTTTGGAGACTTGCAATGGTCCCATCTTGCAGACGAGTTCAGAGATTGTCGGGCAGCTACCCGGTGACTATCGCCGTCATCTTGGCGACATCCTCATGGCTCAGTTGCCCGCCGGGTCGATCACGGGAGCGCCTAAGCCCAAGACCATGGCCATCATCAGCGAGGCAGAAGGCTACGACCGTGGCTTCTACACGGGAGTGGCCGGCATCTGCGACCGTGGACAGATGGACAGCTGCGTGCTCATCCGGTTCATCGACAAGGAAGATGGTCGACTGTTTTTCAAGGCAGGAGGAGGCATTACGGCCAAGAGTGACTGGCAAAAAGAATATCAGGAAATCAAAGAGAAGACCTATGTACCCATTTGTTGAAACCATCAGAGTAGAGGAGGGCGTGCCCCACAATATTGGTTATCATCAGCAGCGTATGGCCAGAACCATGAGGCGTTTCTTTCCCGACGCCCCCGTTCCCTCGCTTGCCACGGTGTTGGCTGCTCGCAAGTGGCCTGCCGACATTACGTGGAAAGTGCATGTGGAATACGACGCAAGCGGCATTACTCTTGTCAAGGCTGACGAGTATCATATCCGCCACATCACGCGTCTGCATCTTGTCGTCTGCGATGACATCGACTATGCTTATAAGAGTACAGACCGTCGCCACCTGAAGGCTTTGGCGGCTCAGCGGGGAACGGCCGATGAGGTGATTATCGTTAAGAACGGACTGCTCACCGACACCACCTATTCCAATATAGCCCTTTTCGACGGATATCATTGGGTGACGCCACGTCTGCCTTTGCTCCGTGGCACTATGCTTCAGTCATTGCTCGATGCCGGTGAGCTGACGGAACAAGACACCAAGGCCGAGGACTGGGATCACTTTCGGCAGGTGAGCCTTATCAATGCCATGATGCCTTTGGGAAGGCTGGTCTGTAACATAAGATGACCTCGGTGTGGGTAGTTAACTTGTGTCTTACAGGGGAAGGTAGCTTTACATTTTTTCTTTGTCATGAGTGAAGGCATTCTCTGTCATCTTATATTATAAGATCATCCCCGCTTCTTATAGCTCCATGCTGCCCAGCAGTCCATGACGACGGCAAAAATGCTAAGGGTGCAAGTCTGTGGCGTGAAGTCCATGAAGCCACCTCCACGGACAAACACCGTGCGCACCCCGTCGATGAACCACCGGCAGGGATTGATGATGGTCAGTTGCTGTGCCCAACGGGGCATGGAGGCAACGGGGGTGATGAGTCCTGAGAGCAGGATGAGACAGACGATGATGAACCACATCACGAACATGGACTGTTGCAGGGTGTCGCTGTAGTTGGACACAATGAGCCCCAGCCCGCTGATGGTGAAGATGAGCAAGAGGGCGAGCACATACATCCATGTGATGTTACCCTGACAGGTGATGCCGTAGACGATCCATGAGAGCAGGAAACACACTGTCATCACGCCCAAGCCGATAATCCAGTAGGGGATGAGTTTGGAGAGAATGAATACACCCTTACCCACCGGCGTGACGTTGATTTGGTCGATGGTACCCGTCTCCTTCTCACTGACGATGTTCAGGGCCGGCA
This sequence comes from uncultured Prevotella sp., assembly GCA_900540375.1. GTDB lineage: Bacteria > Bacteroidota > Bacteroidia > Bacteroidales > Bacteroidaceae > Prevotella. The sequence goes on from UQFS01000001.1 coordinate 37,578, forward strand.
GGAAACCGCAGAAGAGAATGACGAGGATGGTCATCAGTGCCGGTATCATATAGACTTTGTAGTTCAGGTTCTTATTATACAAGTAGAGAGGGGCGAAAGCTTCTTTGCTACCGCTTGTCTGTGCCATCCGAGCAGCCTCTAATGCCGCTGTCTGCGAGAGATAGGACGCACCGAGCGAGCCTTTCGTGCCATTTACGGCATTGGCAGCGATGAGCAGCTGAGGCTGCTGGCCTCGTACGGCATCCCGCTCGGCATGATGCGGAATGATGAGGATGAGATCGGCTTTCGAACCGGTGATGTCGCTCATGGCCTCGGTGTAGGTGCCCGGCTGTCCGTTGAAGTAGAAGTAGGGTGACTGCTCGATGCGGTGTACCAGTCGTTGGGATGACGGTGACCGGTCATTGTCCACCACGTCGACATGCACATCCTTCACTTCCATGTTCATCACCCACGGCATGACGCACATCATGATGATGGGGAATACCACAATGAGACGGGGCAGAAAGGGGTTACGCCATATCTGCAAGAACTCCTTGTGGAGCAAATGCCTTAATAATCTTATATTTATCATATAATCACTCAACATTTATCACTTAACATTCATCATCTATCATTCAATATTCATTCTAATCTCTGCTTATAGTTCTTTAGTGCCAGTGCCATGAAAGTAACGGTCATGGCAAGTAGGACGAAGAAGTCGGTGTGGATGCTGCTGAATCCCGTGCCCATAATCATCAGTTTGCGCATCGCCTCGACATAATAACGGGGCGGGACGATATAGGTAATCCATTGCAGCACGCGCGGCATGCTCTCGATGGGGAATATCATGCCCGAGAACAACAGGCAGGGCATGAGCAGTACCATGGCCGAAAAGAGCAGGGCTGTCATCTGCGTATTGGATACCGTGGAGATGAGCAGGCCCAGCGATAGGGCTAATAGGATGTATAGCATGGAGAGCAGATAGATGAGTGCGATGCTGCCCGAGAGCGGTACTTGCAGCAGATAGTAAGCCATGAGTAGGATGGCAGTGAGGATGACAAAGCCCATGACCATATAAGGCACCATCTTGGCTATGATGACCAATAAGGGTCGCACGGGACTGACGAGGAGCACCTCCATGCTGCCACGCTCCTTCTCCCTGACGATACTGATGGAAGTCATCAGTGCACAGATGAGCAGCAGAAGCATGCCCATGATACCCGGTACAAAGTTGTAGGAGCTCTCCATCTCTGGATTGTAGAGATACTTGATGTTGACAGGTGTGGTTGCCGTATGGGCGATGACCTGCTGGGCATAGGCCACATACTGTTGCGCCATGTTCGGGTCGGTGGCATCGGCGATGAGCTGTATGCGTGCTGTGCCGTCGGTGAGATGGCGTCCATAGTTGGACGAGAATACCAAGGCAATGTCGGCTTTCTGCTGTCGCATGAGATGCTCGGCAGCCTCAGCGGTAGGCACCGTCCGCACTACGGAGAAATAAGGAGAGGCATCCACCTCATGGGCGACACGCTGTGTGGCCGCGTCATGCGAGGCCGTCACCAGCACTGTCCTCACGTTCTTCACGTCGGTGCGGATGGCAAAGCCGAAGAGCAGCATCATCACCATCGGCATGCCAAGCAGGATGAGCAGCGTGCGCTTGTCGCGGACAATGTGCTTGGTCTCCTTGGCTATAAAAGATAAGAATGGAGATTTCATCTTTCTATCATTCATCATTTATCATTCGTATCATGTTCTCTTTCCTTTTCTGGCCAACAAGGTGAACACACTGTCCATGTCTGGCTCATGGTATTTCGCTTTCAGTTCTGCGGGCGAGCCCATGGTGCGTATCTTCCCGTCGACCATGATGGAGATGCGGTTGCAGTATTCCGCCTCCTCCATGTAGTGCGTGGTGACGAAGACCGTGATGCCACGGTGTGCCGCCTTGTAGATGAGATTCCAGAACTCTTGGCGTGTGGACGGGTCCACACCACCTGTAGGCTCATCAAGAAAGACCACTTCGGGATGATGAAAGATGCTCACCGAGAATGCCAACTTTTGCTTCCAGCCCAGAGGCAGGCTGCCCACGATGTCGTCGGCATGGTCGGCAAAGTGCAGGCTGTCGAGCAGGCGCTCTGTCTCCGTTTTGATAGAGCGATCGCTCATGCCGTAGATGCCGCCGAAGAGTCGTATGTTCTCCTTGACAGTGAGGTCATTGTAAAGCGAGAAGCGTTGGCTCATGTATCCGATGTGGCGCTTGATGAGCTCGCTCTCGGTGTTGATGTCGTAGCCGGCCACCTGTCCCTCGCCACTTGTCGGTCGGTTGAGTCCTGTAAGAATATGCATGGCTGTGCTCTTTCCGGCACCATTGGCTCCGAGAAATCCAAATATCTCGCCACGGTAGACATCAAATGAGATGTCGTCGACGGCACGGAAAGAACCAAAGGCCTTGACGAGATGCTGTACCGTGATGACCTTCTCACGCTCTGCGCCGATGACAGGCTTGTCAGCCTCGGACAGTGCTGTGGGCGTGAAGACATCACTGAACTCGCTCAGGATGTTGTCTGGTGTATCCACATCGCGCAGTTGTCCCTCGCTGAGATAGGCCACACGTTGGCACCGCCGTATCTCGTCGAGGTAAGGTGTGGCGGCCACGATGGTGATGCCCTGCTCCTCCAATTGCCCGAGCATGTCCCACAAGTCTTTGCGACTGACAGGGTCCACACCTGTCGTCGGCTCATCGAGGAGCAACACCTTAGGCTGGTGGACGAGGGCACACGAGAGCGCAAGCTTTTGTTTCATGCCCCCGGAGAGTGCACCGGCACGGCGGTGGCGAAACCGCTCTATCAGTCCGTAGATGTCCTTGATGGTGTCATAGCCCTCCTCGATGGTCGTGCCGAAGAGCGTGGCGAAGAACTTCAAGTTCTCTTCCACGGTAAGATCCTCGTAGAGCGAGAACTTGCCGGGCATGTAGCCCACAATGTTGCGGATGGCACGCATGTCCTTTACCGTGTCATAGCTTTCCACCGTCACGTGGCCCGTGTCGGGCAACAACAGGGTGGCCATGATGCGGAAAAGTGATGTCTTGCCTGATCCGTCGGGGCCGATGAGACCGAAACGCTCGCCGCGACGCACCGAAAGCGATACGTGGTCCAGGGCCTTCACCCGGCCATAGTGCTTGCTGACATCCGCGACCACGATGCTCTCTGCTGTGTTCTCATCCTGCGGGAGCTTCCCCACTGATGGGACGGTCGTTCCAAGGTTCATCCTTCCGTTCATAACTTCACCTCTCCATACATGCCGGTCTTGATGCCGCCGTCGTTGTTGATAGCAATCTTCACGGCATAGACCAGGTCGGCCCGCTCGTCATCGGTGAGGATGGTCTTTGGCGTGAACTCGCTCTGATCACTGATCCATGTCACCCGGCCCTTGTATTCCTTGCGTTTCCCATTGCCATAGTCGGCGAAAACCTTGACGGTCTGTCCCACTCGTACCTTGCAGAGCTGTGCCGATGTGAGATAGGCGCGCAGGAAGATGTGCTTCATATCAGCCATCTTGAACAACGGTTTGGCAACAGTGGCGTATTCGCCACTCTCGGCATACTTCTCCAGCACGATGCCGCTGAGAGGTGCCTTGACATGGCATTTGCTGAGGTTGTCAAGCACCTCGTAGCGTTGTATGTCTGTCTGGCTCATCTGTGCGTTGAGGCTCTGCGTGCTGCTGTTGAGTGATGAGAGTGTGGCGGCAATCTCCCGGCGCAGCACTTTCACCTGTGCAGTGGCGTCATCGAGAAGCTTGCGGTTGGCAGCCCCATCGGCAGTGAGCCCTGCATAGCGGCGTTGCTCTTGTTCGGCTTTGTCAAGTTGCTGACGCAGCGAGGCGACCTGCTTCTCGATGTCGGGTCGCTGTGTGGCGTAGATGTTTCGTGTGGCTCCGAGTTGCCGGGCTTTGAGCCAGAGCTGTGTGGTATCGACAAGCCCCACTTCTTCACCTGCATCGAGTAGGCTGCCTTCCTCTGCATTGAGGTAGAGCAGTTGGCCGTTTTGCTGGGCTGACACCGTCACTTCGGTAGCTTCAAAGTTACCGGTGGCGTCATACTCTTTGTCGCCTTCGTCACAGGCAGCAAGGAGCGGAGCGGCGAGGAAGAACAAGAGATATTTCTTTGTATGATGTCTGTTCATAGTCTTGTGTGATATTGTTGTTATATATATAAAAGGTGTTGTTGTGTTGCTATATTAATAATGTGTAGGCCGATGGCAATGTATCAGCGACCTTGCAGTGTGTTTTGGTGGTTAATGGCCTGTTGCAGTTGTATATTGTGCAGGCTCTGCTGCTGACGGGCCTGACTTACGGCGATGGCATCACGGAGCATCTCATTGACCGTCTCGGTGCCTAACTTCACTTTCTTCATGCTCTTGCTGTAGATGTCCTCACGCAGTCTCACCGTTTCACGGTCGAGGTCGAGCTGTTTCTTCAATGCGGTTATCTGTCCCTGTGTCTCCTCGGTTTGCAGGTGGTTGTTGAAGAGAAAGGTCTGTTGCTCAGCATCGATGCGGTCTGCCTCCACTTGCAACTTGTACAGGTCGTTCTTGCGGGTGTAAAGTGCTCCGATGTTCCAACTGACCGTCACGCCGGCTGCGGCAAACGTGTTGTGCATCATGTCGGCGAGAGAGGTGTGGGCTATCGCTGCGCCGAAGGCTTTGACAGTGGGCATCAGCTGTGTGTCAAGTTGCTTGCGCTGCTTACCGAGCAGCGACTGCCGGGCGGCATACCATTGCAATTCGGGACGGGTGATAGCATCAATCCTTGTCGTTGCCGTTTCGTTAGGAGCCACAAGCGTCGTCGTTTCGTTGAGTTGTTCACCGATGAAGTAGCCAAGCATACGCAGGTAGGCCTGGCGTGTGACCGTGAGTGAGGCCTCGCTCTGTCGGCACTTCACCTCTTCTACCTTGACAGCATCGATGTCGGTGGCGTTGGCGAGCCCTCCTTTCATCATGTCGGCCACTTGCCGCTCATTGATGCCAAGGTCGTTTTGCAACAATCGGTTTTGTTTCAGCTGTTCGTCGATAAGCAGAATGCCGAAGAAAAGTTGCTCTATGCGGTCGTTGACGGCATACATCGATACGTCGACGTTGCGGCGGCTCACCTCTGTCTCGGCCCGTGCGGTGTTCTTTTGGGCTGCTGTCTGTCCTCCATCATAGATTTGCTGCTGCAGGCTGATCATGGCGCCGGCAGTCCAGTTCTTTGTTTCCCCCGTAAGCATCCTTGCTTGTGCAGGGATGTCCAGCATATCGGTATAGGCGGCAGCACCAGCCATGGCGTTTACCTGTGGCAGCCATGCCTTGCCGATGTTGCCGATGGTGTAGTCACGGCTGCGGTTGATCAGGGTATACTGCTTGATCATCGGATAGTTGTCGTGTGCCTTCTGTCTGCAGCTGTCCAATGTGAGCTGGGCTCGCAGGGCGAGGGGGGTCATTAGCATGGCCATGGCTAAGAGTTGTCGTATCTTCATCTTTTCTCAGGTTTTGTTTACGGCTGCAAAGTTACGGCGTTTCTTTCCTTTGTCCGTTACCGATTATCAATAACAAATGTTCTGTTTGTACAATTATGAAGAAAAATGAATCATTTATAACGGGAAATGGTTATCTTTGCGTACATAAAAGGAGAATGATGGCTGTGAGACCCAATCAGAATGTAACGACATTGATGAGCATGAAAGGAAAAACAGACACAAAGCCCATGCGCCGTCTCAGTTTCGAGACGATGCGTACGCTAATGGATGAGCACGGACAGGAAACCCTTGATGGCGTCTTCTTGAAAAACGACATTGCCATGGTACGCAGTGTCAAATCTCTTATCAAGACCTTTGGCAGCGAGGAACCGTTTTATTTAGACGATGCACGCTTGGGCATTGTGCGTAAAGGAGGGTGCCGCCACTTACTCAATCTTATGGAAACGGATCTCAACGAAGGTGATGTGGTGTATATCGGACGGGGCAGCATCCTTCAGATAGGCAGCATGACTGAAGACTTCGATGTCACAGGCGTTGCCTTTGACGATGATCAGCTCAACGTTGCTTTCAACGGTCGGCCACCTTCGCTCTTCCAGCAGTATGCCTGCCACCGCGTCCTCCACGCCTCGAAAGAAGAGCATGACATCTTCAGCCGCTACATGGATGCGCTGTGGGCCATCACCCAGCTCCCTTACGACACGCGCCGTCTGGCAGGGCAGAGTGTAGGACCGCTGCTCTCGCTCTTCGAGCTGTGCCTGGAGCACCAGGAAGAGCGTAGGCCCGAACAAGTGTCACATCGTCGTGAGGTGTTCAATCGTTTTGTCAGATTGGTCAATGAGCATGTCCAGGAGGCGCACACCCTCGACTACTATGCCGACCATCTCTGTCTCACCGCACGCTATCTTGGCGCTATTGTCAAGAGTATCAGTGGTGAGACGGCCAAAGCATGGATAGACCGTGCACTGGTGAGCAAGGCCAAGGTAATGTTGCGGCACACCGATCGTCAAGTGGCAGAGGTGGCTGATACACTCGGTTTTCCCACCAGCAGCTTCTTCTGTCGCTACTTCCGTGAGCACACTGGCTGCACACCGCAAGAGTACAGAAATGGATAGATTTATCCTTTTCTTCGAATGATATTAATTGCTGTCTTCAAGATCCTTGAAATTACTGGCGTTCAAGGCACCAATCAATCATCCTTGTTAATACTCACGACTTTCAAGTAGGCTGAGTACTTTGTTCATATAGTTCTCGCTGTCGGGAAGATACCTCAGATTACGGTATATCCCTGCGCTGATTTGAGATGTGGTCATATATGTTTCCTTTCTTTTAATGCAATGCAAAAATAAAATAAAAGTTCCTGTTACGTAAATATTTGCTTACCTTTTTGGAGTATTTTGGTTCCCTTCTCATGTTTTTATATTATCTTTGTGCAGCAAACAGAAATCAATCCAAAACCATGAAAGGAATCATTACTACCCAAGAGATCCGTTTGGCACATCCCGGTATGTGTGACTGTGCCACTGATACCTATTATACTCGTTTTGCCAACCGCCTCTTCGACAGTCTGCGGAGCTTTGTCGGCAAGGATCTGCCCGACAAGAACTTCACAAGAGTGTTGGCCCGCAAGTTGACCAATTATTTCGAGGACATCGTCGCCGACATGGGCGTGTGGCACTCGTTCTCTGATCTGTGCATGAAGCTCTACGGCTATCCCGTGCCCATGTACCACGCTGATGAGGAATATTATCCCGACGAGCCCAGTCTCGATGCCGTGCGCTACCTTGTGTGGGACGTGGCCAACGAGATGTTCCCCGACCGTATCTTTGAAACCGACCGCCTGTTGCAGGAGATGGGGTCGGAGGCTTATCGCTTGCTCAGTGATGCCTTTGAGCAGGCACCGATCAACGTGGATGCTAAGAAGATGATGGAGGATATGCTCCACTATGCCACCGAGGGTTTCAACGAACTGCGCAATGTGCTCGACTGGGTACTTGGCGGATGCTATATCACCTCGGGCAGTTGGATCAACAAGCTGATGGGGGAGAAGGCCAAGGAGATGAAGCGTGTGAAGCTCTTCGAAAGCATGACGCCCTCTATGAAGCAGTATTTCATTATCACCGGCATTAAGTTTGAGGATCGCATAGGCCCATTGGCGCTGAAGCCCTGTGAGTGGCTGCAGCAGTTGGCAGTGACGACAGGACACGACGACGTCGCTTCAGTGTTGAAGGAAATCGAGGTGCTCCCAATGGACACCTATAAATATATACCGAGCGACGCCGACCCGTTGACGATGGAAAACACCCATGGCAAAGTCATCAAGGTTTCACTTGAAGAACTCAATCTCAAGCCGGAGGTGCTCAAGCAGCATAATGGCTGCGTGGCTGGATTTATCTTCTATAAAGGAGCGTGGCGGCTCAACGGCGTGCTGGTGCCCGTGCAGCTTACCGATGACGATTTCGAGAAGGCTAAGGCAAGACAACGTGATATTCTCCTTCCCGGTATGAAACTGATGACGGCTGAGATGTTGCTGAAAGATACAGATGGCCGTCAGCTCGTTTACTTCAAGGATGCAGCAGAGATGCAGCAGTATCTTCAGGAGAAGTTAAAATATCCCGATAGCCTTTTCAAAGACAGCCCGCTGACCACAATGGAGAGTCCCTGCATGTTCATCGATACCGTCGACAAAGTCGACCCGCAGTTCTTTGCACAGAACTTGGAGCAGTGTATCAAGGACCCCGACAATCCCTACTACGATGCGGAGAAGGCAAAAGAAGACGCCGTCAACATCTTGTGGAATGCCGACGGCGCTACGTCCAACATGGTCAACTATCTCATCGACCATGAGCTGCTTCCCGATGCCGAGCAACATTATGCGTTCAGTCAGCACAGCACGCATGGGCAGCGCCTTGCCGACATGAACTTCTATATGCGCTACAATCGCAGAAGCAAATACTAACTCTCCGGAGTGTTTCCCGCCGTCAGGTCATTGATTTGGTCAATGACCTGCTGACGTGTCTTTTGCTGCTTGTGGTAGAGTAGGAAGGAAAAGATAAGACCGCATACCAGTCCTATGCATCCGCCTACGATACCTCCCCATGCCGCGGAGGTGAGCAGCTCATTTTCATAATTAATACTTTGGAAGAAATCGAAGAGGAACCAGCCAGGCAAGAGAATGCTAAAAGGTATGCTGACCATCATCTGTAGGGTGCTCAGTCGCTTGGCCCGCTGTAGCCTTAGAGCTGTGGGGATGAGATGGTCGCCCATGAAAGCCTCGTCCTTGGAGAATATATAGCAAACCGTGTAGATGGTGCTCTTCTGCTCCTTGACGAGTTTGGCAAACTGTTGTTCTGATGGTTTTGTTGCCATTGCCTTTATTGGGGTCCTTTATTTTTCTATGAACTCCAGGAACAGCTCTGCTTGCTTGGCGAGCTGTGTTTTCTGTTCTTCAGTGAGGATCATGCGGCCTTCGGTCCAAGCCTCTGTGTTGAGTGCGATGCCCGTCTGTTCCTCTGTCATCACGTCGGCTTTCAGCACGGTGAGCAGCGTAGTGAGTAGCTTACGGCATCCGGCTGTGGCAGCTTTACCGCTAGCTCCTGTGAGCGTGAACTTCTTTCCGGCGAGCACTGTCGGCGCGTTGCGGTCAGCAGGATCAACGGGGCGCGAGAGCCAGTCGATGAGGTTCTTCACGTGGCCGGGATAGGAATAGTTATACTCCGGCGAGAAGATCCAGACGCCGTCAGCCTCTGCTACAGCCTTGCGTGCGTCGGTGACGGCCTGCGGAGCCGGATATTCATCGTCTTGGTTGATAAATGGTACTTGGAAATAGTCCAGTTCTGTTACTTCGGCTTTGCTTTGGAGCATGCCCTTGACCATCTCACTCAGTTCTCTGTTGAAGCTTTGCTTGCGCAGTGAGCCAATGACGAATAATATCTTTTTCATGTTTGTTGGATTGATCGTGTTGTTGTTGCAAAGATACGTTTTTCTCATTATAATATAGCTATCTTCTTGTGTTTTTGCTTTTTTTTCTTTACTTTTGTATCATTGAAACACTAATTTGATATTTCTGCGATGAAACCGTTCTATACCATTGTGGTCTTTGTGACCCTGCTGTGTTGCTCCGTGTGGGCAGGCATGCACAGCTATCGTTGTGCCGAAGAAGAGATGGTGGCCGACATGAATCAAGCTTTGGCTCAGACATTGCGCCATAAGCAGGAGGCGTGGATCACCCCCGACACCATCCGCGACTATCGCAGCAATCTGCGGCTGGCGGTGCTCCGTCGTCATTCCTTGGTGTGCTATGCCGAGGACGCGGACCCGAAGACGGTTGCCAGCAGTGAGATGACATGGGGCAGGGGAGAGCGCCGCATAGCCTTCCGGGGCTATGCCAACTGTTCCGTGGCTTCAGTGCTGGCCCTCTCTGACCAGCGTATGCCGCTGTCGCTGTTCGCCTTGTCGCTACTTTGGCTGGCAGGCTCACTGATGTGGATGCGCCGTCGGGTCGTGGCGATTGCCGGAGGCTTTGGCGGTCTGCGTCTTGATGAAGCCACACAGACATTCTACGATGAGCGTCAGGAACCCGTCCACTTCACCGCCATGCAGCGCCAACTGATGCTGATGTTCTTTGCCGATGAGCAGCACAGCTTGTGCAAGGAGGACATCTGCGAGGCGCTTTGGCCGAAGAAGCCCGATGCCAGCGACACGCTCTACACGCTCATCCGACGGTTGAAGCCTGTACTCGACAAGAGCAGTAACCTCACCATTACGACGGAAAGAGGCGGTAAATATCAATTGTCAGACAGATGTCAGTCTCATTCTTAGGTGCTTAGCCATTAGCTTCCTATCTTTGCAACAAAAACAAACAGCAAAGATATGAAGCAGATTTTCTTTCTTCTTATGCTTATGTTTGGCGCGGTGACAGTGGTCTATGCACAGGATCACGGCAGCGCCAAGCCTTCCTCATCCTCTCCGGCAGACACGGCGGTAGTGCTCAAGGGCGTTACCGTGGAGGCGGCACGTGTGACCTTCCGTCCCGACGGACGCCATATTATCCTGTCGGTGGCTCAGCGTGAGAGAGCCTCCAATGGCTATGCTCTTCTCCGTCTTCTCAGTCTCCCTCAACTTCAGGTGGATGTCGTGCACCATACCATTGCCGACCGTCTCAACCGTGGTGAGGTGCAACTGCGCATCAACGGTGCCATTGCGTCGAAGTCCGACCTGATGGCACTCGATCCCAAGCGCGTTACCTCCATTGACTATATCGACAATCCCGGCGTGCGCTATGGTCAGGGCATAGCCTTCGTCATTGACATCCACACACGGCGCAGTGACGCAGGATATGAGCTTGGCACCGACCTCACGCAGGCACTGGCCCGCTATAGTGACGACATGGTCTATGCCAAGGTCAACCGGGGAAAGTCGGAGTGGGTGCTGACTTACAACTTCTTCTATAAGGACAACCGCAACAAGAAAGCACGCACTCTTACCGATTACCTGCTCACCGACGGCACGCACGACATTGTCTCGCGTGTGGATAAGCAGCACAGGAGTAGAGCGGTTGGCCACACAGTAGCACTGAAATATAATCGGACTGACACGCTCGGCAATGTCTTGCAGGCCAAGTTAACTGTCGACTTCAACCATTGCCCGGGCGACGATGTGCGCACCGACGTCAATGGCACGGATGTGAAGAACTTCTCACGCGACCGTTCTTTCTCTCCTGTCCTCGACCTCTATCTTGTCAGGAAGCTGGGCCGAAGCCAGTGTATCACGGCCAATGTAGTGGGCACGCACATCCATACACGTTCCTATAACTATATGGATGAGGACGGGCCTTACGCTTACCATGTCAAGGGCAACACGTCGTCACTCATCGGGGAAGCCATATATGAGAACCGGCTCAGGCCCTTCACGCTTTCCTTGGGTGCCAACTACCAACTCAAATACACGCGCAATAGCTACACCGGTGACGTCGATGTCGTCAACCGTCTTCACAATCAGTATGTCTATGGCTTCGCCCAACTCAAGGGCCGCCTCGGGTCACTTACCTATGTTGCAGGCCTCGGCATGAGCAGCCAACGCTACAGTCAGGGTGAGGCACACTACAATTTCAATCTCTTCCGTCCCAAAGCCACGTTAGTCTATGACTTCGGTCATGGACTGAGTCTGAGCTATGTCTTTGAGCAGTATGGATTTTTCAGTCGTATAGCAATGATTGGCGACGCCACCATCCGCACCAACGGACGCGAGTGGACGATGGGCGCTCCCAACCTGAAGCCCAACCGCTGTGACGAGCATACGCTGCGTTTCAACTATTCCTCGTCACGATGGAACAACACGCTGATGGCTGACTACCGCGACCATTCCCATTGCAACATGGCTGCGTATTTCCGTACTGATGACAACCGGTTTGTCTACACCCAGCGCAATCAACGGGGCATCAAGATGATCTATTTCACCGACAACCTCTCCTACACCATCATCTCTGACCGTCTTGTGGCCAATGCTAATGGTGGCTTCTTCCGTTACTTCAACTTCGGCGACGACTACACCCATCTTCATAACTTCTGGATGGTAGGCGGCAGTCTGCAAGCTTATCTGGGGCACTGGACACTCACGGTGCAGGCCGACAATGGCTTCCGCTTTCTCGAAGGTGAGAACCTCGGATGGAACTATGGCATGCCGGAATTGCAATGCAGCTATCAGGCGGGTCCCTGCTCCTTATCCGTGACGTGGGACCATTGCTTCATGGCCAATCCCAAGGCGATGTCCTCCCATCTGCTCAACCGCTATATGCACAAGGACTATGAGCTCCGCAGCAAGACCCTCGGCAACCTGATTACCCTCAACTTCACGTGGAAGCTCGGACGTGGCAGGAATTACAAAGAAGCGCAGCGCAAACTCAACAATAAGGACACGCAAACAGGTATTATCGGCAGGAACTGATAGAAAGGGTTGCTTACTCTTTTTACTTTTTTATTTTTCCTTCCGCACCTGCTTAAAGTCGGAGATGCCGTAGGGAATGCGCTTGAAATCGTTGCTCATCGTTGACTGCTATGAATCTTTTCTGTAAATATACGTCTTTCTTTCCATATTTGCAAATATTAAAAGCAAAGAAAACGGCACATCCTTTGGCTGTTTCGCTGATTTACATTAAATTTGTAAGAACAAACCGATTACAGCAGACATTATGGAAAACAAAGAGTTGCGCAACGCATGGGAATTCGCCGAGCACGCCGGCATCAGCATCTTTCTCACAGGAAAGGCCGGAACGGGTAAGACGACCTTCCTTAAGGCGCTCAAGGAGCATTCCTCCAAGCGCATCATCGTCGTGGCACCTACCGGCGTGGCGGCCATCAATGCAGGCGGCGTGACCATCCACAGTTTTTTCCAATTGCCGCTCTCACCCTATGTCCCGGGCACTACGTTTAAGGACCGCTACGACTTTGGCAAGGAGAAGCGGCGCATTATCCGTACGCTCGACATGCTCGTCATTGATGAGATCTCCATGGTGCGCAGCGACTTGCTCGACGCCATCGACAATGTGCTGCGGCGCTACCGCGATCCGACACTGCCCTTCGGCGGTGTGCAGCTGCTGATGATCGGTGATCTGCACCAGCTCACGCCGGTGGTTACGCCACGCGACGGGGAACTGTTGCGCCCTTACTACGACACGCCTTATTTCTTTGGCAGTCATGCGCTTCAGCAGACAAGCTACGTCACCATACAGCTCACCCATGTCTACCGTCAGCAGGACCAGGCGTTTATCGACATCCTCAACCATGTGCGCGACGGCGTGCCGACGGCTGAAGACCTCGCCCGTCTCAACGCCCGCTGCAAGCCGATGTTCATACCGAAGGCTGAGGAAGGATATATAAGACTGACCACTCACAACCGCATGGCCGACAGCTACAATGACAATGAGTTGCATAAACTGTCCGGCAAACGCTATGTCTTTAAGGCAGAGATAGAGAAAGAGTTTCCCGAGAGCAGCTATCCTGCCGACGTCAACCTTGAACTGAAGCAGGGCGCCCAGGTGATGTTCATCAAGAATGATCCTTCTCCCTCACACCTATATTATAATGGACGTATCGGTCATGTCGTTGGTTTCGAGGATGGAAAGGTCGTGGTGAAGTGCCCCGGCGACGACTACACCATCAGCGTGGAGCCTGCCGAATGGGAGAACACACGCTACGCCATCAATGAGGATACAAAGGTCATCGAACCGCAGGTGCTCGGTGTCTTCCGGCAATATCCTTTGCGTCTGGCCTGGGCCATCACCATCCACAAGAGTCAGGGCCTGACCTTTGAGCACGCCATCATCGACGCGAGTGCTTCCTTCGCCTCAGGTCAAGTCTATGTGGCACTGAGCCGCTGCAAGAGTCTGGAGGGGCTCGTGCTTGCCTCGCAGATAAAGCCCCGCAACATCATCGGCGACGCACGTGTCAACGACTATATCGCCCGGCAGCAGAGTGAGGCCGAGAAGAGCATTGAAGCGCTGCCCGCCCTCAAGGAGGAATACTATCGCACACAACTCTACGATCTCTTTAACTTCATGACGCTCTTTGCCGCAGAGCAGCAGCTCCACCGCCTTTTGCTGGAGTATTTCCGGCAGTTCCCCAAGCTCACCAACTATCATGGTACGGTCATCGACCAGTTGAAGCAGAAGGTCATCGACGTGGCTCTGCGCTGGCGCACGGTCATCCAGCAGACATCTGCCGAGGGCTTGCACGCTCCTGCTTTCCTCGAAAGGGTGAAGCGCAGTGCGGCTTACTTCGTCACAGGATTGGAGGAAATGCTGCCCGACGCCATCGAGAAGACTAAGATGGCCAGCACCAACAACAAGCGGGGCATGCAGCTCTTCGATGAGCGCTATAAAGATCTTTGGCTGGCTTATCTGTCCAAAGACCGGTTGCTGCGGGCCATGGAAGAGACTCCCTTCACGGTCTCGGCCTATATGCAAGCCAAGCAGGAGGCTATGCTCGACGCCATGGATGTGGTGATGCCGGGCAGCAGGCCACGGAAGAGAAAGAGTAGCATAGCCTCGCCCGTTCCGACTTCTTCAGCGGAGCGCGCCGCCCCCAAGTCCGCCAAGGCGCCCCGTGTGTCTACCTATGTACAGACCTATACACTCTTCCGCCAAGGCAAGACACCGCAGCAGATTGCTGATGAGCGTCACCTGGCCCTCAGCACCATCCTCAGTCATCTGGCTCCTTATGTGAGTTCAGGTCAGATCAGCGCCGACAAGATCATCGACGGTGAGAAGGTGAAGGCCATCCGCCATGCCATCGAGCAGTTGCCCGAGAATGCCACGGCGGAGGAGCGCAAGGCAGCTTGTCCGCCGGGTGTGACACCCGCTGAGTACTATTTCATTCTCAGAAGCCTGCCGAAAGAAGGGTAAAATGCGCTTAGGGGTAGTTTGCAAAGAAAAGTTTTATAGTCAAAACCATTGACAAAGCCTTGTCACCGATGTCGATCATTCTAGAGAACGTGGAGGGATGGAAAACTGACTTTTGGCTGATGATTGAAAGTGTTTTGGGGAAGGAAGGAGTAAAAAAGGCGAGTTGATGCTGTCATCTCGGTAGTTTGATGGTGTCAGAAAGGCGTTTTGACAGCATCAGAAAGGTAGTTTGATAGCATCAGAAAGGCACTTTGACGAGAAATTCTCTAGAGAATTTCTCATCATCTCGGCACTTTCATTTGCAGAAAATTGCGGCGTTTCTCTATTTTATTGATAATCAGTATTTTACAAAAACGGCCTGAAATTCGCAAAAATCCGGCCAAAGGATGTCTTGGTCGAAAAAATCGCCATTTTAGAGGCTGTTTTTTGTCAGATTAGGAGACAAAAGCAGACGAGTCGGAAAGAAGTAACAAGAAAAGCCCCAATCACACAGATGGAGCATCTTTGTGTGATTGGGGCTTTGTAGTGTTATTGTTATTGATCTCATCCTTTCACCTTTTTCGCACTTTTGCCTTATCGTGCCATGCGTATAGCAGAGGTGGTATGAGCGGAAAAAATCATGATTCTTTTCTCCCCGTTATTTCCTCTTTCCACCAAGAATTTTCCTTGCTGCCTCAATGATGGTGTCACGGTTGCGGTAGAAGTCCTCCATGGTGAGCGACACACTGACGTCGGGTGCAATGCCATTCTCGGTGCTCTGCCGGTCACGGTCAAACATGGGACAGGAGGAGAAACGGATGCTCCACCCGTTGGGCAGCTCGCTGGAGAAGGGCAGGCCGGCACCGCCGCCGGTGCGGTCGCCCACCACTTTGACGTTGGGACAGCAGCGCATGTATTTCACAAACTCGTTGGCAGCGGAGTATATCTGCCGGTTGGTGAGCACCACGACGGGTTTCTGCCAACGCAGACCCTTGCCGGGCTTCAGCCATTGTTCCTGCATCGACGAGAAGTCGTTGTGGCCTTTTCCCGTCTTGTGGCGGATATGGCCTACGAGGATGCTTTTATTGGTGAAGCGGGCTGCGAGTTCCTCAGCACTGGTGATCATGCCGCCGCCATTGTCACGCAGGTCGATGATCAGTCCACGGCAGGGAGCGAGGTAGAGAAGAATGTCATCGAGATTGCCGCTGCCGATGTTGTTTTCAAAGGTGGAGCAGCGCAGATATCCGATTTGATCGTTGAGGATGCGATACTTCATGCCGCTGGCGATGCGGTAGTCGGTGCCGAGGTATCGGTTGACAAGCGTGTCGCTGTAGTTGCTGGGATAGTCCTCGTAGAAACCCCAGTAACGGGTGTAGTCAAAGGAGGCAAAGAGGTTGACGTGTCCGTCCTTGAGCGTGGCGAGCATGTTGCCGAGCACCTCAAGTAGTTGTTCGTCGGTCATCTGACTGTTGATCTGCCGTGCATAGACTGTGTGGATGGAGTCCCAGTCCACGCCTTTCTCCTGGAAGAAGCAATAGTGCTCGTCCATGATTTTCCACAAAGCCTCAAAGTTGCCTTTGGGGTTGTCAGCAAACTGATCCTCGTCGACGCAGGCTGTGCAGAGCAGCAGGGCGGATAGGAAAGGAAGAAGATGACGGACGATGATTTTCATAGTTGGGATAGATCAATAGCACCAGCCGAGGGTGATACTGTGAGTGTATTGGTGGTATTTGAGGTTGTTGGCTTTCATCTGCCGGTATTCGCCGAGGTAGCCCATGCGGAAGGTGGTGCGCCGCAGACGGAAGTCCACGCTCAGATGCTGATAGAACTGCGGAGCACTGAAAGGCGAAGTGCATACGATGTTATGGTCATAGTCGCCGCGTGAGAAGATCTCGTAGTACGACTGCCCGTAGTTGGGTGAGAAGGCCATGCCGATGAGCGGCATTGTAACGTCGTAGTGCAAGGCGAGTGGCCGCCGTCCGGTGTGGAGTTGCCACGTCAGTCGGGCTGTCGGGTCGATACTCAGCGCTATGCGTGCTTGCGCCGGGTTGTTGTTGTTGCGTGTGTCATAGGCTCCGCCCAATGTGCCGTCGATAGCTCCTCCGGCGAGCAGCGTCAGTCGTGGAGCTGCCCAGTGCCAGCGGTACATCCATCCGAGCCGGAGATTGTAGAGCAGGGTGAGCAGCGAGTTGTCGTTGCCGCGTGTACCCGCCACAGACACCAATACGTGATGTACGGCCTCTCTGACTATCCGACTGCTGTCGCGCCGCCAAAGACTTTGGGTGAGATAACCGAACTCAGTGCCTGTGAACTTCTCCTGTGAAAGATAGGTATCGAGGATGTCGGTGTAGCCTACACTCAGTTGTCCGACCCGCTCACGATCCATGGTATGTTGGGCGTACTGGCTCTCCTGTGCCGCAAGGCTTGTAGCGATGGCGGCGAGGGCAATGGTTGTGGCTAGTCTACTGATGATTGTCATATATGTAATAATAGAGGCCCTCCACTAACTCCCTCCTTGGGGGCTGCTAAAGGTGGGCTTTGGTTTCTATTCCGGGAATAGGTTGAGTTGTCCCGTGATCTCATCGATGACTTGTTGCTGCGATTTGCCGGCGTCAGGATCGAGGTTTTCCTCCGGTCCGTTGTCCTCGGGATTGTTGTCCTCCGGCTCAGGGTCAGGTTGTCTGAGCGGTTCGAGCTCTTCCACCTTGTCGACCTGCCATGTGGCGATGCGCTTGCCCTTGGCCTTGAAGCCTTTCACGGCAATGAAGCTGTCCACGTCGATGTCCATTGGTGCACGCGCTTCGTCAGCACCGCCGAAGGTCACGCGTACTTGTGGATAGACGGTGTCGGTGAGCAATAGCAACTGGTTGTCGGGGTTGTCACCAAGGAAGTTCTGATGCTTGCGGCTGGCCTCCATCTGGAAACGTTTGATATAAGCGTAGCCGTTGTTGTCGGCATCGAAGAGCACTGCCGTCCATACCTTGTTGGGCTTCCACTTCTCGATGATGCGGATGTTGTCCTCGTAGTGGTTGTTCTGGTCGAAGTCGGTGATGTAGAACTCATTGTTGTCGAGCACCACGAGGATGCTGTCGTCGTCATAGAACTCACCGAGCAGCCGCCCGTGCTCCTCGTAGTTGATGCGGTTGACATCGGGGTCGAACCATACCTTGCGGCCGCCGAGAGTAGAGTGTCCGTGGCTCTTGAGCGAGATACGGTGGATGCTCTGCTTGGAAAGCAGGTTGCCGTGCGCAGTGCGTCCCTTGATAGGCACCTCGGCGAAGTCTTTGTCCATGAAGATGTTTTGTTTCTTCTTGGTAGGATCGGGGTCGAGTGTCACCTTGATGATCTCAGCCTCACCATTGGGGTTGGCGGTGAAATAAAGCACACGCGAGCCAGGCTTGCCCTGCGTGAGGTCGTAGTCGCGGTCGCGGATGATACCGGTGATGTTGAAGCGCTTGATGTAGTATTTGCCCATGCGTCCGTCGCGGTAGACAACGTTGTAGACCGTGCGCTTGTCGTTACGCTTGAATACCTGTACCCATAGGATGTTCTTGCCTACGAAGATCTTGTCCGCTACACGGATCACTTTGTACTTGCCGTCGCGATAGAAGATGATGATGTCGTCGAGGTCGGAGCAGTTGCAGACGAACTCGTCTTTCTTCAGTCCCGTGCCGACAAAGCCGTCCTGGCGGTTGATATAGAGCTTTTCGTTGGCCTCTACCACCTTGGTGGAGTCGATGTTCTCGAAGCTGCGTATCTCGGTGCGGCGCGGATGATCCTTGCCGTAGGTCTCCTTGAGATGTTGGAACCAGGCGATGGTGACGTCGGTCATGTGGGCCAGGTCATGGTCGATGCCCTTGATCTCAGCCTTGATCTTCGCCATGAGCTGGTCGGCCTTTTCCTTATTGTATTTAAGGATACGCTGCATCTTGATTTCGAGCAGTCGCAGATAGTCGTCGCGTGTGATGTCACGCAGCAGCTGCTCTTTATAGGGTGTGAACTTCTCGTCGAGGAACTTCACTACTGCATCCTGGTTGGCGGCCTGCTCGAAACGGCGCTCCTTATACATACGCTCCTCGATGAAGATACGTTCCAGTGAAGAGAAGAACAGCTGTTCCTGCAACTCTCCCTTGCGGATGAGCAGTTCCTTGCGCAGCAGTCCCATCGTGCGGTCGGTGCTGTGGCGCAGCACGTCGCTCACAGTGAGGAAGCATGGCTTGTTGTCCTCGATGACACAGCAGTTGGGCGAGATGTTGATCTCACAGTCAGTGAAAGCATAGAGGGCGTCGATGGTCTTGTCCGACGATGTGCCCGGGGTGAGCTGTACCTGAATCTCCACGTCGCGGGCCGTCATGTCGATGACGCGGCGGGCCTTGATCTTACCTTTCTCAATGGCTTTGGTGATGGAGTCCTGCAGGGTGGCAGCCGTCTTGGTGTAGGGTACCTCACGGATGACGAGCGTCTTGTTGTCGAGTTTGTCGATCTTTGCTCTGACGCGCACCACGCCGCCACGCTGTCCGTCGTTGTATTTGCTTACGTCGATGGCACCGCCGGTGGGGAAGTCGGGATAGAGATGAAACTCCTCACCTTTGAGGTAGTGGATGGCAGCATCGCAGATCTCGTTGAAGTTATGGGGCAGTACCTTGCTGGAGAGTCCCACGGCGATACCGTCAGCACCCTGTGCCAACAGCAGCGGGAACTTTACGGGCAGTGTCACCGGCTCTTTGTTGCGGCCGTCGTAGCTCATCTGCCACTCCGTGGTCTTCGGGTTGAAGACCGTCTCAATGGCAAACTTCGAGAGGCGCGCCTCGATATATCGGGGAGCGGCAGCGCGGTCACCGGTAAGGATGTTGCCCCAGTTGCCTTGCGTGTCAATGAGCAGATTCTTCTGTCCAAGCTGTACGAGAGCGTCGCCGATGGAGGCATCGCCGTGAGGGTGGAACTGCATGGTATGTCCCACGATATTGGCCACTTTGTTGTAGCGTCCGTCGTCCATGCGTTTCATCGAGTGTAAGATACGGCGTTGCACAGGTTTCAGTCCATCCTCGATCTGCGGCACAGCGCGCTCAAGGATGACATAGGAAGCATAGTCCAGGAACCAGTTCTTGTACATGCCGCTGAGATGATGCACGGCAGAGGCATCGAAACGGTCGGCGGGCTTGTAGTCGGAGTGCTGGTCCTCGGTGAGCTCGTTGTCGTCTGATGGCTGTTCGCCCTCGTTGGGATTGTTGCTGCTGCTATCTTTCAGCTCTTTATCTTTGTCTATAGTCTTGTCGTCGTCCATAAAAGTGATTGGCGTATGTTTCTTGCAAAGTTAATAAAAAAGAAGAAGAAAGCAAAATATTCTTCGTAACTTTGCACTAAAAACAGACACCAATGAGGAAATACTTAAGCCATTACCGTGCGCTCATCATGTTGGGCACACCACTGATCATCGGACAGATCGGTGTGGTGCTTCAGAACTTTGCCGACACGCTGATGATCGGTCACCACACTACTGTGGAACTTGCTGCGGCGTCACTGGTGAGCAACATCTTCATCCTGGGACTGCTCATGGCCATGGGCTTTGCCCTGTGCATGACACCGCTCATTGGCAAGGCCTATGGACAGGGGAACGTTGACATCATTGGATCGACGGTGAAAAACGGACTGGTGGTGAACACGCTGGCTGCTCTCGTGCTCATGGCGGTCTACACAATTCTTTATTTCTTTCTTGACAAACTCGGACAGCCTGACGAGCTCTTGCCCTATGTGCGCTCTTACTATCTCATCAACCTGGTGTCCATTCCCTTTGTCTGCTGGGTCAACGGGTTGAAACAACTCTTCGACGCTACCACTGACACGAAGACACCGATGTGGATACTCCTCGGTGGTAACGCACTGAACATCTTGGGCAACTGGCTGCTCATCTATGGTCATTGGGGTTTGCCAGAGATGGGTATCACCGGTGCGGGTCTTTCCACGCTGGTTGCCCGCGTACTTATGTTCATTGCCATCGCGCTATGCTTTACGTTCTCGGGTCGTCATCGTGCTGAGCGCGCAGCCTTCCGGAAGTGTCGGGTGAGGCGTGGTGAGATGCGCTCACTCATCGTCTTGGGTACGCCTATCAGCTTACAGATGGGTATGGAGAGCGGTGCCTGGTCGTTGTGCAGCATCATCGTGGGATGGATCGGTACCAATGCGCTGGCCGGACATCAGATCATGCTCACCATCAGTCAGCTCTTCTTTCAGTTCTATTATGCACTTGCCTCGGCGGTATCTATCCGTGTGAGCCATT
This sequence comes from uncultured Prevotella sp., assembly GCA_900540375.1. Classification (GTDB taxonomy): domain Bacteria; phylum Bacteroidota; class Bacteroidia; order Bacteroidales; family Bacteroidaceae; genus Prevotella. Next base: position 58,719 of record UQFS01000001.1, read on the forward strand.
TCCATGGACAGCACGACTACACAGCTATCCGGCGTACGGCATGGGCTGGATGTCATCTCAACTTCATGATCGCCATCCTCGTATCGGTGCCTGTGATCATCTTCCGCGAGCGCATGGGCTTTCTTTTCACCAGTTCGCCCAAGGTAGCTGCAGAGGTTGCCAGTGCCATCGTACCGCTGATCATCTATCAGTTCAGCGATGGCTTGCAGTGTACTTTCAGCAATGCGATGCGTGGACTGGCTTATGTCAAGCCGGTGATGCTCGTGGCTTTTCTCTCTTATTTCGTGGTGTCGCTGCCTTTAGCCTATCTCTTTGGCATCAGCCTGCATGGCGGCTTGGTGGGCGTGTGGTTCTCCTTCCCCTTCGGACTCACCCTTGCGGGAGCACTCTACTACCATTTCTATCATCGCCGGCTGCTGTACTTGGAAAAGACAGAGTAAGGGCTTTAAAGACAGAGTAACAAAGTAAACATATAGCTTAGCAGACAGCCTCAAAGTTTCCATTGGCAGCGGTTCATGTCTACACAACCGTTGGACTTGAAGAGGACGTCTTCGTGGAGGAGTCGCTCACGTTGTTCTGGGAAGACGGGGGAGAGGCGACCTGCGCTGTTGACAACACGGTGGCAGGGAAGATACAATTCCTGTGGTACGCGACTGAGCCAAAAGCCTACTTGGCGGGCATGATGAGGACAACCGGCCAAGGTGGCTACTTGACCGTAGGTGAGCACGCGCCCGGAGGGTATCTGTCTGACAATGTCGTAGACAGCCTCCACAAACTCTCTTCTCTTGTCTGCTTTTGTGTCCATCATTTATACACTATACATTATGTATGATTGCATTGACAAGGTCGTCTTTCTTGTCCTGCACCTTTTGTATTTGTTCTTCCAATGAGTCGCGGGTGATGAAGCGGTAGACCATGACTGAGCGTCGTTGGCCCGAGCGATGGGCACGGGCGATGGCTTGCTCCTCAGCAGCATGGTTCCACCATGGGTCAAGGAGGAAGACATAGTCGGCCTCGGTGAGGTTGAGGCCCTCGCCACCCGCCTTGAGCGAGACGAGGAAAAACTGGCAGGAGGGCGTCTGCTGGAAATGCTTCACGATAGACTCACGGTCACGGCTCTGTCCGGTGAGCAAGTCATAAGTCCATCCGCGCTGCTCCATCTCCTCAGCGATCACGTCGAGGAAAGAGGTGAACTCACTGAAGAGTAGCACCTTGTGGTCAGTACCACGCAACTCCTCCAGTCGGTCGAAGACTTCCTGCACCTTCCCCGAGTCGCCTTCCTTATGCTCCAACTTAGGACTACAAGCCAATCGGCGCAGGCGAGTGATGGCAGCAAGCACCACGATACGGTTGTTGGCTTGTTCCGCATCCATAAGCAGGTTGCGCATCTTGCTCTGTTCCTCTTCGTAGCATGCGGCTTGCACCTCGGTCATATCGCACCATACCTGCTCGTCTTGTCGCTCAGGCAAGCTGTCGAGCACGTCACCGCGCAGTCGGCGTAGGAAATAGGGAGCGACAAGTTTTCGTAGGATCGCCGTGTGCTCGTCCTGCAAGTTGACGTTGATGGGATGGATGAAATTGTTTTGGAAGGTCTCGTAGTCTCCTAACAGAGCAGGGTTGAGCACGCTCATCAGCGTCCACAGTTCGTCGAGCGCGTTGACCATCGGCGTACCGGTGAGCGCAATGGGGAAGTCGGCATGAATCTTCAGTACGGCTTGATAGAGCAGCGATGTGTTGTTGCGGAAGGCATGAGCCTCGTCATAGACAGCAATGGCGAAGGACAGACGGCTGAGCATGCCAATGTCGTTGCGGAGCATGGGGTAGGAGGTGAGCACCACGTCGGCGTTGGCAAGTTGAGACTGTTTGACAGCACGTTCGTGGGCATTGCCCGTGTACTCCACCACACGCAGGGAGGGAGCGAAGCGCCGAAGCTCGTCGTGCCAGTTGAAGACGACCGAAGATGGAGCGGCAACAAGCACAGGGCGGTGACCGGACTGCTGACGCAGATCGGGTTGGGAAGAGCTTGCCGAGGGCATAGCTTTAGCTGCGTGGCCACTCATCTCCTCTTCAGAGAACAGACTCATCTGAACGGGAGTGCTGGTTGGCATACTCCTTATTATATTATAGCCTGTCTGATGATCAAGATCCACTGCTTGCGTAGAGAGACTGCTGTTTGCCAAGTTTTCCTTGGCATGATCATCTTTTGTTGTGGCAGTTGAAGCGGAAGCCGTACTTTCGAAATAGTGGAGGATGACGGCAATTGTCTGTACCGTCTTACCCAACCCCATGTCGTCACCGAGCAGACAGCCTGTGCCTCCATGCTGATGGCTGAGCATCCATTGGTAGCCTTCGAGCTGATAAGGGCGCAGCGTGGCCTTCAGTCCGTGTGGCGGCAATGCCTTTTCTTCTTTGTCGCTGGCTGCGGGAGCTTTCAGTGTAGGCGGCAAGAGATCTTCAGTGGGCAGTACCGATTGCTGGGAGCGGTGCAAGGTAAGCGTGCCCCGATTCTTCATCAGTCCGAAGAGCATGACGGCGCTATACTGGGCATACCATTCGTCGGGAATGACAAACCAGTTGCCCGAGGGCAGCCTTACCTCACGGTCGCCGTTGATGATGGCATCGCGGAAGTCGGTAAGTGCCATGCGTGTACCATCGGGAAAGACAAGGGTGACGTGCATCTGAAACCAGTCGCCTGTCCAGCGGTCATCGTGGATCTTCTTCACATCACCGATGACATAGTGGTGGGTGGTGCGTTGCATGATTTCAACTTCATGCCGGCTCAGCGCTTCCTCATTCTTTGTCAGCCACAGCATCATCTCTTGTAAAGATGCTGTCTGTGGTCTGTGAAGCTGATCATCAAGCAGACGGATGACCGATGTTTCCCATTCTCGGTTGCGCCAGATGCAGACAAAGGTCACGCCCTTGCCGTTGTCGTGGAGAGTGACACTCTTCTCACGGCGGTCGGAAATGGAGAACGTCGCCGTGTCGTAGACAAACTGCGTCTCGAGCGTATAGAGACCGTTGATAGTGGCTTGCAACGTTAGCACCGCCTTTCCCTGAGGATGCAGGTTGTCGACATCGAAACCATCGGAGGAAATGTCGATCTTCTTGACGATCTTTAGGATGAATTGCCGGAAATACTTTGCCTGGATGGAAGCCGGGATATGATAGATCTCCTTCTTTAGAAAGGGCGTGAGCAGTTTGCCGCCGAGTCCCTCGTCGAGTTGTCGGAGGCTGTGGTCGATGACGAAGAGCGAAGGATTATTGCAGAGAACCTGCGTGCGGTGAGCTGAGGGGATGATGTCTTGACCGAGTGTGAGCTGATAGTCGATGCCGTCATCAGTCTTGGTGAAGGCCGCATGCAACTTCAATGGCTCCGCATCGAAGTGCAGCTCATCCTGCTGCTTCAGCCATTCACCGGGCTTGGGGGCAAAGAATATGTGCACACCGAGGCGCGAGGCAATGGCTATCGCCCCGGTGATATGCTGATCCACTTGCGAGATGACATATCGTTGAGTGATCTTGTCGGCTTTCTCGAAGAATGCTCTCTTGTTGCTGAAGTTGCGTCCGGCCTTGGCAAAGAGGTTGTCGGATTGCGTCCAAAGACACAGTTCTACGAGACGTCGGAATTCCTTGTCGTCGATGCCTACTGCCTTGTCGATGAAGTCACCGCCGGCGTATTCCTCTCCTTCCGCATGAACATGCCGCAACCGCAGGGTGTAAAGATTCCAAAAGCCGAGCGGACCGATGAGCAGAGCAAGGCTATCCATTGGCGAGTGCTTTCTCCAAGGCCGTGAGATCTTCGTCGGTAGTTGCCCAACTGGTCACAAAGCGGCAGATGAGTTGCTTGTCGTCCTTCTGTTCCCACACCTCAAAGACGATGCTTTGGGCCAGCCGCTGCTGCTGTTCGGGCGTGAGGATGACAAACTGCTGGTTGGTAGGCGAGTCGATGGCGAGCTTGATACCGTATTTTCGGAAGAGCGCCTTCATGCGCATGGCCATGTCGATGGCGTGGCGTGAGATGCGTCCATAGAGGTCGTCGGTGAAGAGCGTGTCGAACTGCAATCCGAGCATACGTCCCTTGGCGAGCAGTGCTCCGTGACGTTTGATAGTAGTGAAGAAACCGTGTGGTGACCGCTGCTGTGAGAAGACCACGGCTTCGCCAAACATCGCACCTACTTTTGTGCCACCGATGTAGAAGGCATCGCAGTGGTGAGCCAGGAAAGGCAGTGTCATGTCGGTGTCCTCAGCTGCCAGCCCGTAGCCTAAGCGGGCGCCGTCAACATACAGAGAAAGGTGGTAGCGGCGGACCACATCATAGAGCGCACCAAGCTCCTTCTGGGAGTAGACGAGTCCCATCTCGGTGGGCAGCGTGATGTAGACCATCCCCGGTTGCACCTCATGCTCATGGCTGGGATCGGCGAGGAAACGCTCCATATAGTCAGCCACCTGCTGCGCCGTGAGCTTCGTGTCGGACGATGGCAGGGTGAGCACCTTATGTCCGAAAGCCTCCACGGCTCCTGCTTCGTGGACATTGATGTGGGCCGTGTCGGCGGCGATGACGCCCTCGCCCGGAGCGAGCAGTGCGTCGATCATCGTGGTGTTGGTCTGTGTGCCGCCGATGAGAAAGTAAATCTCAGCGTTACCCATCTGACAGGCGTGTCGGATCTTCTCCTTGGCCAGCTCACAGTAGGGGTCGTTGCCGTAGCCGCTGGTCTGCTCGTCGTTGGTGTCGATGAGACGGTGCAGGATTTCGGGCTGCACTCCATTGTTATAATCGCTTTCAAAAGAAACCATAGTGCTTAATGATTTTGATGCATTCTATTATGAATCTACAAAGGTAAGACTTTTATATTGATTGAGCAAGAATAGCACTACTCATCATTTCTTATGATGCCGTTAATTTGTGTATTCCATGGAAAATGACTACCTTTGCAGGCCTAATCACGGGGAGTGTGTGCGTAAACGCCGCTTCTTATTTATTCATACCTATAATATACAACCACGCTTTATGAGCAACGCATGGCGCAACTTCCGTGGCACTTTGTGGACGGAAGAGATCAATCTCAGAGATTTCATTCAGAATAACTACATCCAGTACGACGGTGACGAGAGTTTCCTCGTCGGTCCTACTGACGCTACCAACACCCTTTGGGGCGAGCTGCAAAAGCTGCAAAAGGAGGAACGAGCCAAAGGTGGCGTCCTTGACATGGAGACAGAGGTGGTCTCCGGACTCACAGCCTACGGTCCCGGCTACATCAACGAGAAGACCAAAGACCTCGAACGTGTCGTAGGCCTTCAGACCGACAAGCCGCTGAAGCGCGCTTTCATGCCTTACGGTGGCATCAAGATGGCTGAGCAGGCTTGCACCACTTACGGCTACCAGCCTTCCGAGGAGCTCCACAATATCTTCCACAAATATGTGAAGACGCACAACGACGGTGTCTTCGACGCTTACACGCCGGAAATGAAGCACGTGCGCCACAACCATATCCTCACCGGTCTGCCTGACACCTATGGCCGTGGCCGCATCGTGGGTGACTACCGTCGTGTTGCCCTCTACGGTATCGACCGTCTCATCGAGGAGAAACAGAACGATCTCGCCAACATGGGCGAGTGCGAGATGATCGACGAGGTCATCCGCCTGCGCGAGGAGGTGTCCATGCAGATCAAGGCGCTCAAGGGCCTTAAAGAGATGGCCGCACAGTATGGTTTCGACATCTCCCAGCCTGCCACCAATGCCCGTGAGGCTGTGCAGTGGCTCTACTTCGGTTACCTGGGAGCCGTGAAGACACAGAACGGTGCTGCCATGTCAGTGGGTCGCGTGTCTACCTTCCTCGACATCTACATCACGCGCGACCTCAACGAGGGCACGCTGACCGAAGAGGATGCCCAGGAGCTCATCGACCACCTGGTGATGAAGTTCCGCATGGTGAAGTTCGCCCGTATCCCTTCTTACAACGAGCTCTTCTCCGGCGACCCTGTGTGGGCTACGCTTGAGGTGGCTGGTATCGGACAGGACGGCCACCACATGGTGACCAAGAACGACTTCCGCTTCCTCCACACTTTAGAGAACATGGGTCCGTCGCCTGAGCCGAATCTCACCGTGCTCTACAGCAGCCGTCTGCCCAAGGCGTTCAAGCGCTATGCTGCCTTCATCTCGGTGAAGACCAGCTCTATCCAGTACGAGAACGATGACGTCATGCGTCCTATCTGGGGTGACGACTACAGCATCTGCTGCTGCGTGAGTGCTACACAGACCGGTAAGGAGATGCAGTTCTTCGGTGCCCGTGCCAACCTCGCCAAGTGCCTCACCTACGCCATCAGCGGCGGTGTGGACAGCAAGACACGTGAGCAGGTGGGACCCGCCTACCGTCCTGTCGAGGGTGATGTGGTGACCTATGACGAGTTCATGCCGCGCTTCATGGATATGATGGAGTGGCTGGCCGCTGTCTATGTCAAGACGCTGAACCTCATCCACTACATGCACGACAAATACTTCTACGAGGCTGAGGAGATGGCTCTCATCGACACCGATGTGCGCCGCACCTTCGCTACGGGTATTGCCGGCTTCTCTCATGTTGTTGACTCTATCTCGGCGATCAAATATGCCAAGGTCAACATCGTGCGTGACGAGACGGGCTTCCCCTTGGAGTTCAAGACCGAGGGTGACTTCCCCCGCTATGGCAACGACGACGACCGTGCTGACAGCATCGCGGTGTGGTTGCTCAAGACTTTCATCGGCATGGTGAAGAAGCATCACACCTATCGCAACTCCGAGCCGACAACGTCTATCCTGACCATCACCTCCAATGTGGTCTACGGTAAGTATACGAGCAACATGCCCGACGGCCGTAAGGCCGGTGCTCCGCTCTCTCCGGGTGCCAATCCATCTTACGGTGCTGAGAAGAGCGGACTGCTGGCTTCGCTCAACTCTCTGACGAAGTTGCCTTACAAGTATGCACTCGACGGCATCTCCAACACGCAGACCATCAGCCCCAGTGCTCTCGGCCACGACGATGACCAGCGCGCTGAGACGCTCGTGAGCGTTATGGACGGCTACTTCGACAAGGGTGCACACCACCTCAATGTCAACGTCTTCGGCGTGGACAAACTCAAGGACGCCAAGGAGCATCCTGAGAAGCCCGAGTATGCCAACTTCACCATCCGTGTGAGCGGCTATGCCGTGAAGTTCATCGACTTGACCCGTGAGCAGCAGCTCGACGTTATCGCCCGCCAGGCTCATGAGCGACTCTAAGCAACAAAGCCCTACCTCCCAGCCGGGAGGCGAGGCTTCTTTGTATGTGCATTCCATCGAGTCGTTTGGCTCTGTCGACGGTCCGGGCATCCGCTTCATCATCTTTCTCAAAGGCTGCCACATGCGTTGCCGCTATTGCCATAACCCCGATACGTGGCTCATGGCAGGGAAAGAGGAGAAGCCCACTTCAGTCACCGAGCTGCTCGACCAGGCGGAGCGCTACCGTGCCTACTGGGGCGACAAGGGTGGCATCACCGTCAGTGGCGGTGAGGCGCTGCTGCAGATCGACGGGCTCTTTGCGCTCTTTGAGGAAGCTCATCAGCGCGGCATCAACACGTGTCTCGACACGGCGGGCCAGCCGTTCACACGTCGCGAGCCCTTCTACGGCAAGTTCGTGCGACTGATGAAGTGTACCGACACGGTGCTGCTTGACTTGAAGCATATTGACAGCGAAGCGCACCGGCAGCTCACCGGTCATGGCAATGAGAACATTCTCGACTGTGCCCGTTGTCTCTCCGACCTTGGCGTGCCGGTATGGATCCGCCACGTGCTCGTGCCGGGAATCACCGACGACGATGATCAGCTGCGCTGCCTGCGTGCCTTCATCGACACGCTCAGCAATGTGGATTGCGTCGAGGTGCTGCCCTATCATACCCTCGGTGTCTATAAGTGGGAGGAACTTGGCATTCCTTATACGCTCAAAGACGTGCCCACACCCAGCAAGGAACAGGTGGCAAGGGCGAAAGAGATACTTTGCGGCAAGTAAGCAATAAGGCATGTAAGGAGGCAACTGCTAAATCTAATAGCAGAATACAATCAACCCCATGCAATGGGTTGCCGAACTGGCAAAACATTGCATGGGGCTTTTATTTATAAGTCTTCACGCTTACTCCATCTTCTGTACTTTCCTATGGATGAAGTCCCGCTCACCTGCTGTCAGTTCATACTTTGTATAGAGCAGTTCGTCAATATCATCCACAGACAATGACCAGTCAATGTCAGACATTGGTGTGAAATTCTGTAGAGGGACGTACTGCCATTTCTCAGGCGTAATATCCTGAGTAGTTTTCAGAGCACCTAAAATGCTACGTAGAAAACGTGTTTTAATATACTTAACCAACGCTTCACCTTCATAGCGAGAGCCTAACTTGCCAATGCTGATAAACGTCTCGGTATTGCCCGTTCCTGGCTCACCGACAAAAGGAGAAGTGATAATCTCGCCATACTCTCCAGTGCCATTGGCTTTGGAGAGAAAGACCTTATAATAGTCAAGATTGTTCACCGGCCTGATATAGTCACGTCGTACATATTTATAGACACGGTTGTTGTCAGTACGCCCAAGGATGCGGATATAGTTTTGCCCGTCGCCGGGCTTCTCGTCGAAGAAGATCTGAGGCAGACGCTCGAAGATATTGGTGGAGACATCATAGGGATGTCCCTCACTGAGCTGGGCAAGGGCTTCGGGATGCTCCTCATGCATCAAGGGCGTAAAACGATAGGCAGTACGGCTCACGACGATGTTACTCATAGGTATAAAGTCCTTTCGGGCACAGACCTTCTCCATGATTGCATTCAGCTCTGCATAGGGCGTGAACAAGCCTATAGGGGCTTGCTCCACATCGGTATTGCGCAGGCTCACGGCCACACCGCCTTTGATATCAGTATCAGTAAATACCTTACTGCTTGCCTGACGGTAGTCGACAATTTTTAGATGTGGGTCAGCCAACATCTTGCGGTTCCATGCCTTGGGCGTACTGCCGGCGTTGGACAGAAATCGTGCGGGGTGAACCATTTCTACTACGCCCGACAAGTCATAGCTCAAATCCATAAACTGATTATAGATAGGCTCATTAAACGTTTTCTGCTCGCCCACCGCATTGTTCTGATAAGGCGGATTGCTGATGACGATTGTCGGGTGAATATCCTGAAGTATTTGCATGAGTTTGTCTTTCTTTTCGTTGTGTATCAAGTCGTAACTATTATAGTTCTCTATCACGTTGCCCACCGGCATACCGAGCAGGGCATAAACCTTGCGGGTGAACTCATAGGCAAGGGATGAGGTGGGCAACGAGTAAACACTGTTCTTTATTTTTTCACCATAGACGCGATAGAGCGCGCTGGCAAACTCGCCCTGCTTGGCGGCGATGTCGAGGATAGGAGTTCCCTGCTTTATCTTCTCTTTAGGCAGGTAGTTCACCATGCGCTCTGCCATCCACGAGGGAGTGACAATTTCAGAGCTGGATATGCGCCCCAACTTTTTCATGGCGTGCTCTGCCCTTTCCACAGGCGGCAGGCTTGGGTCACGTGACAGTTGGCTCATATTTGAAATCTTATAGTCCAGGTCACAAAGGACGAAGGGGTTGGTCTTGCCCTGTATGGTGCGAAGCACTTCGACCTTGAGACCTAAGTTCTTGGCGATGCGCTGGTTGTCGGCATTGGCATTGATGACACGGAGAATGTCTTCCAAAGAGTCTGCCTTGTCTTCGGTCAGGAAAGCGAAGGACAGAATGAGTGAGTAATAGGTCTTCAGCTTTTTCTGTAGCTGCAACCATTCCTTCCTCTCTCCTGTCGTCATCCCGTCTGTTTCCGTCTTCTGCTCTTGTTTTTCCTTGGGTAAACTATCAGGATCGTTTACGTCCAAATCATCACCTTCGCCTTTGTATGCAGGGGTACGAATGCCTTTGTCGGAATCGATAGGCTCTATCGATTTCAAGGCATTCAGCACGTCGGCCTGCTCCAGCAGCCCGTCGTCAACAGGCACCTCTCTTGCTTCGTCCTTGATGCTCTTGTTGGCCGTATATGCCCTCACCTGCTCCAAGATGTCGTTGGGCTCGACCTGCTGCATTCTGTCCTTGTTGACCACGATGATGGGCGAAATACGCAGCTCCTCTGCAATGCGAGTGGCGAGCTTGCTGTTGCCACGCTTGTCGGTGTTCACATTATATATCTGTGACTTAGCCTCCTGCATACGGAACATCCTTCCGGGCTCAAAGTCGACCAAGAGCGTCTGGGGCTTCATGCAATATCTGATGGTGTTGCCCTTGCCGTCCGTCATCTCACGTACATACTGGTTTTGCAACCGGAAGATGGCCTGGTCGTATTCCTGGGGCGAAGCCGTGTCCTTCAGATAGATCATCGTGTCCCACTCAGGCACCGTAGCACCGGTGAGCATACGGTTCACCGTCAGTGTAAGGGTCTTCAGTTCTTTCGCCTCACACGCTGATATCTGATTGGTGACATCGATGTTTCGAGGATAGCCGTCTTCATGCTCCACACCGGCAATATTCAACAGCTTATACTGACCAAGATTCTTAAATCTATCCTTGTTGACAGTGATAAGCACTTCCATGGCGTCGCACGAGGCCCGATAAGGCAACACACAGACAATATGCCGGCAAAGCTTGCCCTGCTTGATGCGGTCGTAGTTGAGGAAACTAAAGATGTTCGCGTCTTCCTTACTGCCGTCGATAGCCATCAGCAGTTCAAGCACTTCTTTTTCATGGCGGAACTTCAGATGCTTGCCGTCCTCTGTCTTTTGTGTAGACAGCGGTCGGAGCAGTTCGTTAAGCGCATATTCTATGCCGTCTTTCTTCAACTGCTCCAACCTATGCATAGAGCTCTCGTTGACGTTGAAGGCAAATCTCACCATCTGAGGAAATCCGAAGTAGGGATTGTCCCATTCGTTGACATCGTCCTCGTGTAGATGCTGCGCATCCCACTGCTCTTTGTCCCTCACGATGTCGGTGAACTGATAGAAAGCGATGATATCGTCTTGCTGGAACTCACTGCTCATCAGGATGCGGTAAGGTGTACCCGAGAGATGAAGGCGTACAGCGGTTCGAAGGCGTTTCATCTCTTTGTTATTATCATAGTCCTCAGCCGTTTCGTTGTACTTAGCTTCCGTCTTTTCCTCATCCTTGTTCAGTTTGAGCACTTTGCCGTATTCCTCAGCACGGGCACCGTAATGTGTCTCATCAATGATGAGCAAGTCCCATCGTCTTTGGAAGATGTCCTGATGCCTTCTCTTCACTTGCTTTCCACTCAAGTCTTGCAAGGTGAGGAACACCACGGCACGGTGGCCAGCCTGCAGGGTGCTTTCAACAATGTTCTTGTCGCGGGCTAATGATTCGGTGTCGATAAAGTCGAAGCCCTCGAAGTTCTTAAGGTTTTCCACCGTCTTCTTCCATTCCTGCTTGACATCGGCTTTACCCGACACCACAAGAATGGCCCGGCAGTGGCTGTCGGCCTGGGCGCAACTGAGGGCAGTGAAAGTTTTGCCAAAGCGCATCACGGCATACATCAGCAGATTGGTACGGCCATGGCGCACAGCACGGATATAATTTTTCACCGTAGCTTTTTGGTTGGGGCGAAGGGCATAAGGACCAGCCTCTCGCCGGTAAGTATAGGTGAGAGCTGTCGGGCGGCTGTCAAAGGTATAGAAATGGTATTTGCCTCTATTGTCTTCATAGTCATGACGGATATCTTCTATGGCATCCGCAACGTCTTTTTCTGTGGCATGGCGGAAAAACTCCCGAGAGAAATAAGGCAGCTCCTCCAAGTCAGATGGAGTCAGACGGTGCAACTGCCGGTCATGCTCCAGAAAATAGTGAATGGCGAAGTCACGGAAGTAAGTGTCCTTGCCCACCTTGGCCACGGCCTCGTAATGTTTTTTCAGGTCGGGGAAATAGCGGCGCCATTCCTGCAATCGCTGCTCTATGGGGCGATAGGTGTCACCGACCTTTAAGTAGTTGGGCACCGTCTCGGTGGAAAACGCATATATCTGTGGCTCCACACGTCCGATGATAAACTGGTCAATAACGTTTGTCTCCATCATTTCTTATTGCTTTTAAGACACATGCGTAGGGGCACAGCCAGTCCTGTGCTCCATGACTTCACCAAGGCGGGTATGCCGTTGTGCTTTCTGGCATCGTTAGCCTTGCAGCCCGGACAAGGGTGCACTTCCTTTTCACCCAAGAGATTGGTGGTCACCTCGTCGTGGCACGTACAGGGGACGACAAGTTTCAGACCGTCCATCTGCATGATGTTCCACGAGATGATGTCAGCGATCGTCTTCATCCATTCCATCGTCGGCTGATGGCCAAAGCGGTCGACGAAATAGTCGGCAAACGTATAGAGCAGGTTCTCACGAGCCAGCAACAGACTGTCACCGGCCCATTCATTGCCGAGCGTGTTTTGATAAGCCATTTGCGCTCCCCTCAGCCATGCTTCCTCACTCTCGGTGTTCTCGCTGACGATGCGGAGCTTGCGGTCGAGAAATCCTATGCGGCTCTCGATGGGAATGGCCTCACCCGTAGTGGTGTCGTAACGGCTGACGATGAACGGTGCCTCGCCACAGCAATACTCCATCCATCTTATCTTGACATACTCCTGCCACGTCTTGCCCTCCGGCATCTGAATCTTGCCAGGGTTGACAACCCAGTTGTGGCGGTCGTTAATTTCCTTGTTGAAGACTTCACGATTGCCGAAGAATAGCTCGTCAAGGTTGTTGACCATGAAGTTGCACATCCACGAGGGTGTAAAAATCTCAGCCTTCGCCTTGATACGCTTCTTCTGCAGTTCCTCCCGCTTCAACACGCGTGGGATAACGACATTGCTGTTCTCACCCGTAATGGCATTGATATTGATCTCGTCGAAGAAGCCATAGCCCTCTCCGCGGGCCTCATAGTCGTTGGTAGCCCAAAAGATATGATGCGTCTTACCGTCGTTCTTGGCAACAGTGACAGACTGATCAACGAGCAGTAGTTCTAAAGCATCCCTGCCAAAGTCTTTGATGATGTCGTTGTTAAATATATCGGGCATAGTTCCTATTTATCACGCAAATTTACGATAAATATTTGAGAATACATTCTGTTTCCATGTTTTTTCTTTCAACTCTCTATTTCCGTTTTTTTTTCGTACCTTTGCATTCACATCATCAATCCGCATTGCAGTATGGAAATAGAGAAGATCGCAACATTTCATTCGCCTTTCGGCAGTAAGTTTGGCATTCCCAAGCAGAGCGGTATCGTGCCGGAACTGCGAGGAGAGATCGTTTTGGAGAAGGCCTACCGCAACCCCGATGCCCTGCGCGGCATCGAGGACTTTGACTATCTGTGGCTCGTGTGGGGCTTCTCGGCCAACCGTCATGCGCCTACCAGCCTCACCGTGCGGCCTCCGCGCCTTGGCGGCAATGAGCGGGTGGGTGTCTTTGCCAGTCGCAGTCCTTTCCGACCGAATGGTCTCGGGATGTCGTCGGTACGCCTCGACCATGTCGACTGGGACACGCCGCGCGGTCCGGTGCTCCATGTGCTCGGTGCGGATCTGATGGACGGCACGCCCATCTACGACATCAAACCTTATGTGACCTATGCCGACAGCCATCCCGAGGCACGCAGTGGCTTCGTTGACCGGCGACAGTGGCAGAAGGCAGAGGTGGAGATACCCAAGGATGTCCTCGGCCAACTGCGGACAGCTGGGCTCACGGAGGAAGATATTACGGCCTTGCGTGCTGTGCTTGAGGAGGATCCCCGTCCGCAGATACAGCGTGACGAGGACAAGGTCTATGGCATGCCCTTCGCCGGACTCGACATCAAGTTCCAAGCTGAGGGTGGGAAACTGGTGGTAAGGCGCCTCACCAAAGGCCTCGCCGGCGGCCTCACCCCCCTCGCCCCCTCTCCCAAGGAGACGGGGAGTGAAATGCTGCAAGGGGTCAACAGGGATTAGAGAGCTTTCCTCTGAGTACTCCAAAAGGCGTAGCCTTCTTTGTGGCTCTGCGACTCTGTGTGAGAAAAATGTATTTTGTTAATGATAGGTTAGAATGTAAGGAATCGATAAGCGAAGAATTATTCCGACAAAAACACCTCCGCGGGAACTTGCAATCTAGAGAATGAGAAATCAGGGAAATAAGGAGTTGAATGTCAGAAACGGACTTTGAGGGTGAGAAAATGGCGTGTTTACTCGGTCATCTCGGTAGTTTGACCTCCTCAAGAAGGCTTTCTGATAGGGTCAAACTACCGAGATGACCGAAAATTCTCTAGAGAATTTTGTGAGAAATGGGCACTTTTGTACTCAGCTTCGAGTGATTTTATTTGTAAATCACGCTATTTTGATTATAATATACTGATTGTCAATAGTTTATAAAAATACTCGTAAAATTCGAAAAATTGAGAGCAACATGCCCTCTCGTTCAGAAAATCGTCTGTATTTGGCTCGTTTCTTGTCACTTTTCTAAACAGATCGTTTGTTTTTGCTACAAAGGCTGATTCTGCCACAGGTTCAATAACGGTTCTCACAGAAATGCGGTGAACTTATGGTGCCAGAATCTGCCACTCTATCTTTTTCGGTCCTTTTACGGTCATCTTTCTTTGTTTGTCGTTCCACACGAGGCGTGTGAGCTGATAGTGCCCTTTTGTCGTAGTCATAGGAGATGCCACCGTCGTCGTAGAGCCTGTCTCAAGAGCATCATACTTTTGTATAACCAACAAAAGTATAGTCTGAAAAAGGGTTATAAGAAAGATAGATCGTTTTAGAAATTAAAGATGAGAGCTTTTGACAGGCTCATGTCACTTTCAGGGACATGAGCCAACCAAAAGTTCTTTGCCCTCAATTTGATGGTTGTTCAATACTTTATCAGCAGCCTTCTGCAGCAGTCACCCCTTGAAGCATTCCATTCCCCTCTCCCTTTGGAGAGGGGTTAGGGGGTGAGGCTGTAGGTTAGGGGGTGAGGCCGTTTTTACTGTCCCACCCCTTTCATCGTCAGCGCGATACGATGGCGGCGCTTATCAACTTCAAGCACCTTCACTCTGACGTGCTGATGGAGCTTGATCACATCGTTGGGATCCTTGACATAACGGTTGGCGAGCTGAGAGATATGCACCAATCCATCCTGGTGTACGCCGATGTCGACAAAGGCACCGAAATTGGTGATGTTGGTCACAATGCCGGGCAACTCCATACCGGGTATCAAGTCGTCGGGCGTCTTCACGCGTGGGTCGAACTCAAAGGTCTCTATCTTGTCGCGCGGGTCGAGGCCCGGTTTCTCCAACTCCTTCATGATGTCGCGCAGCGTAGGCAGTCCCACGGTGGCCGTCTTATAGCGGTTGAGGTCGATCTTCTTGCGCTCTTCAGGATCCTTTATCAAGTCGATGACACGACAACCGCAGTCCTTGGCCATCTGCTCCACGATAGGATAGCTCTCGGGATGCACGGCACTGGCATCGAGCGGATTTTTTGCTCCCGGAATGCGCAGGAAGCCCGCGCACTGCTGATAGGCAGCCGGACCGAGACGTGGCACTTTCTTCAGTTGGGCACGCGAGGTGAAGGCACCGTGCTCCTTGCGGTAGTCCACAATGTTCTGAGCTAACGCCGGACCGAGTCCGCTGACGTAGGTGAGCAGGTTTTTGCTCGCTGTGTTGAGGTTCACACCCACTGCGTTGACACAGAGCTCGACGGTCTGGTCAAGGCTGTGCTTGAGTTTGGTCTGGTCCACGTCGTGCTGGTACTGGCCCACACCGATGCTCTTCGGGTCAATCTTCACCAGTTCAGCCAGCGGATCCATGAGTCTACGGCCGATGCTCACGGCGCCGCGCACCGTGACATCCTCGTTGGGAAACTCCTCACGTGCTGTCGCTGAGGCCGAGTAGATGCTGGCACCATCCTCACTGACCACATAGACGGGGATGCCGGGAATCTGCCGTAGGATATCGGCTGTCTCGCGCGATGCCGTGCCGTTGCCCACGGCGATGGCCTCAGCCTGGAAGCGGTGGGCGATGTCGGTGAAGCGACGGAGCGCAGCCTCACTGCCCCCCTTGCTGTCAGCGATGTGTCCGGTGGCGAAGACCACGTCGTGGTAGAGCAGGTTGCCCTGCGCGTCGAGCATCACCACCTTGCAGCCTGTGCGGATGCCCGGGTCCACGCCCATGACACGCTTCTGCCCGAGTGGTGCGGCAAGCAGCAGCTGGCGCAGGTTCTCACGAAACACCTTGATGGCCTCGTCGTCGGCTTTTTCCTTGCTCAGTGCGGCAAACTCCGTCTCCATCTGCGGGCCGAGGAGACGTTTGAAAGCGTTGTCGATCGCCTCGCCGACGATGGTCTGGCAGGGACCCGTTCCGTGGATATAGTGGCGCTTGAGCTTGTCGGTGCACTCCTCGTCGTCGGCACTGATGGTCACGCGCAGCACTCCCTCGGCCTCGCCACGGCGCATGGCCAGCAGGCGATGGGAAGAGCAGCGGCGCAACTCCTCACTGAAGAAGAAGTAATCGGAATATTTCTGTGCCTCGTCCTCGTCGCGCATCTTCGGTACCACGCGTGAGGCGATGGCAGCCTCGCGGCGGAAGATGCCACGGATGGCCTGGCGCGAGCCCTCATCCTCGCTGATGCGCTCGGCGATGATGTCCTGTGCTCCTTTGATGGCCTCGGCCGTATCCTCCACCTCACCTTTGACAAAACGCTTGGCAACTTCCTCGGGATGACGCTCAAACTGCATCATCAGCGTGTTGGCCAGCGGCTCCAGTCCACGCTCGCGGGCCACCTGAGCCCGTGTGCGGCGCTTGGGTTTGAAGGGCAGATAGAGATCTTCGAGTTCCGTGGCGTTCCAACTTGCCGTGATACGGTCGCGCAGCTCATCGGTGAGCTTGCCCTGCTCCTCGATAGTTTTGAGGATGGTGTCCTTGCGCTTCTGCATCTCTTTGAACTTGTCGTTGAGATCGCTGATGGCAGCCACCTGCACCTCGTTGAGGTTGCCGGTAGCCTCTTTGCGGTAGCGGCTGATGAAGGGAATAGTACAGCCCGCGTCGAGAAGGTCGAGAGTAGCGTCGACCTGCTCGGCACGGATATGAAGATGTTCGGAAATAAACGGAGTGAAAATGTTCATGGTGTAGTGTTTTTAGTTGTAGGAAAATTATGATGCGGCCTGACCGTCGTATCAGTTTCCGCACAGAATGTTGCAGACCTTGTCTTGGAAACGTCGGCCGTTGATGCCGTGGAGGAGTCCTTGGTTGATGATAGAGAAACAGATGTGATGCCCGTTGGCAGCGGTGAGATAGCCGCAGAGCGAGCTGATGCCCGTCACGGTACCCGTCTTTGCGTGAACGTTGTCGCGGGTGAAGGAGCCCTGCATACGGCTGCGCAGCGTGCCGTCGCGCCCGGCGATGGGCAGCGCCTGATAGAGATGGTTATAGATGATGGCGTTGCCGTAGGCATAGCGCAGGAAGCGCACCTCCAGCTCAGGGCTGACATAGTTGTAGAGCGAGAGCCCAGAGCCGTCGGCAAACTGATAGTTGGAGGGGTTGAGTCCCACCTTACTGACGAGCTGGCGGATGACCGAGCGGGCGTCGCGGGCCGTCGCCGGGCGGTTGCCCGTGGAGGCGGCTATCTGATAGAACATCGATTCGGCGTAGAGGTTGTCGCTCTGTTTGAGCATGCGCATGAGTACTTGGTCGATGGTGTGGAAGCGGCTGACGATGCAGTAGGCGTCTTGGGGTTTGCAAGCCTCACCGAAGACGCCCGTCACGACAATACCAGCCTTGCGCAGTTCAGCGCTGAAGCGATCCATGAATACATTCTTGCGCCCGATGAGCAGAGGCGAGAGTGTCGGGTTGTCGTCGTCCCAGCACCATCCCTCGCCGAGGCTGTCACGGTCCTTCATCGTCTTGTCGGCATAGACATTGCCGCAGATGGTGTCCACGCCCATCTTGCGCAGTGCCTCGACGAGTGCTCGCAGGTCATCGCTGTTGAACCGCGGATCGAAGCCGCCCACACAATAGACATTGCCCCGCAAAACACAAGAGTCGACCTTGCCCGTGTAGCACAGTTCGGTCTTGAACTGGTAACTGCCGCCGAGACGATCCAAGGCGGTGATGGCCGTGATGACCTTCAGCGTGGAAGCCGGACGCATGAGCTGCCGCTCGTTGTGGCGATAGATAGCAGAGTCGGCGTCGAGGTCATAGATCATCAGTCCCACTTGCGAAGTCTGAAACATGTCGCTTCGGAGCAGTTCGTCGATGGCCATCTGTACATTTTTCGGCCAGGGCAGCGTATCGTTTTTCACCACGGCCGAGTCGCTCCAAAGGGAGTCCACGGCCGTGCTGTCGTTTTCTTTCTCTATCTCGGAGTTGGCTACCTGTGCCTTGGCAGGCAGGGCGAGCGTCAGCGTGAAGAGCCATGCGAGGAGCAGGCCCAAATATTTCGTTGTAGTCTTGCTGTTTGTCTTCAATACTCTCATGTTGTTTAGTCAATATCCTCCTTGTCTTCTTTGACATCTTGGTGCCCGTCGTGGATGCGTTTGCGCAGGCATCTGAGAAACGAATCCTCGTCGTGGGGCTCCGCACTGGTCAGTTTGCCGTCGCCGTACTCGATGAGCAGATAGTGCACCAGTCCCCATGTTGTCGTCATCGGGCGGATGGCGCGGATGCTGCTCAGCGGCACCCGTATGTCGTGGAGAAAACGTCCCCGGTGGATGATCATGTCATGGTCGCGCACGATATAGCACGAGTGGAGCACCCGCTCAATGACAGCTACCAGCGCCACGACGACAATCAGTGCTGCAAGGATGCCCTTTCTCCAAAACAGATAAAAGGCAAGCAGCGACAGAATGATGATGCCACTCTTGGCGCCCAAGGTGAAACGGTGTTGAAAAGTACGGTCCATAATCTTGAGGAAAAAGTATGCTTTCGCCTATAAATTCTTTCAAAATGCAAAATTACAAAGATTATTATAATGCGATTGCATCCATTTAGATAATATTTAGTAATTTTGCACCAATTAATAGTTGCAAGACTATCACAGTCAAATCATTACGCGTCATGACTTACAAATATGACTTTCTGATTATCGGTGCCGGTATTGCCGGCATGAGTTATGCCCTGAAAGTGGCGAAAGCAAAGAAAGGAAAAGTGTGTATCATCTGCAAGACCACACTCGACGAGGCCAACACCCGGTTTGCACAAGGCGGTGTGGCCTCTGTTACTAATTTAGAGCTTGACAATTTCGACAAGCATATCCATGACACCATCGTCGCCGGTGACTATATCAACGACATCGATGCTGTCAAGCAGGTTGTCACCAAGGCGCCCGAGCAGATCAAGGCTTTGGTGGAGTGGGGTACTAACTTCGACAAGAAGACCGACGGCGATTATGACCTCCACCGCGAGGGCGGTCACTCGGAATTCCGTATCCTCCACCACGCCGACGACACAGGCGCGGAGATACAGCGTGCGCTGATGACTGCCGTGAGAGCAAACCCCGACATTGAGATTAAGGAGAACCACTTCGCCGTGGAGATCATCACCCAGCACCATCTCGGTGCACGTGTCACCCGCCGCTCTCCTTATATTTATTGCTACGGTGCCTATGTGCTCAACCCGGAAAATAAAGTCGACACCTATCTGAGCAAGGTCACGGTGATGTGTACCGGCGGTTGTGGCGCTGTCTACCAGACAACCACTAACCCCGTGATCGCTACCGGCGACGGTGAGGCAATGGTCTATCGTGCCAAGGGTACGGTGAAGGACATGGAGTTTGTGCAGTTCCATCCTACTTCACTCTATCATCCTGGCGAGACGCATCCTGCCTATCTTATTACTGAAGCAATGCGTGGCTACGGTGGTATCCTGAAGTTGCCCAACGGTGAGGCGTTTATGAAGAAGTATGACGAGCGTGGTTCTTTGGCTCCACGCGACATCGTGGCACGCGCCATCGACAAGGAGATGAAGAAAAACGGCATTGACCATGTCTATCTCGACGTGACGCACAAAGACCCGGAGGAGACCAAGCACCACTTCCCCAATATCTATAAGAAATGTCTGTCCATCGGCATCGATATCACCAAGGAGATGATTCCCGTACGTCCTGCTGCCCACTATATGTGCGGTGGCATCAGGGTGGACCTCAACGGTTGCTCAAGTATCGAGCGCCTCTACGCCATCGGTGAGTGCTCATGCACAGGTCTGCATGGTGGCAACCGACTGGCCAGCAACTCGCTCATCGAGGCTGTCGTCTATGCCGATGCCGCTGCCAAGCACAGCATAGAGCATGTTGATGACTATGACTTCAACGATAAGGTGCCGGAGTGGAACGATGAGGGTACGCTTACCAACGAGGAGCACGTGCTCATCACGCAGGCTAATAAAGAGGTGGGTGAGATCATGTCGAACTATGTGGGCATCGTGCGCTCCGACTTGCGACTGAAACGTGCGTGGGACCGCCTTGACTTGCTCTATGAGGAAACCGAGTCGCTCTTCAAGCGTGTGAAGATCTCGCGTGACCTCTGTGAGCTCCGCAACATGATCAATGTGGGTTATCTCATCACCCGCATGGCCATCGAGCGCAAGGAGTGCCGCGGTCTGCACTACACCATCGACTATCCGCTGCACGCGTACGATAAGAAATAAGATCAAGACCCTCCCGGCCTCCCTAAGAGGGAGGATAAAGCCCCTCTCTTTTAGGGAGGGTTAGGGAGGATCGTCTATCTTGTCAGGCTGAACTTGACACTCAGGCCGAAGTCCTGCGTTGTCGTCGGGTAACTGTTAGACGAGAGCAACGGCGTGTTGGTCTGACGATCGAGATAGAAGCTCATGGTGAGAAGCTTCGACAGCGTGTAGTCTGCCATGAGCGAGAACTTGAAGGCCGTGTTACCGCTGCTGGCCGTGGAACTTACTGTGGCGATGTCGCGTAGAATGCTCGCTTGCTTGCGATAGGAGAGGTCGAGGCGTATGTTCAAATCGTGGTTGGCACGACTACGAGTATTGTTGCCGCTTTCCTGATTGTTGTTATTGCGGCTGTTGTTGCCTTCTCCTTTGTTCTTCACGCTGCGGTTAGAGCCACCGCCGCCAAAGAGATTGAAGTTGTTGATACGATAGCCCAAGCCGAAGGTCCAGTCTTTGCTTACCGCCTCGTTGATCTGTGCACTTGTCATTGAAAGGGCGAGAACGCGGGTCTGACTGTACTCTAATTTGGCCGTGAGGTTGTTTTGCAGCGTCACGTCGACACCGAGCAACGGGGCAAAGGCTTCGTTGATGCTCACCGTAGAGATGTTGTACATTGAGCTGGGGACAGGATTGCCCGTCGTAGCGTCGGTGATGAAGCCTATGCCCGGTCCCATGAGTGCCATGAACGTGGAGTAGCTCTGATAAGAGCCGATGGCAAAAATGCTCTTATAGCTATGGTTCAGATTCACGCTCTTGAAGATGTCTCGTAGCCATGGCAACTTGCCCAGTCCACTGTAGCGCAGTGTCCAGTTGGGCAGCATGTGGGTCAGTGACGGGAAGAGGTCGAGTCCACTGCTCATGCTCGTGTAGGCTTTGAGGAAAGCCGGAATCATCACATCAGCACTGTAACCGTTCACTCCACCGTTGGCCGCGTCGAAAGTCTTGCCCGCAAGCGCCGTGCCCTCAGGATAGACAGTACCTGCATAGCGGTTCTCCACGCGCTGGCGGAAACCGTCGAGCGAGGCGCAGAACTTCTCAAAGGTCTTGCTGCGGAAGCCATTGTTGGCGTTGCCCATGCCCTCGAAGGCTGAGCCCAGGGAGAGCGTAGTCATCGTGAAGGTACCTGTCTGTGTAGTGGGATTGCCCACATACATATATTGTATGCTCTTCGCCGTGGTGTTGGTGCGGCTGGCATTGAGGTCGATCTTCAAGGTCTTGATGGGTTCAAGTGTCATTCTCAACTGCAAGTCCTCGGTCTTGTTGGTGGTGGCCGGTGTAGCCACGCTGTCAGCCATCAGTAGCCAACCGCGGCTCTTTGCCTTGTCAATGTAGCTGTCGCCCATCAAGCCAAAGGCAAAGTCCAGTCCTGGCGAGAGTACGCCTGCATTGGTGTTTTTGGTCTGTCCAAAGGCGTCACCGATATTCGGCATGAAGCCGGGCAGTGCCATTGAGTATTGATTGCGATAAGAAACGCTGACACTGCGCACCATCATGGCTACGCGGGCCAACACTTGTGCGGTCTTGTACCATCCTTTTTCGTCGAGTGCAGGCTTAGCCATCACAGAGATCTTTAGCTTGGTGACAGAGTCCACCTTATTTATAATACGTATACGGTTGTCGTCGAGCTTGCGGTAGTGAAGCTTCACCTTATGCCCTTTCTCATCTTTTGCTGCGACGATGAGCCGCTTGGTATGTTTGCCGTGGCTGACGATGAGGGTAGTGTCAGGGCACAACGTGATCTCCTTCTCATAGGTGTTACGGTTGCGGGGCAGTTGCTTCTTCTTTTCTTCTTCGGCTTTGTTCTTGGCGCGCAACTCTTTCACTGCCAGGTCGGGATCTTTTCCCTCGGCGACAGCTTTCTTGCGTGCTTCCTCTTCAGCCTTCTGCTGTTTCTGTCTGTTCGCCTTGGCCTGCTCTTTCTGCTTCTTCTGCTGGTTAGTCTGATACTGATTTGTCTCACGATTGAAGCGCTCATTGGCTTTCCTGAGGAAGGGAATGTGGTTGTAGAGCTTCACGAGATCGAAGTTGCCTGTGACGTTGAGCTGACGATTGTTCTGAATCGTATTGCCCAACGATGTGCTGTCTTCAAGCATCGTGCCGCGTACCCAACTGTAGTTGGAGTTGTACGTGGCATTGGAAGTCACCCAGTCGAAGATAGGGATGAGATTGAGCGGCAGCTGATACGAGAGGTTGAAGTTTTGCTGATAGTCGAGCGGCGTGCCGAAGTGTCTGATGCTCTGCCATACGCTGTCCTTCCACGCCTGATACTGCGTGGGGTAGAGGTCTTTGTTAATTGCTGTATATGGTTCCTCGATCTCAGCATGTGTGGCGCTTTGGAAACTCATGTGGATGTTCTTGGTGAAGTCCCAGCGGAGTTGGAACTCACGGTTCCAAAGGAACTGCTCGGAGAACGTCAGCGGCAGCTGATTGTTTTCCGTTGTCTCCATGTCACGCTCTTGGAACTCATAGTATGAGCGCGTCATCTCAGAGTTGAAGCTTACGCTTTGTGGCAGGTAGTTCAGTCCCAGTCGCTTGGGCAGGTCGAGCCACTTGCTCTTGCTTTTCATCTTGCGGAAGGGTTCCCAAGTCTTGTACACGGGAGTCCAAGCATAGTCCAATGCGCCACGCCAGTTGTCCTCATTCTCGTAGACTGTTGTCTCGCCCTGCTTGTGAGAGTGGGAGTGGCTGTAGGAGAAAGAGAAGTTGGCCGGATCAATGGGTGTCGGATGCCGTTGGTTCTGAATGCCGATGCGGGCATTGGAAATCGAGAAGTTGGTGGTGATGGCTTTCGTCACAGCAATGTTCTCGATGGAGTCGTGCTCCTGCTTGTTGGCCGTGCTTTCAAGCGCATCCTTGAGGAGCATGTCGGTGTCGAGCGGGTTGTATTTGGGTCGTGTGACCTGCTTGGTGACACTGTAGTAGAGCGGTGCTGACACCTTCGCCTTGTCGGGGAAGAACTTTCCGAGCTCGATGTTGGTGGTAAAAGCCACATCGCTTTGATCGTCGGTGGTGCGCTCGCTGACACCACTCTCCAGTCCGCCGAAGCCTTGTGAGACATATCTGCCTTGCATGTTCATGGTTCCAAGGTCAGAGAGCTGCACGTTGAGGTTGCCGTTGGCAGCCCATCCGCCTGTGTTGTTGTATTCTCTCAGTCTTAGCTCATTGACCCACACCTCACCGCTCTTCTGTTCGGCGCTGAGGTTGCGCACACCGATGATCATCGTCTTCACCTCGCCGAGTGTCGGGTTGCCCATCACAGTGACCTTGTTTTGCGGATGGTCACTGTCATAACCGGTGTAAGGACGGACAAACGAAGCCAGTCCCTGAGCCTTCTGTAGGTTGCGCTCTTTCTTGATCTTCGTGAAAAGCGAGAGCGGGATGTCGAGCATGTTGTCCTCAGGCCATACCGCACGTGCTCCTTCTGCCGAGAAGCGACTGTACGAGCCCGGGGCGGTGAGTTTCAGAGGAATCTCGTATTCATAGTAGTTGCTCTTATAGTCAGAGCCCAGTCGGATGAATACGGCGAGCTGGTTGTCCTGCAGGTTGGTGATGTTCTGTTCATTGGCGTTGGCATGCACAAACATCTGCAATCGCTTATATTGGCGCAGGTCGAGCGTCGTATTCTTATAGACACACTTCGACTCGCCCGGGGAGAGCTGGTTGACATTGATATCAAGGGCCTGCTCATTGTCTTGTACGAGTTGGGTGTTGTTGGGATCCTGTCCGCGTTTGATGCCCGGCGGCAGCACATAGTTGACCGGTTTCTTATCGCTGTTCTCCTCGATGTTGACGGATGCAGTCGTCATTGTACCTGTCTGTGCTCCGCTGTTGTCGAGGTTCTGCTCATAGACACGCCAGGTGCCACGTACGAGGTCGAGACTACCGAAACGAAGAATGACAGGATGCTTGAAACCCGTGAGGAACATGCGCATGAAGCGGATGCTCGTAAAATCGTTGATGTTGCCTACACGCTGCTCAAACTCCTTGAGCGGGATGCGGAAGAGATACCAGTCGATCTCGGTGTCGTTCTTACCATTGCGCAGCGTGGGCTTGGTCTCACGCTTGTCGACGATGTAGTTCTTGCCAATCTCCAAATCCTCGGGACGGATGGAGACGTGGTACTGGAAGTATTTCTCGTATTCGTTGAGTGTGTAGTCCTGATTGATGTCCTCCACGTCAGGCGTACTCTTAATAGAGGTGTCGTAGCGCTCGGTGCGTCCGTCGCTGTCGGGAGAGTTGCCCTGCGGGTTGTTGATATACTTATATCGGCGGAGGATGCTGGCCTTCATGTCGTCGTAGTCAGAGCCACGGAAATAATGGTAGTCGTCGTGAGCCGGGTCAGCCCAGATGGAGTCCCATACTGCTTGGTTGACCTTTCCCTGCACAGCCTTGAGGAAGTCCTGATACGAGTCAAAGGTCTGCTCTTCGCTGTCGTTGAGTCCGTTGAGACCTACGTCCTGCAAAGCACGACTGCCCTTGCTGGTGGCGAAGGCATAGGTGACATTCGTCGTCGTTGGCACCTTTCCCCACTGCGTGGTGACGAAACTGTTGGAGCCGTCGACAGGCATACTGCTCTCGGCAAACTTCTTGCCGTCGTGGAGCACGTCTTCCGATACCTCGCCGAGATCGATATAGAAGTCACCGCCGTAGTCGCTGGCATTGCCGGCTTGGCGTGTGTGGATAAAGGGATCCATCATCCAAAACTCCACATACTCGATGTTGGCTGTTTGGAAGTCGTTGGTGTCAAGCTTACGCATCATGCCGCCCCAGTGGCGCGTAGGATTGTTGAGCGAACCGTCGGCGGCGAGGTCTGGGTTGAAGTTGTAAGGACCACGCTCGTTGGGGTAGTAGGCAAGGTTGAGGACGGATATTGTAGATGTGGCTCCGTTGTAAGTACTTTGGTCGCGGTTGGGATAGAGTTCCTTGACGTATACCTCACGCACGTAGGGATCGCTGAGTTGGTTGAGGTCACTCTTGATGTGTCCCGGAGTGAGCGAAGAACTCAGTCGGGTGAAGAGCGGATCGATGGTGTACCAGGCAAGCTGTGAACGGTTAAAGCCTGAGCGCAGCGTAGTGTTGTCGGTGTGCTCTGGGAACATCGAAGGCACGCTTGACAGTTGCCAGTTGTAAGATGTGGAGACATCAATCTTGTCCGTTGTGTTCTCAAAGTCGTCGAGATAGGATGCGTTGTCCTGCGTGCCATGGCTCTGTCCGGCGATGAGCTGGGCAAACTCACCGGTGAAAGAGATCTGTGAAGGCTGTGTCAGATGGAGCAAAGGCAGTTTGTCGAGCATGTTGGTGAGCCACTGGCTTTCATGCTTCCAGTTGATATTAAGTCCCCACAGGGTGTTGTTGACAGGTTCGGCGCCCATCGATACCTTTGTGGTGAGTGCCTGCTCGGAGAGGTGCTGAAGCGTTCCCGAGAGTTGGAAGTTCTTGGAGAAGTCATACTCCCAGTTTATGCCGAACATCGTTTTCCGCTCTTGGGCATAGTCGCTTTGGCTCTCCAACGATACGTTGACAGCGGTACCTGCATCGATGATGCTTTGGTTGAGGATGGTTACCTCGCCGGCACTGTAGTCTACGCTATAGTCAGAACCTTCGGTCAGCTTCACGCCACCGGCAGTGACAACGACAGAACCTTGTGGCACGTTATACGCGCCGAGAGAGATGATGTTGGCTTGTGTACCACGGAACTGCCCCTGCAATATGTATTTGTCTTTCTCGGCAATCTGCTTGGCAATGGTCTTCGTGGAGTCGTAGAGTTCGGTAAAAGCATATTTAGACGCAGTGGCAGCAGGGACACCTTTGCTTACGAGATAGTTATAGAGATAGCTGCCGAAAGGCTCAGCGACCGGGAAGAAGACACGTCCGTCGCTGACGGTGTAACCCTCAACGAAGTCGAAGTAGCCGTTGGAGTGTGCCTTGTTGTTATTGTCAAGACGGTCAGCACCAAGTACCTTGATGAGCGTCCGGCTCTTTACCTGCGGCTCGGGGATGTAAGAAAGATAGACACCAGTGGTGTCGCTTTGGTATTTCACGTCAAGGCGGAACTTGTCTTTCTCTACTGAGGAAGCCAGGTAGTAGACGTTCTTCATCATCAACGGCCAGTTGCCCTGTGAGGGATTGTTGCTGGTGTTCTTAAGCGATTTGACGAAGAGCGCTTTGGAGGCATCGGTGATGTCGCTGGCGAACTCACCAACCTGATAAGTGCGTCCGCCGTAGGTATACTCATAGGCGATGGCGAGCACTTGGTCGGTCTGCAAGGCTGTCTTCAACGAGACATAGCCCATCGCATTGTTGATGGTGTATTCCGATGAGGAGAGCAAGCGTGCACTTTGCAGCTTTTCATAGTCGTTGCCGCCCACAAGACCGGCACCGTCAAGTACCGAAGATGTCTGGTCGATGTCACGTGCATTGGCATATTGACTCGTCAGCGTGCTGTACTCCGTGTTGGCTTCATTCGACGGTACGGGCTGTCCCGTTGTTGTCCATTTGTTGCTGCTCACCTTGCTGTTCTCACCGAGATCGGTCAGTGCTATGATGTTACGGGTGTTGGCCGTGTTGCCACTTTTGTTTGTCACCCAAATCTCCACACGGTTGATAGTGACGCCCGTGGTGAGGTTGGGCAACGTTTTCATGGCCGCGTCGTAGTGGTCATGGAAGTAGCGGGCGAGGAAGAAGTGGCGGTTCTCTTCGTAGTCCGAGGCGTCTATCTCAAAGGGAGTGAGCTGCTTTCCGCCTGAACTGGAGACGCTCTTGGATGTACTCTTCTTCTGCGATGCAACCGTTTGCAGTTTCAATTTGCCAAACTGCATGTCTGTGCGGATACCGAAGAGGCTGCTTGAGCCTTGGATGAGCGAAGAGTTGGAGGGGAAGGATACATTTCCGGCCTCGACGAGTTTGATGATCTCATCTTCCTTGCCGTCGTATTTCAACTTCATATTCTGCGCATCGAAGTCAAACGTGGCGTCAGTGTTGTAGTTGAGGTTGAGGTTTACCTTGTCGCCGACCTTACCGTTGACGTTGAGGTTGATCTTCTCGTCGAAGTCCATTGTGGTGGTCTTACGGTTGCGGATTGGCAGCGACGGGTTGTCGATATTCTTGAATGTAGCGCCGAACTTCAGCTCGGCAGATCCTTGTGTCTTGATGCGCACACCACCTGGACCGAAGATTTTCTCTGCCGATCCCAAGTCGAAGTGCATGTCGGTGAAGTCGAACTTCTCCTTGCCTTTGGCTTTGTAGATTTCGTCATTCTTGCCGCGGTAATAAGCGTTGCGCCAGTTCTTCTCGCTCCACTTCATATATTCCTCGGGCGTCATCATGATGGGAGCGGCGAGATAGGTCGATCCCATCTTCGTGCCAATGATGTAGACATTGAGGCTGTCGTTGTAGGTTACATCATATTTCAGTCCGTCGGGGCGCTTTAAGTCGAGGGCACCTTGGTTCAGGTCATCGTAGGTGACAGGCATGGTGCGTTGGATCTTCCAGCGCGGGTGGAGCAGAGAGTCGGGGATGGAATCCTCATCGGCTAACAGTGGCTGTGCCTGCGCATGGATGTTGTCTTGCTTGTTTCCGACGTTTTGCCCTCTCCGGCTTTGTCTGTTTTGGTTTTGCGGCGTCTTTACCACTTGTGGCGACCGGGGCATAGCCAAGGCATAGCTGACCGTGATGACAGCCAGCACAAGCAAGACTACAATATGGTATTGACGATGTCGCAAACTACTTAATTCTTTTTAAAGCTTCCTTGACAACCATCTCCACGGCGAGGTCGGGCTGCTCGGTGAGGATGGCGACGACAACCTTCGCTGCCGGTGCAGGCGAGAATCCCAGCATTGTCAGAGCGGCAACGGCTTCGTCCTTCACGGCATTGTTCACGGCCGGAGACTCGGTGCGGCCCGATGCCACATGGAGTTCATCAGCGATACCCGATGCTGCGATCTTGTCTTTCAAGTCGACGATGATACGTTGGGCTGTCTTCAGTCCGATGCCTTTCACGCCTTTGATGAGCTTCTCATTGCCACTGGCAATGGCGTCGCAAAGTTCAGCGGGGGTGATGGAAGACAGCATCATACGGGCTGTGTTGGCACCTACACCGCTGACGCTGACGAGCATGCGATAGAGCTCGCGCTCCTGACGTGTGGCAAAGCCGTAGAGCGTGAAGTTGTCGTCGCGGCCACCGGTTTGGAGCGATTCGTGGACGAGGAGCTTCACCTCTTTCTTGCCCTGAATGGCTGTGTAAGTGTTGAGGGAAATATTCAGTGCATAGCCTACGCCGGCTGCCTCCACAACGGCAAGAGCTGGTGTCAGCTCGGTCAGCTGACCATGGATATATTCTATCATTTTTCGATCGTTTTCTTATATATATTAATGTGTGATGATAAGATAACGTGAGAGGCGGGGGATTATTGCATCGGAAAGAGGGGAAGCTGCTGCAAAGCAGCAGTGAACAGAACCCAGCAACAAAAAAAGAGAACGAGGGTAAAAGCTAAGCAGCGTAAATTTCCCTTTAGAAGTTTGGGCAGATGAAAGGAAAAACGTAAATTTGCAGGCAATTATGGGAAGAAACAAGTTTTCACAAAAAGAGATAGACAAGATCGGTAAGCTGTTGAGACTGAAGAACTCGGTCAACCGCGGTAAGCAAAAGCTCATACGCCATGAGCTGAGGGTGGATTATGAGTTCAACATCTCAGACTTCAATGAGCCGGGGAAAGCCTTCGGCGAGGAAGAGTTGCAGGATGCCGTGAAGCGTGGTGCCATTCAGATTTTTGATGATGCTACCATCGAGGCGATGAAGGCCAAGCATGCCCGTGACAAAGCTCGGGATGAGGCTGCTCGAGAGCAGGCTGCCGTGGAAAGCGGTGAGCAGACCGACTGGAAGAAAGCCATGGAAGAATGGAATGAATGGGAAAGCGGTAAGCAACAGAATGATTAATAAATACCAATAAATTGCAAGGAAAACACTGTTTCTTAGAAAATATTGTTACCTTTGCAAGGCACGACGGTAAGCATTCGTGAGATATATAACCAATAATACAACCAATAAGAGAAATGAAGAAGATCAGAGCTGCTGTTGTGGGCTATGGCAATATTGGCCACTACAGCGTACAGGCGCTTGAGGCTGCGCCTGATTTTGAGATTGCCGGCATCGTACGCCGTCAGGGCGACAAGGATAAGCCAGCCGAGTTGGTTGCCTACGAGGTGGTCGACGACATCGCCAAATTGAAAGATGTTGATGTGGCTATCCTTGCTACACCGACACGTGCCTGCCCCGGCCTTGCGGAGAAGATCGTGGCTCTGGGCATCAACACTGTTGACAGCTTCGACATCCACACGTCTATCCTCGACTATCGTACACGCCAGATGGAGAACTGCAAGAAGGCAGGCCGCGTGAGCGTCATCTCTGCAGGATGGGATCCGGGTTCGGACTCCATCGTACGCGTACTGTTGGAGAGCCTTGCTCCTAAGGGGCTCAGCTACACCAACTTCGGTCCGGGTATGTCGATGGGACACAGCGTGGTGGCGCGCTCCAAGAAGGGCGTGAAGAACGCTTTGTCCATGACCATTCCATTGGGAGAGGGCATTCATCGCCGTATGGTCTATGTGGAGTTGGAAGACGGTTACACGGTGGAGCAAGTCTATGACGAGCTCAAAGCCGACGACTACTTTGCTCACGATGAGTTGCATGTCTTCGCTGTGAAGAGTGTCGACGATGTGCGTGACATGGGTCACGGCGTGCACATGACGCGTAAGGGCGTGAGCGGCAAGACACAGAACCAGCGCTTCTCTTTCGACATGAGCATCAACAACCCGGCACTTACCGGTCAGGTGCTTGTCAACGTAGCGCGTGCCTCTATGCGTTTGCAGCCGGGATGCTACACTATGCCTGAGATTCCTGTCATCGACATGTTGCCGGGAACACGTGAGGAAGTAGTAGCTACGCTCGTCTGATCTTTAGCCTATTCGGGCAAAAACAATAAAGTCTATTATGCCAGTCGTGCATAATAGACTTTATTGTTTTTGCCCCTTTGTTTTCGAGGACTCTACTCCTTTCGCGTTCAAGGACTTTACTCTTTTGTTTTAGAAGATTCTCCTTCTTTGCTTTAGAAGACTTTGCCCTATTGCTTTTGACAACACAGCTTGATGACGTTTACTTCCGGCCAAGCCCCAAAGCGGAAGGGCACCGTCCCACCAATGCCGAGCGATACATAGAGCATTGACCTATTCTCGACATATTTTCCTCCCCATTCGTTGTAAGCCCATTTGGCAGGTGAGAGGCGCCCCAGACGTATCTGTCCCGCATGGGTATGGCCGGATAGTGTCAGCGCTATGTCGGTCTGATGGAGTACACCGCGCCGCCAATGACTCGGGTCATGACTAAGCAGAATCTTGAACATGCCTTTAGGTAAGTCTCCAAGCGCCTTATGCAGATCGCCATAGTCGGGGAAGGGCGGACGACTGATATTCTCTACTCCGATGAGTCCGATGGCATCGCCGCCACGATGGATGACTACGTGGTCGTTGAGCAGCAAATGCCAGCCAGCTTTCTCTTCCAAGTATTTCAGTACGTTTTGGTTGCGACGGATGTTATACTTGCTTTTATCCTCGCCATATTCACAATAGTCGTGGTTACCCATGACGGAATACACACCGTCGCGGGCACACACCTCTTTTAATATATGCTGGAAGGGAATGACTTCCTCGGCACTGACATTGACGAGATCACCGGTAAACATCACAAGGTCGGGATGCTGCTCGTTGACGATCCGTACCATCTTGTCGATGAAGCACCGGTTGCGCAGAAATGTACCGATATGGATGTCGCTGAGTTGTACGATGCGGTAGCCGTCGAACGACTTAGGCAGCAGGGGAGACGTGCAGGTGGCAGTCTTCACCACGATGTGACGCCAGCCAAAGAAGAAACCGTAGGCGGCCAGCATATTCCAGACAATGGGTAACAGCAATGCCCATCGCCAGCCCACAAAAGGCCATAGTGCCAGGAACAACAGTCCTGGTATGCCGATGATAAGCACCAACCCGTAGACTAAGCGCATGAATGTGTTGTGACGAAGATGCATTTTCAATGATGAATTATTTAAACGTGGCAACGAGCGGCAGATGATCGCTGAAACCATTGAGATAGCGTGGGCCGAGGTAGTTGCGGCGTGGTTTCACCCCGCCATATTTCTCGTCGGGCTCCAGCAGGAAGGGCGCGTCGTGGATGTGGCAGTCGACGAGTAGTTTGGCTGATGTTGCGTCACAGAGGATATGGTCGAGGCTGCCCCACAGCCCATGATAGCGATAGGTGCCTTTAGCCCCGTGACTGCCCCGTGCTTTTTCCGACACCTCCACGAGACCATGACGGACGAGCAGTTGGAGCGTAGGATCAGAAGAATAGTCGTTGAAATCGCCTGCAATGATGATGCGGGCTTGGGGCGACAAGGCTCTGACAGAATCAACAGACTGCAACAAACGATTAATGACTTTCAGCCGGTAGGGCCGGGAAGCCTGTTCTCCACCACGGCGGCTGGGTGCATGTATGGCGAAGACATGCAGTGTGTCGCCTGTCATCACCTGCCCGCAAGCATAGAGAATGTCACGTGTGGGAAGAAATTCTTTCGGTGGTGCGATGCGGATGGCGTGATAGCTGATCAGGGCAAACGAGAAAGGAGAGTAGAGTAGGGCTACGTCAATGCCACGCTCGTCGGGGCTGTCGGTCATCACATATTCATAGCCTGCGTTGCGGAGCAGTGACCGCTTGGTCAGATCACGCATCACACTGTCGTTTTCCACCTCGGTGAGAACCACCATGTCGGGGATCACCGTCGTGGAGTCCAGTTCACCACAAGAGAGGATATCCTGCCCAATGCGGTTGAGCTTGTGCCAGTAGCGTGATGGCGTCCAGTGCATCGCGGAGGTAGGCAGGAACTCCTCGTCGTGCTTGAGGCTGTCGTGCTGCGTGTCGAAAAGATTCTCGCAGTTCAGCTCCACAAAGGTGAACAGACAGATGAGCAGATACATGTCTTAATGTTGAATGTTGAGTGAAGAATGTTGAGTTATTCCAATGTTGAATGATGAGTGTTGACCTATCCAACACTGACTTCCTCCCTCCCTTGGGGGGGTAGGGAGGGCTGTAGGGTTAGGGAAGTCTGTAGGGTTAGGGAGAGTCTTTCTTTCTATTCGTCCTCCAGGAACAGCGGGTCTTCCGGCGTCACCATCGTCGGCTTCTGCTCGAATTGCTTGAGGAGCGTTTCTGGCACATAGCGCTTGTTGACCACGAGACGGAACATATAGTTTCGGAACCAGTTGTCGGTCATGATCAGATAGCCGTTCTGCCCATAATCTGTTCCCCAGCTGTTCTCTACTTTCCACTTCAGCGGCTTGCCTTCAGCATTGAGGTCGACGGCGGTGAGCGTCATGGCGTGCGTGGAACCACTGTCGAAAGTCTCGATGCGCTGAGCCTTGTTCATGCCAAAGGTAGTACCCAGCAGCGAACCATAGTCAAAGTTATCGGTGTCGAGATATCCGCGCTTGCGGTCGAGCTGCTTGCCCACGTCGTAGCTGGAGTACATCTTGTGTCCGTCTTTGAGTGAGGCGATGGCGAGGCTCTCAATCTCGTCCATCGGCAGGTTGAGGTATTTCCAGTTGTGTCCGTCGTAGGTGTGTCGGTCATACTCCACTTCGTAAGTCTTGTGATAAGGCCGGCGCGGGTCGTTCATCACCATGATAAACGTACCGTTGAGCGGTCCGCCCACCGTAGCCTGATAGAACGACTTCGGTGTGTAGGTCTTTGCGGAACCCACGGCCTTGCCGTTTTTGTCGCGGAAGGTATAGGAGAACTCCCTGACCGGATCACCCAGTGTCAGCGTAAGAATGTGATAGATCGTGCCGAGCATCTCGGTCTTGCGTTTCTTAATGTCGGCCGGCTTCTTACCGTCAGTGACCATACGACGCAGCTCCAGTCCAAACTCGCGCAGCTTCGACGACACCATCTTCTGCATCTGGGAGGTGTTGTCGCTGGAGAAGGTCTCCGGCATGACGTTCATTGGCACCAGTCCGTATTTCTCGCTCAAGTCAGCTACACCGCAGAAAGTTCCACCGTCGCCGATGGGGTTGCGGAAGAAAAATTGCACACGCGTGTCGTCCATTGGCTTACGTGCACAGTCGATGACCCCTTGCAACATGAGGTTGGCCTTTTCCAACTGATCATAGAAGAACAGATAAGAATGAGAGAACTCCACGCGCACCGAGTCGCCGTGAGCCTTGGCAAAGTTGGCGCGCAGCACGTTGAGACCCGAGAACATCCAGCATCGGCCTGAGCTCTTCTGATCCTCGATATTTTGCTTGAGTGTCTCCACACTGAAATAGGTGTCGACCTCACCTAAGTTTTTGTAGTTCTTTGCCAGGTCGTCGATCTTGTTTGACGCGATGGCATTGGCCAAAGCCTTGTATGCGGGGTTCTTGCTTTGAGACTGCTCGATCTGTTGCAGCATCGAAGCAGAGATGCCGCCGTCGTGTGTCTGAGCCAGCATGGAGCTGGAGACAGCCACGAGGAGCACGGCCAGGATCGTTCTTTTCTTCATATTTATGAGATTATGGTTGATGTTCATGCAATGACATTGTTCATTGCAAAGGTAGCAAAAATTATGGTCTTTTCACTATATTATCAATTAAATATTGTACCTTTGCAAGGCTATAGCAAACGAATGTGAATGGATAAGAATAAATACGGACTTCTTAGTCAGATCAAATATCCTTCCGACTTGAGGAGACTCTGCGTCGATCAGTTGCCAGAGGTGTGCCGAGAACTCAGACAGGATATTATCGACGAAGTGTCGGTAAACCCCGGACATTTCGCGTCCAGTCTTGGTGTGGTGGAGATCACGGTGGCATTGCACTATGTCTTTGACACGCCCGATGACCGTATCGTATGGGATGTGGGCCATCAGGCTTACGGCCATAAGATTCTGACAGGCAGAAAGGATACCTTCTGCACCAACCGCATGATGGGCGGTGTGCGTCCTTTCCCCTCTCCGGAAGAAAGTCCATACGATACCTTCACCTGTGGCCATGCGTCGAACAGCATCTCCGCTGCGCTGGGCATGGCGGTGGCTGCCCGCAAGACGGGGCATCCTGAGCGCCATGTGGTAGCCGTCATCGGCGACGGTGCCATGAGTGGCGGGCTGGCCTTTGAGGGACTCAACAACGTCAGCTCCACGCCCAATGACCTGCTCATTGTTCTCAACGACAACGATATGAGCATCGACCATGCTGTCGGTGGCATGGAGAAATACCTGCTCAATCTCGACACCAACGAAACCTACAACCGGTTGCGCTTCAAAGCTTCGCAATGGCTCCACGCCAAGGGCTATCTCAACGACGACCGTCGGAAAGGAATCATCCGACTCAACAATGCTTTGAAGAGCGCCATCAGCCATCAACAGAATATCTTTGAGGGCATGAACATCCGCTACTTCGGGCCCTTTGACGGGCACGACGTGAAGGAAGTGGTAAGGATCATGCGTCAGCTCAAGGATATGCGAGGCCCCAAACTGCTGCATCTCCATACGGTCAAAGGCAAGGGCTACGAGCCCGCCGAGAAGTCTGCCACCATCTGGCATGCTCCCGGACGCTTCGATGCGGAAACGGGCGAGCGCATCGTACCCGATACGAGCAACGAGCCTCCAAAGTTCCAGGAGGTCTTCGGCAATACGCTGTTGGAACTGGCAAGGCGCAACCCCAAGATTGTCGGCGTGACTCCGGCCATGCCTACGGGTTGCTCGATGAACATCATGATGAAGGAGATGCCCGACCGCGTCTTTGATGTCGGTATCGCCGAGGGTCATGCCGTGACGTTCTCCGGTGGCATGGCCAAGGACGGGCTGTTGCCTTTTTGCAATATCTACAGCGCTTTTGCCCAGCGCGCCTACGACAATATCATCCACGATCTGGCTATCCTTAACCTGCCGGTGGTGCTTTGTCTCGACCGTGCCGGCCTTGTCGGCGAGGACGGTCCGACGCATCATGGCGCTTTCGACATGGCGGCCCTGCGTCCGATCCCCAACCTCACCATTGTCTCGCCGATGGATGAGCACGAGTTGCGCAGGCTGATGTATACTGCTCAGCAGCCCGGAATGGGCACCTTCGTGATCCGCTATCCGCGTGGTCGTGGTCATCTGGTCGACTGGCAATGCCCGCTTGACGAGGTTGCCGTGGGCACCGGCCGTGTCATCCGTGAGGGCAGTGACGTGGCTGTGATCACCATCGGGCCGATGGGCTGCGACGTGGGGAGCGCCATCCGGCAAATAGAAAACGAAGAGCCAAGCCGCAAAAACCGTGTGGCGCATTACGATCTTCGCTTCCTCAAACCACTCGACGACCATCTGCTCGACGAGATCGGCTCGAGGTTCAGACGTGTTATCACCGTGGAAGACGGCGTGCGCGACGGCGGCATGGGATCGGCAGTGCTTGAGTGGATGGGCGATCACGGCTATCATCCCGATGTCGTCAGGCTGGGACTGCCCGATTGCTTTGTCGAGCATGGCACCGTGGCACAGTTG
This sequence comes from uncultured Prevotella sp., assembly GCA_900540375.1. Taxonomy (GTDB): domain Bacteria; phylum Bacteroidota; class Bacteroidia; order Bacteroidales; family Bacteroidaceae; genus Prevotella. The sequence goes on from UQFS01000001.1 coordinate 94,961, forward strand.
CGGGAAAAGTGGGGACTGGACGTCCCAAGTATTAAAAAGACGATAGAAGAAAGTTTGAAATAGACTTATGAAGATCATCATTTCCGGCGCATACGCCATTGGTACCTATTTGGCACGGCTTCTCTCCCGCAATCAGGAAGAGATCACCGTGATCGATGACGACGAGGACCGGCTGGCCCGCATAGGCAGTGACTATGACTTGCTGACACTCCGCGGTTCTCCTTCCAGCGTGAAGACCCTCAAGGAGGCCAATGCCGGTGACGCGGACTTGTTTATTGCCGTGACACCCGATGATAATGAGAATATCAACAGCTGTATACTTGCTCACGCCCTCCACGCCCGCAAGACGGTGGCAAAGATCGACGACAGCGAGTATATGGAGCCCGACATCCAGCAGTTTTATAAGGAGTTGGGTGTTGACGAGCTCATCTATCCTGAGATGCTCGCGGCGCGCGACATCATCAACGGATTGCGCATGTCGTGGGTTCGTCAGCGTTGGGATGTGCACAACGGAGCGCTGGTGATGCTTGGCATCAAGTTGCGGGAGTCGTGCGAAATCCTCAACCGCCCTCTGAAAGACCTTTGCGGTCCCGATGACCCTTACCATGTGGTAGCCATCAAGCGCAAGGGCGAGACGATCATCCCCGGCGGTAACGACGAGCTGAAATGCTACGACCTGGCTTATTTCATGACCACGAAGCAATATATCCCCTACATCCGCAAGATCGTCGGCAAGGAACACTATGTCGACGTGAAAAACGTGATGATCATGGGAGGCGGCGCCACTGCCGTGCGTGCCGTGCTGAGTATGCCGGAATATATGAATACGAAGGTTTTTGAAGTGAACCCTGACCGCTGTGACGAACTCAACCAGTTGCTCAACGATCAGGCACTGGTCATCAATGCCGATCCTCGTGATATGGGTGTGCTGACCGATGAGGGCATCTACAATACCCAGGCTTTCGTGTCGCTCACCGGCAATGCTGAGACCAATATTCTGGCCTGCCTTGCCGCCAAGCGCATGGGTGTGCGCAAGACCGTGGCCATGGTCGAAAGCATGGACTACGCCAGTATGGCTGAGAGCCTCGACATTGGTACGATCATCAACAAGAAGGCTATCGCTGCCAGCCGCATCTATCAGCTCATGCTCGATGCCGACGTGATGAACGTCACCTTCCTGCTGTCGGCCAATGCTGACGTGGCGGAGTTTATCCCCAAACCCGATTCCAAGGTGACGCGGAAACCTGTCAAGGATCTCGGACTGCCGCAGGGTATGACCATCGGTGGCCTCGTCAGAGACGGAGAGGGTATGCTGGTGTCGGGCAATACACAGATACAGGCCGGCGACGACGTGGTGGTGTTCTGCCACAACGTCAACATGAAGAAGATCGAGAAGTTCTTCAATTGATGGACTTCATCTTTTGGATGTCTTTAGAAAAGCTATAAAAAATAGGAGACTGCAGGTGTGATTAACTTTAAAATCATTTACAAGATACTGGGCTCGCTGCTTTTCCTGGAAGCGTTGATGATGCTCACGTGTCTGGGCATCGCTCTGTACTTTGGTGAGGAAGACACCTTTGCCTTCCTCGTCTCTATTGTCGTCACCGTGCTGTGTGGTATCCTCCTCGGATATAAGGGACGCAATGCCGAGAACATCATGTCGCGCCGTGACTCTTATCTGGTCGTCACGCTCACGTGGACACTGTTCTCACTCTTTGGTACGATACCTTTTCTGGTGGGTGGTTACCTCCACAGTTTCACTGACGCCTACTTCGAGACGATGTCGGGCTTCACCACGACAGGAGCCACGATCATCGATGATGTGGAGATTTTGCCCCACGGCATCCTGTTCTGGCGGTCGTTGACCCACTGGATAGGCGGTTTGGGAATCGTGTTCTTCACCATTGCCGTGCTGCCGCAGGTGGTCGGTGGAAGCACGAAGGTGTTTGCCGCAGAGGCCACCGGACCGATCAAGAGCAAGCTCAGTCCACGACTTTCGACGAGTGCCAAATGGATCTGGCTCGTCTATCTGTTCATCACCTTCGGCTGCATGGCCGGTTTCATGCTCTTTGGCATGAATTGGTTCGAGGGCATCAACTACGCTATGTCGACGGCGGCCACGGGTGGCTACTCGATCTACAACGACAGTATCGAGCATTTCCATTCGCTGGGAATGGAGTATACGGCCACTTTCTTCTGCTTCATCTCGGGTGTCAACTTCACGTTGTTCTATTGTGCTGTGGCCAAGCAAAAGGTCAAGTCGCTGTGGCGCGACACCGAGTTCCGGCTTTATCTGGCGCTCACTGCACTTTTCACCGGCTTCATCATGATGGAGCTTATCGCGCGCAACCACTATGGTTTGGAGCATGCCTTCCGGTCCTCGCTGTTCTCCGTGGTGTCGTTTATGACGACGACGGGACTGTTCAACGACGATGCGGGCAAATGGCCCCACGTCACGTGGGTCGTTCTGGCCCTGTGTATGATGGTCGGCGGTTGCTCTGGCAGTACGGCAGGTGGCATGAAATGCGTGCGCATCTCCATGCTCTTCAAGGTGCTGCGCAATGAGTTGCGCCAGCGCCTCCATCCTCATGCCGTGCTACCGTTGAAGATCAGTGGGGTGAACATCACCTATCCTCAGCGCGTCTCGCTGTTGGCGTTCTTTACTGCCTATCTGTTGCTCATCTTCATCTCGGCTTTTGTGATGATAGCAGCGGGCATCGACAACACCAACGCCATCACCATCGCCATGAGCTGTATCGGCAATGTGGGACCGACATTGGGCTTGGAGATAGGGCCTACGATGTCGTGGTCGATGCTTCCCGACTTCGCCAAGTGGATCTGTACCATCATGATGCTCTTCGGCCGTCTGGAGATCTTCTCGGTGATCGTGTGTCTCACTCCCTCGTTCTGGACGAAAAATTAGCAAGATAGTGTCACGTTTGGATAATTGAGGCTGTATGATGTCGCTTGTATTTACGTAACTTTGCAGTGCAAAAATGTATATACAAATAGACATTAATAAACTGATAAGATATGAAGCCATTACGTTTTAAGCCATTGCTGAAGCAGACACTTTGGGGTGGCAACAAGATCATCCCGTTCAAGCATCTCCACGATAATCTCGAAAACGTGGGAGAGAGCTGGGAGATCTCCGGTGTTCCCGGTAATGAAACCGTCGTCAGCGAAGGAGAATATGCCGGTCAGCCGCTGAGTGCTGTTGTGGCAGATATGAAAGAGAAACTGGTGGGTGCTGCCAACTATCAGCGTTTCGGCAACGAGTTTCCATTGCTCATCAAGTTCATCGATGCCGCTCAGCCTCTGTCCATTCAAGTGCATCCGACCGACGGGATTGCCCACAAGCAGGGCAAGAAGCACGGAAAGACCGAGATGTGGTATGTCATGGACTCTGATCCTGACGCCAGCATGCTCGTGGGACTGAAGAAGAAGATCACCCCGGAGGAGTATAAGGAGATGGTAGCCAACGACACGATCGTGGACGCCATCGACCACTACGGCGTGAAGGAAGGCGACTGTTTCTTCCTTCCTGCCGGCCGCATCCATAGCATCGGCAAGGGCTGCTTCCTCTGCGAGATCCAGCAGACGAGCGATGTCACCTACCGTATCTACGATTTCAAGCGTAAAGACAAGAATGGCAACTACCGTCAGCTCCACACCAAGGAGGCTGCCGAGAGTATCAGCTACACCGTGCTGCCCAACTACCGTACGGAATATGTTCCCGAAAAGAACAAAGGCATCACACTGGTGCAGTGCCCTTATTTCCACACGCTGCTCTACGATCTGAGCAGTCCTGTGACGATTGACATCTCGGCCCTGGACAGCTTTGTCATCACCATCGTCACCAAAGGCAGTGGCAAGCTCACCGACAACGAGGGCAACGTCATCGACGTGCAGGCCGGCGACAGTCTGATCTTCCCGGCTGCTACCAAGCAGATCAAGACCGAGGGAAGAATGAAACTCATTGAGACTTACGTGTAAGCAAAGCGTAAAAACGATTAGATAGATCATAGCGAAATAGCAAGCAGGGAGTGGACTGCTTGCTATTTCTTTTTACAAAATACCTTCCACTTCAACTTGTAATCTAGAGAAGAGAAAATCGTTTTTCTCTCCTCAAAACCACAAAATGCCGTCGCCTCCCATCAATTTTTGTTGAGTCAAGGGTAGAAAAAGGTACTTTGACATGCTCATCTCGGTTAGATGACCAGGTCATCTCGGTTAGATGATCCGATCATCTCGGTTGTTTGATAGGGTCAAAAAGCCTTTCTGACCAAAAATTCTCTAGAGAATATTGCGAGAAAAGCCCTTCCTAATTATCATAGGAAACGTATATATTCATAACTTACTGATTATCTGACAGATACAAAAATACGCTATTTTTCGCAAAAATCAGAGCCAAGGAGGTCTTCGTCCAAAAGAATCGATTCTCAGAGCCTATTTTCTGTCAGAAAAAGCAACAAAGGGAAGAGCCGACTCTGTTGGTTCTTCCCTTTGTATAAGTGGTGATTATTCTTTGTGATCCTTGATGGCTTTCATCACCAGTCCGGTGATCTCCTCTGAAAGCTCCGGGTTGTCGTTGATCAGTTTGATGGTAGCGTCGCGGCCCTGAGCCAATCGGCTGCCGTTGTAGCTGAACCAACTGCCGCTCTTCTGGATGATGTTGTATTCCACACCGAGGTCCACGAGCTCACCGGCCTTGTTGATACCCTGGCCGAAGAGGATGTCGAACTCAGCCTTGCGGAAAGGAGGCGCTACTTTGTTCTTCACCACCTTCACACGTACGTGGTTGCCATATACTTCGTCGCCGTCCTTGAGCTGACTGGTACGACGGATGTCGAGACGTACCGAAGCGTAGAACTTCAGCGCATTACCACCCGTGGTGGTCTCCGGATTGCCAAACATCACACCGATCTTCTCACGCAACTGGTTGATGAAGATGCAGCAAGTGTTGGTTTTGGAGATCGTGCCGGTGAGCTTGCGCAAAGCCTGACTCATCAGTCGGGCCTGCAGGCCGACGGCAGAGTCGCCCATGGTGCCCTCAATCTCTTTCTTCGGCGTCAGCGCGGCGACAGAGTCCACGACGAGGATGTCCACAGCCGAGGAGCTGATGAGCTGGTCGGCGATCTGCAGAGCCTGCTCACCGTTATCGGGCTGAGAAATCCAAAGGTTGTCAACGTCCACGCCGAGTTTCTCGGCATAGAAACGGTCGAAGGCGTGCTCAGCGTCGATGAAGGCAGCGATGCCGCCCTGCTTCTGTGCCTCGGCAATGGCGTGGATGGCCAATGTCGTCTTACCGGAAGACTCAGGACCATAGATCTCGATGATACGGCCACGGGGATAGCCGCCAACGCCTAAGGCACAGTCCAAGCCGATGGATCCTGTTGGGATGACCTCCACGTTCTCCACCTTCTCGTCGCCCATGCGCATGATGGAACCCTTGCCAAAGTCCTTCTCGATCTTTGCCATGGCCTCCTGAAGTGATTTCAGTTTGCCTTCACGCTCTTTCTTATCTTGTGCTGCCTTCTCTGCAGCCAGTTCTTCTTCTGTTTTTGCCATTTCTGTTGTTGTTGTCTGTTTGTGGTATTATGGAATGTTTACAGTTCCAGGTCGCCGTCGTGAACCTCGTGCCAGGGCAATCCCTGCTCACTGAGCACCTTCAAGAACGGATCGGGGTCGAACTCCTCAACGTTGTACACGCCTGGTTTGCGCCAGATGCCTTTTAAGAACATCATGGCGCCGGTCATGGCCGGTACGCCGGTGGTGTAGCTCACGCCCTGCATGCCTGTCTCCTTGTAAGCGTCCTGATGCTTGCAGTTGTTATATATATAATAGGTGTGCTCCTTGCCGTCTTTGATGCCACGGATGCGACAGCCGATGGAGGTCTCGCCGTCGTAGTTCTCGCCGAGATCCTGTGGATTGGGCAACACGGCCTTGAGGAACTGCAGAGGTACGATGTTCACCTTCACAGTCTTGCCTGAGCCGTCGGCGAGCGGAGCCTCGTAGGTCACCTCGTCGATGCGTGACATGCCGAGGTTCTGAATGCAGTCGAGATAAGTCAGATACTGCTGTCCGAAGGTCATCCAGAAGCGTGCGCGGCGGATCGTCGGGAAGTTGATCACCAGACTCTCCAGTTCCTCGTGGTGCATGAGGTAGCTCTCACGTGGCCCGATGTTGGGGTAGGTGAGTGCCTTGTGCACGGCGAGCGGGTCGGTCTCAATCCATTTGCCGTTCTCGTAGTAGAGACCTTTCTGCGTGATCTCACGGATGTTGATCTCCGGGTTGAAGTTGGTGGCGAAGGCCTTGTGGTGGTTGCCGGCGTTGCAGTCCACGATGTCGAGGTCAATGATCTCGTCGAAGACATGCTTGGCAGCGTAGGCGGTGAACACCTGGCTCACGCCCGGGTCGAAGCCGCAGCCGAGGATGGCGGTGAGTCCGGCCTTCTTGAAGCGGTCGCGGTAAGCCCACTGCCAGCTGTACTCAAAGTGAGCCTCATCCTTTGGCTCGTAGTTGGCGGTGTCGAGATAGTTGACGCCGCAGGCCAGACAGGCGTCCATGATGGTCAGATCCTGGTAGGGCAGGACGAGGTTGATGACCAACTCCGGCTTATAGCTGCCGATGAGTTGCTTGAGCTGCTCCACATCATCGGCGTCGATCTCAGCAGTCTTGATGTCCATCTTGTATCCTTTGTCGTGGATAGCCTTGACGAGTTTGTCGCACTTATCCTTGTGGTGGCTGGCGATCATCAGCTCAGAGAAGACGTCCTGGTTCTGTACCATCTTGAAGGCGCAGACCGTAGCCACACCTCCGGCTCCAATCATTAATACTCTACTCATAGTTATATTCTTTTCTTGTTGTTTTGGCTTTAGTGTGAGCCCAAAGGCTCCGGTCTTGCTGTCGGCTTAGTCCTCAGTCTTCAACTCGTCGGCTTTGATGCCGAGCGCGTTCATCAGCGAGTAGCCGAGAATCTCCTGGCGGAAGTTGCCGCCGGGCATGGGCTGCATGGCGAAAACGGTGATGCGCTTGTCGTCGGGGGCGTCGTGCAAGGCATGGCTCACGAGGTCGTAGCTTTCCCCCTCCTCGCCGTTGGGGATGATCATCAGCCGCCGTACCTCGTCGTGTTCAAGGATCGTGCGAATGGCATCTTGCAGGTAGTCGTCCTTGGCGACCATGCTGCCTGTGGGATAGGCGTTGACGAGAAACTCTCCGAGCTTGTCGTCGCGGAAGGCCTGCGCGTTGAGCTCGGTGTCGTAGACCGAAGGCGAGAAGTTGTCGAGCTGTTTTTTGCTCTTGTCGTGGAGCAGGACCAGCTGCGTCTCGTGCGTCTTGCTGTCCTCGCGCAGTCCGCCGTCGAGGGCAATGTCTACGGCCCAGCGGCTGAGATCAGCCTTAGGGATGCGGCGGCCTACCATCCGCTCGAACTGTACGCTCAGGCGGAAGGTGACGAGGTCGATGTAGTCGGCATCGGCCAAAATGATGTTTTCGCTAAGTTTTACGTTTTGGGTATTTGGCATGTTCATATTGCAAAGGTACAGCAAACGTTGGGAATATCAAAGGAAAACATCATTTTTTTATTCCATGAAACAGCAATGAAGCAAGGCGAAAAGCCGGTTGTCAATAGACGCTTTCCACCGTATATCCCTGAGCCTTCAGCGTGGCGAGGATGCCATCATTGCCTCCTAACGCTGACGCGGGGAGCACGAAGAAGGTAGGCTTGCCGGTCATGAAGGTCACCATCTTTGCTGTCCAGGCTTTGATGTCAGGTTTTGTGCCGATGGTCAAAGCATTGGCGGCAGAGGCTTCCATATCCTTGTTGTCGAAGGCTGCCACGCTTTTGTCCACCTTGAACAGTGCAGCATTGGTGTTCTCAAGAAAGGCTGCGAGCTCAGCAGCCTGTTTCTCCGGCGAGATGGCTTTCAGAGTGTTGACATATTCGTCGGCCTCAGTGAGTCCGTAGACGGGTTCCCCGTTGCGGCGGGCCTGCGCTTCGAAATACTCATTGAAGGAGTGTGTCGGGTCGTATTCGCCCATGTGGTTGGCGACGAAGAGCAGTTTGTAGAAGTCGGAGAGGACAGCCAACGGCATCTTGCCATTGTAGCGTCGCTGGTTGTAAGGGCTGTTCCAGGAAACTTCAGTGTATTTCTTGAGGAAGCTGTCAAGCAGTTTCACCTGTGCGGGCGTGAGCAGTGAGGAGAGCGTCTTGCCCTCCGGCAGTCGCTCGGCGTCGCTGATGGCCGAGGCATAGGGTGTGCGGTCCATGTCCTCAACGAGCTGTTCGGTATTGGTGAGGGCGTCCTTGACAGCACTGACATTGGCCACGACACCTAAAGGATTGATGTAGGGATGCGAGGCGATGATGTATGAGGGCTTCAGACTGTCGCCGGAGATCTTGTAAAGGAGTTGGGCGTTTGCCTTAACAGCGAGACAGCAGATGGCCATCGCGATGATCAGAATTCTTTTCATTGTATGGTTTAAAATGTTGGATGAATACTTCGGAAATCAGTTCAGCGATGTGTTGTTGACGTTGTTGTTTGAGAACGATTCGTTGGATTGCTTGTTGCAGTTCTCCACAAACGCCTTCAGGTCCTTTTCGATCTGGTGGTATTGCGGTGAGCGCAGGAAGCCGGCGTTTTTCTTGAGCATGGAGGTGATGTCGACCAGGCTGTTGGTATAGCACGAGAGCTCATTGCGCCGCTGTGTGCCGTGTACGCTTTCGCGTGCGATCTCGCTCTGCCGTTGCCTGACGAGTTTGTCGCAGACCTTGCCGAGCATCGGCACGACGACCTTGTCGAAGAGGTGGTGCCCCTGGATATACATGTAGGTATTGTCGGGCGTGACCCCCAACTCTGTCAGACTAACCTCTACTTGCTGATAGCTTTTCTTCTCATCGGGATGGATGCGCCACAGTTGTGCTACTTTCTTCTCAGCTTTTTGCTTGACTCTGCTGATGGGTTCCCAAGGGTGGGAAAGGGAGAAGCCGCCGGGCTCGATGATGCGCAGAAAGTCGGTGAGCGTGAACTCGTTGTAGTCGGGTGTGCGGTAGTACCAGATGTTCCAGACAAAGAGCGGATAGACGGCACGGGAATATTGCCGCAGATACTCCTCCATGTCGAAGATGCTGTGATCATTGAGCGTTACGGCAACGCAAACCTCGTGGAGAGAGGGAGCGTAACACTGCATGTTCTCAATGGCGTAGGCGTAGGTGTGGAAAACGTAAGGATTGGAGATGACAGCGCGTGAGGTCTCGGTCTTGCCCTGGATGAGATAGTCGTAGTCAGCGTCGACACAGGCAATCATGCTCTGTCCTGTCTTGCCGGAAAGCAGGCGCATGAGCACGGCTTTCTTGCCCCGCTCAAGATGTTGCATCCTCGATGGCAGCATGATCTCGAAGTAAAGACAGTCACTCTCAAACTGACTGAGAATCTGCCGCCAGAAGAAGACGTCGTCGTAGCTTTCGACGTAAGCGACGACTTTCTTGCGTGCGCGTTTCGATTGCAGCCGGTTGGCCGCCTCGAAATAGCTGGAGGTGAGGTTATCCCTTAATCTTTTCATGACTTTAGTCCTCCACAGTGATGTCGCTGACCTCGGTGACCTTGTCCATCCATCCGTTCATGATCACGGCGGGAGAGTGGGTGGAGAGGATGATCTGCACGTTGGGGTTGAGGCGGAGAATGAGGTCGATAAGCTGCTTCTGCCATTCCACGTGCAGGCTCACCTCGGGCTCGTCCATGAAAAGCACGTAGTTCTTGCGGTCCTCCACCAACACGGTGAGCAGGATGACGAGGATCTGCTTCTCGCCGCTGGAGAGCTGGTAGGGGAGGAGCGTCTCACCGATCTGCGTGAACTTGATCTCGTTTTCCGTGCGGATGATCTTCTTACCGGTCTCGGCAAAGAGGCTGTCCATGATGTCCTGGAAGTCCTTCTTCGATTGCGAGAGTGCCTGTGCTTTCTCGGCGGCGTCGGGCTCACCACTCTGCAAGGTGGCGATGATGCGGTTGCCGATATTGACCTGATAGTCGAGATACTTCCTTTGCAGTAGAAAGATTTGCCAGTCCATCTCGGTGGCCAAGGTGAGTCCCATCTTCGTCACCGCGTCGGAGTTGATGATCGGGCGGTCGAAGCTGCGGATGATGTCGAAGCGGATGAGGCGTGCGTCCTCCGGCTCCACTTTCAGATGTACGCCCTTGAGCAGATGGCTGGGGAAGTCGCCACCGGACGAGAGACCCTTGACCACCTTGTTGAGAATGGTCGACTTGCCCACGCCGTTAACTCCGCTGAGAATGTTAACCTGCCGGTCGAGGTCCCAAATGATATGCTTGCGTCCGCTCCAGAGGGCGTCGATCTCTATCTGCTTGATATAGTCTGCGTATTTCTGCATAGCTGTTTCGGTCTTTTCTTTTGGCAAATATAAGGAAAATATCGGTAAGTTGTATCGCTAAAAGACAATAATTAGTAACTTTGCATATGAATTTAGCTATAATGAAAGAATTCAATGTGAGTGATAAATAGTTTGAAAGATGAGTGAAAAGAAAAGGCGGATGTCAGCAGCGATGACGTTCGTTGTGCTCTTCAGCATGGTGAGCTTGTTCTCGGATATGACCCACGAGAGTGCAAACAGCATACGTGGAGCGTTCCTCTCGTTGGCCGGAGCGTCGGCAGCAGTCATTGGCTTCGTGTCGGGACTCGGTGAACTGGTAGGCTATGGTCTGCGCTATGTCTTTGGACGGCTGACAGACCGGACGAGGCGCTATTGGCCGATGGTGCTCTTCGGCTATGTGCTCGACGTGGTGGCTGTGCCGGCCTTGGCGCTTGTCGGCCGCAATGGCTGGGTACTGGCGTGTGCGTTGCTCATCATTCAGCGGTTGGGCAAGGCTATCAAGAAACCGGCCAAAGACACGGTAATGTCTTTTGCTGCCTCACAGGAAGGAGTGGGGAAGAGTTTCGCCATTCAGGAGTTGCTCGACCAGATTGGTGCCGTGCTCGGACCGCTGTTGCTCTATCTTATCATGCTCTTTCAACACCGCGACGACACGTTCAGCGACTATCGATCGTGCTTTGCTTTTCTCGCCATCCCTGGTGCCATCACCTTATTATTATTATGGCTGACGTATAAGTGCTTCCCGCATCCCGAGAACTTTGAGCCGGAGCCGAAGGAGTATGTTCCCTTTCGTGTCAGCAAGCGCTTTGTGGTGTATATCCTTGGCATCAGCCTCTTTGCCTTTGGCTTTGCCGACTATTCGCTCATCGTCATGCACTTCTCGCGTCAGCATCTCTTCACGGCTGCCGTCCTGCCGCTGCTCTATGCGTTGGCTATGCTCACCGATGCGGCTTCCGCCTTTGTTTTTGGCTGGCTCTTCGACCGCCATGCCCGTTTGTCATTGGTCGTCTCCACATTAGTGGCCGCTCCCTTTGCCGTATTCGCTTTCTTGGGCAGTGACGTGGCGAGTGTCGTCACCGGCGTAGTGCTGTGGGGTATAGGCATGGGCGCGCAGGAGTCCATCCTCAAGGCTGCCGTGGCAACGATGGTGCCCAAGCGCAGCCGCGCCACGGGTTACGGCATCTTTGAGTGCTGTTTCGGTGCAGCTTGGTTCTTGGGCAGTTGGCTTCTCGGTGTGCTCTACGATCAGTCGCTCGTGGCTATGGTCATTGTCAGCGTTGCCGCCCAACTACTTGCCGCAATCGTGTTTTGGTGGGAGGCACCGAAGGGGAAATAAATGGTAACAGATGAGCCATGCACTTGGGTGGGGTAGGAAATACAAAAATCCTGGTAGAGAAGTTGAAAATACAATCTTTGTAGGATGCCTGAATGAAGAATGCAGTGAATATGTCGTATGAACAAGTAGCGTGAGGAATCTATAATAATATAATGCCACATGGACAAGCGCTGTGCGCCATGATTTTGTTAATCATAACTAAAACTTTCGAGTATTATGATCTTTTTATAAATCGTAATTTATAAATTCGCTATATTTGCATAAAGTTTTAATTATGATTTAAACCGATGGAGAAACTGATAGAACGTCCGTATTATATCAATATGATTCGTCCTTTTATCGGAAAGAACGTTATCAAGGTTCTGACAGGCCAACGCCGAGTAGGGAAGAGCTGCATTCTCAAGCAATTGACCTACAAAATAGCACAGACCAATGCTGATGCCCATATTATATCTATCAACAAGGAATTGGAGGACTTCGCTTTCATTCATACACATGAAGATCTGAGCAAATACGTGGGTGGGCAACTCAAGGCAGGGGCAGACAACTACCTTTTCATTGATGAAATACAGGACATAGAGAACTTTGAGGTTACGCTTAGAAGTCTGCAGGCTTCAGAGGCTTGCGACATCTACATCACTGGCGGTAATGCCAAGATGTTTTCCAGTGAGCTGTCTACACATCTCTCCGGTCGTTATGTGGAGTTTCATATTCACAGTCTCAGCTACGAAGAGTTCTTGACGTTCCATCATCTGGAACCTTCTAATAAATCGTTGAGAGACTATTTGTTGTATGGGGGTATGCCTTATCTTACCAATCTGCCTCTTGAGCGTGATGTCGTTTTTGAGTACCTGCAGAATGTCTATAATACCATACTTCTTAAAGATGTGGTAAAACGTGAGGGCATCCGTAATGTTGAGTTCTTGGAGACTTTAGCTCTATACACAGCCGACAATGTAGGGGACCTGTTCTCAGCAAATAACATCAGCAAATACCTCAAATCTCAGCATGTTAAAACTTCACCCGTACAAATCATTAACTATCTGCGTGCTATGCAGAATGCTTTTTTGATACAGAAGGTAAGACGAGTGGACATCAATGGCTTACGTATGTTTGAAATTGGAGATAAATACTATTTTGAGGACCTGGGACTGCGCAACTGCCGTCTAAGTACTTCTGTCCGGCAAGACATTAACAAACTCATAGAAAATGCCATTTACCTATATCTCTGTCAACAACGTTTCAAAGTGTTTACGGGACAAATGCCAGATGGTAAGGAAATAGACTTTGTCGGGCTTCATAGCGATCGTCGAATCTATGTACAAGCTTCTTATCTTATGATGGACGAGGCTACACGCAATCGTGAGTTCGGCAATCTAAAATCGATCAGCGACAACTATCCCAAATATGTTGTCAGTCTGGATGAATGGACCAGTGGCAGTAATGTTGAAGGTATACAACATGTCCACCTCGGCGAATTCTTGCGGATGAAACTGACGTAAAGACATTGTATCTCAGCCTTTATACTGATCAATGCCGCACGCGCTTGACATGGTGGCTGTGCCGTCCTTGGCACTTGTCGGCCGCAATGGATGGGTGTCAGCGTGTGCGTTGCTCATCATTTCGCCCTTATATTCCCCAGTCTGCCATAACCCACCAATGCAACAAGTCCGATTCCCCCAGTTAGAAGGAAGGCGACATGAAAATGCGTGAGGACAGGAGTGGAAGGAAGGAGCAGCAACGAGCAACGCAGTGAGAGTGTCCCGAAGGCGATACCCAGTCCCGATGCCAACTGAAGCATAGTGCTGTAGAGCGTGTTGGCGGAACTCATCCACTCCTGCGGCATTTCCTGATAGGCAAGTGTGTGGAGCGTACTGAACTGAACCGAACGGAAGCATCCCATCAGAAAGAGACAGAGCAATGTGAGCGTAAGGGGCAGAACACTGCCGACCAAGGCACAGCAGGCCGTAGAGACAGAGAGCAACAGTGCGTTGGAAAACAGGATGTTGCGGAAACTCCACCGACGCATCATCCACACCGTGGCAGGCTTTGTCAGAAGATTGCCCAGCATTAGTGTCAGCAGCATCAGTCCAGAATGGAAGGCATTCAGGTGTAAAGCATCCTGAAACATTAACGGAAGCAGGTAAGGGGCAGCCCCAATGACCATAACGGACAGCAATCCCCACGACATGGGAATACCGAAACTGCGCACACGCATCACAGAATAGTTGATGAGTGGCTGACTAATCTTTTGCGAATGAAGCACATTGACTACCAGTAGCAATCCTCCGCCCAACAGCAGCCCCAGTCCCTCAAGCCATGCCCTGTCACCACCGCCCACTCGCTCAAGTCCATACATGATGGCTGCAAAGGCAATGGCACTAAGCAGGAATCCCCACACATCGAGCTTCCGCCTTACCATACCGGGCGAACGCCTTGGCATATAGCGAAGCGAAAAGAAGAAGACTGCCATACCAACGGGGACATTGATAAAGAATATCCAATGCCATGAAAGCCAAGTTGTGAGCGCACCACCGACAAGCGGACCTACGACCGGAGCCACGAGCCCCGGAGTCGTTATCCATGCAATGACACTTACAAGTTCCTTTTTCTTGCAGTTTCCCAAGACGGCAAGCCGTCCCACAGGCACCATCATCGCTCCTGTCATGCCTTGTAGGAAGCGCATCAAGGCAAAGGAGACCACATCCCTGCAGAAGGCGCACAGCATGGAGAAACACACAAACCCTATGACCGCCAGTGAGAAGATAACACGAGTGCCGAAACGCTCTGCCATCCAGCCGCTGAGAGGGATAAATACCGCCATTGCCATCATGTAGGAAGTAACACCAATACCCAGGTCGCTGCTGGCAACATGAAAGTCTGCCGCCATCTGCGGCAATGCCGTAACCAAAGCGGTGGAGTCAACGTACTCTATGAAAAAAACTGATGCCACAAGGATGATAATCCTCTTCAATCTCTTATCCATATCGGATACAAAGGTAAATAATTATAGTAGGCTCCACGCCAATTTTCATCGGTGCTTATTTCTTCTTTTAGAAGACAAAGGGGGCGTTATTCGTTACTGCTAATCTTGCCCAATATGGTTGCTGTTTTCATAGCTTACGCCCGAGAAGGAGAATGTCCACCTCTGCGAATTTTGCTACACCCTGTGGTAGGTCTCACTGAACGGCTGGCGGTAGCGGTCGCCCCATACACCGTCGGGTAGACGTACACCACAGGTGATGACCATGTTGATCTCTACCTTACGGGGCAAGCCGAGTGCCTTCTTGACCAGTAGGCTGTCGAAGCCTTCCAGCGGACAAGTGTCATATCCTGTCTCGCTCATGGCCAGCATGAAGGTCTGTACGGCTAGTGCGCAGCTCTTGTGCACCACCACACGCACATCACCTTCCGACACTTGACGTACGATAGGGCGGCTGAGGCCAATGAGCTGAGCCAACAGTTTGCGCACCAAGCCCCAAAGTCCGAAGCCGCGCGAGTAGAGGAAGGGCATCACCTTTCCATAGTAAGTGTCCCATTTCTTGATGCGCTTCTCCTGCTTCTCCTTCGGTGCATGACGTCGTTGGTTGCCCTCTTCAAACTTCCGGGTAGCTTCGGCGTGCTGCTTGTAGAGATCCTGTCGTGTGACGAAGACTACCATCTCCTGCGCCGAGCGTGCTGTGAGCTGGTCGAGGCAGGCATGGGCGAGCTTCTCTAATACAACTTTGTCGGTCACATGATAGGCTTCCCACAACTGCATGTTGGAACTCGTCGGAGCCAGCGTTGCCATCTTAATGCATTCTTTCACCCGTTCCGGATCAAGTGGCTTCTTTGGATCGTAGTGCCGGATGGCACGGCGGTGGTCCAATATCTCTTGTAAACTCATAGTTGAATCGTTTATTGATGATGGTGCAAAGGTAGGGAAAAGAACGTTATGAGTGCTTGTTCATTAAGACTATTTAAGACGTTCGTTGAGCCTATATAAGCGAAAAATAGTAGGAAACAGGAAACCTTTTACTATCTTTGCATTATAATAACAATTAAGTTGTAAGAAAGATGAAAAGAATAGCTTTCATGATGGCATTGTGCCTTGCAGCCAGTACCACGTATGCACAGAGTCAAAATGCAACGGTCAGCCATGCCGACTCGCTGCGCATGGACAGCATTGTGCATGCACTGCCAGAGGTGATGGTCAAAGGCGATCGCCCCATCGTGAAAGTAGTGGGCAGCAAGCTGACCTACGATATGCCACTGCTGCTCAAGAAGGAGAGCGTGGACAATGTCTATGACGCGCTGAAGCTCATCCCCGGCGTGACTGACGACAATGGCTCGCTCACGTTGGCGGGCAATGCCTTTAATGTACTGATCAACGGCAAGCACTATCAGATGGATGCCGCTCAACTCAACGCACTGCTGAAGAGTCTTCCTGCCAGCAGACTGAAGCACGCCGAGGTAATGTACACCACGCCGGCCCGCTATGAGGTGCGTGGGGCGAGCATCAACCTCGACATCGCCTCCGACAGTTCACAGCCCGACGGATGGCAGGGAGAACTCACGGGAGCCTGGAACCAACAGCATGAGGCGATGTGGAGCGAAAAGGCCGGACTGATCTATCATAAAGGAAAACTCGACTTCGATGTGAACTATCAACTCAATCATGGCAAGACCTACAGCATAACTGACGAGACCTCGCTTCACCATCTCGATGACGGGACGACACACGACATTGAGACGCATGAGGCGCAGCGCAGTCGCGATCACGAGCATCTGTGGCGTATGGGGCTTGACTATGCCTTTACCGACAATCATCGGCTGAGTCTGAGCTACACCGGTAACTACGACACGGAACACGCATGCGAGGACGTGATGGGTAACGTGATGGCTACCAATGCTTATCGGACAAGAAAGACCATGCACGACGTGATGCTCGATTACCAGTTGCCTACGGGTACGAGGGTCAACGTGGAATACACCTATTATAATACGCCCTCGACACAGCAGCTCACCAGCACGCTGCCTACGGGTGAGCTCCACTTCGACACCGATGAGCACCAGCGCATCAACCGTTGGAAGTTCCACCTCGGGCAGGAGCACAGCCTTGCGGGCGGATGGGGACTCAACTACGGCGTGCGTTATAGTCTTACCAATGACCACAGTTGGCAGACGTTCACGCCGACGGGCGACAACACCGCCGCCCATCCCGCCGATTCGTACAGCCGTCAGAACGAGGACATCGTCAACATCTATGCCGGCACCAACGGCAAGATAGGAGAAAAACTCGACTTCGAGGCTTCGCTGGCCGCCGAATACTATCACTCGCCGGTCTGGCACCAGTGGAATGTCTATCCCACGCTCTCTCTGACCTACATGCCCAATAGCAGTCACATGCTCCAACTCAACTTCAGCAGCGACAAAAAGTTCCCGGACTACTGGACGCTGCAGAGCTTCACGACGTACAGTAACGGCGGCTACAATGAAGTGGTGGGCAACCCCGGATTGAAGCCGTCGAGTGACTATCAGACGCAGCTGGTCTATGTGCTGCACAATAAATATCAGTTCGTGGCGTGGTTCAACTACACCGACGATTACTTCACGCAGACACCTTATCAGCGCCACGACCGGCTGACTGTGCAATACAAGTACCTCAACTTTGACTACTCGCAGCAGTGGGGCTTGCAGGCTTCCGTACCCCAGCACTTCGGCAACTGGCTTGACAGCCGTCTGAGTGTCCTCGGCGTGTGGATGAAGGAGAAGTGCTCAGCATTTTATGACATTCCCTTCAACCGCGACATCGCTTGGGTGATGGTCAACCTGCGCAACAACTTCACGCTTGTGCCTGAGCATCTCTATATCAACCTCGACGGCATGATACGCTCCAAGGCCCATCAGGCCATCTACGACCTGCCTGCCTCGGGCAATGTCGATGTGGGACTGAAATACATCTTCTGGAAGAAGCGGGCCACACTCCACGTGTTCTGCAACGACATCTTCCAGACTTTCGGCATCGACCCTGTCATCCGCTACGGCAACCAGAATATGAAGATGGACTTCTCGTGCTACCGGCAGGTGGGCGTGTCGCTGGTCTATAAGTTTGGAGGATACAAGGACAAGAGCAAAGAAGTCGACACGTCGAGGTTTAAGCAATGAGGTGGAGAAGCATACTTATCGCCATCGCCATCGCACTGTTGGCCGTCACCGGCCTGCAGTGCTTTTGGCTTTTCCGGCAGTACAGCACGCAGCACACGCGGTTGCGCCAACAGCTTGACGATGCCATCGCCGAATGCGACTATGGGGAGCTGCTAATCCGTGGCCGGCGTATCTATCATAAGCAGATGACGGCGGAGTATACATTTGGTGAACAGGATAAGCAACGGGAACAATTGTGGAGGGCGATACACACAGAGCGGAAAGGAGACTTTGTCAAGAAGACCACTATAGAGAAATACAAGTTGGTGAAGTCCGACAGTGCCAAGGACGGTAAGAATAAGACGCTCCCTCTCGATACTGCCAAGTCCCATCCCTTTGCCTCCATCATCAAAGAGATGCGTAGAGGACTGCATCAGGTGATGGACACTGCCGCTGTACCGGAAGCGGCTACTTTCTACAATCTGCTGGACACGAAGATGGCTACTTATGGCTTGGACGGAAAGATGTGCGTGGAGCTGTGGAAAGACAATCGGATGATTACGCATATAGATGGGATAGACTACAGTCACAACCACGCTGTGGAGATTGGCCGGTTGCAGTGGGACGTAGACGATCATACCCTTGGCTACCGCGTGTTTTGTGTACCTTTGGGGGGGATCGTACTTAGCAACATGGCGGGCGTCATCGGCATGTCTGCGGTTGTCATCCTTTTGTTGTTGATGGTGTTCTGGATGTTGGGACGTACCATCCGCGAGTTGCAAACTGTCGACGAGATGAAGAGCGACTTTGTCAACAACATGACGCACGAACTGAAGACGCCCATCTCCGTGGCCTATGCCGCCAACGACGCCCTGCTACACTTCGACCAGTCGCTGCCCAAGGAGAAGCAGACCGAATACTTGAAGATTGCTTTGCAGCAACTCAAGAAGCTCGGGCAGCTCGTGGAGCAGATTCTCCAGATGACCATGGAGCGGCGCGCGACATTGCAGCTCGACATGGAACAAGTCGACGCAGTGCCCATCATCGGAAAGCTGATAGAGGAATATCGGTTGAAGGCCGATAAGCCCGTGACCTTCCGTGTAGTGGGTGCCGACAAACATCCTACCGTGTACGCTGACGCGGCGCAGTTGCAGCACGTCGTGAGCAACCTCTTGGACAACGCCTTGAAGTATTCGGGGGCTACCGTCACTATCTCCATTGGTCTGCAAGCAGGGAAAATCACAGTGGCTGACAATGGCATAGGTATCGCCAAGGAGAAGCAGAACTATATCTTCGACAAGTTCTACCGCGTGCCGCAGGGCAACCTCCACGATGTCAAGGGCTATGGTCTCGGACTCTACTATGTTCGCAACATCATGGAGCGCATGGGTGGTGAGGTCAGTGTCAGGAGTGCGGTGGGTCGTGGCACGAAGTTCACATTGCTATTCAGTCAAAACAATCAGTAACAGAAAGATGGAAAAGATAAAGGTATTGTTGGTCGAGGACGAGCAGTCGCTGGCCATGATCATGAAGGACACGATGGAGCCCACGGGCATGAGCGTCACTCTTGCCGCCGACGGTGAGGAGGGCCTCCGTGCGTTTTTTGCCGACAAGCCCGACGTGCTCGTTACCGACGTGATGATGCCACGTATGGACGGCTTCGAGATGGTGAGGCGTATCCGTGAGCAAGACAAGCTGACGCCCGTACTCTTTCTCACGGCTCGCTCATCGGTCAACGATGTGGTCAATGGTTTCAAGATGGGTGGCGACGACTATCTGAAGAAACCGTTTAGCCTGCAGGAGTTCATGGCGCGTGTCAGTCGTTTGGCTGAGCGGCAGCAGCTTTATCGCCAGTCCTCATCATCGGAGCCGGAAGATGATGACCACTGGATAGGCATTGGAACCTATCGTCTCAATTCCGTCACACAACAATTGGCTTGGCAGGAACATGTGGAAGAGCTGTCGCACCGCGAGGCCGAACTGCTGCGGATGTTAGCCGAGCATGTCAATGATGTGGTGGAGTCGCACGACATCCTCTTAGCATTGTGGGGCGACGATACGCTTTTCAACGGGCGCAGCTTGCAAGTGTTTATTACCAAGCTGCGCCATCGCTTAGAGCATGACCCGCAGTTGCGCATCGTCAATGTACGCGGCATCGGTTACAAGCTCATCATCTCTTGACGAGCTTTTGTTTCATAGCCTTTGAAATAACGGAAGCAAATCGAAGGAACAAACAGAGCATCCATAGTCTGAGCGTTTTCAGACCATGGATGCTTTTGCTGTTTTGAATAGAGTCGGATGGACTACATGCCCATTTTGCTTGTCGGTGAGTCTTTCTTTTGTGAGTCGTTGAAGTCGTTGTTGATCTTCGAACTGTACTGTCCGAACTGCTTCTTTGTGTTGCCGAAGTTCCACTTCACTGACAGGGCTATGACCTGCAGGGGGATGGAGACGTGGGTGTGGTTGCTGAAGTCGGCACCGGCACTGTGCTGGTTGATGATCAGGTGGCTGCGGAGCGGGTTGGCATATCGGGCCGAGAGCTCTAAGCGATCCTTGAAGAAAGAGCGGGTGAGCGAAGCATTGAAGAACTGCATGCCACTGTTGTAGCCCATGAGATTGTAGTGGCGGGTCTGTGCGAAGAGTCCCAGCGACCCCTTGACCTTCCAGGGTAGTTGCTGCTCCAGTCCGACATAGCTGCTGCCCGACCATCCCCAGTTATGATAGCCCAGCTCTTTCACCTTCCAGTCGCCGTAGGACACATTGCCGTTGAGCATCAACGTTGTGGTCTTGGTGGCTACCCAACGTACGAAGGCATCCATATATGTGTTTCGGCTTTTACCGTTGTTGGCGTAGGTGCTGTTGTATTTGTTGTCAGCGTCGACGAACTGGTATTTCTCTATCTCGTTGCCGATGTAGTCGTGGCTGAGGCTGACATTGAACATCAGCTTAGGTGAGAAGAAGTTGTAGGCCAGCGTCACGTTGTGCGACTTCATCACGGCGAGCGATGGATTGCCGTAGGTGAGCGCTGTCGGGTCGGTGCGGTCGGTGTAGGGATTGAGCTGGCTGATGCCTGGTCGCGAGATGCGCATGGTGTAGGTCAGTCCGAGGTTGGATGTCGGCGTGATGTTGTAGCCGATGCTTCCCGAAGGAATGAGATTGCCATAGTCCTTGTGGAAGTTGCGGTCGCTGTGTTCCGCATACTTCACACTCTCAAAGGTATGCTCATAGCGCAGGCCGAGGCGGGCGTTGTACTTCTCCTTGGTCAGCTTGTATTGAGCATATCCGGCCACGATGCTCTGCAGGTTGCGGTAGCGCATACTGTTATCGGCATTGCATATGTCCTCACCGTCAATGACATCATAGAGGCGGCTGTCGCTTTTGTTGCGTCGGCTGATGGACTTGGCGCCCGTCTCCAACGTCTGTCCCTTTCCGAGGTCCAGTGTCAGGTCGGCCTGGCCTGTGTGGCTGGTGCCCCAAGTCTGCGAGTCGGAGTAGAGGTCGCTTAGTGTCAGCCCTACCACATCGGTGGCATCATTATTATATGCGGTGCGCGTACGGTTGCGTGCCGGATTGTAGTCGAAGAGATAGCTAAGCGTCAGCGACGAGGTGTGATTGGCGTTGAGCCATCGTTGGTAGTCGGTGCTGGCGTTGACACCTAAGTATTTGTTGTGCTCCGAAGTGCGGTAGATATAGCTGAAGCCGTTGCCGTAGGGACCTCCGATGAATGTGTTGCGAGGGTTGTAATCGTGGTGAGTATTGCCTCCGCTGATGCCGGCACTGGCGTTGATGGTGCTCAGAGAGTCGAGGGCATAGCCGAGAGTGATTTCGCCCAAAGAGAAAGGACGATGCTCGTCCATCTCCATCTCGTTGGTCTCACGTGATTCGCCCTGTGTGGTCTGCTGGATACGCGTGTTGGTCACCTTCATGTTGTCCATGGTCTGCCAAGCGAAAAATCCCATGGTACTGTAAGTGAACTTGCCCCGCTGTCCACCAACGTAGACGTTGGCGCGCTCGCCATGGTTGCTGAGGGAGAGCTCGACATTGCCGTTGTAGCAGTTGTCGCAGTCGTTGCCTTGCGCCCCGCTTTGTCTCACCATCTTGATGTCGAGAACACCGGTGGTGCCCTCTGCGTCGTATTTGGCGCCCGGTGAGGTGATGACGTCGATGCTCTGTACCATCGAGGCTGGTATCGACTTCGCCACCTGTGAGAAGTTGTTTTGGAACATCTGGTTGGGTTTCCCGTCGACATAGACCTTGAAGTTGCCGGAGCCTTTCACCGTTACGTTGTCCTGGCCGTCAACGTTGATCATGGGCACCTTGCGCAGCATGTCAAGGAGTGTCATCGTCTTGGCGTCAGCGTCCTGCTGCACGTTGTAGGTCATCTTATCGGTGGTCATCTTCACGACGGGTTTCTGCGCCACCACCTCTACGCCTTGCAGGTCGAGGCTGTCTTGGATGGCTTGGAGCTTAAGGCTGTCGGCGCTGTTAGCCGGAGTCTGGGCCAGAGCGGCGATAGGGGAGAGCGAGAGGATGGTGATGGCAAGAGTCTGCTTGCCTTTGATATTGTTTTTCATTGTCTTGTTTTTTTTTTGGTGGGACGCTGCTCAGCAGCGTCTTACTGAACAGAGGTTAACGCATCCTTGAGCTCTTCCCAAGAGATGTCAAGGAGCCTCATCTGTCGGGCAAACTCGGGGAGGACAGTCTTCAGGAACGCCTGCCGCCGTGTCTGCTTGATATGCCGTTGTGCATTTTCCGCTACGAAATAGCCGAGGCCCCGCTTGTTGAAGATGATTCCTTCTTGGGCGAGTTGGTCGTAGGCCTTAACCGCTGTGTTGGCGTTGATGCCGAGCGTGGCGGCATACTCGCGCACGCTGGGGATCCGGTCAAAAGCCTTGTAGACACCCGCGAGGATCTCGTCGCTCAGGCGGTCGGCTATCTGCAGGTAGATGGCTTTGTCGTTGTTGAATGCCATATACGTGAGTGTTTTGTGTTGTGAGGTGTGGTTATTTGCCTAATTGCAGTTTTGACGTATTGATATCTCCGCTGCCCGATACTCGTTTGTCAAGCGATTGCAAGGTGCCGGAGAGGTTGATGTCGCCGCTGCCCGCTATGCCGATGACAGCCGATCCGCATTGGTCGAAGCTGAGCGAGCCGTCGCCACTGCCGGCTATAGTGAGTTTGGTGTTCTCCACGTTGGCAAGCTTGCTCTTGATGTCGCCGCTGCCGCTGATGCTGAAAGAGGCGTTTTTTGCCAAAATGATACCAGTCTCTACGTCGCCGCTGCCACTCACGCTGTAGGAGAAGTCATCAGTGAGACGGATGTTTTTCAGTCTGCTGTCACCGCTACCGGCGATAGAGAGATGGAAGTGCTGCCCGGAGATGTCGCTCTCGGCGTAGAAGTCGCCACTTCCACCCATTGCTACGCTGCTGATGTTAGGCGCGCTGATCCAGAGTTCGGCACCAGAGCTAATATTGTTGAATTTGAGGACGGTGATACCCTTTTGTTTTTTCTCCTCCTTTTCAGTGATGACGAGCTCTCCGTTATTGGCAGTGATAGTATGGGCATTATACCATTGTGGAGTGGCTTTCAACACCACTTTGTAGGTGTTGGACTGCGTGAAGTGGATGTCGCAGTTGGAAAAGTTCTTGATACTCTGGAAATCCTTAAAGTTGAGGGTAAAGGACTTCGCGGGCTCGTCACTGTTGTTGACTTTCTCGATGCGGCAAGCGGAAACAGAAAGAATGGCCACAAGGGCGATAAACATAAATGCTAACTTTTTCATGGTGATACTTTTTTAATGATTGGGAGATGCTGCTGAGCAGCGTCTTACAAAACGAAACGGACGCCTTTTATTTGTTAATCCACTGGTTGTTGATGACCTGCAGCCGGGTGTAGCGACGGAAGGCGAACCAGTAGCAGAAGACGATGAGGGCGATGTTCAAGACGTAGTAGAGGGCTTTCCACCATGCGTCGTAGAGGATGATCGTGTAGCCACTGTTGAGGAACTCGGTGAGTAGGCTCGCTGCTAAAGCACCGAGCATGAGCAACAGGATGCCAATGCCCATCCACGTGAGGATGGCCATCACGAGCGGATGCTTGTGGTAAATGCTGCCGAAGAGAAGGAAACTGGCGTGTTGCGTGATGACACCTGAGAGAACCATGAAGAAGCCTTCGACAGGAGCAGGCTCGCCATTGAGATGAAGGTAGAAATTGAAGATGCCGCTGTGGTTGAGTTCTTCCATGAGAGCGACGGAAGCCCATCGTGCAGCGTCGCAGTTGATTATCATACTCATGAGGAACTGCAGCACGTCGCCGACAAGGAAACCTGCGATGGCAGCCAAGGGCATGGCAACGACGAGCACGAGATAGCGGGCGATGAACTTCTCCTTGTTCGAGGCCGGGAGCATGAAGCTGTTGATGCGCTGTTGACGGCTGCGGAGGCTGGAGAAGATGAGCGCACCACTGCATAGCAGATATGCGGACAAAGCCACAGAACTGATGATGCCCATGGTGTAGGCACTGCTCGACGATGATTTGAAGACAAGCGTGAGTATCTGTGGGATGACGACCAGTCCGAAGAAGGTCAAAGCCATGGTGGCCATTTGGCGCTTGCTGAGCAGCAACTCCCAGCGGAGCACTTGCAGAAATCTATTCTTGTTCATAATGTGATTCTATATCTATGATGAGATGTGTATCGTGTTATATATAATAAGGTGTAAACACCTGGAACCTTATATATAAATAAGGTGTGACGAAACTACCGGTTGTTGATTTTTCCGCTGATGGCAGCGTTGAAGAGCAACTCCAGGTCGACTTGTGTCTCCTCACCGTCGCCACGCGGCATGATGACTGCGTTGCCTTGCAGCGAGGGCTCGGCGTAGAGCACGGTGTCGTCCATCTCTTGTGGTGAGACGTAGCGGAAGGCGTAGCGGTGAGAGAGATCCGCAATGGAACTGTTGAGCAGCACACGGCTTTGGTTGATGATGACCACGTGGTCGAGCAGGCTCTCGATGTCGTGAACCTGATGGGTGGAGATGATGAGCGTGCGGTCGTCCTCCATGTAATTGGCCACCACTTTGCGGAAGAGTGCTTTCGATGGGATGTCGAGTCCGTTGGTCGGTTCGTCCATCATCAGCAGGCGCGTGCCCGTGGCAATGGCGAAGCTCATGTACACCTTTTTCTTTTGTCCCATTGACAGCTCCTTGAGGTTGGGATGTGTCGGCATCTCAAAGTCTGCCAGGCATTTACCCAAGAGCTCGTCGCTGAAATGAGGGTAGAAGGCGCGCATCATGTCTGCGAAGGCTTCAAAACTCATGTCGGGCATGGCATACTCCTCGGGTACGATGAATACTTCTTGGAGCATCTCGGGGAGTCGCAGCCAGCTCTCCTTGTCGTTGACCGTGACTGTGCCGCTGTTGGGACGCAGCAGTCCGGCGATGAGATAGAGTAGGGTAGACTTTCCCGTGCCGTTCTTGCCCAGCAGTCCGTAGACACTGCCAGGTTGCAACTGCAAAGAGAAGCGGTCAAACACTTGGTGCTTGCTGCCCTGATAATGGAAGCATAGGTCTCTTACATCAATCATATTGTTTTTTCGTTTAATTGTTATCTGTATTAGTGTACTACTTGATTAGTACACTGCAAAGATACTACGATTTATTTGAAACGACCAAATTTTTAAGCGATAAAATTCTTATCCTTAGCATATATTTAACTTTTGTATAGATGATAGCGATGTTCGTTTTAATCCTGTTAACTATTTTGAAAGAAAGAACAGAGTGCACCCATGCGATGACCAAGCTGCGGTTATGGTGCGAAAAAGTGGTTGTACCACGTTTGTGGTATGCGATATGACGTGAATATGCGATTCCTATGATGGGGAAATCGTCGTAACTTTGCATCGTGAAAAAATAATAGATGTAGAACCGCTGAACACAACTTCTTTATAAGGGTTGAGGGAGGCATAAATAGTAAATGACTATGAGCAACGAGAAAAAGCTTCATTTCGAGACACTGCAACTTCATGTAGGTCAGGAGCAGGCCGACCCCGCAACCGATGCGCGTGCCGTGCCTATCTACCAGACCACTTCTTATGTGTTTCACAATGCACAGCACGCCAGTGACCGTTTCCACCTGAAAGATGCCGGAAATATCTACGGTCGTCTGACTAATACCACACAGGGCGTGTTTGAGGATCGCGTGGCCGCATTGGAAGGCGGCGTAGGCGGACTGGCCGTTGCCTCGGGTGCTGCTGCTGTGACTTACGCCATCACCAATCTGGCATACACTGGTGATCATGTGGTGGCAACCGATACCATCTACGGCGGAACCTATAACCTGCTGAAGCACACACTGAGCAAGTATGGTATCGACACGACATTTGTCAATCCCGACGACTACGACGCTTTGGAGGCTGCCATTAAGCCAAACACCAAACTCGTATATATTGAGACCCTCGGAAATCCGAATTCCAACATCAGCGACATTGAGCGCTCAGCCGCCATCGCCCACAAGCATGGCATCCCATTGGTGATCGACAACACCTTCGGCACTCCTTATCTGATTCGTCCTATCGAGCACGGAGCCGACATCGTGGTGCACTCTGCCACTAAGTTCATCGGTGGCCACGGATCATCCCTGGGTGGTGTGATCGTCGACGGCGGTAAGTTCGACTATTTCCAGAACGACAGGTTCCCCGGCTTCACCAAGCCCGACGCCTCCTATCATGGCCTCGTCTTCGGCAAGCTGCCCGCTCCCTTCGTGACCCGTGTGCGTGCCCTGTTGCTTCGTGATGAGGGTGCCTGCATCTCTCCTTTCAATGCCTGGGTGCTGCTGCAAGGTCTGGAGACACTGTCACTGCGTGTCGAGCGTCACATTTTCAACACGCTGAAGGTTGTTGACTACCTCAAGACACAGCCACAGGTGAAGAAGATCAACCACCCGTCGCTGCCCGATCATCCCAATCACGACCTCTACGAGCGCTACTTCCCCAACGGCGCCGGCAGCATCTTCACCTTTGAGATCGATGGCAGCCAGCAGAAGGCTTGGGACTTCATCGACAATCTGAAGATCTTCTCTGACCTGGCCAACGTGGCTGACGTGAAGTCGCTCGTCGTGCATCCAAAGAGCACTACACACTCAGAGTTGAGCGAGCAGGAGGCTTCTGAGCAGGGCATCTTCGACGGAACCATCCGTCTGAGCATCGGCACAGAGCACTATGAGGACCTCATCGCTGATCTCGACCAGGCCTTTGAAGCCGTCAAGAACGAGAAGTAAGCTCAAGCTGAAATAATGTTTTATCAAGAATTAGAGAATTGAAGAATTAGAAATCATAAGAAAGGAAACATATTATGGCAAGAATATATAAGCAGATCACCGACCTGATTGGTCATACCCCTTTGGTCGAACTCAATAAATACTCAGCTCAGCGTGGCCTGGAGACTCCGGTGCTGGCCAAGGTAGAGTTCTTTAACCCCGGCGGTAGTGTGAAGGACCGCATTGCCTTGGCTATGATCGAGGCCGCAGAGCGCGACGGCAAGCTGAAGCCGGGAGCAACGATCATCGAGCCGACCAGTGGTAACACGGGTGTAGGTCTGGCTCTGGTCTCTGCCGTGAAGGGCTATAAGCTCATCCTTACCATGCCCGAGACGATGAGCATTGAGCGCCGCAACCTTGTGAAGGCTTACGGTGCACAGGTGAAGCTCACCAGTGGCAAGGACGGCATGCCGGGTGCTATCAAGGCAGCAGAGGAACTGCGCGACTCCATCCCCGGCTCGGTCATCCTTGAGCAGTTTGAGAATCCCGCCAACCCGCAGAAGCACTATGAGACGACGGGTGTGGAGATCTGGGACGACACAGACGGCAAGGTCGACATCTTCGTGGCTGGCGTAGGCACCGGTGGAACGATCTCCGGTATCGGGCGCAGACTGAAGGAGAAGAACCCCAACGTGAAGATCATCGCTGTGGAGCCTACGACCTCACCGGTGCTCAATGGCGGCAAGCCCGGACCGCATAAGATCCAGGGCATCGGCGCCGGCTTCGTGCCAAAGACCTACGATCCGAAGGTCATCGACGAGGTGTTTGACGTGGATAACGATGCTGCCATCCTCGCCGGCCGTCAGCTGGCCCAGCAAGAGGGACTGCTCGTGGGTATCTCTTCCGGTGCAGCCGCATACGCTGCCACGGAGATCGCCAAGCGCCCGGAGAACAAGGGTAAGACGATTGTGGCTCTGCTGCCCGATACGGGTGAACGCTATCTCTCGACAGTGCTCTACGCCTTCGAGGAGTATCCTCTCTAAGGCAAGACATACGAAAACAAGTTTTCTCGTTTGCATCATTGCATACACTTTGGCCCGCTGCCTGCTGTCTCACTTCCAGGAGACAGCGGTGGTGGGGCCTCTTTTTTTGTCTTGTAAACTGACATTTTTCCGGCCATGAGAATCGCTTCTTTGCCAGCGACCCCCCCTTTGCCCGTGATTTTTGCGAAAATGGCCGGTTTCCTTAAGTTGTTGATAAACAGATGCTTAATAAACAGACTGCTTTTGGCTCATTATCAAAACGCCGTTTTGATGAAAAATTCTCTAGAGAATTTTTCATCATCTCAGTGGTTTTACATGATGAAACTGCCTTTCTGTGAGCTAAAAACAGCCTTTTTGACGAAGCTATTGTGCTGAAATGACTCAGAAACCATCATTTTCTGATGGTTTTCGGTCGCCAGTTTCTTTTTTTCAGCACATTTTCTTTTCTAGAACAAAAGCTTTTCCGAACAAGTTTTTGTAAACATCCTTTTGCTGCATAGAAGCATGGAGGCAGACTACGGGAAACAAAAAAGCACTGACAGCCTGCGCTGTCAGTGCTTGAGATGAAGAAGGGGTGAATACTATGGTTATGCTGGCGTGACCATGATGAATGTGCGCATGATCCAGTAGCAGAAGATACCGCCTAAGTAGCCAAGGGCTGCAATCCAGCTCACATGCTTCATATACCAGCCGAAGGTGATCTTTTCCAGTCCCATGACCACGACGCCGGCAGCAGAACCAATGATAAGCATGGAACCACCCACACCGGCACAGTAGGCGAGCAACTGCCAGAAGATGCCGTCGACGGCCATATCGCCTGTCGGTGCCACGGGGTACATGCCCATGCAACCAGCCACCAAAGGTACGTTGTCAACAATACTCGACAACACGCCGATGATGCCTGTCACTGCGTAGTGGTTGCCGTCGAAAGCTACGTTGAGGCCCTTGCCGATGGAGGTCAGCACGCCTGTCTGCTCCAAGCTGGCCACGGCCATGAGGATGCCGAGGAAGAAGAGTATGGTGGACATGTCGATGCGGTGGAGCAGGTTGACCACACGCTTCTTGGTTCCGTGAGTTTCGTAGGAAGTGGCCAGGTTGCGATAGAACAGCTCGGTGGCAATCCACAGCACACTCAGCACGAGCATGATACCCACGAAGGGAGGCAGACCGGTGATGCCCTTGAAGACGGGAACGAACATCAGACCACCGACACCAATGCAGAACACGGCGGCACGCTGGCGGCGACCCAGTTCCTGCGCTTCGGTTTCCACAGGAGCGTCGGGGCTGTCAATATCCTCCAGGTCGCCGTGGAGTGAGTACTGCAGGATGAAGGCCGGGATGACCATCGACACGATAGAGGGTATCGTGATCTCGGACAGCACGCCCAAGGCAGTGATGACGCCTTTGTTCCACAGCATGATCGTCGTCACGTCGCCGATGGGCGAGAATGCGCCGCCGGAGTTGGCGGCGATGATGACGAGCGAAGCGTAGATGATACGATCCTTGTGCTCTTTGACAAGTTTGCGCAGGATCATGATCATTACGATGCTCGTGGTGAGGTTGTCGAGGATGGCAGAGAGGAAGAAAGTCAGGAAGGCAATGCGCCACAGCAGTGTGCGCTTGCTTTTGCTCTTCATCACACCACGTACCCAGTTAAACCCACCGTTCTGGTCTACGATCTCCACGATGGTCATGGCACCCATGAGGAAGAACAGTGTCGTGGAGGTGTCGCCCAAGTGCTTGGTGATGGCACTGCCGGCCTTGTTGATGAGTTCTTGACCGCTGAACCCCGGCAGATAGCTGCCCGGGTCGACCATGAACAACGTCCAGCAGACCACAAACATCAGCAAGGCTACGGCTGCTTTGTTGACTTTCGTCACGCTCTCCAGGGCGATAAACAGGTAACCCACGCAGAACACAACGACAATTGCGATAGTTAATGTTGACATAAGCGTTACGTTTTTATGCTTTCTCTGTAATATAGTAAACCAAGTGCAAAGATAATCATTTTTCTAAAAGCAAGAGGCGAAAAAGCTAAATATTATGCTTTTTCGCCTCTATTGTATCTGTTTTGTCATTTATCCGTTTGATAGGCCCTGGAAAAGTCCATGACCGTGACAGGTGCTTTCTCTATTCTTCTCATTGCGAATGAAAGAGATTGGTTAAAGGATGATGTTGCTGCCGAGCTGTTTGGCAAGGGCGTTGCGCATGGTCTGCAGTTGTTGATAGCGGGCCATCAGCTCTTTGAGTTTGCCGACGTCCTTGGCGTTTTGTGTGATTTCAGCCTGCACCTGTTTCAGTTGTGCCTCGACATAGTCTTTGCGGAAGTCGAGCATCAGGTGCATGGCCTGGTTGCGCAGGTCGTCGGTCTCGTTCTCCATGCGCTGCTCCAGTTCCTCTTTATTCTTTGGTGCTTCCTCCTTCTCGATGAGATGGTACTTGTCGGCTGTCATGTCGGCGGCAAGTTGCGCGATGGCGATGTCATCGTGGTGGAGGAAGTAAGGCTCGGCCTTGAATCCCGGCTCCGTGCTTTTCTGTGCTGCCTCTTGGAGAATGCGGTTGTAGACCTCGCTCTGAAAGGAGAGGCTGTCGGTAGACAAGCTATAATGGATATACTGTGCCACGGTGAGCGAGTGGAGCTGTCCCTCGTCGTCCTCCA
Source organism: uncultured Prevotella sp. (assembly GCA_900540375.1). Classification (GTDB taxonomy): domain Bacteria; phylum Bacteroidota; class Bacteroidia; order Bacteroidales; family Bacteroidaceae; genus Prevotella. Next base: position 125,768 of record UQFS01000001.1, read on the forward strand.
CGTTGTTGAGGATGATATGCTCGCCACGTTTGATGATGAGCTGAATGATCATGCTCTCCACCTGCGTAGCCTGCACCTGCGGTGTGACAGGCATCGACGGCTGTGCTGAGGGCGCTTGGGCCGGAGCGGGGATTTCGCCGGGAACAGCAGTCCCCGGTGCTCCATTCTTGCGGTTACGGATGAAGTTGTTCATCTGATTGATGAGGGTGGCCTCGCCGATGCCGATGCGCTGTGAGCAGTCATGGATATAGGTGTCGCGGAGAATCTGATTGGGCACCATCGACACCGACTCTACGATGGAGTTGATGGCGTCGGCACGCTTCTTCGGGTCCTTCTCGCCACGCAGCATCAGGTCAGTCTTGAACTGGATGAAGTCAGCCGAGTGCTCCTCGATGTATTTCCGGAAGTCGGCGGCGGAGTGGGAGCGCGAGAACTCGTCGGGGTCCTGACCGTCGGGGAGCAGCAACACCTTGAGGTTCATGCCTTCGGAGAGCAGCATGTCGGTACCGCGCAAGGCAGCGTGTATGCCGGCAGCGTCGCCGTCATAGATGAGCGTGATGTTCGACGTGAAGCGGTGGAGCGTGTGGATTTGGTGCAGGCTGAGTGCCGTGCCCGAGTTGGCCACCACGTTCTCGATGCCGCATTGGTGCATGGCGATGACATCAGCCTGTCCCTCGACCATGAACACGCGGTCTTCCTTGGCGATGGCGCGCTTGGCCTGCCAGATGCCGTAGAGCTCGTGGTCCTTATGAAAGATGTCGCTGTCGGGCGAGTTGACATATTTCTGGTTGACGCCTTTTGTACGGCTGTCGAGCACGCGGGCCGTGAAACCTACAACCTTTCCGCTCACGCCTATCCATGGGAAGACCACGCGGCCGACATAGCGGTCGATGAGCTCACCACGGTCGTTGCGGTAGCAGATGCCCGTCTTCAGCAGATACTCTTCTTGATAGCCTTTCTGCAAAGCCGCACGGGCCAACGCATGGCGATCCGTCACGTCGAAGCCTAACTGGAATCTTCGGATGATGTCGTCGCGGAAGCCACGGCTGCGGAAATACTGCATGCCGATAGCCACACCGTCGGCATGGTTGTGGAGCAAGTCCTCGAAGTATTTCGAGACCCATTCGTTGACGATGAACATCGACTCGCGCTGGCTCTGCTCCTCCTTCTCCTTGCTGGAGAGCTCGCGCTCGTGGATTTCGATGTGGTATTTGTTGGCCAGCCAGCGCAGTGCCTCGGGATAGGTCATCTGCTCGTGCTCCATGATAAACGACACGGCGTTGCCACCCTTGCCACAGCCGAAGCAGTGGCAGGTGCCGCGGGCGGGGGAGACATAGAACGACGGTGTCTTCTCGTTGTGGAACGGGCAGAGTCCTTTATAGTTGGCTCCCGAGCGCTTGAGTGTGACAAATTCCGAGACCACGTCAACGATGTTGGCGGCCTCCTTGATTCTTTCTACTGTCTGGCGGTCAATCATGGTTCTGCGTTAGAAAGAGACAAGTGTATAGAGATACATCACGGCTGCGGGGATCGCCATCAGACTGGAGTCGAAGCGGTCGAGCATGCCGCCGTGTCCCGGCAGGATCTTGCCGCTGTCCTTGATGCCCAAGGTGCGTTTGAAGAGGCTCTCCACGAGATCGCCCCATGTGCCAAAGACCACGACGACGAGTCCCAGTCCAGCCCATTGCCACTCGTTGAGCTGATGGGCCTGCCCGTTGTTGGCGTAGAGCCCAATGGCGAAAGCAGCGATGATCACGATGACACCGCCCCCGATGCTTCCCTCCCAGGTCTTACCTGGAGAGATGCGTGGGAAGAGCTTGTGCTTGCCAAAGAGCGAGCCCGAGCAGTAGGCGCCCGAGTCGTTGAGCCAAAGAAAGATGAAGACGCACAGCGGCAGGAGCATGTCGTAGTGCACACCCGTCGCGTCGGCGTTGACTTCAAAGGCCAGGACGTTGATCAGTGACAGCGGCATGGCAATGTACATCTGTCCCAGCATGGTGTAGGCCATGTCGGCCACTGCATTCTTATTGCCGAGATAGAGCTCAGCGACCAGCAGGTAGACGATGCTGAGGATATAGGGCACCATCACCACGAAGTTGCTCACCAGTCCCGTGCGCCATCCGGCCACGGCAAGGAAGAAATAAATGCCGGCCACCGTGGAGATGAGGCGGTTGACTTGTACGTCGGGCACGTAGTTATTTACCAGCCCGGTGTACTCCCAAAGGGCGAGTGCCGTGATGAGGGCGAAGAGCGCCACCATGGTTGTGGGAGTGAGGAAGCCTGCTACCATGACGATGACAAAGAGCACGCCTGTGATGGTGCGGATGATCAGATTGAGTTTTTTGTCGTTCATCGTATTGTCGTTTAAGTTGTGTAATAGCGATGGGCGCACCCGTGGAGGCGCGCCCATACCTTAAAAATATGTATTAGTCAGCCTGTTCTGCGTCGCCTTTCTTGTCGGTGTCGGCGTGCTGGTCAGCGTTTTCTGTTTGTTTTTGCTTTTTGGCAGCCTCGTGCTCGGCCTGAGCCTTCTTCACTTCGTCGGGCATGTCCTCGAGTTTGGGCTCAGTAGCCTTGGCCTTTTCTGCCTCAAGCTTGTCGTTCTCCTCCATGAGTTCCTGCGAGCGGCTCACCCATGGACGCTTGCCAAAGATCTTTTCCACGTCCTCGGCATAGATGACTTCCTTGGAGAAGAGCAGGTCGGCCAGCTGCTTGTGGCCTTCCTTGTGCTGCGTGAGGATGTTCTTGGCGCGTACATACTGCTCGTTGATCATCTTCAGCACCTCGTCGTCCATGATCTTTGCGGTGGTCTCACTGTAGGGCCGCTGGAACTGATACTCCTGATTGTTGTAGTAGCAAATATTCGGGAGCTTGTCGCTCATACCCGCATAGGCTACCATGCCGTAGGCGCTCTTTGTGGCGCGCTCCAGGTCGTTCATGGCGCCGGTGGAGATATGTCCGGTGAAGAGGTCTTCGGCAGCACGTCCGCCGAGCAGTGCGCACATCTCGTCGAGCATCTCCTCTTTGGTGGTGATGACGCGCTCCTCAGGCAGATACCAGGCAGCGCCGAGTGCCTGACCACGCGGTACGATGGTCACCTTGACCAAAGGATTGGCGTGTTCGCAGAACCAGCTGATGGTGGCATGACCGGCCTCGTGGATGGCGATGGAGCGCTTCTCCTCGGTGGTCATCACCTTGGTCTTCTTCTCCAGACCGCCGATGATGCGGTCCACAGCGTCGAGGAAGTCCTGCTTGGTAACGGTTTTCTTGTCGTGGCGGGCTGCGATCAGAGCGGCCTCGTTGCAGACGTTGGCAATGTCAGCGCCGGAGAATCCCGGAGTTTGGCGCGCCAGGAAGTCGATGTCGAGACTGTCGTCGGTCTTCAGCGGCTTCAAATGTACTTGGAAGATAGCCTTGCGCTCCGCCATGTCGGGCAGGTCGACGTGGATCTGACGGTCGAAACGTCCGGCACGCAGCAGCGCCTTGTCGAGCATGTCGACACGGTTGGTGGCTGCCAGCACGATGACACCAGAGTTAGTGCCGAAGCCGTCCATCTCGGTGAGCAGGGCGTTGAGCGTGTTCTCGCGCTCGTCGTTGCCACCCATGGCGGGATTCTTTGAACGTGCACGTCCCACAGCATCGATCTCGTCGATGAAGATGATGCACGGTGCTTTCTGCTTGGCTTGGGCGAAGACGTCGCGCACGCGGCTGGCACCGACACCGACGAACATCTCCACGAAGTCGGAACCTGACATCGAGAAGAAAGGTACGCCGGCTTCTCCGGCCACGGCCTTGGCGAGCAAGGTCTTACCTGTTCCCGGAGGTCCGATGAGCAGGGCTCCCTTAGGAATCTTTCCTCCCAGGTTGGTATATTTCTTCGGGTTCTTGAGAAACTCCACGATTTCCTGCACTTCCTGCTTGGCGCCTTCCTGTCCGGCGACGTCCTTGAAGGTGATGCCAAGCTCTCCGGCTTTCTCGTAGAGCTTGGCTTTGCTCTTGCCCACGCTGAACACGCCACCGGCGCCGCCCGTTCCGCCGCCCATGCGTCGGCCGATGAACCACATCAGCACGAAGAAGATGATCAGCGGCGAGAGGTTGATGATCAGCGACATGATGTCACTTGTCTTGGCGTTGTCATAGCTGTAGCTGACAAACTTGCCTTTGGCCTGCTCTGCAGCTAAGTACTTGTCGAGCTCATCGACGGAGCCGAACTCTACGTTGACATAGGGGTCGTTGCCCGTCTGCTGCGCACTCTGCTGGAATACGTCTTGGATATACTTAGGCTTGACGTACATTTTTAACGTGTTGTCGTTCTTGTTGACGACGATGCGCTGGGCGTAGCCCTTCTCCACGTAAGTCTTGAAGTCGCTGTATTTGGCATCCTTGCTCGTGCCGGCAGCCTGGGCCAGGGAGTCGCCTCCACCGGTGAAGAAGAGCACGGCAAGGCCAATGAGCACGATGATGTAGATCCAGTTCATGTTGAACCGGGGCATCTTCGGCTGATTGTTTCGCCTTGGAAATTGATTGCTGTTTCTGTCCATTTCTGAGGAGTAGAATTGTTATGTATGTTAGGATTGTCTTGTCTGTCGTTTAGTCCACGTCGGGCAGTTCGGTGAGTTTGGCGTCCTCCCAGAGGTTCTCCAGATCGTAGAACTCCCGGGTCTCCGGCATGAAGATATGCACGAGCACGTCGACATAGTCGATTGCCACCCATTGGTTGTTGCCCAGTCCGTTGACGTTCACAGGTTTCTCGCCTGTTTCTTTCCGGCAGATGTCGCCCACGCTTTCGGCGATAGCCTCCACCTGAGTGGGCGAGTTGCCTTGGCAGATGACAAAGTAGTTGGCGATGGCGCCGTCGATGTGACTGAGGTCAGCAATGACGATATGCTGTCCTTTCTTCTCTTGTATGCCCTTGGTGATGGACTTTACGAGATTTGTTGCTTCTGTCATGTATCAGTTTAAACTTGGTATACCTTATTAATATATATATATGATTGGAAGTGCAAAGATACGGTATATTATCGAAAGAAAGTAGTCTTTCGATGTTTATTTGATATTTTTTAGGAAGAATAGAGGGTGTGAGGAGAGGCCTTTGTGGTAGGAAATGGTTGCAAAAGAGATGAAAATGCGTTTTTAATAAAAAAAGTCTCCAAAAGTTTTGGAAATTCAAAAAAAGTCTGTACCTTTGCACCCGCAATACAGAAGCAAGGGTGTTGTTTCTATGGTAATTGAAAATTGGGATATGGTGTAATGGTAACACAACAGATTCTGGTCCTGTTTTTCCTGGTTCGAGTCCGGGTATCCCAACAAAAAGGTCGCTGAATAGCAAAGCTATTCAGCGACCTTTTTGTTGGTGCCTGACTCAGAGGGGGAGGAAGGCAAGAGAAGGGGGGGCGTCACGATATATCGTGACGAACAGAACTCCCCCTCGCTTTATCGAAATAGACTGAAGTTGACGCTGCCGTAGTGGCGGTGGTCAACGAAATGAGGATGCGACTCGAAGGAGTGGTCCTTGCCATGCTCCAGGACAAAGATACCACCGGGAGCCAGCAAGTCATGCTCGAAGATAAGGTCGGGCAGGGTGGGGAGCTGCTCAAGTGTGTAGGGAGGATCGGAAAAGATAAGAGAGAACTGCTGGTGGCAAGACTTGAGGAAACGGAAAGCGTCGCCACGAATGAGCAGGTCGTTGTCTGCGCCGATCTTCTTCATGCACTGAGCGATGAAGCGGGCGTGGTCTCGGTCAGCCTCCACGCTGATGACCTGCGCGCATCCCCGGGAGAGCATCTCCAGCGAGATGCTGCCTGTGCCGGCGAAGAGGTCGAGAGCGGTGATGCTTTTGAAGTCGAGGTAGCCGCCGAGCACGTTGAAGATGTTTTCCTTGGCAAAGTCTGTGGTGGGTCTTGCCTTGAAGGTACGTGGCACGTCGAAATGACGGCCCTTATAGATGCCAGTGATGATTCTCATTTTTTCTTTGTGAACAGGATGAATGATGTGTAAAGGGCTTGCAGGCACTCATTGCCCGGGCCAGAGACTTATCCGAGATAGAGCGTGACCATGTCGAGGGGTATACCCTTGATTTCGGTGATGGCAGCCCGGTTGAAGTCAGCCTTAGGATTGATGAAGGTGACTTTGCTCAGGTATTTTTGCAGCATGGCGGTGAGTTCTTCCTTTTCGCGAATGTTGCCGGAGAGGTAGAGCTCGTCGGAGCGTTGGTCCATGGCGAGCTGTTTCCAGATGAAGAGAAGGAAGAAGACAGCGTCTTGCCACTCCTTGATGGGGTATTGGTTGGAGAAGACGAAGCGGTTGCGCTCGAAGCTGAACGCCTCCATCTTGCCGTCATGGAAGTGGGCATAGAGCTTGCGGCGGTTGGAGACAAAGCTGCGGCGGTGGAGATACATCCACACGGGTCGCATAAGTGCGATGAAGCGTGCGTCGCTGTAGTGGTCCTCGATGACGAGCCGCAGGTCTTTGTTCAAAGCGAAGAGCGCCACGGCGTTGAGGTCTGGGAGTATGTTGCTTTCTACGGCATAGCCCTCGTAGCCTGTGATGGCCTGGTGATAGAGGATGTCGTTTTTGGTCTCGTCGTATTCCTCGATGGGCACGAGCACCACGGGCGTATCCACGAGCACCTGAGCCCGATGGGTAGGCCGCTGTAGGATGTCGGCGGTCTTGAATGCTTCGCGCAGATTGGCGGCCATCGACACACCGCTCTTTGCCGTATAAGGCTCATAGAGGATGTTGTTGGGATGGTCAGTGTCAGCGATGGCAAAGATGAGTGATCCCTTGCTCACGCGTATGGTCATGCGGGGCGAGAGCCCCTGTCGTGTGGTATTGTTATTGTCTTGCATAGCTTATTCCCAGTTACCTGCGTTGTCGTTGGGTTGTGTGGTATCGCCAAACTTCAGTCCGGGGAACCGTCCTGACTCATTGGCAGCCTGAGTGAGATTGTCGACACTGTTTTTGTCGAGTCCCTTGAGATAGTCGTCGTAGGCAGCGCTGCACTCCATGAGAGGAATCTGCCGTCCGCTCTTGGCGATGGTCGTGGTGACGTCGACGGTGAATCGCTTACCGTCGGAGTAGGGGATATACTGCAGTGAGTCGGCGAGCAGTCCGCTCTTGATAAGCGTGCTGAAGTCAGCCGTGTAGACTCCGTGGCGTATGCGGTATTTCTCCTCAGCGGTACGGATCTTCACCAGACGTTCCTTGACAGCTTTCTCGCGTTGTTGCTGTTGATGCCCGAAACGCATGGGCGAGCTGACGCTCAGCACGCAGAGCACAGCCAGGACGATGACACAGATAAGGAGTCCGTAAGTGTTTTTATGTTGAATGTTCATCTTTCTCGATAATTATTACTACCTTTGCCCTATAAGGGTTTCGTAGTTGCAAAGATACGAAGAATTATTGTTTCATCAAAGAGAAAAGTGAAGATAGCGCAATTTATAGATATGATCGTTGGGCAGTTTGGCTTTCAGCCCACAGCCTGCCAGCAAGCGGCGTTGCAGACGTTTGGGCGGTTTTTGGCTGACCGTCGGCCGGAGTCGGTGATGATTCTGCGCGGTTCGGCGGGTACGGGCAAGACCTCGTTGGCGGCTGCCATGGTGGCTACGCTTCATCGATTGGGACAGAAACTCACGCTCATGGCACCCACCGGACGTGCCGCCAAAGTATTCTCGCGCAGCAGCGGACTGCCGGCCTATACCATTCACCGGCGCATCTATCGTGAGCGTGCCTACCAAGGGCTTGACGGTCAGTTCAATCTCAACGACAACCGCTATCACCGCATGCTCTTCGTCGTCGACGAGGCTTCGATGATCGGCTCCGGTGTGCAGGGCGAGGACACCTTCGGTTCCGGCTCGTTGCTCGACGACTTGATTAAGTATGTCTACAGTGGCGACAACTGCCGTCTGCTGCTCATCGGTGACAAGGCCCAGCTGCCGCCGGTGGGCGAGGACGAGGCGCCGGCGCTCTCGGCCGACGTGCTCCGGGGATATGGACTCGTGGTCTATGAATGTGACCTTGATGAGGTGCTGCGCCAAGGCCAGCGTTCGGGCATTCTTTTTAATGCCACTCGGCTGCGCGACATGATCGCGCGTGACGAGACCACCCAGTTGCCGCCGGTAACCTTCGAGGGCTTTGCCGACATTGTCAACCTTAGAGGCGACGAGCTCGTCGAGACACTTGCCTCAAGCTACAGCCAGATGGGCATTGATGACACCATCGTCGTCACACGGTCGAACAAGCGGGCTGGTATCTACAACCAGGGCATCCGCAACACCATCCTCGACCGCGAGGACGAACTCTGTTCGGGCGATCTGCTGATGATTGTGCGCAACAACTATTATTGGACCGAGCGAGAGCAAGCCGCTATCCGTGAGAGTGTGAGCAAAGGCGAACCGGCTCAGCCGTTGCCCGTGAGTTTCCTGGCCAACGGCGATAGGGCAGTGGTGGAGCGCGTGCGCAACATTCGCGAACTCTATGGCTTTCGCTTTGCCGACGTGTGGCTGCGCTTCCCCGACTACGACGACTATGAGATGCAGGTGGCGGTGAACATGGACTCGCTGATCGCCGAGGCTCCTGCGCTGACGCGCGAGCAGAGCGAACAGCTCTTCAATCAAGTGATGGAAGACTATGCCGATCTCAAAACTAAACCTGAGCGGTTGCGGGCGGTGAAGAACGACGCTTACTTCAATGCCCTGCAAGTGAAGTTCGCTTATGCTGTCACCTGCCACAAGGCTCAGGGCGGACAATGGAGGCACGTCTATGTTGACCAAGGCTATATGACCGATGACATGGTCAATACCGACTATTACCATTGGCTCTACACTGCCTTCACACGCGCCACGGAGAAACTCTATTTGGTTAACTGGAAAGAAAATAGCCAATAGCCTAAAGATCTTCCTTATAAGAGAGAAAGCCGGGAAGAGTATTCCTGCTTATTTCTTTCCTTCCCTATATTCCTTTCTGATATTGGCGGGCGAGGCGTTGAGGTTCTTACGTGTGTAGGTGCCGAAGAAACTCAGACTGGGGAAGCTCAGGTCATTGGCGATCTCTTTTACCGTCTTTGATGTGTAGCAGAGCTGACGGCGGATCTCATTGGCCACCGTCTCGTCGATGATTTGCTTGGCCGAGTGTCCGGTCTTCTCCTTGACGATATGTGAGAGGTATTTCGTGGTGATGCACAACTCGCGGGCGAAGTAGCTGACATTTCGGATCTTGCCCTCGCTTTGAGCTAACAGTTGCAGGAAACGCTTGAAGGTGTTGTCGGTTTGGCTGTATTGTTTGTCTTGAGGCATCGATCCCGTGCGGCTGTTCATCATGTCAGCGAGTTCATAGATCATGCTCCTGTGCAAGGTGTACAAGATGTTGGGACGAAACTTAGTAGGCTGACGTTGGGAGTAGATCTTGTAGAGATGATAATATTGTCGGCCCACCTCTACTTCTCCCTCAGTGAGATGAATCTTAGGATGAGTACTTACAAATTCTATGTTAGACCACAGATCTCTGTCGCCCAAGAGACTGTCATTGATGACCGTGGGCGAGAGGCTGAGCACCATCAGTTGCAGGTTGTTGGTGTAGGAGAAGTTCTCCAGAGTGGTGCGGGGGAAGGCTATGAGCAGGTCTCCACTGGTCAGCGTTGTCTTCTGTTTGTGGTTGACGGTGATGGACAGGGAACCCTGACGGCAGTAAGCCACGATGAACCTGTTGGGAATGAAGAAGTCGACTTGCCGCGAGGTGTCGGAGAAATCGTCGTAAAGGATAAACTCCGGTGCCGTCTCTGTTGTGGGCTGAGAGGTGGCGGTTGTCGGGATATTGTCGTTGTGAAGTGCCTGTTGTGGAGTAGACATAGGTTGCTATATATAAAGGTGATTAAAAGGTGAAGGGAGTCATGGTGTGGGTCTTCTCTTGAAAGGTGGGGGTGTCGACACGACGCCCCCGCAGGCTTCGCACGCGCGGCATGTTGTCGAACCATGAATCTTCGGTGATGAACCAACTGTGATGGCTTACCTCAGAGATAGAGTTTAGCCGATTGTTGAGTTCACGGGCGAAGTGTGGGTTCACGGCGGAGAGGAAATGGTGGCCGTCGCGCATCTCGATGGCGAGCACCAGATGCTGTTGTTTGTTGCGCATGGTGGAAGCGGCGTCGGTGGTCGATGCCTTACTGAGTTCGCGTGTAGAGGTACTTACGTGTATGTCCCAGCCGTCGCGGTTGAGGCGGTCCATGATGCCTTGGAACACTACGCCGTGAGGTGAGGTGTCGCGGATTCCCGTGTAAGCGATTGAGTAGTGGATCATCTCATGGAGCAGTACACTTTGGAACTGGTGCTCGCTTTGATCGTAGTAGTTGCTCATACTCAACGAGTAGTCGTAATTGACGACCTTTCGCCACGTGCGCTTACGCTTAAAGGATAGAGCACCCAGCCGTGTGCGCGACCGTCCGATGTGGTAGCGTGGCTCGGGCAGCCCGCCGTCGAAGTATCGGCGGTTGAACGTCAGAAAGTTGGCACGGAGCCAAGGAAGAGTGATTTGCATGAAAACGATCCTTTACTTTAACTGAAGCAAAGGTAGTGCTTTTCCTTTTATCAACAAAGCAAAGAGGGGCAACGTTAGACTTTTGACAGATTTTTTAAGAAATATCGTTGGCAAAAAGAGGTCAGCCCAATGAGTAAAGGAGAGGGAGAAAGAGACCTAAACAGCAGCGCAGCGGGCAGGCGTCCACTGGCGACGCAGTGGACACAGACTGCTAAAAGGCTTCTCGGTATTTGCTCTCGTCCTTATCCTTGAGCATGCCGAGATAGCTCTCATAGCGCGACTCGGCGATGTAGTGGTTGCGGACAGCCTCAAGCACGGCACAGCCCGGCTCATGGGTGTGGGTGCAGTTGGCGAAGCGACAGTCCTGAGAGAACTTGAAGATCTCAGGGAAATAGCTGGTGATCTCTTCCGGTTCCATGTTGAACGTACCGAAACCTTTGATGCCCGGCGTGTCGACGACATAGCCATTGTTGTCGGGCAACGACACCATCTCGGAAAACGTAGTGGTGTGCATGCCCGTGTCGTGTGCTTCGCTGATGTCGGCCACACGGGCTTCAGTGCCGGGGATCAGCAGGTTGAGGAGTGTGGACTTGCCGACGCCGGAGTTGCCGCTGAGCAGTGTCACCTTGCCATTGAGCAGGGCGCGCAAGTCGTCGATGCCGTCGCCGGTGAGCGCCGACACCTGATGACAGGGGTAGCCAATGTTGTCGTAGAGCGTCACCATCATGTCCTGATAGCGGCGCTCTTCATCAGTGAGCAGATCAGTCTTGTTAAACACCAGTACCACCGGCACGCTGTAGGCCTCGGCCGAAGCCAGGAAGCGATCGATGAATGTCGTGGAGGTTTGGGGGTGTGCCACAGTGATGACAAGCATCGCCTGGTCGAGATTAGCCGCAATGATATGGCTCTGCTTCGACAGATTCTGTGATTTACGGATGATATAGTTCTTCCGGTTCTCTATTGCAGTGATAAATGCGGTACCTTCGCGATTGATGTCTATATGAACCCAGTCGCCGACAGCGACCGGGTTCGTGCTGCGGATTCCCTTCAGGCGAAAGTTTCCCTTGACTTTACTGTCAACGAGTTGACAGTCATCGGTCTTCACAGTGTACCAAAATCCGGTGTTTCTTACGACAAGTCCTCTCATGCCCAATGGATTAAACGGTCATCACCTCTTTCTGCTTGGCAGCTAAGGTGGCGTCAATCTCCTTGATGTATTTGTCGTGCATCTTCTGCAAGTCGGCCTCAGCGTCCTTCTCCTGATCCTCAGAGAGTCCGTCCTTGATGGCTTTCTTCAGTTTCTCCTTGACCTCAGCGCGTGCGGTACGTACCTGTACCTTTACGCCCTCGCCAATCTTGTTGCACTGCTTGACGAGCTCCCTGCGGCGGTCCTCAGTGGGCTGGGGTATGCGCAGGATGACCATCTCGCCGTTGTTTTCCGGTGTGATGCCGACATCGCTGTCCATGATGCCTTTCTCGATGTCCTTGATAGCCTTGCGGTCCCAGGGGCGTATAGTGATGGTGCGTGCGTCAGGCACGATGATGGAAGCTACTTGGTTGAGCGGCATCATCTGACCATAAGAACTTACGCGCACGCCATCGAGTATGGCTGCGTTGGCACGGCCGGCACGGATGCGTGCGAGCTCCTCTTGAAGATACTTCGACGCCTTCTTCATTTTCTCCTCGGCGCCATTGAGAGTTTGCTTTACGTCTAACATATTTTTAGTGCTTAATATTCTAAGTCACAAATTTAAAAAGATTTTCTGGACGACGCAACTATTTCCCCAACTTTTTTCTTTTATAGCGTAATAACAGGTGAGCTTTTATAGTGCGCAGCAGTTTACTTTGTTCGCGACCATAGAAGTGAGCTCCACAAACTGCTGGACGGAGAGCTGTTCTGGACGCTTCGTCATGATGTCTTGCGCGAAGAAGTCGGGCGAGGGCATGGTCTGTGGCGTGAAGAGCTGGCGCAACGAGACACGCAACATCTTGCGGCGCTGACCGAAGACTGCCTTCACCACACGCTTGAAGAGTACTTCGTCGCAGCCGAGATCATTTACGTTGTTGCGCGTCATGCGTATCACGGCACTCTTGACCTTTGGTGGCGGGTTGAAGACACCTTCGTCGACGGTGAAGAGATACTCCACATCGTACCAGGCTTGTATCATCACGCTGAGGATGCCGTAAGCCTTGTTGCCCGGTGCGGAGGCGATACGCTGAGCCACCTCACGCTGGATCATACCCGTACAGCATGGGATAAGATCCTTGAAGTCGAGCATCTTGAAGAAGATCTGTGACGAGATGTCGTAGGGATAGTTGCCCGTGAGCACAAACTGCCGGCCATCGAAGATCTTGTTCAGGTTCATGCGCAGGAAGTCCTCGCCGATGATCTGGTCGCGTAGTTCGGGATAGCGCTCGTTGAGGTAAGCCACGCTCTCAGAGTCGATCTCCACGGCTTTGACCTCCCGGTCCTTCTTCACTAAATACTGTGTGAGGACTCCCATACCCGGTCCGATCTCTAATATGGGCAGTGCCGGGCAGGCGTCTACTGTGTCGGCGATGCGTCGTGCCACGTCAAGATCAGTCAGGAAGTGCTGGCCGAGGTTTTTCTTTGGCTTTACTTGCTTCATGTTGCTTATATGTTTTTTCTTTGGTTACAAATGTACGAAAAACATTGGGGATAGGCAAGAAACAGGATAAAAGAATTGCCGTCAGAGCACAAAAAAGACCGGAAACAGATTACTCCATTCCCGGTCTTCTATGTATTCTCTCTATTTTTTTCAAATCTATAAGGCTGTTTACTTGCCCTCGACCATACGGTCCATTGTCAGAGCCAGTGCAGAAGCACCTACGAAAGCAACAGCTACCAATGCGATAAATGTCATCATACTCATAATCTTTTTACCTTTCTTTACTTTAAATTCTACTTTTGTTATCCTTTGCCCTTGATCCCGTGTTGTGGGGATCTTCTTGCGGGCTTGTTATCCTTGTGACCTCTATGGGTCTCTGTTTTACGTTTGCAAAGGTAGGAACTTTTCTCTGTGTGCGCAAACAATTGTGGTTTTATTCGTAAAATATGTGTTTTTAATTGATTCGTGTCAAGTGGGTTGACGTGTGTCAATGGATTCTACATGGGTAGAAGCGTGCATTATAAAATGATTATTTTTCTAAAAAAGTTTCGTTATTCCACTGAATTACATTACTTTTGTATGCTATATGAAGAACGGAAACACCATCAACAACATAGTGAAGGTGGCATTGAGCCTGTTGCTGGGCGGCGCCATCCTCTATTGGATGTATCGTGGCTTTGACTTCCAAGGCATGAAGCAGGTGTTGCTCCACGGGATGGACTGGACATGGATGCTCCTTTCTTTTCCCTTCGGCATACTGGCGCAAGCCTTTCGTGGCTGGCGCTGGCAGCAGACGTTGGAGCCTGTCGGAGAGAAGCCGCGCGCCTCAGTGTCGGTCAACAGTATCTTTGTGTCCTATGCCGTGAGCCTGCTGATCCCCCGTGTGGGCGAGTTCGCACGCTGTGGCATCCTGCGGCGGTGGGACGGAGTTTCGTTTCCCAAGGCTTTGGGTACAGTGGTCACCGAGCGTGCCATCGACTCCGTGCTGGTGCTGGTGATGATCGTAGCCACGCTGCTCTCCCAGTTCCGTGTCTTCCAGTCTTTCTTCCGGCGCACGGGCACGCGTGTCGATGAGTTTTTGGCAAGCTTCTCGTCTACGGGCTGGCTGGTGACGATGATATGTGGCATAGCCGTGATCATCCTGCTCTGGGTGCTGCTCAGAAAGATGTCTATATATAATAAGGTGAAGGATCTCTTCCATGGACTGTGGCAGGGAGTCGTGTCGGTACGCTATGTCAAGAACGTACCCTTGTTTATCTTCTACTCCGTTGCCATCTGGGCTTGCTACTTCCTTCACTACTATCTCACCTTTTTCTGTTTCGACGCGACCCGTCATTTAGGTTTCGCCTGTGCGATGGTTACATTCATCGTTGGCAGCATCGCCGTCATCGTGCCCACTCCCAATGGTGCCGGCCCGTGGCACTTTGCGGTGAAGACCATGCTCATCCTCTATGGCGTTGCGTCTACGGCAGCCCTGAACTTTGTGCTTATCGTCCACAGCATACAGACCCTGCTCGTCGTGGTCATCGGCATCTATGGATGGATGGCCTTAAGTTTCACGAAGAAGAGAGTGAGCAATAAGAAAGGGACAATCATCAGTGAATAGATAAAATATTTATTGTAACCATTAAACGTAATATTATGAGTGAAATCAGCAATCTGCAGCCAGCAGCCATCTGGCGCAATTTCGACGCGCTGACACAGGTGCCACGTCCGTCAGGTCACTTAGAGAAAGTACAGCAGTTCCTTCTTGACTTCGCAGCCAAGATCGGAGTGGAGGCTTTCAAGGATGCCGGCGGAAACATCGTCATGCGCAAACCGGCCACCCGGGGCTATGAGAACCGTAAGACCACGCTGTTGCAGGCTCACATGGATATGGTGCCACAGAAGACTCCTGACAGCAAGCATAACTTCGAGACAGACCCGATAGAAACTTATGTCGAGGACGGTTGGGTACACGCCAAAGGCACTACGCTCGGCTCTGACGATGGTATCGGTGTGGCTGCCATCATGGGTGTGTTTGAGAGTACGGATCTCAGGCACGGCCCTTTGGAGGCTCTGATCACACGCGACGAGGAGACGGGTATGTTTGGAGCCAATGAGTTGCCCAAGGGAGAACTCAATGCTGACTATTATCTCAACCTCGACTCTGAGACCTGGGGTAACTTCTGTATCGGCAGTGCAGGTGGTATCGACATCACTGCTACGCTGCAATATCAGGAAGCGGAGAACGACCAGGAGGCTGCCGTCAAGGTGACGCTGAAGGGCTTGCGTGGCGGACACTCAGGTTTGGAGATCAACGCCGGTCGTGCCAACGCCAATAAGGAGATGGTACGTCTCGTGCGTGAGGCTATTGCAGAGCTGGGTGCCCGTCTCGTCTGCTGGGAAGGTGGCAACATGCGCAATGCCATTCCTTCTCATGCCGAGGTCGTGCTCGCTTTGCCTAAGGCCAATGTGGAGGCATTGAAGCAGATGGTAGAGAAGCAGCGTCTGGCTATCGAGGATGAGTTCAAGACCATCGAGAGCAACGTGCTGTTCTTCTGCGAGGATGTTGACAAACCTGCTACATTGGTGCCGGAAGAGATTCAGGACAATCTCGTAGACGCTATCTATGGTTGCCACAACGGCGTGGTGCGCTTCATTCCTGTCAAGCCCGACGTGGTGGAAACTTCGTCCAACCTCGCCATCATCTCCATCGGAGAGGGTAAGGCCGCTGTCAAGATCTTGGCTCGCTCCAGCCGCGAGGATATGAAGATGTACGTGGCTACGCAATTGGAGAGCGTGTTCTCTATGGCAGGTATGAAGGTAGAGTTCTCCGGTTCTTACGGTGGTTGGGATCCTAATCCTGACAGCTCTCTGCTGAAGTTGCTGTGCAGAGTCTACAAAGAGCAGAACGGTAAGGATGCAACCGTCGTCGTTGATCATGCCGGACTGGAGTGCTCGGTCATCCTGGAGAAGTACCCCAACATGGAGGTTGTCTCTCTCGGTCCTACGCTCCGCAGTCCGCACACCGTCAACGAGCGCTTCGAGATCGCTACCGCTGAGCCTTTCTGGAAGCTCCTGACAGCAGTGCTCGAGCAAGTCCCCGAGAAGTAGACGATAAAGACAGGTTCCTTTTGAAACATAAAGACATGTTTCCTTGTTTAAGACATAAAGACATAAAGAACATATTTTCTTTTTGTCTTTATGTCTTTTTTGTCTTTATGTCTAAACAAAGAGAAATGTGTCTTTTTGTCTAAACAAAAAAGAATATGTCATTTTTGTCTTTATGTCTAAATAAAAGAAGCATGTCTTCTTGTCTTGCTTTTGTCATCTTTGTCATCAAAAAGAATATTAAATCGTTGGCCTACTCGCATATTTTTTCTAATTTTGCAGTCAGTTAATCAATATTCATTAATTTATGGACGATTATCACGCGGAAAACTTCAAGTATTAACGTGAGGATTCGACTCAGAGAGTCAGTCCCCACACATCTTATCATGGAGATTGGCTACAATGAGAACATATTGGAACATTGAGAAAAAGCTGAGCGCCCTCCAGGAGTGGCAGCCCAACTGCTGGATTCAAGTAACGTGCCCCACCGACGATGACCAGCGCGAACTGGTGGACAAATTCAATATCCCCGATTATTTCCTCAGCGACATCAGCGATACCGATGAGCGCGCCCGCTATGAGTACGACGATGGTTGGATGCTCATCATCTTGCGTATTCCTTATGTCAAGGAGGTGAAGAGCCGTACTCCTTATACTACAGTGCCGCTTGGCATCATCCATAAGCGCGATGTGACCATCACCGTCTGCTTCTACGAGACGAATATGATGATCGACTTCGTCAGCTATCAGCAGAAACGTGGTGAGGGATTCACCGACTATGTCGACATGATCTTCCGACTCTTCCTCTCCAGTGCCGTGTGGTACTTGAAGCGGTTGAAACAGATCAATACCCTTATCGAGAAGGCTAAGCACAACCTCGACAGTGAGATCAACAACGAGAGCCTGGTCGGACTGTCAAGGCTGCAAGACTCGTTGACCTTCTTCATTACTTCCATCCGTGGTAACGAGAACCTGCTGCAGAAACTGAAGTTCAAACTGCAAGTCGATGAGTTGGATGCTGACCTTATCGAGGATGTCAGCATCGAGATGACGCAGGCACGCGAGACCACCAACATCTACTCCAACATTCTGGAGTCGACGATGGACACCTATCAGAGCGTCATCAACAACAATATGAACACGACGATGCGTAACCTTTCGTCGATCAACATCGTGCTGATGTTCCCTACGCTCATCGCCAGTTTCTATGGTATGAACGTTGTCAACGGGCTTGAGACATCGCACTATGGCTTTGTCATCACCATCGCCATATCTGTTGTCGTGACCGCTATCAGCCTGTGGTATTTGAAACGGAAAAGGCTCCTTTAATACACTAAACGGCGGCAAACTTAAGTTTTTTCGTGAAAAAACAGTAGTTTTTGTTGGAATTACAGTTTTTTTGTTTAAGTTTGCATAATAATATCAAATAGCATGTGTTGTCTGCTCCCTTGTCGTCTATGAATAGCGACGAGGGAGGGGACAAGTGATAAACCGAATCATAAACTTAAAACGGTGTAATGATGGACTCTCAAGAAAACGCCTTGGAGCAGGATAAGAACCTGGTCCAGGGAGCCACGGAAGGCGAACAGAATGCTGTGCAGGCACAGAACGAGAATGTAGAAAACGCAAAGGCTGCCACTGAGGCTCCTGCTGAATCGTCTGAGACCGTGCAGCAAGAAGCGTCTACAAACCAGGAACAGTCGGCCGAAAGCCAGAAACAAGAGGATGAGCCACAGACGGCTGAAGCCTCGGAAGCAAATCAGAATGGCGACAGTTCTATGGAACAGCCTGTTCATAAGGTCTATGCCTCTAAGCAGGAAGTGCTCGAAAGAGTCAAGGAGATTGCCCGCAACGAGGACAAGCCCGATAAGGATGAAGTGGAGCACTTGAAGTCTTCCTTCTACAGATTCCACATTGCCGAGCGCGAGAAACGGCAGAAAGACTATCTCGAAACCGGTGGCGATCCTGAGAAATATCAGATTCTGCCCGATGACGACGAGGAGACCTTCAAGGCAGAGATGCAGATCATCAAGGAGAAACGCGCCAAGGCTTTCCAAGAGCAGGAGGCTGAGAAGCAGGTCAATCTGCGACGTAAGCTCGACATCATTGAGAAGATCAAGGCAATGGCTACCTCTCCCGAGGAAGCCAACAAAAACTATAACGAGTTCAAAGAACTGCAGAAGGAGTTCAAGGAGATCAAGTCTGTGCCGCCGGAGAAAGCCAATGAGGTGTGGCGCAACTACCAACTCTATGTAGAGCAGTTCTATGACTTGCTCAACCTCAACCGCGAAGCCCGTGAGTATGACTTCAAGAAGAACCTTGAAGCCAAGACGAAGCTCTGTGAGGAAGCGGAGGCTTTGGACAAGGTGTCCGACGTGGTCAGTGCCTTCCATCAGTTGCAGGAGCTGCACGCACAGTATCGTGAGATCGGTCCTGTTGCCAAAGATCTGCGTGAACAGATCTGGGCGCGCTTCAAGGCTGCCAGTACGGTCATCAACAAAAAGCACCAGCAGCACTTTGAGGAGCTTCGTGCCAAGGAGGAGGAGAACCTCGCCAAGAAGACGGAGCTCTGCGAGAAGGTGGAAGCCTTAGCCAAAGAGGAAAACAAGGGCATTGGCGACTGGGAGAAGCATTCCAAGGCTATCATCGCCTTGCAGCAGGAGTGGAAGACCATCGGCTTTGCACCGCAGAAGATGAACGTGAAGATCTTTGAGCGCTTCCGTGCTGCCTGTGATGACTTCTTCAGCCGTAAGAGCGAGTTCTTCAAACAACTCAAGCAGCAGTTCGCCGTCAACGCAGAGAAGAAGCGTGAACTCATCAAGAAGGCTCAGGAGCTGACCGACTCCACCGATTGGAAGACTACGGGTGATAAGTTCGTTGCGTTGCAAAAGGAGTGGAAGACCGTCGGCGCTGTGCCAAAGAAGCTTGGTGACCAGCTGTGGAACGAGTTCCTCACGGCTTGCAACCACTTCTTCGATGCACGCAACGCTGCTCACGCCGGCACGCGTACGGAAGAGAAAGCCAACCTGCAGAAGAAGCGCGACATCATCGCTCAGCTCAAGGAACTTGCCGAGCAGAGCGTGGAGAATGCGCAGGATAAGGTACAGGAGCTTGTCGACGCCTATAATGCTGTCGGTCATGTGCCGTTCAAGGAGAAGGATAAGATCTTCAAGGAGTACCACGATGTGTTGGACAAGATCTATAGTGATCTGCACGTGTCCGTAGCCCGCCGCCGTCTTGATAACTTCAAACAGAACCTGCGCAACGTAGCGAAGCGTGGCGGGGATGCTGTGGACAACGAGCGTGGTCGTCTGGCTCGCCGCTATGAGCAGCTCAAGCAGGAGATTGCCACTTACGAGAATAACCTTGGCTTCCTGAATATCTCAAGCAAGAAGGGCAACAGCCTCGTTGACGAGATGAACCGAAAGGTGCAGCGACTCAAAGACGACGCTGAGCTCGTGCGGCAGAAGATCAAGGCGATCGACAGTCAAGATAATAATTAACCTGCCAATCATAATAGAAGATCCCAAGCAATGAGACGTGAGTCACATGCTTGGGATTTTTTTTGCCCTTCTTTTTATTCTATTACGATGTCTCTCTTTGGCTTGCCGGTTTCTGTCATGGGTATCTGGTCGATGTGCTGCACTTCGCGTGGAACCCAGTATTTGGGTAGGACACGGCGGCAGATGGCGGCAACGGCATCGGTGTCGGAGGCCTCGGTGAGCAGGATCTCGGCCTCGCCGAACTTCACGTTCTTGCGTCGGGAGATGATGAAAGGGGCGGGGAGATGAGGCTTTAAAGCATGCTCCACCTCCTCAATCTGTATTTTGATGCCTCCCGAGACAATCACGTTGTCCTTGCGGCCGAGGATGCGGAAGCCCTTGCGGGGGACGATCTCTGCGCGGTCGTTGGTCTTTAGTGTTCCCTCATGCACCAATGGCGCATCGATCATCAGACAATCATCTTTGTCCAGACTTACTTTGACACTTGGGAAAGGCTGGTACCACTCGCTGGCCTCGGGGCCGTTGAGTCGTCGCAAGGCGATATGCGAGAGCGTCTCCGTCATGCCGTAAGTGCTCCACACCGCATGAGGGAAGTCACGCAAAGCCACCGCCAGTTGGTCATCAATTGCTCCGCCGCCGATGATGAGATGACGGGTCTGACGCAACAATGCCGCTTCTTCGGGCACTTGCAGGGTGTTGTAGACTTGCAGGGGAACCATAGCGGCGAAAGTCGGAGCCGGGATTCTCTGTCCTTGTGGACAAGGGCGGGGCAGGGCAGCAGGGTCATGGAAGTCTGTCTCTGTGACGCATTGCCCTTGCAATAAGGCCGCCATGGGATGTCCACTCGGCTCTATGCTGAGCAAGCGCAGCCGACGCTCGATGGATCGGACCACGACCATCTTCGCACCGATATACTTCAGATTCATGCAGAGCAGTGCCGTGTCACCAGGTTGCAGTCCCAGGAAATCGCAGGTGATACGGGCAGAGTTGCGCATCTTTTCCTTTTCGGGCCACATCGGTTTGGGCGCACCCGTACTGCCACTGGTGTGGACGAGAACACGGTCACTGCTGTTGCGCCACTCACTTAGGAATTCTTCGAGTACCATAGCTTGTCGTCTTTAATCTCCAAGGGCATGGGGATGTTGTCGGTGTAGAGCAGTCCTGTTCCCAAGCCCTGCGGCAGGGTGATGTGCGGCCCGTACACCTCGGCACAGAACTGCGCCACCGCGTTGAGTCCGACATTGCTTTCCAGTGCCGAAGTGATCCAAGAACCGATGCCACGGGCTTTGGCCATTCTGATCCATTCGCGGCAACCGTGCATGCCACCATGCAGGCTGGGCTTCAGCACGAGATAGGCAGGACGGATTTTGTCGAGCAGCATGGCTTTCATCGACGGCATGTTGATGCCGATGAGCTCTTCGTCGAGTGCGATGGGCAGGGGTGAATGCTGACAGAGCTCCGCCATCTCTTTCCACTGATGCGGCTTGATCGGTTGTTCGATGGAGTGTATGTCATATGGGGCCAGTGCTTCCAAGCGCTGCATGGCATTGTCGGGCGTGAAGCCACCGTTGGCATCCACTCTCAGCTCCACTTGTTCCTTGCTGAAACAC
This sequence comes from uncultured Prevotella sp., assembly GCA_900540375.1. GTDB lineage: Bacteria > Bacteroidota > Bacteroidia > Bacteroidales > Bacteroidaceae > Prevotella. Next base: position 147,134 of record UQFS01000001.1, read on the forward strand.
TCACGGATATGTTTCACTAAGTCCAACTCACGCCCGAAGTCGATGGCACCTATCTTCAACTTCACGCAGTGATAGCCAGCCTTGAGCTTAGCCTCCAGCCGTGTGTACATCTCGTCGAAGGTTCCCATCCACACGAGTCCGTTGATGGTGATCCCCTCTTCGCCCCGGCTGAACGGTGTGTCGAAGAGAGCCGTAGAGCCCTTAGCGTCGAGTTGTGCAAAGGCCGTCTCCAGTCCGAAGAGAATTGAAGGATAAGGTCGCAGCATCTCATAGGGTATGCCGCCCAATCGGTTGATCAGGTCGCACGTGTCGCGGAGGAGCGTCTGATAGCGCTCGTCGCTCATGGCGTCACAACTCAGGTCGGGAAGTGCCGAGCACTCTCCCGTGCCACGAATGCCGTCGCGTTCAAGTGTGATATAGTAAGAATGGTGGGTAATGTACACGCCGCGGCTGGTTCCCGCCGGCTGTTTGAAGTGCAGCATCCTGTCGGTGATCTCGTATTTCATGTTTAAAACTACTTTTGTTGCGTGAAGGCAAAAGTAAGAAAAAAAGGATAAAAAAGCAAGTTTTATTTTGCCTTTCCCTAAGATTACGCTATCTTTACATAGAAATATTCCATCAGTAAGCAACAGCATATCATGAAAATAAAAATATTCTATAATCACAAAGAAGAGTTGTGGAACTCGTGGAGTCATGCGGGCGGCATCTTCTTGGGCGTGGCTTTTGGGGTTATCTTCCTTTATCTCTGCTTCTCGCGTGGCAACGGTTGGGCCACAGCAGGTGTCATCCTCTACCTCGTGGGCATGCTCGGTTCGTATATCGCTTCCACCGTCTATCATGCCCTCTCGGCTTGGTCACCATGGAAGGAGCGGTTGCGTAAGTGGGACCATGCGGCTATCTACTGGCATATCGCCGGTTCCTATTCGCCCATCACGCTCATCGCCTTGCGCCAGGAGGGTTATTGGGGTTGGGCGCTGTTCTGCTTTGTATGGCTCTGCGCCATTGTGGGAACGATCACGAGCTTTCATAGGCTCAAGGCCCACAGCAATCTGGAGACGCTGGTATATATAGGCATGGGCATGAGTGTGCTCATCGCTTTCAAGCCCTTGATCGATTCTGTGAGTGCGGCGACGGTCATCTGGATCATCGCCGAGGGTGTGTGTTATGTCACCGGCGCGCTGTTCTACACCCTTCGTCGCCGTCGCTACATGCACACCGTCTTCCATTTCTTCGTCCTCGCCGGCAGCGTCTGCCACCTCATCGCCGTGTGGGACATCCTCATGCGCTACCTCTGAAGAGATTGAATAAAACAGACAGAGTAACAGAGTCTACAAATCTGTCTACTCTGTTACTCTGTCTGGAATTATTTGTTTACTCTGTCTTAAGGGAACTGGGGGTACTTGTCGAAGTCGGGCTTGCGCTTTTCCAGGAATGCACGGCCGCCTTCCTGCGCCTCGTCGAGTGTGTAGTAGAGCATCGTAGCATCGCCGGCAAGCTCCTGAATACCTGCCTGACCGTCGAGCTCAGCGTTGAAGCCAGCCTTCATCATGCGGATGGCGAGCGGAGCGCGCTCCATGATCGTCTTGCACCAGACCACCGTCTCATCCTCAAGTTGGTCAAAGGGCACCACCTTGTTGACGAGCCCCATCTGCTCAGCCTCCTTTGCAGAGTACTGACGGCAGAGATACCATATCTCACGCGCCTTCTTCTGTCCCACGATGCGCGCCAAGTAGCTGGCACCCAGTCCGGCATCGAAGCTGCCCACCTTCGGTCCCGTCTGTCCGAAGACAGCGTTTTCCGACGCTATCGTCAGGTCGCAGACCACGTGGAGCACATGTCCGCCACCGATAGCGTAGCCGTTGACCATGGCGATGACCGGCTTGGTTAGTCGGCGAATCTGCATCTGCACGTCGAGGACGTTAAGGCGTGGCACACCATCACGACCGACATATCCGCCGCGTCCCTTGACGTGCATGTCGCCACCCGAACAGAAGGCCTTGTCGCCGGCACCCGTGAGGATCACCACACGGATGTCGAGATGGTCGCGGCAGTAGGTGAAGGCCTGGCTCATTTCCCATACCGTGAGCGGTGTGAAGGCGTTGCGATAGCGTGGACGGTTGATCGTGATCTTAGCGATGTGATTGTATTCTTCAAAGAGGATCTCCTTGAAGTCGAACCCCGCAATGGTTTTCCAATTTCTCTTTTCCATATTATAATAAGGTGTTAAAGTATTCTTGATAAGCCCTCAGGTCGTCTTCGGCATTGGTGAAGACTTCGAGGAGCATCGGGCGTTCTGTCATCGGGCTGACGAGCGCGCCGAGGAGATTATAGAGCTCTTCCTCGTTGTGAGCGTGATAATACATGATGTCGTTCTCGCGGCAGATGCCTTCTGCTGTGGTAGCGTGCACGCCCATGACCATACTGCGTGCCGGACTCTGCCGCAGTCCGTCGAATTTGGCGAAGATCTCTCCACCGCTGTTGTTGAGCAACAGGATGCGGAGGTTCTGCCGCAGGTTGGTGTTCCACAGTGCATTTTGGTCGTAGAAGAAACTCAGGTCGCCGATGACGCAATACACCGGAGCGTCTGTGGCGAGCGAGAAACCGGCCGCCGTGGACAGCGAGCCTTCGATGCCGTTGATGCCACGGTTGCAGTAGATATGCTCCCGGGCATAGAGACATCCCAAGCGCACCGACGTGCTGTTGGCGTAGTGCAGGGCGTAGCCTTCCGCAGTATGGCTGAGTCGCTCTTCAAGGAGTTTTACGGCTAACAGATTGGAGTAGCGTGGAACGAACGAGCGGCGGTGGTCCTCGGCTTTCCAACGCAGCGCTTCCCAGCGGTCGGACCACTCGTGCGGTCCCTCAGTGGTGATAGCGGCAAGCACGTCGTCGGGTCTTGCCTGCACGATGCCGCGCAGGTTCATCATCGGGTCGTGGACTGTGCCGTCGGCATTCACCTCCCAGCAGATAGCGTCCTTAGCCTGTCGCAGGAGTTGCTTGGCACGCTTGCTTACCAGCGTGTCGCCGATGTAGAGGACAAAGTCGGGCAGGAAATCCTCGTCGTCCCCTGCCATAGCTGACATCTCTTCCAGTGACGTGCCACCATCTTCTCCGCTGAGCGCCTCGTTCCAAACCACATAGCGTTTGTCCGTGAGCGATGCAATCCTGCCTTTGGCTAAGTCCGACGGCTTCATCTGTCCGATGACGATGAGCGGTCGCTCCGCCTCGGCGAGCTGTTGCAGAAGGTCATGAGCCACGGCCGAAATGGTATTGACGGAAGCGCACGCTTCCTTACCGCTATCGTGAGCCGACAGCAGTGAGCTGAGCGCAATCATTCGTTCTGAGGGCAATGTGCGTGTGTTGAAGGTGTAGAGCGGCTCCGTGATGGGCACGTTGATGTGCACCGGTCCTTGAGTCTCTTGTGTCGCAGCGATGAGCGCCTCGTTGACGAGTCGGTTGCAATACCAGTGTTCCTCCTCGTTGTGCGGTTCGGGCAGATCCACCGTGCGCTTGACAAAGCAGGTCAATGCCCCCGGCTGAGGCATCGTCTGACCGGTGAGCTGTCCGATCCACTGCTTGGGCCGGTCGGCCGAGACGACCACGAGAGGCAGATGCTGATACATCGCCTCGGCAACAGCGGGCAGCGTGTTGAGCAGTGCCGTGCCGCTGGTGACGCAGACGACAACCGGCTCCTCAGTAGCCTGACAGAGCCCGAGTGCATAGAACGCGGCACTGCGCTCGTCGGTGATGGGGTAGCACTGGATCTCAGGGCACACGTCGAGGTTGTGCACAACAGGCGCGTTGCGCGATCCCGGACATACCACCGCATGGCGCACGCCGTGAGCGATGAGCAGCGCGGTGAGTGTGTTGACATTTCCTTTATCGCAATACATCTCTCATGGTGTTGAGTTTCATCTCAGTCTCCCTCCATTCCTCTTTCTCCTTGCTTTCCGGTACGATGCCTCCACCGGCGTGGAGGATATAGTGGCTACCCTCTATTTCCATGCAGCGCAGCGTGACATATAGCCGTGTCTCTCCTTCCGGATCATAGGGTCCGCAGAAGCCACTGTAGTATTTCCGGAATTTCTCTTCATACTTGAGAATGATTTCTTTCGCTGCTTCTTTGGGCATGCCGCACACGGCAGGAGTGGGGTGAAGGGCATCGAGCACGTCGCCTAATTGCACGTCGTCCTTGAGTGTAAAGTCAAAATCGGTGCGCAGATGGAGCAGTTGCGCCGCCATGGTGGTATGAGGATGTCCGTGATTCAGTGTCTTGGTCATTGGACTCAGCGTGTCGAGGATGTAGTTTGCCACATAGCGTTGCTCCTTGCGGTTCTTCTCCGACCATTTCAGCTCCTGTCCAGGTCTGTAGTCGACCGGCATCTTCTCCGTACCCGCCAAGGCCATAGTGCGGTAGTTGTGACTGTCGCCCTCGATGAGCACTTCGGGTGTTGCCATAAGCCACGTACCCGCATGTTTCATGTTCACCAAGGCGATATACTGGTGGGGATAGAGACGGCAGGCGTGCAGAAACAGTTCTTCGGCATCTCTGACGAGGTACCGCAGCTCATACACATGCCGGGCCATAACCAGTTTACGGACCGTGCCAAGCTTGAAATACAGCTTACAGTTGATAAAGAGCTGGTGGTAAATGTCCCGATCTTGCTTTTCGTACTTTGCGATCATGCTTGATAGTTCGCCGTCGTTATATTCCACACTGTGCCTAAAATCCCTTTCCCCCACAGCTTCCCGTTCGATGCTGTCGGGTTGTAAGAGCCACACAGGCGTCTTTTCCGACGGTTGGAACGGCGCAAAGACGAAACCTTTGCGACCGTTGAGGTCTTTGACAGACTTCAAGGCCACGGGCTCACCCTCGTGCTGTTCCAGTCGTACATATTCCTTCTGCTCCGGCAAGCGGTAGCAGACATAGTTGGTTGTGCTCATTCCTTTCGTGGCGACAAGATATAGTTTGTGACATGTACCGTAGAGATCAAGTCGCCCTTGGAGTTCTTTACCTCGATCTGCCATTCATGCAGTGTGCGGCCCTTGTATTGCAGTTTGGCATAGGCAGTGACGGTATCTCCGACGAGCACCGTGCGCAGATGGTTGCCACTGACGTTGATGCCCACGCAGATCTTGCCCGGACAGAGCGCTATGGAAGCTACGCCGGCAAGGTTCTCGCAAAGGGCCAGCGTAGCGCCACCGGAGAGGAAACCGAAGGGCTGACGGTTGAGATCGTCGACTTTCATGCGTGCCATGCAGGTGTCGGGCTCCTCTGTTGAGAAAAACTCCATATTCAATGTCTTCGAGAGACCACCTTGTTTCTCGATAACGGCTTTTTCTTTTTCTATGTTCATGGTTTTCGTTTTTTATTTTATTCTTCCTTGCAAAGATACGAAAAATTCTATTACCTTTGCCAAACAAATCATCTATTATGCAGTCTAAACACAATAACATTATGAATAAAATGAGGAAAGTACTGCTCGCCGTACTTTCCCTTCTTGCTCCAATGATGGCCGTGGCCAATCCTGTCGATGACCTGCTCAACCGCATGGACGCAGGTGCCGCACGCAAGTTCATCACAGAGCTGCAGCCGTCAGATTCTGATTTCTTTGAGCTCTCCCAGCGCGACGGCAAGATCTGTGTCAAGGGCAATACGTGGGTGAACATTGCCACGGGTGTCAACTGGTATCTCAAGCACCATGCCGGCATCATGGTCAGTTGGAACAACATGCACCCGCGTTTGCCGGAGCGACTGCCCGCTGTCAAGGGTAAGGAGCGCCGCACCACATGGCTCACCGACCGATACGACTTCAACTACTGCACGTTTTCCTATTCCATGGTCTTTTGGGACTGGAACCGCTGGCAGGAAGAGATCGACTGGATGGCCTTGCACGGCATTAACATGCCGTTGGCTGTGACAGGCGAGGAAGTGGTATGGCGTAACATGCTGCTGAAGTTGGGCTATTCCAAAGAAGAGATCGGACGCTTCATCGCCGGACCGGCTTTCCTGGCCTGGTGGGCGATGAACAATCTCGAAGGGTGGGGCGGGCCGCTGCCCGAGAACTGGTATCGACAGCAGGAAGCATTGCAGAAACGAATCCTCCAGCGTGAGCGCTCGTTGGGTATGCATCCTGTGCTGCCGGGCTACTGCGGCATGTTGCCTCACGACGCCAAGACAAAGATGGGCGTCGGCGTGACCGATGGTGGCCAGTGGAACGGCTATACGCGTCCGGCCAATCTCATCGCTACCGACCCGTCCTTTGACCGCATCGCTGACCTTTATTACAAAGAGTTGACCCAGCTCTACGGCAAGGCTGACTACTACTCGATGGATCCTTTCCACGAGAGTGCCGACAACAGTGCCATCGACTATGCGGCCTGCGGACGCAAGCTGCTTGCCGCCATGAAACGCGTCAACCCAAAGGCTGTATGGATGGTGCAAGGCTGGACCGAGAACCCGCGCCCGGCGATGGCCGACAGCCTGCCGGCTCAAGACCTGATGGTGCTGGATCTCTTCTCGGAGTGCCGCCCGATGTTCGGAGCGCCTTCGGTGTGGCGTCGTGACAAGGGATACGGCGATCATCCGTGGCTGTTCTGTATGTTGGAGAACTTCGGAGCCAACGTGGGACTTCACGGACGCATGGACCAGCTTATCCATAACTTCCGGCTGGCGGCCGCGCCAGGCTCTCCTCTGCAGAGTGCGAGAAAGCATCTGCGTGGCTGGGGCTACACCATGGAGGGCTCGGAAAACAATCCTGTGATGTTTGAACTGATGAGCGAACTGCCATGGATGACCGACTCGCTGCCCAAGGATGAAGATATAGCAGCCTACAAACAGTGGTGGCTCAACAGTTATGTGCGTGCTCGCTACGGTGTGGCTGACCCTGTGCTGCAGCAAGTCTGGCGTGTCTTGGGCAACAGCATCTATAACTGTCCGCTCGGCAACAACCAGCAGGGACCTCACGAGAGTATCTTTGACGGACGCCCCTCGGCCGATAACTTCCAAGTGAAGAGCTGGTCGAAGATGCACAACTACTACGATCCCAACGAAACCCGACGCGCCGCTGAGTTGATGACAAGTGTCGCCGACAAATACCGCGGCAACAACAACTTTGAATACGACCTCGTGGATGTTGTTCGTCAGGCTCTCGACGACCAGGCGCGACTGCAATATCTGCGCACTATCGTAGACTATCGTGGCTTTGACCGCCGTGCGTTTTCGGCCGACTCGGCCCGCTTCCTCCACATGTTGCTTTTGCAGGACAGTCTCTTAGGCACGCGGCGCGAGTTCCGTCTTGGCCATTGGACGGGGGCAGCACGATCGTTGGGACGTACGGCACAAGAGAAGGATCTCTATGAGTGGAACGCCCGTGTGCAGATAACGACCTGGGGCAACCGCGACTGCGCCGACCGCGGCGGACTCCGCGACTATGCCCATAAGGAGTGGCAAGGGTTGTTGCGTGACTTCTACTTTGTGCGCTGGCAGGCCTATCTCGATGCGCTCTCCCGACAGATGGCGCACGACAGCCGTCCTGATGCTTCGGTGCTGGGCGAGGGCGCGAACGCCAACAAGACGGCCACAGAGCTTTTTGCCATGGCGCTGCCCAAGGCTCCGTTCGTCGACTGGTATGCGATGGAAGAGCCGTGGACGCTTCGTCACAACACTTATTCGCCGGAACCTGTAGGCGACTGCGTCGATATGGCAAAGAGAGTGATGGCGTTTCTCGAAAAAGAGAAATGTCGGGCTTTCTGACAAAAAAACGGGCACGAGAAGGCGATCTTTGGAAACAAGTGACCTCTTGCTCCTGATTTTTCGATTCTCGCGCGATTTTGTTAATGTGTTGAAAGTCAATGCTTTATGTTTTACCCCTATTTTTTGCTCTACACAAAACGCCTTTCTGATGAAAAATTCTCTAGAGAATTTTTCATCAGAAAGGCGTTTTCATCATGTAAAACAACCGAGATGACCGCATGAAACAGCCGTTTTGACGAAGTAAAATCACTGTTTTGATGGCAACAGCGCACTTTTTTCATGTTTTCAAGTCACTCTGAGCTTGGACGGCCCCTGTTTTTCTCTCTAGATTGAAAGAAGAGACAGAAGGTGTTTTGTCAATCAATTTTATGGAATAAACGTTTGAGATCCAGAATATATTTATTACTTTTGTAGTCAGTCAACAATATCCAAAGAATAAGATGGTGCAGAATACAAATGCAGTGAAACGACTGGTGAGCCTCGACGTTCTGCGCGGTCTGACCGTCATGTTTATGATCTTTGTGAACAACGGAGCCGGTGAGGAGATCTTCTCCACCTTGCAACACTCCAAATGGAACGGCATGACGTCCTGTGATCTCGTCTTCCCCTTCTTCCTTTTCATCATGGGCATCTCCACTTATCTCAGCCTTCGCAAGGGCGGATTCCGGTGGACACATCGGCAAGCCCGCAAGACCGTCAAGCGCACCTTGCTGCTCTTCCTTATCGGACTGCTCATCAACTGGTTTGACATGGCTATGGACGGCCGTCCGCTCGACTTCGACCATCTGCGCATCATGGGTGTGATGCAGCGCATCGCCATCTGCTACGGAGCCACGGTAGCCGTTGTGCTCACCATCCATCATCTTACTCATTCCTTCCGCGGACTGTGGATTCTCGTGGCACTGCTGTTGACGGGCTATTCCATCCTGCTGCTTGCCGGTGGCGGTTATGACTACGACAGCGTCACCAACATCCTCTCGCGTGTGGACCATGCGCTGTTGGGTGACGCCCATCTCTATCATAAGTCACCCGTAGATCCCGAGGGACTGCTCTCAAGCTTTTCTGCTATGACCAACACGATGATAGGTTTTCTTGTCGCTTCCTGGGCTCTTCGGAAAGAGCACCCCGAACTGGGACATCCCCATCTCGTCACCCTCTCACGGCTGTTGGTCTGTGGAGCTGTCATGGCTTTTGCAGGCTGGCTCCTGCAGTTCTGCCTGCCGCTCAACAAACGTGTGTGGAGTCCCTCCTATGTCCTGCTCACCTGCGGCATTGCAGCCTCTTTGCAAGGTCTGCTTGTGGGCTGGCTTGACATCCACCGCGCTCAAAGTCAGACGACAGGCAGCGGCTCTGCCGGGCAACCATGGCTGGTGAGATTGACGCTGTGGTTTGGCATGAATCCCCTCTTCCTTTATGTGGCCAGCGAGGCCGTGAGCATCGTCTTCGGTGCTACGGGCATCAAGGCTGGAGTCTATTCTTTGCTCCATGCCGTTATCCTCAACGGCTATTGGGCCGGTGTGGCCTATGCTGCGCTGTTTGTCGCCCTGCACGCACTGATGGGCTGGGCGCTGTGGAGGAAGCGGGTGTTCATCAAACTGTAATCTTCTTTCATCCTCACGGGTGACTGTCGTCCACGCCTATCGCGCAGTCGGATTGCAGGGTTGCACTTGTTGCACACTTGCTGAGGTGGTTATTAATTATTAAATAGCTCTTGTTCTCGTTTCTTTTTTGTACCTTTGCATATAGGAAGAATATATTCGAATATAACTATAAGTATGAACATTTTAGAGTTAAGCGAGCAGGAGATTGGACGACGCCAGAGCCTGCAGGAGCTGCGCAACATGGGTATCGACCCGTATCCAGCAGCCGAGTTCCCCACCAATGCCTTTTCAGTTGATATCAAGAACAACTTCAAGGAGGGAGAGAAGCAGGAGGTCGTCATCGCCGGACGTATGATGAGTCGCCGTATCATGGGTAAGGCCAGCTTTGTGGAGTTGCAGGATAGCAAGGGAAGAATCCAAGTGTATGTCACCCGTGACGACATCTGCCCCGACGAGAATAAGGACATGTACAACAAGGTCTTTAAGAAACTCCTCGACATCGGTGACTTCATCGGCATCAAAGGCTTTGTCTTCAAGACGCAGACGGGCGAGATCTCTGTGCACGCCCAGTCGCTGAAACTGCTGAGCAAGAGCCTTAAGCCACTGCCGATCGTGAAATACAAGGACGGCGTGGCCTACGACAAGTTCGACGATCCCGAGCTGCGCGCCCGCCAGCGCTATGTCGACCTCATCGTCAACGACGGTGTGAAGGATACGTTTCTCAAGCGTGCCAAGGTGCTCAAGACCATGCGCAACTTCTTCGACGAGGCCGGATACACCGAGGTGGAGACTCCTATTCTGCAGAGCATCCCCGGTGGCGCCAGCGCACGTCCGTTCATCACGCACTTTAATGCGCTGAATATCGACATGTACATGCGTATCGCTACTGAACTCTACCTCAAGCGACTCATCGTGGGCGGCTTCGAGGGTGTCTACGAGATCGGTAAGAACTTCCGCAACGAGGGTATGGACAAATACCACAACCCGGAGTTTACCTGCATGGAGCTCTATGTGCAATACAAGGACTATAACTGGATGATGTCGTTTACCGAGCGTCTGCTCGAGACCATCTGCGTGGCTGTCAATGGCAGCACGGAGGTGAAGAACGGCGACCACGTCATTTCGTTCAAGGCACCTTTCCGCCGTCTGCCTATCCTCGACACCATCAAGGAGAAAACAGGCTTCGACCTCGAAGGAAAGAGCGAGGAGGAGATCCGCGACATCGCTGTGAACAAGCTCAAGATGGAAGGCATCGATGAGAGCTTCGGCAAGGGTAAGCTCATTGACGAGATCTTCGGTGAGTTCTGCGAGGGTACGTTCATCCAGCCAACATTTATTATTGACTATCCGGTGGAGATGAGTCCGCTGACGAAGATGCACCGATCGAAGCCAGGACTCACTGAGCGCTTCGAGCTGATGGTCAATGGTAAGGAGCTCGCCAACGCTTATTCAGAGCTCAACGACCCCATCGACCAGGAGAACCGCTTCAAGGAGCAGATGAAGCTTGCAGACAAGGGCGACGATGAGGCGATGATCATCGACCAGGACTTCCTGCGTGCCCTGCAATATGGTATGCCGCCCACCAGTGGTATCGGCATTGGCATTGACCGACTCTGCATGTTGATGATCGGCAAGGAGAACATCCAGGAGATCATGCTCTTCCCGCAGATGAAGCCTGAGGCTAAGATGCCGCAGAGCAGCATCAAGGAGTGGGCTGCCCTTGGCGTACCTGAGGACTGGGTGTATGTACTGCGTAAGGCTGGCTTCAACCTCATCTCTGACATCAAGGATGAGAAGGCTCAGGGCTTGCAGCAGAAGATCGGTGAGATCAACAAGAAATATAAACTCGGTTACGAGAAGCCGTCAGTAGACGATATACAGCACTGGATTGACGGCGCAAAGAATCTGTAATACTCCCATTGGCTATGCGTCTGTTCAGAAGAATCAGTAGAGCACTGGGCCTGCGGAAGAAAGGCTCCATTCCCGATTTTGGTCGTGTGGCCATTATCGGGGGCGGCTCGTGGGCTACCGCCATCGCAAAGGTGGTGGTAGAGCACACGGGGCACATCGGATGGTATATGCGGCGCGACGACCGCATCGCTGACTTCCGACGGCTCGGACATAACCCGGCCTACCTCACGGGTGTACACTTCGACATCGACGACATCGACTTCACATCGGATATCAACGAGATTGCCACTGAATATGACACGCTCGTCTTCGTCACGCCCTCACCCTACTTGAAAGACCATCTGAAGAAACTCACGGCTGACATCAGCCATAAGTTCATCGTCACCGCCATCAAGGGCATCGTGCCCGGCGAGGATGTGGTCTGCTCTGACTACTTCCATCAGCGTTATGGCGTGCCTTACCGGCAGTTGCTCTGCATCGGCGGACCGTCACACGCTGAGGAGGTGGCTCTCGAACGGCTTACCTATCTCACTGTGGCTGGCAGTGACGAGAAGATGGCAAGGGAGTTCTCGCGTGTGCTCGCCTGTGACTATGTGAAGACAGAAACCTCCACCGACGTCACGGGCATCGAGTATGCGGCTGTGCTGAAGAATGTCTACGCTATCTGCGCAGGCATCTGCAACGGCATGGGTTATGGCGATAACTTCCAGGCTGTCTTCCTCACCAATGCCATCCGTGAGATGGACCGCTTCCTGACAGCCGTCAACCCTGTACACCGCAAAATCTGTGACAGTGTCTACCTCGGTGACCTGCTCGTGACAGGATACTCCAACTTCTCACGTAACCGCACGTTTGGTATGATGATCGGTAAGGGCTACTCTATCAAGAGTGCCCAGGCTGAGATGAAGATGGTGGCGGAAGGATACTACGGTACGAAGTGCATGGAGGAGATCAACAGACAGCTCCACGTGAGCATGCCGATCCTCGACGCCGTCTATGACATACTCTACAAAGACCAGCGTCCGCGAGATGTCATCCCTGCTCTGACAGAAAGACTCTCGTGAGTGCTTTGACATAAAGACATGTTTTTTGTTTTTAAGACATAAAGACATAAAGAACATGTTCTATAAAGAAGCATTCTTGAGTCTAAGTGCAAGAAAGGCAATACATATAATATTATAATGTGTAAGATGGATGAAGAAGAGTTAAGGAAGAGGGCGTTGGAGGAAAAGATAACTAAGATTATCCAATGCGCATATAATGTTCGGGGCGTGTTGCCAAAAGGCTTCTTGGAAAAGGTATATAAGAATGCCTTGTATCTTGAACTTCGAGAGCACAATCTGAACGTGATACCCGAAGCACCCATTGATGTCTATTATAAGGGCGTTATGGTTGGGGAATACAGGGCGGATATGCTTGTGGACAACGACGTCATCATAGAGTTGAAGGCTACACAATGTCTGACGAGGCAGGATGAGGTTCAACTGGTAAATTATCTGACGGCTCTCCATATCGATACCGGATTGCTCATTAACTTCGGAGGCGATAATCTGGAGATAAAGCGTAAATACAGGGAATACAAGAAGACAAGGTAGTAAAACAAGTATAAATTAGTATTATTCATTTAATAAGGTAAGATGATGAGAAAGGATTAGGCAGGAGTTCATCACGGTTAGGAGACTATTCGCATTGAAGACGAATGCAGAAACAGTGACAGTGACAGAGGTATAGACAAAGACAAATAAAGAGAGCAGAATATACATTTATGAACAATATGTTCTTTATGTCTTTCTGTCAAAAGAAGAATGAAAGAAATCTGTTCTTTGTGTTTTTCTGTCTAAAAAGAGAATGAAGAATAATCTGTTCTTTATGTCTTTCTGTCTAAAAAAGGAAAACATGTCCTTTATGTCTTTCTGTCTTCAAAAGAATCGTCTGTTTATCTGTCGTTTGTTCTTTTGTCGTGATTCTAACTTTGAGTCTTGAAAGATTATCATGAAAAACATTGCATTAGACACAACGAAGGCTGTACAGTTCCTCAAGGCTGGTACAGTGGAGGCTTACGAGCCGAAGGTGAAGGCCGCTCAGGAGGCCTTGGAGAATGGAACATGCGAGGGAAACGACTTTCTCGGTTGGTTGCATCTGCCCTCTGAGATCACAGAGGACTTCCTCAACGAGATTCAGGTTTGCGCCAACACACTGCGCGAGAAGTGCGAGGTTGTCGTCGTTGCTGGTATCGGCGGCAGCTATCTGGGTGCACGTGCCGTTATCGAAGCCCTTGGCAACTCCTTTGCATGGCTCGTCGGTGACAAGAAGAACCCCACCATCATGTTCGCCGGTAACAACATTGGTGAGGACTACCTTGCTGAGCTCACCGACTACTTGAAGGGTAAGAAGTTCGGCGTCATCAACATTTCCAAGTCTGGTACCACCACCGAGACTGCTCTGACTTTCCGTCTGCTCAAGAAACAATGCGAGGCTCAGCGTGGTAAGGCTGAGGCTAAGGACGTCATCGTGGCTGTCACCGACGCACACAAGGGTGCTGCCCGTGCCGCTGCTGACAAGGAAGGCTATAAGACATTTGTCATTCCTGACAATGTCGGTGGTCGCTTCTCTGTGCTCACTCCGGTAGGTCTGCTGCCGATCGCTGTGGCTGGCTTCGATGTCAAGGCTCTCGTCAAGGGCGCACAGGACATGGAGAAGGCTTGCGGCAAGGACGTTCCTTTCGCAGAGAACCCCGCCGCACAGTATGCCGCAACCCGTCAGGGACTGTATACTCAGGCTGGCAAGAAGATCGAGATCGTCTGCAACTTCCAGCCGAAGCTCCACTACTTTGCTGAGTGGTGGAAGCAACTCTACGGTGAGAGCGAGGGTAAGGATGGCAAGGGTATCTTCCCTGCAGCTTGCGACTTCACTACCGACCTGCACTCTATGGGTCAGTGGATCCAGCAGGGCGAGCGTACCATCTTCGAGACGGTGATCTCGGTTGAAACTCCTAACGAGAAGCTGCTCTTCCCGCACGACGAAGAGAATCTCGACGGACTGAACTTCCTTGAGGGCAAGCGTGTCGATGAGGTGAACAAGATGGCTGAGCTCGGTACCCGTCTGGCTCATGTCGACGGTGGCGTGCCAAACATGCGTGTCAGCGTGCCGCAACTCAATGAGTACTACATCGGCCAGCTCATCTACTTCTTCGAAAAGGCTTGCGGCATCAGCGGTCTGTTGGAGGGTGTCAACCCGTTCAACCAGCCTGGTGTGGAAGCTTACAAGAAGAATATGTTCGCTCTGCTCAACAAGCCCGGCTATGAGGCTGAGAGCAAGGCCATCCAGGAGCGTTTGGCTCAGGAGAAGTAATAAGACCGGACCCTCTTTCCCTTGGCCCCCTCTCCCTGAGGATGGAGAAGGGGATGGCAATACCCTTATAATCATAATCGATGCAAGATATAAGAAAAGCAATCGAGAAGTACTTATCCAAGATGCAGGAGAGTCATCCCGGGCTGAAAGCTTGGGAGGGCTTTCGCTGTGTCTTGTTCGATATGGACGGTGTCCTTTACGACTCCATGCCCCATCACGCTATAGCCTGGCAACAGTCGATGGCTGAGTTTGGCATCACGATGACAGTAGCTGACGCCTACGCCACAGAAGGCGCACGCGGTATTGATACCATTCGCCACTTCTTCTTCCTGCAAAAGCACGAGGAGATCACGCTGGAACAGGCGCAGAAGATGTACGACGAGAAGACGCGTATCTTCCATGAGATGGGCGAGGCGCCTATCTTCCCAGGTGTGAAGCCTCTCATGAAGGCTATCCAGACGTCGGGGATGAGCGTCAACGTAGTGACGGGTAGTGGACAGCGTCCGCTCATTGACAAGTTGTTGACGGACTTCAGCGACTATCTCGTCCGCGAGCACATTACCTCGGCTTACGATGTGAATCGTGGGAAGCCCTATCCTGATCCTTATCTTCAAGGTATGCGCAAGGCAGGATATGCCGACCCGCGTCAAGCCATTGTCGTGGAGAACGCGCCCCTTGGCGTGCGTGCCGGCAAGGCTGCGGAGATGTTTACCGTGGCTATCAACAGCGGTTCTCTGCCCGACAAGGCACTGACAGACGAGGGCGCTGATGTGCTCTATCCGTCGATAGAGACGTTTCTGGCCGACTGGCCGGAAGTGGTGAAGGCTGCCGGAAAGTAACTTGTTGCTTATATATAATAAATAAGGAGTCCGATTATGAAGCAGATGCTCTTATACCTATTATTATTTGTTTCTTTAGGCCTTTCTGCCCAAGAGACGAAAACCGGGCAGGTAGTTCTGCAAAGCGGGACAGCACAACCTCAGTTGCGTAAGTTCGTCGTTGCTGACATGGAGACGCATGTACCTGTGCGTGGTGTCATCGTCAGCACGAAGTCGGGCTATCGCGATACCACCAACTACCGGGGCATCTGCTATATTCCCACGAAGTTTGACACGCTCTCGGTCAGCCATGGGAAATATCTCACAGAGCGGCTGACGGCAAAAGAGATTAAGGATACCACTTATCTCATTCCTACTAGCCATCAGATTAGTGAGGTGACCGTATGGGGCGATGGTACGCCGTCGGTGTCTAAGGGTCTGACAGAACAAGTTCGCCAGATCTTTAGAGACAATACGCGTGGTGGTATAGCTTTTGACTTTGCTAAGATGCTCGACAAGCGTTATCGTCGCGACATGAAGCATCTGCGGAAGACGCGTGAGATCTTCAAGGAACTGGACAAGGACGACGAGGATCCTATCGTGAGAGCCTATAAAGAGGCAATGGAGGAGAAAAAACGGGCGGCGGAGAAGGAGAGCAATAAATAAAGGCTTGTCGCTCTTATCCCAGCAAATCCTTTGTCCAAAACGACATGGGAGGTTCTAAGTCCTTGAACCCCGCTTTGGCATAAAGATGGCGAGCCGGTTGGTTATCAGCTCTGACTTCGAGCGTGATCTTGCAACAGTGGTGTTGACGGGCCCAATCTGTCAACTTTTGGATGAGCAGAAAACCTAAACCCTTGTTGCGGTATTCAGCATCAACAAAGATGTCGTGGATGTAGAGATATGGCATCGCATGGAAAGTAGAGAAGACTTCGTAGCACGTCGACATTCCCACATACTTACTCCCGCGACGAAGGAGGAAGCAGTGTACGTCGGGATGTTGAGTCATGTATGTTGCCAGTCGCTGTTGTTCATCGCTGTTGAGCCCGCGCTCCATTCCTCCCATTGGGTGTATCATATACTGTCCGAGCAGCGTGAAATACTTTTCACGTTGCTCGGTGTGATGAAAGTCACATTCGACCAACTCTGTTTCTTGTTTGCTTTCAGCCATATCCTTTAATTGCTTTTTAAACTGTTACCCTTCCCGGAAGAAGTCGAGCGCTTCCTTGATGAGTTCGTCGGAGGCTGTCTGATTGATGTGGATGTCGCCTATGCCGCCCAAGAGCGTGAAGTTGATCGTGGTGCCCGTATTCTTCTTGTCGTGGTGCATGAGTTCGATGAGCTGGTCGTAGTCCTCACAACTAAAGTCAAACGAGCCATAGTTCTCGCGGATGAACTGCACGGTCTGCCGCATCTTGTCTGTCGGGAAGTTGGTAAGCACTGACGAGAGATAGAGTTCACAGATGAGGCCGAAGGCTACCGCATAGCCGTGGAGTAGGGGCTCCTTGCCGGGCGTGTCGAGCGAGAATGCCTCAAAGGCGTGGCCGAAGGTGTGGCCGAGGTTCAGCGCCTTGCGGATGTCCTTCTCGTGGGGATCTTTCTTCACGATGCGCTTCTTGACGTTCACGGAGTAAGCCAGCATGGTTTGCAACTGCTTCAGATCGGGGTGGTCCAAGTCGAAGTTGAGCAACTCTGCCCAGTGCTTCTCGTCGGAGATGAGACCGTGCTTGAGCATCTCGGCATAGCCCGAACGGATATTTTTATCATCAAGCGTACGCAGGAACTCTGTGTCGAGGATGACGAAGCGCGCGTTGTTGAACACACCGATCTCGTTTTTCAGTCCGTTGAAGTTGATACCCGTCTTGCCGCCTACCGAGGCGTCTACCATTGCGAGCAGTGTTGTCGGAATGTTGATGAAGTCAATGCCACGTTTGAAGGTAGAGGCCGCGAAACCGCCTAAGTCCGTCACCATGCCTCCACCGAGGTTGATGAGCAGTGAGTGACGTGTGGCTCCATGGTCACCGAGTTCCTTCCAAACGTGCGACAGCGAGGTGAGATCCTTATAGCTGTCCGTCGACTGGATGGTGATGACGTAGGCGTTGCGCAGGCCAAACTGCTTGGCAAGCACTGGCCAGCATTTCTCGTGGGTGGTCTCGTCGGTAAGAACAAAAATCTTATCGTGCTCACATTCTGAAATAGCAGTGGCTATTTCAGTTTGCAAATGTTTGGAAATAATCACTCTCTGCTCCATAATCATACTTTTTTGTTTACCACAAATATAGCCAAAAAAGACGGATTATAGAACAGAGAGCTGCTGATATTAAGGTTTCTTAAATATAGAATCTTTGTTTTTGCGCACACCACCTAAGCAGTGTGCAACTTTTATTGTTGTTTCATTTAGATGAGTGGCATACCGAGTTCCTCGCATTCCTTTCTCATGTCTTCGGGCCAGATGCTTGCTTGGATCTCGCCGATATGTGCTTTGTGAAGCATGACCATGCACAGACGGCTCTGTCCGATACCGCCACCAATGCTCAGCGGCAGCTTACCGTCAAGAAGCTGGCGATGGAAATAGAGTTTCTCACGCTCTTCCTTGCCTTCAATTTTCAACTGGCGCAGCAACGCTTCCTTGTCCACACGGATACCCATCGAGCTGATCTCGAACGAGCGGCCGAGCACAGGATACCAGATGAGGATGTCGCCGTTGAGGCCGGCCTTGCCGTTTTCTGCCACCGTCGACCAGTCGTCGTAGTCGGGAGCACGTCCGTCGTGTTTCTTTCCGTCGGAGAGCTTTCCGCCGATACCTTCCACAAACACGGCACCATACTTTTTGCAGATGGCATCCTCACGCTCGTGGGGAGAGAGGTTGGGGTACATGTTGAGCACGTCCTGACTGTGGATGAAGTGGATCTCGCGCGGCAGGAATGGTTTCAGTTGTGGATAGCTTTCGCAGGCCAGGAACTCTGTGCGCAGGATGGCGGCATAGATGCGGTGCACCACATTCTCCAGGAAGGCGATGGTACGGTCACCCTTCTCGATGACAGCCTCCCAGTCCCACTGGTCGACATAGAGCGAGTGAAGGTTGTCCATCTCCTCGTCGGCGCGGATGGCGTTCATGTCGGTGTAGATGCCGTAGCCCGGTTGTATATTGTATTCTGCCAGTGTGAGTCGTTTCCATTTAGCAAGAGAGTGCACGACTTCGGCCTTCGCCTCTCCCATGTCCTTGATAGGGAAGGTGACAGGGCGCTCCACGCCGTTGAGGTCGTCGTTGATACCCAGACCCTGCAAGACGAAGAGCGGGGCGGTGACACGACTCAACCTCAGCTCAGTGGCGAGGTTTTGCTGGAAGAACTCCTTGATCTGTTTGATGCCCTGTTCCGTCTGATGTTTGTCGAGCAGGGCCTTGTAGCCTATTGGCTTGATAAGTTTGCTCATTATATGATGATTATGTTAATATTGTCGTATAGTGATATGAATAAGTATCTCCTACAATAGAATTCTCTTCTATTCTGCTGCAAAGTTACGCTATTAATTGTAATTATGCAAGTAAAAGTCAAATTAATTTTTCAAATAGTAATTTCCAGGCTATTGGCGCCAGTCAAGTGTCAAGGCATAAGCAGTTTAGCTCGCACAAAGTGAGTCCCTTGTTTCCCAGTATGAATAATCAGGCGGGCTCTTTGTTTTTTTAAGGTGAAAATTTGGTGATAGCGAAAATATTGTTTACCTTTGCAAAACGATAATTAGGAATATGGCCTCGTAGCTCAGTTGAATAGAGCATCAGATTCCGGTTCTGAGTGTCGCGGGTTTGAGTCCCACCGAGGTCACATGGTTGTGCTCCGTAGTTCCAAGGGACAGCGGAGCGCTTTATTTGTTTTTTACCCTTCCGAAGACAGTTTTCGTCTGCTTCAATCCTGGTTTCCGCCCTATTTCCGCCTTTCTGTCTTTAAAAACTGCTAAAGTCTTTGCAATATGACTTTATTTCCTTATCTTTGCGAAAAGAAACATATGAGAAACCAGTTTTATTTCTAAAATGAACATAACAGAAAGATTTATCAATTACACAAAGTTCGATACACAGTCGGCCGAGGACTCACAGACCGTACCGAGTACCGCCAAACAACTTATCTTCGCCAAATATCTTAAGGAGGAACTTGAGAGCGAAGGTCTGGAGGACGTTGAGATGGATGACATGGGTTATATCTACGCCACCCTGCCTTCCAACACGAAGAAGAAGACACCGACCATTGGCTTCATCTCTCACTATGACACGGCGCTGGACGCAAGTGGCGCAAATATCAAGGCCCGCATCGTGAAAAACTACGATGGAGGCGACATCGAGTTGTCACCGGGCATCGTCTCTTCGCCCAAGAAATTCCCTGAGCTGCTTTTCCACAAAGGTGAGGATCTGATCGTCACCGATGGCACTACACTGCTCGGCGCCGACGACAAGGCCGGCATCGCAGAGATCGTCCAGGCCATGTGCTACCTGCGCGATCACAAGGAGATCGAGCACGGCAAGATACGTGTCGCCTTTAATCCTGATGAGGAAATCGGCATGGGTGCCCGCCATTTCGATGTTGAGAAGTTCGGATGTGACTGGGCTTACACCATGGACGGTGGCGATATCGGTGACCTGGAGTATGAGAACTTCAATGCCGCATCGGCCAAGGTGACCATCAAGGGATGCAGCGTGCACACAGGATATGCCAAGGGAAAGATGGTCAACGCCAGCCGTCTGGCTTGTGAGTTCAATGCTCACATTCCCGAAACCGATATTCCCGAGACCACAGAAGGTTATCAGGGCTTCTATCATCTGCTGGGTATTGAGAGCCATTGCGAGCAGGCTAAGCTGAGCTATATCATTCGTGATCACGACCGCCGCAAGTTTGAGGACCGCAAGGACTTCATGGAGAACATTGCCAAGGAGATGAACGAAAAGTATGGCGACGGCACGGTGAAGGTAGACATCAAGGATCAGTACTACAACATGAAGGAGAAGATCGACCCCAAGATGTATGTGATCGACATCGTCCTGAAGGCTATGCAGGAAAGCGGCGTCACGCCGAAGGTGGAGCCTATCCGTGGCGGTACCGACGGTGCACAGCTGAGCTTCCGTGGACTGCCCTGTCCCAACATCTTTGCCGGTGGCGTGAACTTCCATGGCCCCTACGAGTTTGTCTCTATCCAAGTGATGAACAAAGCCGTGGATGTCATCGTGAAGATTTGCCAAATAGCCGGTACGTTCAACGACTAATACCCTGTTTTTGAATGGAGAGGCGCAGTGCTTCTCCATTCAAGACCTTGTGTTGTTGGCGCATTTTCTCTGTTTTCTGTCTTATCTCGTTTTTCTCCTTGTTGTGGGAAAGGCGGGGATCACTCCTATATATATTATCAATGTCTGAACTTCCCAACCTGGTCAAAGACTTGGCACTCATTCTTGTAGTTGCCGGAGCCGTCACTTTACTGTTCAAGAAACTCAAGCAGCCGCTTGTGCTGGGCTATATCGTGGCTGGATTCTTAGTGAGTCCGCACATGCCCTACACCATGTCGATACTTGACAAACACGATATCCAGACGTGGGCAGATATAGGAGTGCTCTTCCTGTTGTTCTCTTTGGGTCTCGACTTCTCGTTCAAGAAGATCCTGAGGATGGGCATGGCGCCGGTCATCGCGGCCTTGTCGATCGTCTTCAGCATGATCATCTTAGGCATCAGTGTGGGGCATCTCTTCCATTGGGACCATTACGACTGCATCTTCCTTGGCGGTATGCTTGCCATGTCGTCGACGACAATCATCTATAAGGCCTTCGACGATATGGATCTCCGACAGCAGGGCTTTGCCTCGCTGGTGATGAGTGTGCTCATCCTGGAGGACATCCTTGCTATCGTGATGATGGTAATGTTGTCGGCCATCGCAGGCGGCAGCGACCCCAATGGCGGGCAGATGCTCGACTCGGTGTTGAAGATCGGCTTTTTCCTCGTGCTGTGGTTTGTCGTCGGCCTCTTCATCGTTCCCACGTTTCTGCGGCAGACGCGCCGGCTGATGACCGACGAGACAATGGTCATCGTGGCCTTGGGGCTTTGCTGTCTGATGGCGTGGATCTCCACAGCTGTCGGTTTCAGCTCAGCCTTCGGAGCCTTTGTCATGGGCAGCATCTTAGCGGAGACGATCGAGGCCGACAAGATCGAAAAGCTGGTGGAACCGGTGAAGAATCTCTTTGGTGCCATCTTCTTTGTATCAGTCGGTATGCTTGTCGAGCCCAATGTGCTCGTGGCCTATGCCTTGCCTATCGCTGCGCTGGTGGTCACCATTTTGGTGGGTCAGGGCATCTTCGGCACGTTGGGTTTCATGCTCAGCGGCCAGCCGTTGAAGACAGCCATGCGCTGCGGCTTCTCAATGGCACAGATCGGTGAGTTTGCCTTCATCATCGCCTCGCTGGGACTCTCACTCGGCGTGATCAGCAACTTTCTCTATCCTGTGGTCGTGGCTGTGTCGGTGATCACCACGTTCCTGACTCCTTACATGATCCGTGCGGCCGTACCGTGCTATGATGGTCTGGAGCATATCCTACCCAAGCGGTGGATCCGCCGGCTCAACCACTTCGGGCAGGCCCATCAAAACACAGTAGAGGAGAAGAGCCACTGGAAGCGGCTGCTCACTAAAATGGCAGTCTCTACCCTGGTCTACACCATACTGTGCATGGCCGTGACCGCCGTGATGCTGTCCTTCGCCTTGCCTTTCTTCCGTCATCTGCTGCCCCACTGGTGGGCCAATGGCGTGTGTGGCCTGCTGTTGTTGCTATTGTTAGCGCCTTTCCTGCGTGCCATCGTGATGAATCACAACCATAGCGAGGAGTTCAGAGCCTTGTGGGTACAGAGCCGTCCCAATCGTCTGCCGTTGCTTTTCACTGTCTTGGCACGTATTGTGATTGCCGCTTCCTTCCTGTTTTATATCTGCAACTATCTGGCTCGCTTCGCCAATGCCATTGTCATTACACTGGCCTTGGTAGTGCTGACGCTGATCGTCTTTTCACGCAGAATGAAGAAGCGGTCCATCGCCTTGGAGCGTCTTTTCGTTCAGAACCTTCACAGCCGTGAGATCGAAGCCCAGGTGCAGGGCAAGCGCCGTCCGCTGTATGGTGATCATCTCTTGGAGCGTGACATCCATGTATCGGACTTTGAGGTGCCTGAAGACAGCGCATGGGCCGGTCAGTCTTTGCGGCAGTTGCAATTCCGCGCGCGTTATGGCGTACACGTGAGCAGCATCCTGCGTGGCCATCAGCGCATCAACATCCCCGGTGGTGACGACATCATCTTCCCCGGCGACCGTCTGCAGGTCATCGGCAGTGATGAGCAGCTGCAAACATTCGGCAAGGCGCTGAAAGGAGAACTCGTTCCGGAAGACCCCCACATCGAGGAGCGGGAGATGAAGTTGCAGAAGATGGTGCTGTCGCGTTCTTGCGCTTTCTTGGGCAAGACGCTCGGCGAGAGTGGCATCAGAGACCGGTACAGCTGCATGGTGGTCGGTGTGGAGGAAGGTCAGCAAAACCTGACGATGATCAGTCCCTCACGGAAATTTGTTGTCGGGGACATCATCTGGGTAGTAGGAGAACGTCACTCGCTGGAGATGCTGTCAGCTGCCAATGGCGGAAAGAATTGAAGATACAATGCGTCCCGATCTGTCTTTTTTTAAATAAGGTTGACTTTAGGTGTCAACCTTATTTAAAAAAAGACATCTCTTATTGAGCGCAGCGTTCTGTTGCATTGGATGAGAGAGGAAAGATAGCTATTCGTCATCGTCGTTAAAACCAAATACAGCAGGCTCGATGAAAGCGTCGAGCGCCCGTCGCTCTTTCTTTGTGGGGCGTCCTGTGCCTCTTGCTCTGTCAACAAATCCGCTGATGCGACTCATCTCCAACAATTCATATTGCTTAGGATCCGTAACGTTTTCATAGACTTGTGGTATGAGCTTGGCACCCACGCGCTGCTCGATACAAGCCAGGATGCGGAAAGAATAGGTGATGGGCGGCTTTTTGACGTTGACCGTTTGCCCTTCTTTCACGATGTGGCTTGGCTTGACGTTTGCTCCGTCTACGGTCACACGGCTGTTCTTGATGGCATCCACTGCCAAAGAGCGGGTCTTATAGATACGCGCTGCCCAGAGCCATTTGTCGATGCGGGCAGAAGAGTCGTGCTGAGGAAGAGAATCTTTCATACAATGTTGAATATTGAGTGTTGAATGATGAATTAATCTAATGTTGAATAATGAATTAATCCAATGATGAATGAGAAGTAATGGCTTGAGTCAGTCTTGATTGGATAAATGGAGAGTGACTGCCTGCCGGGTTAGAACAAGTCGTCATTCAGCACTCAATACTGCTTTAAGTCATCATTCATCATTCATCATTCATCATTCTTTAGTGTTTTTTCCCAGTTTGTTGTACTGGTTCATGGTGTCGTCGATGCCTTGCAGGACAAAGCTCTTGATGATGTCAACCGCCATGTCGATGGTAGGCTGCAACACCTTCATGTCGTCGTCGGAGTAATGGCCGAGCACCCAGTCGATCTGTCCGCCTCGTGGATAGTCGTTGCCGATACCCACACGCAGACGTGCGAAGTTTTGTCCGATGAGCTGCATGATATGCCCCAGACCGTTATGCCCGCCATTGCTGCCGTTGGCTTTCAGTCGGAAGTCGCCCAAGGGCAGTGCCACGTCGTCGCTGATGACGAGCAGTCGGCTTTGGTCGATCTTCTCCTCATTGAGCCAATAGCGCACGGCATTGCCACTGAGATTCATGAAAGTGGTAGGCTTCAACAAGAAGATCTTTCTACCTTTCAATGACGTCTCAGCCACAAAGCCGTAACGGTGATCCTCAAAACAAATATTGGACGCTTTAGCAAAAGCGTCCAATACCATAAATCCTGTATTGTGGCGGGTACCGGCGTATTCATCGCCGGGATTACCCAGACCACAGATCAAATACTTATCCAATGTCTATCGATACTAAAGAGAGGGATTACTTGCTCTCAGCGTCTGCTGCTGCGTCTGCGGGAGTCTCAGCGCTGTCGTCGCTGGCTGCGCTAGCGTTGGCGTTACGTGTCATCTTCACGGAGCAAACGACCACATCCTTGCCTGTTGCGAGCTCCAGACCCTCGTAAGCGAGCTGACCGACCTTGATGCTCTTGCCAATGCGCAGTGCAGTGACATCGACGTCGAGGTGTTCAGGGATCTGCTGATAAGGAGCAGTGACGTTGATCTTGCGGATAGAGAGGTTCATACGACCACCGTCGCGGACACCCTGTGCCAGACCTACGAGCTTCACGGGAATGCCGATGGTGATAGGCTTCTGATCGTTGACCTCATAGAAGTCGACGTGCAGAGGAGCGTCTGTGACGGGGTGGAACTGGATCTCCTTCAGCACTGCTGTGTGGTCAGTGCCGTCGATATTGATCTTGACAACATAGATGTGGGGAGTGTAGATGAGCTTGCGCAGCTCGCTGAAGGGAGATGCGAAAGCCAATGCTACCGGCTTGCCGTCTACGCGCTCCTCACCATAGAGGTTGCAGGGAACCATTCCCTCCTTACGAAGGGCTTTAGAAGCTTTCTTACCAAGGGCCTCGCGCTTCTTACCTGAAATGCTGATTTCTTCCATTTGTGTTACTCTAAATTAAATCGTTAATTAATTCGCCATCACACTGAATCAATAATATGTATCAATCTGAAAAGCGGTGCAAAGGTAGCGCTTTTATTTGAATTGAGCAAAGCTATGTGCAAAGTTTATCTAAAAAAACAGTCTTTTGATACCTCTTTTCTTGCATATCCACGGATTTTTCCCTACTTTTGCAGCGTAAAACATGTTTTAGACGGAATAAAGGAAAATGATTAATCGCGAACTAATACGTATAAAGATAGTCCAGTTAACCTATGCATACTATCAAAACGGTAATAAGAATATGGACGCGGCTGAGAAGGAATTGCTTTTCAGCCTCTCCAAGGCATACGACTTGTACAACTATCTCTTGGATTTGATGGTCGCCATCACGCAGGAGGAGCGTCATCGTCTCGATGTGCTCAATCAGCGTGCAGAGCGTGAAGGCACGCAGCCGGCCTCTCCCAAGTTCGCTTTCAACAAGTTCGCGGTTCAACTGGAAGAGAACAAGATGCTCAATGAGTTTCTCGAGGATAAGAAGCTCACGTGGAAGGACGATATCGAGTTCATCCGCAAACTGTGCAACCAGATTGAGCAGAGTGAGCTGTATCAGGAGTACATGAAGACTCCCGAGGCGACTTACGACGATGACCGCGAGCTGTGGCGTCGGCTCTATAAGATGTTTATCGAGACCAACGATGACCTCGACGCTCTCTTGGAGGAGAAGAGCCTCTATTGGAACGACGATAAGGAGGTGGTGGACACCTTCGTGCTGAAGACCATCAAGCGCTTCGATCCGAAGAACAAAAACAAACAGGAACTCTTGCCGGAATGGAAGGATGTCGAGGACAAGGACTTTGCCCGCAAGCTCTTCCGCTCCACTATCCTCAATGCCGATGAATATCAGCACTACATGAGTGAGGCTTCCCGCAATTGGGACTTCTCGCGTCTGGCCTATATGGATGTGGTGATCATGCAGATCGCCATTGCCGAGATGCTCACCTTCCCCAACATTCCGGTATCGGTGACGATCAATGAGTATGTGGAGTTGGCCAAGCTCTATTCCACTCCTCGCAGTGGCGGATATATCAATGGTATGTTGGACTCCATCGCCCGTCATCTGATCGAGAGCGGCAAGATGATGAAGGAGATGCCTGAGCGTCCCGAGCGTCAGCCGATGGGCCGCAACAGTCAGCCGACAGGTTACATGCGCTTTGTTCATCACGACGTGTCGGCCGAGGTTCCCCGGCAGACCGAGGACAACGAGGATGCTCAGCCCGCTGACGGGCAGGAGCCCCTTCAGCCCGAAAGTCAAGAGTAGACTATCATATAATTAATGTGTAGCATGGCTCTTGGCATCAGCGGGGTCGTGCGCCTATTCATATCAAAACGATCATCTTTTAATCAGACAGTAAATGAATACAATGGTACTGGCTGCTCAGGCAGCTCAACAAGGAGGCGGCTTCGGTGGTATGCTCATCATGTTGGTGGCACTCTTCGCCATCATGTGGTTCTTCATGATCCGTCCCCAGCAGAAGAAACAGAAAAAGATACGCGAGTTCCAGAACTCTTTGCAGGAAGGCTCCAAGGTCGTCACAGGCGGTGGCGTCTATGGCACCGTGAAGCGTCTCGACAACGAGAAGAATGTCGTCGAGGTGGAAGTGGCACGTGGTGTAGTGATCACGGTTGATAAGAACTACGTCTTCCAGGACGCAGCTCAGCAGCAGCCTAATGCATAATATAGGATCTTTCCTCAACATGGTCAGAAGCTTCTTGTTCAGTTCTAAGAACAAGCAGTTTCTGATTTTCTTATTCTTCCTCTTCCTCTCCGGCATCTTCTGGCTGATGGAGACGCTCAATGAGACGTATGACGAAGAGTTCCCGGTCGCCGTGCGCCTTGTCGGAGTGCCCAAGAACGTGGTGATTACCACGCCGATGACCGACACGGTGCGTGTGACCATCCACGACAAGGGCTTCATGCTCTTAGGCTATTCCACAAGCCGGCGCTTGCGTCCGGTAGTGCTGAAGTTCGACTATTATGCCGATGGAGAGACGGGACATGGTGCCGTGCCTATGGTCGACATCCAGCGGCAGATCAGACAGCAGCTCTTCTCCTCTTCCACTATTTCGGGCATCAAAAGCGACCGGTTGGACTTCTACTTCAACTATGGCCGGAAGAAAGTGGTGAAGGTGAGCTTGGCTGGCAACATTGTGCCGGCCAAAGACTATTACCTGTCTCACGTGCAGTTCTGGCCCGACAAGGTGACGATCTACGCCAGTAAGGCCAAGCTGGATAGCATAGAGACAGTGATGACCGAGTTTCTTCGTGTCACCAACTTCTCCGATACAGTCACAAGAGAGGTCAGACTCCGGCCTATCAACGGTGTGAAGATCACGCCGTCGAAAGTCAAGATCACCCTATTCCCCGACATCCTCACCGAGGAGACGATGGAAGTGCCGATCACGGCGATCAACAGACCCATCGGAACCGTCATCCGTACGTTCCCCCAGCGGGTCAATGTGACGTTTACCGTCGGTGCCAGTCTCTATCGCCAGGTCAAGGTCAGTGACTTCCATGTGGTGGTTGACTTCAAGGATATCTCAGCCCACCCGTCGGATAAATGTAATCTTTACGTCACGCAGCGGCCGAGAGGCGTGAGCAATGTCAGGCTGGAGATGAACCAAGTCGATTATCTCATCGAGCAGCAATGAAAAGGATCGCGATCACCGGAGGCATAGGCAGCGGAAAGAGTTTTGTCTGTCATCTTCTTGCCAAACGCGGTATACGGGTCTATGACTGCGATGCTGCTGCCAAGCGGCTGATGCGCACAGACGCTGTCCTGCAACATCAGTTGCAGGAGCTTGTGGGCGACGACGTGTATCAGGGTCAGGAGTTGCAGAAGAGCGTGTTGGCGAGTTTCCTGCTTGCCTCTGATGAGAACAAGCGGGCTGTCGACGATATTGTGCATCCAGCCGTGGCGCGTGACTTCGAACAGAGCGGCTATGGGTGGCTGGAGAGTGCCATTCTTTTCGACAGCGCTTTTGACCGTCGTGTGGCTTTTGATGCTTTCGTCTTTGTCGACGCGCCTTTGGAGGTAAGAGTCGGCAGGGTCATGAACCGTGACCATATCACACGTGAGAAAGCCATGCAGTGTATTAACAGTCAGTTGCCGGCCGAAGAAGCGAAGCGCCGCTGCGACTACACGGTCGTGAACGACGGTAAGGCTGATCTCGACCGGCAAGTCGATGACCTGCTACGCGCCTTAGGCCAGTAGTCGGAAAAGGGTGGGACTCGCTCTGCTGGCAATAGAGAGAATAAGCAAGATAGATATCAATCAATAAACATCATAACAAAGCAAAATTTTAAGGTAAACAATGGAAACAATATTATCGATTGCCGGAAAGCCCGGATTGTATAAGTTGGTAAGTCGTGGTAAGATGAATCTGATCGTGGAGGCTATTGATGCCACCCACCGTCATCAGCCAGCTTTTGCCACCGACAAGGTGACCAGTTTGGGCGACATTGCCATGTACACCACAGGCGATGATGTGCCCCTTTGGCAAGTGCTGGACAACGTAGCCAAGAAGGAAGGCTGCAAGGAAGCCTCCATCAACTACAAAAAGGTGTCCGGCAAGGAGCTCCGCGCATATTTCAAGGAAGTGCTGCCCGAGTTTGACGAGGATCGTGTTCACGACAGTGACATCAAGAAACTATTGCAGTGGTACAATATTCTGGTCAACAACGGCTATACTGACTTCAAGGCTACACTGGCTCCAGAGGAGGCTGAGAGCACAGAGGAAAACAAAGAGCAGGAGACTGAGGCTGCTAAGTAATAGCAGTATCAGTAATGACATATTGTCGCACGATTGTGCCATAGTGACTGTTTGGGTGCTGTGGCATATCTGTTGTAATCTACAATGCAGATAAGTAAGCGGATAGGTTTAAGCATTTTGAATCAATTAGGTTTTGTACCAGTCTCTTAAGGCATAAGCCGAGTACAGGCTTTGACGTATGAGCATAATAGATTGATAGATTTATAATTGTGTGATTGTTAGTTTTAGACCCTGAATATGTGAATATTCAGGGTTTTTTCGTACCTTTGCAAAAAATACGTGTAATATGAGTACGTGTAATATGAGTTTATTGCCGTTTAACTTTGCCCCTTCTCAAACTTGGATTCAGGTTGTCTTGTTGGTTGTTGGCATCGTGGCTGTTGTGAAGTCCGCAGGTTGGCTCACCGATGGCTCGGTAGGCATCGCCACTCGCATGGGAGTTCCCCAGATCGTGATTGGACTGACAGTCGTGGCCATGGGCACCTCCATGCCTGAGTTTTTCGTCAGTCTGATGTCTGCTCTTGGCGGCAAGCCTGGGTTGGCAGTGGGCAATATAGTGGGTAGCAATATCTTCAATGCCACGCTCATCGTGGGCGTGGCTGCCTTAGTAGCCCCGATCACCATTCTTCCTGATACCGTGAAGCGCGACATCCCGTTTGCGCTTGTCGCCTCTGTGGTGCTGCTGATGCTCTGTCTGGACGGTAACATCAGTCGGGTAGATGCCGCCATCTTGTTTGTTTTGTTCCTCGTGTTCATGTATCTGACGCTCCAAGAAGCCAAGAAAGGCATGAAGGAGGAAAAAGATCCTTTGGATCAGCCGATCAACCTCAGCGTGGGTAAGTCGTCTTTGCTGATCGTCATCGGCCTGGTCGGATTGATCGTTGGCTCAGAGGTGTTTGTGGATAATGCTTCGGCGCTTGCCCATACCTTGGGCGTGAGCGATGCCGTGATCGGACTGACGATAGTGGCCTGCGGTACGTCACTGCCTGAACTCGCTACCAGTACGGTTGCTGCCAGCAGGGGTAACAGTGGTATCGCCATCGGCAATGTGTTAGGCTCCAATGTATTCAACATTCTGATGATTCTTGGTGTCACCGGTATCATCTCACCGATGAACACGCAAGGCATCACCAACGCAGACCTCAGCGTGATGGTCATCTCCATGATCCTGCTTTGGCTCTTCTCCTACACCAAGTATCGTATCGAGCGCTGGGAAGGTGTTGCGCTGACGGCGCTGTTCATTGGATATATCGCTTATCTCCTTTATCAGGTTTAGACCTGGTACCGTTCCTGTCTCGTGTTTTAAATTCAACCTTCAACCTTCATCATTCAACATTCTACAGAGTGCTTGTCTAACCTCTTTAAAAACAAGAACGTGAAAAAAGAAAAACAAACCGTGAGCGTGCTGTTCATGCTGTTCAGCATTCTCTTTTGTGTTTGCCTGATTACGGCAAACGTGTTGGAAACCAAGCAGATCGCTGTGGGGCCTGTCAATCTGACGGGCGGACTGCTGGTCTTTCCGATCTCCTATATTATTAATGACTGCGTGTGCGAGGTGTGGGGTTACCGCAAGGCCCGTCTTCTGATATGGCTGGGCTTTGGCATGAATTTCTTCTTCGTGGCGATGGGCGCGCTCTGCGATACCATTCCCGGGGCACCTTACTGGCACAATGAAGAGGGTTTCCATGCTGTCTTTGGCTTGGCGCCCCGCATCGCGTTGGCTTCGTTTGTGGCTTTCATCGTGGGCAGTTTCATGAACGCTTATGTCATGAGCAAGATGAAGATTCGCGATCAAGGCCGTCATTTCTCCTCCCGTGCCGTTTGGAGTACTGTAGCCGGAGAGAGCTGTGACTCTCTCATCTTCTTTCCGTTGGCCTTGGGTGGGGTAGTGCCGCTCTCGGCTCTGCCTGCACTGATGCTGTGGCAAGTGGTGCTCAAGACCGTCTATGAGATCATTGCGCTGCCGGTGACCATCCGCGTCGTGAAGAAGCTCAAGAAGCATGAGGGCGAGGATGTCTACGACTTAGGCGTCAGCTATAATATATGGAATGTGTTCAGCCTCTGATATGGGCTGGATAGGAAGAAATCAGATGATTTAAATAATATAGAGAAATGGAAGATACACGCAAATCAGAGGGACTGAAAGCCCTCGGTGCCAAGACACAATACAAGATGGACTATGCTCCGGAGGTGCTGGAGACCTTTGTCAACAAACATCAGGACCACGACTACTGGGTGCGGTTTAACTGTCCGGAGTTCACGTCGCTTTGTCCCATCACCGGACAACCCGACTTTGCGGAGATCCGCATCAGCTACATCCCCGACGTGCGTATGGTGGAGAGCAAGAGCTTGAAACTCTATCTCTTCAGCTTCCGCAATCACGGCGACTTCCATGAAGACTGTGTCAACATCATTATGGAGGACCTGATCAAGTTGATGGATCCTAAGTATATAGAGGTGACGGGATTGTTCACCCCCCGTGGCGGCATCAGCATCTATCCCTATGCCAACTATGGTCGCGAGGGCACGCGCTATGAACTCCTTGCGCGGAAACGTTTCGAGACGCACGAATAAACTTCGCTTGAGTCGCGGCTTGTCTTTTTAGAAAGGCAAAAACGGCTGTCTCTTCCTCAGGGACAGCCGTTTTTGCAAGCTATTTGTTTTCCGTGGCCTGCTGGAGCGCTTGTTTGCTACGCATGGCCGCGATGGCATTGGCCCGCTTGTTGACGTCGTTGATGTCGTTTTTACGATAATAGCTGCGACTCTGTCCGTCGGACGAGAGCACGAGAGAGTCGGCGTCTAAGTAGTCCACGTCGCAGGTGTCGTTGACCATATTCGTTACCGTCACCTGGCCCGTGTCGCTGAACTTCGGGGTGCCTCTTGCGATGATGATCTTACCATTCCAGATGCCCCAGGCAACATAGAAGCCCAGCTGGGGATAGACGACAGGACTCTCTTCGGCCAACGTGCTGCTTTCCTTGACATAGCCGACGCTCTGAGCCTGCCACTGTCGCTTGAGCCAGAAGCCATATTCGCGTGGGATGAGGAACGTCTCTTTCATAGAGTCACTCATGTTTTCCATCATACGAGCCTGCAGGCGCTTGCTCATCTTGTCGTAGTCGCGCATCTTTGGCATGACGATATAGCACCAGATGCCGCGTAATTGGTCGAGATCCATCACGAAGTCAGCCACGTGCTTATCGCTTTTGTTGGTAAGCAGACAGATCCAGTCGCCCGTCTTGATCTTGCCGCGGACCTTGTGGTTGCGTGTGGCATCAATGATGTCGTATTTCACCGGGTCGCTGCCGTCGTTGGGCAGGAGCAGGATGGTAGAGTCGTTGCAGCCCTCGCAGGCCAGTCCATAGACGGTCTTGTCGCCTGTGATCTTCAGTTCCGACTCCACCTGAATGTTGGAGTAGTCTTTTGTCGCTTTGTCATTGGTGCAAGCCCCAAACAAGCCTGCGGCCAAAGTGACTGTCATCAATATTTTTGCACGCATCATCGAGAGTGTTACTTTTTGAGTGCAAAGATAGTTATAAATCATAAAAAATCAATCGTACAAGCCGTATTTTGCTTTTTTTTATTTAATTTTGCAGCCTTAGTGAGGGAGGAAGAGACTCCCGCAGCAAGAAATAGATGAAAACAGGAAGTAGTAGATAAATATGAGTAAGAAAATTCAGTTCAGTCTCGTTTATCGTGACATGTGGCAGAGCTCAGGTAAGTTCCAGCCACGCAAGGATCAGTTGGAGCGTATCGCTCCGGTCATCATCGACATGGGATGTTTCTCGCGTGTGGAGACCAACGGCGGCGCTTTTGAGCAAGTGCAGCTTCTGGCCGGTGAGAATCCTAACGATGCAGTGCGTGCCTTCTGCAAGCCTTTCAATGAGGCCGGCATCAAGACCCACATGCTCGACCGTGGCTTGAATGCGCTGCGTATGTATCCTGTGCCTGACGACGTGCGTGCAATGATGTATCGTGTCAAGCATGCTCAGGGTGTGGACATCCCCCGTATCTTCGATGGCCTGAATGACATCCGCAACATTGCGCCTTCTATCAAATGGGCTAAGGAAGCAGGTATGACACCACAGGGAACACTGTGTATCACCACTTCTCCCGTCCATACACTTGAATACTACAGCCATCTGGCTGATCAGGAAATAGAGGCCGGTGCAGAGGAGATCTGCCTGAAGGATATGGCCGGTATCGGTCAGCCTGCCTTCTTGGGTAAGCTCACCAGGATGATCAAGGATAAGCATCCTGAGATCATTATCGAATATCACGGCCATTCCGGTCCCGGTCTGAGCATGGCTTCTATTCTGGAAGTCTGCAAGAACGGCGCCGACATCATCGACACCGCCATTGAGCCGCTGTCGTGGGGTAAGGTTCACCCCGATGTCATCTCTGTGCAGAGCATGTTGAAGAACGCTGGCTTTGAGGTGGCTGACATCAATATGGACGCTTACATGAAGGCACGTGCGCTGACTCAGGAATTCATCGATGAGTGGTTGGGCTACTTCATCAATCCCCAAAACAAGTTGATGTCCTCACTCCTGCTGAGCTGCGGACTTCCCGGCGGTATGATGGGTTCGATGATGAGTGACTTAGGCGGCATCCGCGGTACCATCAACAATCTGCGCAAGAAGAAGGGCGAGCCTGAGCTGAGCGTCGACGATCTGCTCATCAAGCTCTTCAACGAGGTCGCTTACGTTTGGCCGCGTGTGGGCTATCCACCATTGGTGACACCATTCTCTCAGTATACCAAGAATATCTCTCTGATGAACTTGCTCTCTATGGAGCAGGGCAAGGGTCGTTATGTCTATATGGATGATTCCATGTGGGGAATGATCCTCGGCCGTAGTGGTAAGGTGCCTGGCGAGATCGCCCCCGAGCTGAAGGAGCTGGCCAAAGAGAAAGGCTATGAGTTCACCGACATCGATCCGCACACCTTGCTGAAGCCCGCTTTGGAGGACTTCAAGAAGGAGATGGACAAGAACGGATGGGACTATGGAAAGGACGACGAAGAACTCTTCGAGCTCGCCATGCATCCCGAGCAGTACCGTAACTATAAGAGCGGTCAGGCTAAGAAGAACATGCTGGCTGACCTGCAGAAGGCTAAAGATGCCAAGATGGGCAGTAAACTCTCTGAAGAGGAGCTCGCCGCCTTCAAGCACGCCAAGGCTGACGCTATCGTCGCTCCGGTGAAGGGTCAGGTGTTCTGGGAGTTCCAGGGCGAGGGCGAGTGTGCTCCTGCCGTGGAGCCTTACATCGGCAAGGAATATAAGGAAGGCGGCACCTTCTGCTATATCCAGGCTCCTTGGGGCGAGTTTGTGGAGGTCAAGGCTGACCTCGGCGGCAAGCTCGTGGAGATCAATGCCAAGCAGGGCAGCAAAGTCCAGAAGGGCAATGTCATCGCTTACATAGAGCGTCAACACTAATATCATATTTCATCATCTGTCCTTCTCGTTGCTTTCCATGAGAGCAGACCGGCGTCGTTGTGGCGTGGCTGAGCCTGCAAGGAAGCAAGGAGAAGGGTGGATGATGAATTCGTTTTATATGGATTATCAGAAGATCATAGACAAGTATTACCCAACCGTCGATGAGTTGCGCCATATCCTGCTCGTTCACAGTCGTACTGTGACAACGCGGGCTTTGGATATTTGTGACTGTCATCCCGAGTTGAATCTCGACAGACAGTTTGTCGAGGAGGCGGCTATGCTTCATGATATTGGCATCTTTCGCTGTGACGCGCCCGGCATTGCCTGCCATGGTACAGAGCCTTATATTTGTCACGGCCGTTTGGGCGCAGAGCTGATGCGTGAGGAAGGCTACCCAAAGCATGCCCGTGTGTGTGAGCGGCATACCGGCGCCGGACTGTCCAAAGAGGAGATCATCCGGCAGAGACTGCCATTGCCACATCAGGATTTCCTGCCTGAGACACTGGAAGAGAAGCTGATTTGCTATGCTGACAAGTTCTACAGCAAGTCCAATCTCAAGAAAGTCAAGACACCAGAGCAGGCCGCAAAGAGCATCGCTAAGTTTGGAGAGGATGGTCTCCAGCGTTTCCTGCAATGGAAAACACTATTTGAACCTGAACGTTAAAAATGCGAAAACCCTCGCTTGTTCAACAGATATTGCGTAATTTTGCATAGCTCATGATGAGCGTCATTCATTGTTTTCACATTATTCAGAATATCCATTGAGAAGTAAGCCTTTCATTATATTATCGGCAGTGGGTGTCATGGCTGTAGCCATGGCCAGTGGAGTTATGCCTTCTCCCGACAAGCGGCTTACCGGCAAGAAGGCTGATACCACGCAGACGGACTCCTCCCGTGTCAAAGGATTACAAGCTGATGGTGCCGCTACCGACACCACGGGCATGGACTCTCTGCAACTCGCTGTCTATCACCACAACAAGGCGATAGACGACTCGCTGCGCCTCGACTCCATCAACCGAAAGAAGAAAAACGGCATTGACGCCCCCGTCTCCTATCAAGCCGATGACTCGCTGGTCTATATGGCCTCCACCAATACCGCCCATCTCTACGGCTCGGCTGAGGTGAAGTACGAAAACATGGACTTGAAGAGCGACAAGATCAAGCTGAGTCTTGACAGCAGTCTTGTACACGCTACCGGTTCCAGAGACACCACGGAAAAGGACGGCATCAAGGGTAAGCCGGTCTTTGTCATGGGACAGGATACTTACGACACCGACACGATGTCGTTTAACTTCAAGACTAAGAAAGGCTTCATCAAACACGTATACACCAAGCAGAAGGATGGATTCCTGACCAGTGAGCAGTCGAAACGCAACGACAATGGCGAGATTTATCTGGCTCACGGACGCTACACCACCTGCGACGCACCCCATCCCGACTTCTATATTGCTTTGTCGCGTGCCAAGGTACGTCCTGGCAAGGATGTAGTCTTCGGTCCGGCCTATCTGGTTGTAGCCGATGTGCCGTTACCATTCGCCATTCCTTATGGCTTCTTCCCCTTCACCAAGAGTTATTCCAGTGGCTTCATCATGCCAACGTATGGTGACGAGAACAGTCGTGGATTCTATCTGCGTGACGGTGGCTACTATTTTGCCATGAGCGACAAATGGGATCTGAAGCTCTTGGGTGAGATCTATACCAAAGGCTCGTGGGGCTTCTCGGCAGCCAGCAACTATAGGAAACGATATAAGTACAGTGGCTCGTTTCTCTTCAGCTACCAGGACACTAAGACCGGTGACAAGGGCATGCCGGACTTCTCTGAGCAGAAGAGCTTCAAATTGCAATGGAGCCATCGGCAGGACCCGAAAGCCAATCCTTTCAGTAGTCTTGCTGCCAGCGTCAACTTTGCGTCATCGAAGTATGAACGCAACAACCTGACGAGTATGTACAATCCGCAGTCGCTCACTCAGTCGACACGTACCTCTTCGGTCAGTTGGAGCACTACCTTCTCCAGCATCGGACTGTCGCTGAGTTCTTCTGCCAACCTCTCGCAGAATATGCGTGACTCGAGTATCGCCATGACGCTGCCCGATTTGAATATCAACATCTCTCGCTTCTATCCTTTCCGCCGCAAGCATCAGGTGGGCGACGAAAAATGGTATGAGAAGATCTCTATGAGCTATACCGGACAGCTCAGCAACTCGATCAACACCAAGGAAAACAAGCTCATGCACTCCAATCTCATCAAAGACTGGAAAAACGGCATGCAGCACAATATACCGATCAGCGGCAACTTCACGCTGTTCAACTATATCAACATCTCGCCCTCGTTCAACTTCACCGACCGTATGTATTCGAGCAAGGTCACACGCTCGTGGGATCAGGCGACACAGGAAGAGGTGCGTGATACGACTTACGGATTCCACAATGTCTATAACTGGAACCTGAGTCTCTCGGCCAATACCAAGCTCTATCTGTTTGCCATCCCTAACAGAAAGATCTTCGGTGATAAGATTCAGGCCATCCGCAATGTCATCACACCGCAAATCTCCTTCAGCTATGCACCTGATTTCGGTGCTTCGCGCTACGGCTATTATCAGACCTATCAGAAGACCGATGCCGACGGCAACGTGTCGCTGGTGGAATATTCACCCTATTCTGACCAACTCTACTCCGTACCAGGCAAGGGCAAGACGGGTAGCATCTCGATGGACTTGTCCAACAATCTTGAGATGAAAATCAAGAGCGACGAGGATTCGACGGGTTATAAGAAGATCAGCCTTATCGATGAGCTCGGTGCCAGCATGTCCTACAACATGGCAGCCTCTTATCATAAGTGGAGTGACCTGAGCATGCGTCTGAGGCTGAAATGGTGGAAGAACTACACATTCAACATGAATGCGGTCTTTGCCACCTACGCTTGGGATCTCGATGAGAACGGCAAGCCTTATGTCGGTAACCACACAGAGTGGGGACGTGGACGCTTCGGTCGTTTCCAGGGAATGTCGCAGAACATCTCCTACACGCTGACTCCCGAGAAGATCGCCAAGCTCTTTGGCGGTGGCAGCGACGAGGACAAGGACATCAAAAACAAAGACAACAATGATGATAGTGACGAAGGCATAGACACCGACATCAACAGTAATGTCGATGCCGAGATGATCAAGGCGCAGAACGGAGCCAAGAAGAAGAGTGGTGGCGGCAAAGCCAGCACAGATGACGACGGCTACATGCGCTTCTCTATGCCCTGGTCCATCACCTTCGGCTACGGTATCACGATGCGTGAGAACACTTCCGGGAAGTTCAACTATAAGAGTATGCGCTATCCCTATAGCTTCTCTCAGACACTCAATATGAGCGGCAACCTGCGCATCAGCGACGGATGGAATATCAGCTTCTCCAGCGGTTATGATTTCGACAATCACAAGATGTCAATGACCACGGCATCGTTGCAGCGTGACCTTCACTGCTTCAACATGAGTTGCTCTGTGGTACTGGCTCCATACACGAGCTACAACTTCACCTTCCGATGCAACGCATCAACGCTTACCGACGCGCTGAAGTATGACAAGCGGAGCGGTTACAGCAATGCCGTGCAGTGGTATTAATCATGTTGTATAGAGTGGTATTCTGTATGTCGTGGGGGGGTAACTCAAGCAGAACTTTCGTTATAGAACTATATTGGTAAGATACAATGAAGAAACAGACACAAGCCATACATGTGCCTTATAAGCGGCGCGACGCGTATGACGCACTCAGTATGCCCGTGTACAACGCAGTAGCCTATGAGTTTGACAATGCTCAGACGATGAGCGATGCCTTTTGCAACCGTATCGACGCACCGGACTATTCTCGTTGTGAGAATCCTACGGTTTCCAACTTCGAGGAGCGTGTCAAGGCGCTCACAGGAGCAAAGAATGTCATTGCGCTCAACAGTGGTATGGCTGCCATCAGCAATACCATGATGGCGCTCACATCACAGGGAAAGAACGTAGTGACGTCGAAGCATCTCTTCGGCAACACTTTCTCTTTGCTCATGTCTACGCTTCGTAAGTTTGGCGTGGGTTGCAAGCTTGCTGACCTGACGGATCCCGAATCTGTGGAGGCTGCTGTCAACGAGAATACATGCTGCATCTTTTTGGAAATCATCACCAACCCGCAGACGGAGGTGGCTGACTTGAGCAAGTTGGCAGAGATCGCCCATGCCCATCATATCCCATTGGTAGCCGACACGACAACCATTCCCTTCATAATGTTTTCTTCCCATGACTTGGGTGTGGACATTGAGGTGGTGTCCAGCACGAAGTATGTCAGTGGGGGCGCTACATCATTAGGCGGACTGGTCATCGACTATGGCACCACACCGCATTTCGGTGAGGTAATGAAAAATGAGATGCTCTTCAATCTCGGCGCCTATATGACTCCGCAGGTAGCTTTCCTGCAGACCATGGGACTGGAGACACTTGGCGCACGCTATCGTGTACAATCCTCCAATGCATTGACTTTGGCTCGCAGGCTTCTGATACTGCCTCAGATCAAACGTGTCAACTATGTAGGCTTGGAGGATAATCCTTTCCACGAGCTCGCACAGCGGCAGTTTGGCTCTACTGCCGGAGCTATGGTGTGCATCGATTTGGAATCGAAGGATGCCTGCTTCCGCATGATCGACCATCTGAAGCTCATCCACCGTGCCACCAATCTCTTCGACAACCGTACGCTGGCCATCCATCCGGCCAGTACGATCTTTGGTCTCTTCCCCGACAAGATGAAAAAGGCGATGGACGTCAGCGACACGACGATCCGTCTCTCCATCGGATTGGAGGATGTCGACGACCTCTTTGAGGACATCAAGCAGGCTTTGGAGGGCTAATCATAGAAATTATGAGAGTTACGCAATACGATTTCGATACGATCATTGAGCGTCGTGGTTCGGGCGATCTCATGCACGAGGCGTTGAAACCACGCTGGGGACGCGACGACCTGCAACCTCTGTGGGTGGCAGATATGGATTTTGCCGTCTGTCCGGAGATTCTCGATGCCTTGCGCCATCGGCTGGATCATCCTATCCTCGGCTACACGGTAGAGCCGGAGGATTACTTCCCCGCTATCCATGACTGGGTGCTCTCTCATCATCAGTGGGACATCAAGCGCGAGTGGCTGTCGTTTATCCCTGGCATTGTCAAGGGCATTGGACTGGTCTGCAACATCTTTCTGAAGCCCGACGAAAAGGTGATCGTCATGCCGCCGGTCTATCATCCTTTCTTCCTCACGCCCCGCGGCAATCATCGGGAAGTGGTGTGGAATCCGCTCATCAGACGGGAGGATGGCTACTACGACATGGATTTCGAGGGCTTGGAGCGAGTCTGCGACAACAAGTGCCGGCTGCTGATCCTCTGCAATCCTCACAATCCGGGTGGCATCTGCTGGACACGTGAGACGCTCAGCCGACTGGCTGACTTCTGCTATGACCATCATCTGCTGGTCATCTCTGACGAGATCCATTGCGACATGGCACTCTTCGGGTACCGCCATATACCTTTTGCCAGCGTGTCGGAGAAGGCTGCCGACATCAGCATCACGTTCCAGTCGCCGACCAAGACCTTTAATATAGCAGGCATCATCACCAGTCACGCCATCGTGCCCAACAATGAATTGCGTGACTGCTTCTTTGGCTGGCTCAAGGCCAATGAGCTGGACGAGGCCCATATCTTTGCCCATATTGCCACGATAGCCGCTTTCCGCAAGGGTGAGGAGTGGCGTCGCGAGATGCTGGCTTATGTCGAGGATAACATCCGTTTTGTGGAAGACTATTGTCGGGAACATACCCCCGGCATCCGTCCACTGCGTCCTCAGGCTTCTTTCCTCGTATGGCTTGACTGCCGGGAGCTGCGTCTGAGCCACGAAGCGTTGCTCGACCTCTTTATTGACAGGGCTCATTTGGCTCTTAATGACGGTGAGATGTTCGGATCCGGTGGTGAGGGCTTCATGCGACTCAACGTTGGCTCACCGCGAGACCATATACGTCAGGCATTGGAGAAACTCGCCAAGGCGGTGAAAGCACTGTAAGGATACACCTTACTTATATAGGGGCTGCCAAGAGCTGCTTCCTTACATATAACAAAAAGGGAACTCTGCTAAGAGTTCCCTTTTTTAATGCCCTAATGCTTTAATGCTTAATATACTAATGCTTCAATGCTTTAGCTGCCTTCAATGCTTTGGTGCTTTAGAATCCACCGAAGCCGCCGCCATGTGGAGGTCTTCCTCCACCGAAGCCACCCATTGGGGGGCGGCCTCCACGCCCCGGACCCATACCGGGACCACGACGGCCGTCGCCAGGACCTATGCCTTTGCCACCGAAGAGGTTGAGACGATAGTTGACGTGGAGCATTACGTAGCTGTTGATGCTGTTATACTCCGTGTTGCTGCTCTGCATGGCCGTGATGGTGCGTGAGAGGTTGCTTTGGTTGTGAAGAATGTCGTAGAACTGCAACATCACCGTGAGGGGCTTACCACGCAGGAAGCTCTGTGAGAGTTGTGCATTCCATACCAGCTCGTTGGTGTTGAGCGAAGGATCGCTGTAACCTCGGCGGCTGTTCTCGTGGAGGTCGGTAGAGAGCGACATATCCCACGGTAGTGTAAAGTTGACATTAGCACCGTAGGCAAATTGCCAAGTGTCGAGATTGGCAGTTGACTGAAGTTCATTGCGTGAGTGGCGGTAGGAGAGCTGGCCGTCGAGTTCCATCTCCAGCCAACTGTTGCGGTAGCTGCCTGAGAGATGCTCCCAAAGGTTGAGATCCTTGGTAGTGCTCTTCTGCGAGTCAGAGGTGTTGTTGAGCGTCACATAACCTACGTTGTTAGCATAGCTCATATTCGTGAACGTGTTGATGTTCCAGATGCCGGCCGAGTCGAGCGGTGTGTTGAACATAAAGGCACCGTTCATGTTCCAGTCGCCGTTGATGTTTTCCGGTCGTGTGGTGCGTCCACCCGTCTTCTCGTCGTAAGTCACCTTAGAGCTGATGGAGTTGTTCGTGGTGGAGAATCCCAGGTGTGCCATCATAGCGCGTTGTGTCTTCTCCCAGTAGTTGTTGTAGAAGAATCTGAAGTTCTGCGTGAACGACGGTTTCAGTCCCGGGTTACCTTTCTGAATGTTGAGCGGGTCAGAGTCGTCGGTGATGTCGAGGAGCTGTGAGATGCTGGGCTGTGACGTGTTGGCGCGGTAGTTGATGCGCAGGTTGCTGACCTTGCTGAAGCGGTAGCGGAAGTCGAAGGTAGGGGAGACGTTGAAGACATTGCGTGTGGTGTCGACGCTGATACCTTGATAGTCCTGGATATAATGCGACTTCTGTGGCTGTGCCATCACACCGGCGTTGAGTTGCCATTTAGTACGTATCATGCGCAGCATGAGCTCTACGATATGCGTGTAGTTTTTATATTCAGAGTAGCGGCTCAGGTTGGAATCCAGATAATCGGTGTAGGGATTGGCGAGGCGGTTGAGGTAGCTGTCCCATGAGCGGTAGGCGCCGTTGATACCCAGGAAGAAGTCTTCACCGAGGTTGGAGAAGTCGTAGGTGGAGCGGTCGCTCTTGCTGTAGCTGTATTTAAAGCGGTAGCGCAGTTGCAGGAAGGCGCCACGCCACAGCGGCTCGCTGTAGGTAGCCTGCAAGGTATAGCCGTAGTTCTTTGTCGGCGTGACGCTGTAGCGGTTGGTCTGATAGGTAGAGTCCTGCCCCAATGCGTTGAGAATCTGATAGAGATGCACGTTGCTGGTGGAGAGATTCTTGCTGTCGTTGTCGGAGTAGTTGGCATCGGCGCGTAGTGTGATGTTTCGCCCGCGGCTGTTGAGACGGCGGTTGTATTGCAGTTCACCGCCGAGACCCTTGTTGCGGGAATAGCTCATGGAAGTGTTGCGTCGGCTGTTGACGAGCTGTCCATTCTCGCCGAGTGTCTTCAAACCGTCCTCAGAGAGCGGATCCCCCACATATTTATAAGGATCATCGTTGAAGGAAGCAGAATTGTTGTTGCCCAGTCCGTCACTGGTGGAGTAGCTGGCAGTGGGGCGGAACATGATATTGGTCATCGTATCGGGTGTCCATTCGATGCGTGCCTGCCCATTCCAACTGTTGGAGCGGGAATAACTTTGGTTGAGGCTGTTGGAGAAGGAAGCCGACTTGCTGACGAAGTTCTCACTGGAGTTCTTCGAGTAGATGTCGCCGTCGCTGTGGTTCCATCTGACGCTGCCGTCTACTTTGATGACGTTTTTCTTTTCATAGTTGACATTCACGCCACCCATCTTCGAGGCGTTGAGGCCATTGCGGTTTCTGCCAAAGCCGCCACGTCCGCCAAATCCCATGTCATTGACATTGTTGGCGTTGCCCATGGCAAAGATACGGGCCGCCTTGTTAAACCATCCGCCGAAGAATCTTTCGGCATACCGGTCCTTGGTACCCACACCGAGATCGACGTTGGCCATGGTTCCCTTGCCCATGCCAGCCTTGGTACCGAAGTCGAGCACCGTCTGCTCGTCACCGTCGTCGATGCCGGTGACACGTGCCAAGTCACTCTTCTGATCGTAGGCCTTCACCTTGTCGATGATGCTTGTCGGGATATTCTTCATGGCCGTCTTGGTGTCACCGGTCATAAACTCCTTACCGTCGAGCATGATCTTTTTCACCTCCTTGCCGTTGATGGTGATCTTACCGTCGTCGCTCACCTGAGCGCCGGGCAATCGCTTGACGAGTTCCTCGATGGTGGAGCCTTCGGGGGTACGGTAGGCAGCGCTGTTATATACAAAGGTGTCCTCCTTGAGTGTCACCTTCAGTGCCTGCGCCGTCACCTGTGCCTCTTTGAGCATCACGGCATCGGAGTGGATAATGATATTGCCCAGAGCCAAGTCGTGCTCAGCCTCCATCTGCAGACGCTTGATGGCGGTGACATAGCCGATGCTGGAGATTTTCAGCAGGTATTTTCCGGGAGATGACGTCTGAATGACGAACTTACCGCTGTCGTTGCTCACGGTGCCGGAGACAAAGGCAGAGTCGGCCTTGAGCAGCTGAACGGTGACCATAGGCACGGGCTCTTTGGAGTCGCGGTCGATGAGCGTACCCTGGATTTTCTGCTGCGCTGTCGCTGATGCTATCGTCATCATCAATAGCAAGGCAAGGAGTAATACTTTCTTCATATCTGATTGAATATTCTATTCTGAATAATACGGTGATTTGTTTGTTGTGCAAAAACACTTATATGACGTTGATACCTCCTGAAAGTTTAATCGACATCCTCTCTTAGTGATGTATTTTTCATCTTTAACTCTAATTAATATGCTGAGGTAACAATTGTTACCGGTGCTCCTTTTCTATTTTCCTAACTTTGCACCCGTCAATCGTTAATCAAGCAGAACGAGATGGAAGATAAAAGCAGATACAATTTCAGCGAGTGGCCGCCGGGTCTCCTTGTAGACTATGTGCTCAAGGCACATCGCCACACTGCTTAACGACTACCAGGCTTCGGCCGATGTATCGGCGCACTTTGACGGACAGAATTCGTAACCAATCATTAGACAATAAATATAACTTATAATCAGAAGAAAGATATGATGTTTTGCTATCAATGTCAAGAGACAGCCAAGGGTACAGGATGTACTGTGAGTGGCGTATGTGGTAAGAAACCCGAGACAAGCCGTTGGATGGACTTGTTGCTGAGCGTGACACGTGGTGTAGGTACCATCTATCACGCGCTGTTGCAGCAGGGACAGAGTGATGATACCGCTGTGGATGACTTCATCGTGGACGCACTCTTTGCCACTATCACCAATGCCAACTTTGACGACAGCGCACTGCTGCAGAAAGTCGACAAGGGTATCGCATTGAAGAAACAGCTGCTGGCTAAGGCTGCTGAGCTCGGAGTGGCACTGCCCAACTATCACGAAGTAGAGTGGGGCGGCGAGAAGAGCGACTACGAGGCTGAGGGCGACCGCGAGACCGTGCTGCGCACTACCAACGAAGACATCCGCTCACTCAAGGAGACCATTGTGCTCGGACTCAAGGGTATGGCTGCTTATTACGAGCATGCCGCACGTCTGGGACAGCGCGATGAGGCTATTGCCGGCTTCATGGCTGAGGTTTTGGCCGGTATCACCAACCCCGACGCTACTGCTGACAGTCTGCTGCAGCTGCTTCTCACCACTGGTAAATATGGTGTTGACGTGATGGCACTGCTCGACAAGGCAAACACGGGAGCTTATGGTAAGCCTGAGATCACGAAGGTGAACATTGGCGTAGGTAAGCGCCCGGGTATCCTCATCAGTGGTCACGACCTCCACGATATTGCTGATCTCTTGGAGCAGACCGAGGGCACAGGTATCGATGTCTATACTCACGGTGAGATGCTGCCGGCACACTACTATCCCGAGCTGAAGAAATATAAGCACCTCGTAGGTAACTACGGCAATGCATGGTGGAAACAGAAGGAAGAGTTCGCTCATTTCAACGGTCCTATCGTCTTCACCACTAACTGCATCGTTCCGCCATCA
Organism: uncultured Prevotella sp.; assembly: GCA_900540375.1. Classification (GTDB taxonomy): domain Bacteria; phylum Bacteroidota; class Bacteroidia; order Bacteroidales; family Bacteroidaceae; genus Prevotella. The sequence goes on from UQFS01000001.1 coordinate 192,014, forward strand.
CCGAAGGCTAACTATGCAGGTCGGGTGTTCACAGCCAACTCCACGGGTTTCCCAGGATGGAAGTATATCGCCACACGTCCCGACGGCCATAAGGACTTCTCTGAGGTCATCGAGATGGCACGCCACTGCCAGGCTCCTGAGGAGATTGAGCATGGTGAGATTGTAGGCGGTTTCGCTCACGATCAGGTTTTCGCCCTTGCTGATAAGATCGTGGAGGCTGTCAAGAGTGGTGCTATCCGCAAGTTCGTGGTGATGAGTGGTTGCGACGGCCGTATGAAGAGCCGTAACTATTATGCCGACTTCGCCCAGGCTCTGCCTAAGGATGTGGTGATCCTCACATCGGGTTGCGCTAAGTATAAATATAACAAGCTCAACCTCGGCGACATCAATGGTATCCCTCGTGTGCTCGATGCCGGACAGTGCAACGACAGCTATTCGTGGGCTGTGGTAGCTTTGAAGCTCAAAGAGATCTTCGGTGCTGCTGATGTCAACGATCTGCCGATTGCCTTCAACATTGCATGGTATGAGCAGAAGGCTGTCATCGTGCTCCTCGCTCTGCTAAGCCTTGGCGTGAAGAATATCCACATCGGTCCTACGCTTCCCGCCTTTGTCTCTCCCGGTGTGCTGAAAGTGCTCCAGGATAGCTTCGGCCTCGGTACCATCTCTACCGTAGACGAGGATGTCAAGACGATGATTAATGCATAAACAATATTGAATGAAGTGTGTTGAGTTAATTCATCGTTCAACATTCATCATTCATCATTCATCATTCATCATTCAACATTCAACATTCAACAATAAATATCTTTATGGCTACGTTTGAAAAAGGAAAGGTTTTCGAGCCCAAGGCGTTGGTAGACTATGCCGAGGGCAGTGTGGTCAGCCGTGAGTTGGAGCACAACGAGGCAGGTAGCATCACCGTGTTCTCGTTTGACAAGGGACAGGGGCTGAGCGAGCATCAGGCACCATTTGACGCACTTATTCAGGTGATCGACGGCGAGATGACGTTTGTATTGGAGGATGAGACGCTGCATCTTCAAACGGGAGAGTCACTGGTGATACCTGCCGGAGCGCGTCATGCTGTCAAGGCTGAGAAACCCTTCAAGATGATCATCACAATGATTAAAGGATAAGAAGAAATGAGGTATGTCAACGACACCGTTCGTCGCCAGGATAGGCTGATGGACGAGGAGAGGGCGCGGGAGCTCTTGCGGGAGAGTGAATATGGTGTACTGTCGATGCAGGATGTCGACGGCTCGGGGTATGGTGTGCCACTGAACTATGTATGGGACGGTGACCACTCCATCTACATTCATTGTGCTCCTGAGGGGCATAAGCTACAGGCGTTGGAGCAGCATCCACAAGTGTCGTTTTGTATCATTGGACGCGTGCATCTGCTGCCACGTAACTTCACCACAGAGTATGAGAGCGTCATCCTGCGGGGTGAGGCTCACGTCCATCTCTCTGCCGAAGAGATGATGCGTGCACTGCATTTGCTGGTGGATAAGCTATCGCCCGACTTCAAGGATATCGGGTATAAGTATAGCGAGAAGTCGTTTCACCGTGTGAATATTATCCGTGTCGATTTCACGGAGTTTAGCGGGAAGTGCAAGCATGTGGCAAAGGCAGACTGAGCCGCGTCTATGATAGGATAATAGCAAATCCCTGCCGCTCATAAGGAGTGGCAGGGATTTGCGGTTTCTGACGGGGCATAGAGGGCCGGGCAATGACCACGGCATAGCCGTGGCAAACCGAACGGCTAACGCATAACATGGGCAGCTATGGCAAACCGGGCGGCTGGTCATACATTGGCAGCCGTGGCAACAGAACGGCTGGCGCGACAATATTTGGCTATTGGGGCGCCAAATGTAGCGAAACGCCCTTAAACGACAAATCCCCGTAGTCGTTTGAACTACAGGGATTTAAGAGGGGTGGGGGGTGGGACTCGAACCCACGACATTCAGAACCACAAT
>UQFS01000002.1 GCA_900540375.1 uncultured Prevotella sp.
ACTCGAACCCACGACATTCAGAACCACAATCTGACGCTCTAACCAACTGAACTACGCCCACCATGTAAGGCTTTGTGAGAGATCCAAGCCGACAAATAATCAGTGGCTGAGATGTTTCTCAAAAGCGAGTGCAAAGGTAAGGGATTTTTTTGAAACCACCAAATTTATCCCTTACTTTTTGCAGTTTTTCTTTTATTTGGCCGGAGCAGCAGGTGTTGCGGGAGCGCTTTGGGCACCCTGAGCCGGAGCGGCAGCACCCTTAGCAGCGCCCTGTGCGGGAGCCTGCTGGCCAGCCTGGAAACCCTGTGTGTTGGTCGGGTTGGTAGCCTGGCTCTCAGTGGCAGCCTTCTCGAGCACGCTCTGATCAGCGGTGCTCTGCGGAGCGGTGTAAGCGCAGACGATGCTCATGACCACCATGAAGGCAGCCAAGCCCCATGTAGCCTTCTCCACGAAGTCTGTGGTCTTGCGCACACCCATGATGGCGTTGGTGGAGGAGAAGTTGCTGGACAGACCGCCGCCCTTGGACTCTTGTATGAGTACAATGCCAATCATCAGCAGTGATGCCACAACGATGAGAATAACGAAAAACGTGTACATAAACTTTTACTTATTATTTTTATTATTTAATATCAACTTTTCTAAGAAGCGTATTTGATCTACAAAGTAAGCATTTTTTTTTGGATAATTCAAATTTAATTGCTGAATAATTTCCAAAGCTTTCTCATATCGGCCTTGCTTGATGTAAATCTTGGCCAAAGTCTCGGTGAAATAGCTTTTATCCTCTTTGTTGCTGTCTTTGTTTTCTTCTTCTTCTATTTTGGGAAGGAACTCGGGTGTGTCCTTCAATTTTATTTTTCCCTTGTCATTATTGATGAAATTATCGATCAAATCCTGCCCCTTAAGCTGAGGCTGCTCCTGTGGTGTTTCCTGCTCGTCGTCATCTTCTGTTTCCAGCAGATAAGCGACGTAGTCGACAGCGGCATCGGCGGGAGTGGGCCTGCGTTTGGTCTTCTTGGGCTTTTCCTTTTCTTTCTCGTCCTCGGGTATGGTGTCGAGGAAGTTGTTGATGAGTGATATGGTGCGGTCGCCCTTGTCCTCTGTTTCGCCTTGTCTGCTGTCACGATTGCTTTCCTGCCTGTCGGTTTTGAACTTGTAGTGTGCGGCCTCTACAAGGTTGAAGATCACCTTTCGGTCGGTGATGTAGATGGCAGCCTGGCGGAGTTCGTCGTTGAACGAGGGATCGTGGAGCAGGTAGAGGTTACGGAGCAGCAACAGCCGCGCATTCTGGTAATAAGGATAGAGCGCAAGCAGGCTGCGGAGATCGTAGACGGTCTCGCGGTCCAGAAGTTCAGGATGTTGTATGTATTGCGCTATGTCCATGATGATTACCAGTTGGCGACGGTGGCATTGAAGATTTGGTCGGTGAGGTCCTTGCACATCTGATCCACGAGTTCCTGCTGTACGCTGGAGAGGCTTTGTGTGGTCTCGTAGCTCTTGGTGGAGGTGAATTGCTTCTCGAAGTCCTGACTGTGGTTGGTGTTGTTGGTGAAGCGCACGTTGACGGTCATGGAGAGCTCGGTCTGCGAAGAATATCCCTCGCTGGAGACGGATTTGTTGCGCTGGCTGTACTGTGTGATCTCCCCTTCGATGACGAGGTCTCCGCCCCGCTTGACCTGCTGCAAGTGAGTGTGGTTGGCGAAGACATCTTTGAGCTGATTGTTGAACATCGGTCCCATGGGTCCCCAGACATAGCTGGAGCGTATGGGGAAGTCAGCGATGCGGATGGTCTTGGTCTTGGTGTAGTCGATGCTGGCGCCGTTGAATTTCAGGCTTACCTTGCATGCGCTCATCAGGGCGATGGTGGAGATAAGCAGCGTGAGGGCCGGCAGCGCGTGCCGGATGACTTTAATATTCTTTTTTATCGAGACCATACTGTTTGATTCTTCTATAGAGTGTGCGGTCGGAGATGCCCAGTTCCTGGGCAGCTTTTTTCCTGTTGCCATTGTTTCTTTCGAGTGCTTTCTCGACCATCTGCCGTCCGAGGTCGTTGAGGTTGAGGCTTTCGGGCTCAGCCTTGATTTCCTCGGCTTCGGCCTCTTGTGTGGACGAGACTCCGTCGTATCCATTCAGTGTGTGTCCGGCAGGGGTGAGTGCGGGCATGGCAGAGGCTGGGGTGTCGAGATACTGATTGCGGTAAGCACTCATATTGTTGAGTTCGCGGGTATCGTCGAGTTGTTTTCTCATGGAGTTGAGGTCGTGCCTGAGGTTGGCGACGCTGCCTCTGAGCTCGTAGAGAATCTTGTAGAGCGCTTCGCGCTCATTCTCATAGGAGTGCTGTCCGGGCTGGCTGATGGTGGCGAGTTCCGTGCTCTCGGGATCGTCGGGGATGAAGTGCTTGAGCTGTTCAGCGTTGATTTCGCGCTTTTCGCTGAGCACCGACATCTGCTCGGTGATGTTTTTGAGCTGTCTGACGTTGCCGGGCCATTTATAGTGGAGCATGAGCTGCTTGGCATCGTCGGTGAGGGTGATCTTCGGCAGATGGTATTTGTCGGCCATCTGCATGGCGAAGAGCCGGAAGAGCAGCAGTATGTCGTTGCCCCGCTCGCGCAGTGGCGGCATCTGTATGGGAATGGTGTTGAGTCGGTAGAAGAGGTCTTCGCGGAAGCGTCCTTCGGAGATCGCCTTGCGCATGTTGACGTTTGTGGCGGCGACGATACGCACGTCGGTCTTTCTGATTTCCTGTCCGCCTACGCGAATATACTCTCCCGTCTCGAGCACTCTGAGCAGTCGTGCCTGTGTGGCCATGGGCAGTTCACCTGCCTCGTCGAGGAAGATAGTGCCTTTGTTGGCGACACCGAAATATCCCTCGCTCTCGCCGACGGCTCCGGTGTAGGCACCTTTTTCGTGGCCGAAGAGCTCGCTGTCGATGGTACCCTCGGGGATGGAACCGCAGTTGATGGCGAAGTATCGCTCACGGCGCCGGGGTGAGTTGTCGTGTATGACGCGGGGGATGATCTCCTTGCCCACACCGCTCTCGCCGACGATCAGCACGCTGAGGTCGGTGGGGGCTACTTGCAGGGCCACGTCGAGGGCGTGGTTCAGATCATCGCTGTTGCCTACGATGTTGTAGCGCTGTTTGATACTTTGCAGTTCTGTAGTATTCATGGGTTGACAAAATTACGCATTTTATTTGAGAATACTGCAATTTTGGCACAAAAAGATGGGGGCGCAGGCTAAAATACTTGCTTGGTTCCTCATATTCCCCATGAGGATCGTGCCTGGACCGAGGGAATGGGAACAAAAGGGAAGGTTTTTACGCTTGTTTGCGGGAAAATGAGACCATATCAGAGTAACGCGGTAACGAGTAACAAAAGTAACACATGAGCGTCTCCTCGAGGCTGTGCTTGCTCGTCCGCGCTGCTCAGCTTTTATCCGGCTCTAATAGGCGCTTACGGATTCACGCTCAAGTTCGAGTCATCCATTCCTGATGATGTTCCGCCTCCTGACGTTCCTGTACCCGCGCAGTTGCGTCTTGGCAGATAATTAGACAGATAATTAGTATGAGGCAGTTATCGTTTGTTTGGGAAAGCGATTCTCTTAACAGCTACTGTTGTGCGAGCTAACAAGACGATCTCTTGCGGTATATGTCCTTCTATCTTTATTGTTGAGAAAACTGACAATTTTCTGCTCTTTTCCTTGCGATTTTCTGAATCAACTACTATGTCGCTCCCAATTTCGCGATTTTTGAGAGTTGATTTATAAATATCTGATATACAGAATGTTATATAAGCATAGTACTTTTTCTCTCTAAGAAAACAGTAATTTTACAATGAAATTTTGTCGGTGTTACCTATCAGAAAGCCTTTTTGATGCTATCATCTCGGTAAGATGACATGGTCAGAAAGGCACTTTGACCAGGTCAGAAAGCCTTTCTGATAGTATCAGAAAGGTACTTTGACAACATGAGCCAGCAAAAATCGATGGTTCATCTTTGTTTTTTCTCATTTTCAAGTTTCCTTTCTCTCTGGATTGCAACTCTGCAGTGATGCTGTTTTGTAAAGATTCGTTTAGTCGGATATTTCCTTTTGAGTACGATCATTGCTTTATATCTTTGTGTCATGACACAGATTTATAAGGCAAAATAGACGTTTCCTCTGATGAGGGCAAATTTTCCAGCAGTGTTTACACTTGTTGTTGTTAGTGGAGGGCAGTGAATTAGCGAACGAATGGATCTCAAACCGGGATCTGGAATCACCGAGACATAGGAATATAGAATAGAGCCTTATCTGTATCTCCGTGTGAGAAACTGTTACACGAGTTGCGGGAGGGGATTGTTAGGGAACAAAAAAGCGAGGCGGAAAGCATGTCTCGATGCTTCCCGCCCCGGTATGAAAGTCTCCTGAGAGCGTCAGGAGAGAATGAAATGTTTAAGCGTTGATCTCTTTGAGCTGCTCGGCGACCTCGTCCTTGATGCGCTGTGCGAACTCCGTCATCGGCATGGTAGCCTGCTCGCCGCCGCCCTGCTTGCGCATGCTCACGAGCTTGTCAGCAGCCTCTTTCTCGCCTACGACGATCATGTAAGGCACACGCTTGAGCTCGTTGTCGCGGATCTTACGGCCGATCTTCTCGTTGCGGTCGTCGATGTAAGCGCGCACGTCCTGCGTGTCGAGGTAGCTCTTGACCTCCTTAGCGTAGTCGTTGTACTTCTCCGAGATCGGCAGGATAGCCACCTGGTCGGGAGTGAGCCACAAGGGGAAGTGGCCGGCAGTGTGCTCGATGAGCACAGCGGTGAAGCGCTCGAGAGAGCCGAAGGGAGCACGGTGGATCATCACCGGCGTCTTCTTGGAGTTGTCCTCAGCGGTGTACTCCAGCTTGAAACGCTCCGGCAGGTTGTAGTCGACCTGGATCGTACCCAACTGCCATTTACGGCCGATGGCATCCTTGACCATGAAGTCGAGCTTAGGACCATAGAAGGCAGCCTCGCCCGTCTCCTCATGAGCGTTGAGCCCCTTCTCCTTGCAAGCCTGGCGGATAGCGTCCTCGCTCTCCTGCCAAATCTCGTCGGAACCGATATACTTCTCGGTGTCCTTAGGATCACGCAGAGAGATCTGAGCATCGTAGTTATCGAAGCCGAAGATACGGAAGACCTTGAGGATGATGTCGATGATAGACTCGAACTCAGCCTTTACCTGGTCAGGACGCACGAAGATGTGGGCGTCGTCCTGCGTAAAGGTACGCACACGTGTCAGTCCGTGAAGCTCACCGCTCTTCTCATAGCGGAACACAGTGCCGAACTCAGCGATACGGAGCGGCAGATCCTTGTAAGAGCGTGGCTTGCGGGCGTAGACCTCGCAGTGGTGAGGGCAGTTCATCGGCTTGAGCATATACTCTTCGTCCTCCTCAGGCGTATGGATGGGCTGGAAGGCATCCTTGCCGTAGTGGGCATAGTGGCCGGAAGTGACATAGAGGTTCTTCGAGCCGATACCCGGAGTGATGACCTCCTGATAGTTGTAAGGCTTCAGCACGCTACGGAGCAGCTCCTGCAGACGCAGACGCAGCTGAGTACCCTTCGGCAGCCAGATAGGCAGACCCTTGCCGACGCGGTCGGAGAACATGAAGAGCTCCATCTCCTTGCCGATCTTGCGGTGGTCGCGCTTCTTGGCCTCTTCGAGCATGACGAGATACTCGTCAAGCATCTTCTTCTTCGGGAAGGTGATACCATAGATACGCGTCATCTGCTCGCGCTTGGCATCGCCGCGCCAGAAGGCACCGGCCACGCTCGTGATCTTGATGGCCTTGATGGCACCGGTGCTCATCAAGTGCGGGCCGCGGCAGAGGTCGGTGAAGTTGCCTTGGGTGTATGTGGTGATGGTGCCGTCAGCGAGATCCTGCTGAATGTGCTCCACCTTGTATTTCTGTCCGTCAGCCTCAAACTCCTTGATGGCGTCGGCTTTGGAGACCTCACGACGCACGACGGGCTCGTTTTTCTTGGCGAGCTCCTTCATCTTCTCCTCGATCTTGGAGAAGTCGTTTTCGGAGATCATCTTGCCCTCAGGCGGCATGACATCGTAGAAGAAGCCATTCTCGATGGCAGGTCCGAAGCCGAACTGGATGCCGGGGTAGAGCTCTTGGAGCGCCTCGGCGAGCAGGTGGGCGGAAGTGTGCCAGAAGGTGTGCTTGCCCTCTTCGTCGTCGAACTTGTAAAGTGCGATGGTTGCGTCCTCATTGATGGGACGGTTCAACTCGGTTGTCTCACCATTAATCCCGCAAGATACAACGTCGCGGGCGAGAGCCGGTGAGATGCTCTCTGCGATTTGAAGTCCAGTGACGCCCTGCTCGTACTCACGCACAGAACCGTCAGGGAATGTGATTTTAACCATGATACAAATTAGTTTTGTTTAAATCACCGCAAAAGTACTACTTATTTTTTGATTGGCGTAATAATTTGGGTATTTTTATCCCTAAAATCAATAATTGTCGACAGTGGTGTTTTTTACACGTAAAAGTAGTAACTTTGTAGTTCTATATATAATAAGGAGTAAAATCAGCTATATATAATAAGGAGTCAAAGACGATGCCAATCATGAATATCATCGAGAAATACCACCAATTGCCAGCAGCCACTATAGCTGAAAAGCTCAATACAGAGCTCTTGCAGCGCCATGCCGCCGTGGTCGTAGCTCCACCGGGTGCCGGTAAGTCCACGTTGCTGCCGCTGACGATGCTCAGCCGTGGTGCACAGGGCAGAATCGTCATGCTTGAGCCCCGCCGCTTGGCTGCCAGGCAGGTAGCCCTGCGCATGGCACAGATGCTCGGCGAGGAAGTGGGGCAGACGGTAGGCTATCAGATACGCTTCGAGAAGAAGATTTCGTTGAAGACAAGGATAGAGGTGGTCACAGAGGGAATCCTCACGCGCCGCCTGGTCGAAGACCCTACGCTCGAAGGCGTGAGCTGCGTCATCTTCGACGAGTTTCATGAGCGCAGCTTGCAGTCGGATTTGGCTTTCTGTCTGACACAAGAGGCGAGGAGTATCCTCAGATCTGACTTGGACATCGTCGTGATGTCGGCTACCATCGACGCCACAGCTATTTGTCAGGCCCTTGGCGCCCGCGAAGTCTCCTGTCAGGGGAGGATGTATCCCGTGGAGACTGTGCTCTCGAAAGACGATATTCTTCCGAGTGAAATAGCAGAGGCTGTTGCCGCCACTGTCAGCAGAGTACACCGCGAGATGGAAGGCGATATATTGGCTTTCCTCCCCGGGCAGGCTGATATCGCCAAATGTGCGGAATTGCTGGGCAATAGTCTGGGCTCTACCCATGTGTGCCAGCTCTACGGCAATCTGCCGCCACAAGAGCAATACGAGGCGATCAGTCCCTCTGCACAGGGAGAGAGAAAGGTGGTGTTGGCCACGCCTATTGCTGAGACATCGCTGACAATAGAGGGTATCAGAATCGTGGTGGACAGCGGCTACTACAGAAAACTCGTCTTTGATCCCACCAACGACCTGAGCCATCTCGAGACTGTGCGCGTCAGCATGGACATGGCACGACAAAGAGCGGGAAGAGCGGGGCGTTTGGCCGCGGGTATCTGCTTCCGGCTGTGGACCAATGTCACCCAACAGCGCATGGAGGAGCAGCGGCAGCCTGAGATCATGGATGCCGATCTCGTGACGATGGTGCTGGATGTGGCGGCTTTCGGTGAGACAGATGTAGAGCGTTTGCCTTGGCTTACGCCACCACCAAATGGCAACGTGGCAAGAGCTGTCAAAGAGCTGAGGGAACTCCATGCCATCAGCATGGAGGGACAGATCACCCCATTGGGACGAGAAATGGCCGCCATGCCATGTCACCCGAGAATTGCCCGAATGATACTCCAGGCACGAAACGCACAGGAGAAGTCGCTGGCATGTGATATCGCCGCTATCCTGGAGGAGAAAGACGTGATGGCGCAGGACAATAACGCTTATACAGACCTGTTGCTGCGCGTGACGGCTCTGCAGGATGCAAGACGGAGAAATGCGCTGGGAAGATGGAAGCGCATCGGAAACATAGCAGCAGAGTATGACAGAATGGTGGGCATACATGCCAGCAACGCTTATGTGGCAAGGGAGGATATAGGTGCACTTGTCGCTGCCGCCTATCCCGAGAGAATCGCAAAGGCTCTGGACCATAATGGCAACTACCGGATGGCCAATGGCGAAGAGGTGATGCTCGACGCGGCGGATCCGCTTACCAGCTTTCAGTGGCTGGTCATCGCTACGCTGCACGCCGGAAGCGGGGGTAGGGGAAGGGCTTTCCTCTCCGCACCGGTCAGCAGTCAAAGCCTCGAAGACTATGCCACATGGTGGGACAACATCACGTGGATAGCGCATCAGGGTGGGGTGGTTGTCCAGAAAGAGATGAGAATAGGTACGCTGGTGGTCAAGACGAAGCCGCTGGACAATGTGCCGAAGGAGCAGCTGGGACGTATCATCTGCGAGGCTGCGAAGAAGGAGGGTAGGAGCATGTTCAGCTGGACCGATAAGACGGCTGCACTGCAAGAGCGCATAGCCCTCGTGGCACAGTGGTATCCCGAACTTGGACTTCCCGATGTCTCTGCTGACGCTGTGCTTAAACAACCGGAGGGATGGCTGCCCTTCTATCTTGAAAAAGACGGGAAGGTGATCACCACGGTCAGCGAGATGAGGAAAATGGATATGGAGAGTGTTCTGTGGAACATGCTCTCCTATGAACAGCAGCAGGAGGTGGACAGGCTGGCACCGACATATATCGTGGTACCCTCGGGCAGCAAGGTACAGCTCAGATACCGCAAAGGTTCGGAGGCACCCGTACTCAGCGTCCGGCTTCAGGAATGCTTCGGACTCACCGCCACGCCGCGTGTCAACGATGGTAAGATACCCGTGCTGATGGAACTGCTCAGTCCTGGCTTCAAGCCAGTACAGCTTACTGCTGACTTGCAGAGCTTTTGGCAGGATACTTACTTCGAGGTGAGAAAGGAGCTGCGGCGCCGATACCCCAAGCACTACTGGCCTGACAACCCTCTGGAAACTGTGGCGCAGAGAGAAGTGAGGAGAAAGCGATAAGAGACCTGCTGAAGCTGCTCACGGAAAGAACTCTTTGTAAGATGATAGCTGAAAGAAACTCTTTGAAGAGCTGCTCTTTTGTAAGCTGCTTGAAAAAAACTGCTCTGAAAATAAATGTTTTACAGCTAAATTTGCTACCTTTGCAACAGAATTACAACTCGTATCAAATCATAATTCAATACGCTCTATGAATATAGCAATAGCATTGGTCGTGTTCATCGTGGCTGCGCTCATCGTGTGGGGATGCGCTGAACTGAACTACAAGAACTTCAGCTATGAGGAAGACAAACCTCATCATCCGGATCCCACAGCACATCAAGGCGGTGAATACAAGGAGTTGAATATCCGCGACATCATGCGTGATAACTCCACAAAGGGCTACGCTGCCGTGTAACCTTTAGAAAACCTCATGGTCAACAACCATGAGGTTTTTTGTTACTCGTAACTGCGTAATTCGGGCAGAGTTTGAGTAATCCATATCATGGAATCCCGATTCAAAGATTTTCGTAGACGGGGATCTCTGAGAGGAATACATACTTTTTACTCTCATAATCCATCTTGCAGCAATAGTGCGTCAGACCATTGCTCATCACCAGATAGTCGACATGCAGCAAGAGATTGTAGGTAGTAACCTGCTCCAATACCTTTGGCGTGATTTTCACTGACGGCGCCTTATACTCGATGATCATTCTCGGATGCATGTCGCGGTCATAGAGCACGCTGTCTGCCCGCAGCCGTTTCGTGCCTACCGGAAGCGACACCTCGTTGGCCAACAGCCCCGAAGGATAGTGAAGCTCGGAAATCAGATAATGTACGAAATTCTGACGTACCCACTCCTCAGGTGTCAATGCCACATAGCGGTGACGCAGGATGTCCAGGACCATCGGTTTTTCGCGGGTCCCTCCTATTTTTATATCGCTATGGGGTAGGTTGATTGAAATCATTTTGTTATCTTTGCAAGTGATTATTCTTGGTGGAGCCGTAGCAGGGTGACTCCTGCGTTTTCCACTGTGCAAAGATAGTCATTTATCGCGAGAATAACAGATAACAGAAACAGAAACATGCCAGAAAAGAAAGCTTCAGTTTCATTCGACGCTCTGATGCGACAACTCAAAAAAGGAGAGTTTGCACCCGTGTATTTGCTCATGGGTGATGAGCCCTACTATATCGACAAGCTCAGCAACTTCTTCCAAAACCAAATCCTCACACCCGAGCAACAGGCCTTCGACCTTACCGTGGTCTTCGGCGCTGATGTCAACGCGGCGCAGATCGCTGACTTGGCGATGCAGTATCCGATGACGGCTCCAAGAAAAGTGATCATCGTCAAGGAGGCGCAGGGACTCAAGTCGTTTGATAAACTTGAGAAATATGTGCTCCATCCGCAACCGAAAACAATTCTCGTTTTCTGCTATAAAAATGGTACGGTGAACAGAAGACTGAAATTTGCAGCAGCTGTCGATAAGATGGGTATCATTTTTGAAAGCAAGAAACTCAAGGAGTGGCAGCTGCCAAAATACATCAACGATTATGTCAGTAGGCAAAAAGCATCCATCGATGAGAAAAGTGCCGCGATGATGGCTGACCATATCGGAGCTGACATCAGCCGACTCACTTCCGAACTCGACAAGCTGCTCATCTCACTGCCGGAAAACGACAGACGTATCACGCCTGACATCGTGGAGCGCAATGTGGGGGTGAGCAAAGATTTCAACGCCTTTGAGCTGAGAGATGCCATCGTTAATAAAAATGTTTACAAAGCAAATCAAATCATCAGTTACTTCAACAGTAATCCTAAAGCGGGCTCCGCTTACAGCCTCGTGCCGTTGCTCTTCAATTTCTTCCAGAATCTGATGCTGGCGTATTATGCTCCCAACCGCAACGACCAATATGCTCTGGCGGAATATCTGGGCATGAGAAGTCCATGGGGCGTGAAAGACTATCTCACAGGTATGAAAAACTACTCGGGAAGAAAGACGCTACAGATTTTGGATAAACTAGGAGAAACAGACGCCAAAATTAAGGGTTTGGACAACCCAAATACGCCTCCCGAGGAGCTGATGAGGGAGCTTGTCTTCTTCATTTTGCACTAAAAAGCACCGAAAAACGCAAAATAGCGCCTGTTTTTCTCTAGATTGAAAGTTGAGAAAACACCTATTTCTTAGCCTAACTTCCTCAAAATGAGCGAAGTTAGGCTAAAATTTTTTGCTGAGATTTTAATAATCTGAACCAACTCCTATCCTTGCCCGAATTTTCGCCAAAATGACGAAAAACGGCATCCTAAGCACATCGAGATTCAAGATTAACGTTTGTTTTGGTTTTAGATTGTTGAATTTCAAACTTTGAATTTGAGGAACTTGATAATAATATGATTTATAAAACCGAGTTGTTAAACTGTTTGGATTATTAAATACATATTTTGTTTAACTATTCAAATTTACAAGCATGAATTTTAAAACTTAAACGCAAAAGTATACAGATATACTATTTAATGATAAGTCTTTGATTATCAATAATAAAATCAAATATTTGAGAAGTCATATACATGAATATAGAGCTTCTAACCTGCAAAATCACCCTTTTTGGCCCTTTTCTATATTATAATATGCAGATATAGCCTTTTCAAAGCCAAATAGTTGACTTGAATTGTTGATTTAAAGCTTCATAGGTCTTTTGAAGGTAATATTTGAATTTGTAAATCTTAATATATCGATTATCATATCCAAATTCTAAAATCTATATTATTTGATTTATCGAATATCGTTTTAGGATTAAAATTCTCCTCTTTATATTTGCAAATATCGATTTTTTGATTTAACTTTGCAAATACTTAAGTGAAGACGGCTTTTTAGCCCCTTTTCATCTCTATGGCACCTGATATGAAAGACAGAATTAAGAAGCTGATGGAAAATCAGCACATGACGCAAAAAATTTTCGCGCAGTTTACGGGCATCTCTGAAGGCACTCTCAGTGGTATCTTCAATGGTCGAACACGCCCAACCTTGCAGATCGTGGAGAATATCCATCAGCACTTCCCCAAAATCTCCATCAACTGGCTGATGTTTGGCACGGGTCCGATGTATGTGAGCAACTCCCCCACTGCCGGAGACAATGCTCAGCAGTCTGATTCTGCTGACGGTGACGCTTCTGCTGATGATACTATAGCAACCGGAGCATCACTGTCAGACGATGGGCATAGTGTCGAGAACCCAGCCTCAGTCGGTGCCGCTCCAGGCTCACAGCAGCCTTCGCTCTTTGGGCAGGAAAATGGAAAAGGCAGCCAATCTGCTCGCTCTGCTACGTCTCAGGCTGAAAAGGTTATTGTGAAATATGTTGATAAGCCACAGCGAAAGATCACGGAAATAAGAATCTTCTATGACGATCAGACGTGGGAGTCGTTTGCACCAAAGAAATAATGTCTGTCTTTTGCCGTATCGAGGCTCTTCCGAGATAAGGCTGGTTTAATTCCTCATGAAGTGATGGAGTTTTGCTTCATGGGGAATCTTCTTTTATGTGCTGCAAGGTGTTTTTATCTTCAGAACTGGTTGTGATTGAGGCTGCGGAAGAGCAATTCTTGCCATCGGATGAAATATTGTAGGGATAGAAATGCCGATTTCTTGTTTTTTTTGTGTAAGTTTGTAGTCGAATTATAGCAGAGGGTGAGCCCGATAGGAAAACGGCGGGCGCTCCCCTTTATATATTATCTTCTAAATATAATAAGGTGTAAGCCCGAATGCAGAATTGAGTAAGCCCGACGGTATTGCTGCGGTGATGCCCTTGCTAAGAAGAAAGACCCTTTAAATCCATTTATATGAAGAAATATTGTATGGACTTGACAGTGGCATCGAACGAACATATCAGTGATCATCATGTTCTGCTCAAGCTCACTTCCAAGCAACCTCTTCCGGAGATGATGCCGGGACAGTTTGTCAACATCCACGTTGAGGACAGTCCCACCACCTTTCTCCGCCGCCCTATCTCGATCAACTTCATAGATGTCTCCCGCAATGAGTTGTGGCTGCTGGTGGCCGCTGTTGGTGAAGGCACGAAGCACATGGCTAAACTCAAGGCCGGCGACACACTCAACTGCCTCTTCCCCTTAGGCAGTGGTTTCAGTGATCTCGCGGCTATCAAGTCTACGATTTGCAGTGCTGCCTCCTCTTCCTGCGAAAAGCCGGATGACAGCCATCGTCTGCGCGTGCTTTTAGTAGGTGGCGGTGTCGGCGTGGCTCCAGTTCTCTATCAGGGCGCAGAGATCAAGCGTCAGGGTGGAGAGCCTGTATTCCTGCTTGGTGCCCGCTCTGCTAAAGATTTATTAGAGTTGGATTTGTTTAAGAATTTTGGTAAGGTATATGTCACCACAGAAGATGCTTCTGCTGGTGAGAAAGGCTTTGTCACCAACCACTCTGTTTTACAGAATGAGCATTTCGATTTCATCCAGACGTGTGGTCCTACTCCGATGATGAAGGCAGTGACGAGATTCGCCAAGGAGAAGAATATTCCTTGCGAGGTATCGTTGGAGAATATGATGGCCTGCGGACTGGGTGCATGTCTGTGCTGTGTGGAGAAGACTGTTGACGGCAATCTGTGTGTATGTAAAGAAGGACCTGTGTTTAATATTAAGAAGTTGTTATGGTAGATTTAAGAGTCAATATTCATCAGCTCGAATTATCCAATCCTGTCATGACAGCCAGCGGTACGTTTGGCTATGGTGTGGAGTTTGCCGATTTGGTGCCTTTGGAGGAAATCGGCGGTATCATTGTCAAGGGCACTACATTGGAATGGCGCGAGGGCAACGACTATCCGCGTATGGCAGAAACTGCCAGTGGTATGCTCAACTGCGTGGGATTGCAGAACAAAGGTGTGGACTATTTCTGTGAGCATATCTATCCTGAGATAAAGGATATCCCTACTCATTTCATCGTCAACGTGAGCGGTTCCTCGCCCGAGCGCTATGCCGAGTGCGCAGCGCGTATCGACGAGTTGGATCGTATTCCGGCTATTGAGCTGAATATCTCTTGCCCCAATGTGAAGGATGGCGGCATGGCCTTTGGTGTCACCTGCGAGGGGGCTGCCAGTGTGGTAAAGGCAGTGCGTAAAGTATATCACAAGACACTCATCGTGAAGCTCTCGCCCAATGTCACTTTCATTGCCGACATCGCCCGTGCTTGTGAGGCTGAGGGTGCAGACAGCGTGTCGCTCATCAACACACTGATGGGTATGGCCATCGACATCGAGCACCGCTGTCCCAAGTTGAGCATTGGTACCGGTGGACTCAGTGGTCCGGCTGTCAAGCCTGTCGCCGTGAGAATGGTGCATGATGTGACAAAAGCCGTGAAGATACCGGTGATAGGCTTGGGTGGCATCATGACAGCAGAAGATGCTATCGAGTTTATGATGGCAGGAGCTACAGCCATTGAGATTGGTACGGCTAACGTCATTGATCCCGCCGTCACCGTGAAAGTCAAGACTGGCATGGCTCAGTGGTTGGAGCGCCACGGATGCAAGAGCGTGAAAGAGATTATCGGTGTCGTGAAATAGGCATGATAATCAGATATGATAATGGACATGGAATAGCCATGAAGTGAACATGATAATGCCGCAACTCCGCAAGTATATACTGCGAGGTTGCGGCATCTTTGTTTTGGTTTTATTGGTGTCCGCTAAAAATGGAGACCGCATTGTTCGAAGCCTCTGTTTTGTCTGTCGTGAGCCAAGTGGGTATGGCTCAGCAGCCTTATGCTTCCAGCTCTTTCTCTTGTTCCTTTTCTTGTCCTTGTCCTTGTTCCTGCTCAGCTTTTCCAAACTCTTTGTCGATTTTCAATCGGCCTACTACCAAGAGGGTGAGGAGACTGAAAACCAATGAGAGCGTGAAGAAATGGCGGTAGCCCATCATGTCTTGCAGTGCACCGGATACCAATCCCGGCAGCATCATCGAGAGCGACATGATAGCGGACCCCAGTGCATAGTGGCTGGTCTTGTATTCGCCACGACTATAATATATAAGGTATAGTGTGTAGGCAGTCAGTCCGAAGCCATAGCCGAATTGCTCCACAAACACACAAAGGCTGACCATCCACAGACTGGAAGAGAGCGTGTAACTCAGCAGCAGGTAGACCATCTGCGGCAGGAAGAAAGCCAGGGCCATCGGCCATATCCATCTCTTCAGTCCGTCTTTACCTGCGAGGATGCCTCCTAAGATGCCTCCCAACGAAACGCCGATGATGCCCACGGTACCTTGTACGAGTCCATATTCCTGAGGCGAGAGTCCCAGTCCTCCGTTGTGTCCCGAGTCGATGAGGAAGAGCGCAGACACCTTTTCCATCAGTCCCTCCGGCATGCGGAAGAAGATGATGAACATCAGAGCCACCCATATCTGTTCCTTGGCAAAGAATGTGCGGAAGGTATGCGTAAACTCTTCACCGATGGTTTTGAAGTTGACAAACGGGCGCTTGGCATCCTCTTTGGGGCGCGGCAATACACAGTTATGCCAAAGCCACAACAGCAGAAACAGTCCCGTGACGCCAAAGAATGTCAGACTCCACGAGTAAGAGATGCTATTGCGGAAGACCACCTGCAGATTGCCCGCTATCATCACGAGTACGCCTTGTGCGAAGATCGTGGCCAGACGGTCAAACAGCGAGCGGATACCCATGAACGTAGCCTGCTGATGGGTGTTGAGTCCAAGCATATAGAAGCCGTCGGCAGAGATGCAGTGGCTGGCACCCGCAAAGGCGATCACCCAGAAGAAAAACAGCGAGCCTTGCAGCCAAAACGAGGTAGGTATCGTGAAGGCTACTCCGCCGAAGGCAGCGCCCAGGAGTACTTCCGTCAGCACGATCCACCAGCGTTTGGTCTTCACCACATTGATGAGCGGACTCCATACCGGTTTCAATATCCAAGGCAGATAGAGCCACGAGGTATAGAAGGTGATCTCGGCATTGCTCAGTCCCAGCTGTTTATAGAGGATCACCGATAGGGTCATAATTGTCACCAAAGGCAATCCGTCGGCAAACGACAGCGACGGCACCCATAGCCAAGGCGACCTGTGTTCTTGTTCTTGAAAAGTTGCTCGTGTTCTCTTTTTCGTTTTATTGAGCATAGTCGTAAATGGTCGTAACTGGTTTTAAACGTATAGCTTCGTGAGACTGGCACCGGGATAATAGTGCGCTAAGATTCTGTCATAGTCATAGCCTTTGGCGCCCATCATCGCGGCACCAATCTGACAGAGTCCCACGCCGTGTCCCCATCCTGCTCCGTGGAGGGTGAAGCTCTTTGGAAATCCGTCGGCATCCTCACCCACTTTGTCCACCACAAAGGCTGAACTATAGAGATGGCTGTTGCTGAGTGTCCGGCGTATCTCCAACTCTTTGCCAATGATCAGGTCATGGTTCTCACCGATGATCTTCAGCAGACAGATTCTGCCGCTCTTTCCCCGCTGCAAAGGCACGAGATCGCGGATGCGTCCCAACTTGCGTGATGTCTTTCTCTGAGTCAGCTCAGCCAATTCCTCTTGCGTATATTCTACTGTCCAGCGATAGAAATCCGTGGTCTCCTGATCATAGTCGTTGAGCACTTGCGACAGCACTTCTCTGTCTTTCGTATTGCAGAATGCCGGTGGTGTGGAGCGTATCCACCGCTCTGCCGCAGCCTCTACCGTCAAGTCGGGAACCAGCGTGTCGCTGCTATTGTTATTGTTATTGTTATTGTTATTGCTTTTATCTTCCTGACTCTTAACCATCTCAGCAGTGTCAGTCACCGCTTTCAGGTAAGTCTTCGGGCTGTTTTCCCAGCAATATTGAAATTCCTCCGTCACGCTGCCACAACACTTCGAGAAGCGCGCGTCACAGATCTCACCGTCGGAAGTCAGAATCTCACCTCGTGTCAGTCTGATGGCTTCCGCCACGTGCGGACTGGTTTCCTTGGTGATGCCCTGGTAGCGCTGACAATGGTCATCGGCACAGACGTCAAACAGCGTGTGGTCTTCACGGTCATACCATTTCACGATACGATCCTCGTCTTCCACCATCTCGGCAGCTGCTGATTTTTCTTGTGCTTTCACCTCGTCTGTCGGCTGCTCCCCTTTTCGTTTTTCCATCTGAGCCAGCAGCCATGACCGCGAGATAACCGCATGCGCCTTGAGCAGTTCCAGACTCGACGTAGCACTCATCTCACTGGAGATCACACTCTCCAGGTATTTCTCCACCGGCAGCTCATTGACAGCACATACCTTGTCACCGTTCTGAATGAGATGCAGTGTACCCGAGAAAGTCTGTGTCTCTTTGCGCTCCCAGTGAAAATTCACGCCTATGGTCACATCGCTCAGCGAGAATGACGCGCCATCTGCCAAAGGCGAGAAGACCAGCTCGGGATATACCTCGTTGTTCCACACGATGCCGCGGGGTGTCATCTCCACCGTCTGGGTGCCTACTGCCTTTCGTCCCAAGACCGTGCAGGGGCCATTCAACGTAAAATGAATGGTCACACCACTGACGATTCCCACCTTCACTTGCGGTTCACAATGATATTTCCAACTCGATGATTCCATAGACATAATCCTATATAATAAGGTGTTGATGATGCAAAGATAGCTATTTTATGGCACAAAATCCCTACTTTACTCAAAAAGTTTGTATCTTTGCACTATGAATAGTACCATGAATAAGAAAAATCTCCTTGGCATGACACTGCCAGAGCTCAAGCAAGTGGCCGTGTCGCTCGGCATGCCTTCTTTCACCGGAGGGCAGATGGCAAAATGGATCTACACCCAGCACGTGAGTTCCATCGACGAGATGACAAACATCTCCAAGGCCAACCGCGAGAAGCTCAACGAGCTCTATCAGATTGGTTGTGCCAAGCCCATTGATGCCCAGCACTCCAAGGACGGAACCATCAAATATCTCTTCCCCGTAGCGACCACCGCCGGCGCAGACTCAGTACCGGCAGGCACCAAGTTTGTCGAGACGGTGTACATCCCCGAGAACGACCGTGCCACGCTCTGCGTCTCGTGTGAGGTAGGCTGCAAGATGAACTGTCTTTTCTGCCAAACCGGCAAGCAGGGCTTTGAGGGCTACCTCACTGCTACGGACATTCTCAATCAGATCTACAGTCTGCCCGAGCGCGACAAGCTCACGAATATCGTGTTCATGGGACAGGGCGAGCCGATGGACAACCTTGACAACGTGCTGCGCGCCACCGAAATCCTTACCGCTTCCTATGGTTACGCCTGGAGTCCCAAGCGCATCACCGTGAGCAGTGTGGGACTTAAGGGCAAGCTCAAGCGCTTCCTCGAAGAGAGCCAGTGCCATGCGGCCATCAGCCTTCACTCGCCACTCCATGAGCAGCGTCAGGAGCTGATGCCGGCAGAGCGGGGTATGGCCATTGAGGACATCGTGGAACTGCTTCGTAACTACGACTTCTCTCATCAGCGCCGTCTCTCGTTTGAGTATATCGTTTTCGGCGGACTCAATGACTCTCAGGCTCATGCCCAGGCTATCGTGCGTCTGCTCCATGGCCTTGAGTGCCGTGTCAACCTCATCCGCTTCCATCAGATTCCTCACGTGCCCTTGCATGGAGCCAGCGAGGAGAAGATGGAGAGTTTTCGCGACTATCTCACACAGCACGGCATCTACACGACGATCCGCGCCAGCCGTGGGCAAGACATCTTTGCCGCCTGCGGACTGCTCAGCACTGCTAAGAAGAAAGCTGAATCATAAAAGAAACCGCACCGTTCCGTGAAGTGTATTACCCATAGCACCATGAGCCTCAGAAGTGCTCTGTTGCTCTTACTGCTGTCAGCTCTTGTGAGTTGTCGCAACGGTGGCTTGCTGCCCCGTTCCGGCGGACAGCTCTACGAGGTACTGTTGGTGGGTGACACAGCGGGCATGATGCGCAGCGCACTCTCTGCCGACGCGGAGGGCTTGCCACAACCCGAACCGAGTTTCGACGTATCGGAGGTCAGCGCCAAGGCTTTCGGCAACACGCTTCGCTACACGCGCAACATCGTGATTGTCGACATCAATGCTGAGGCTTATACCTGTCCCTCCATCCGCAGTGAGCGCAATGTTTGGGCACAGCCTCAAACGGTGGTGCATATCGGAGCACCGTCGGCATCGGCGCTTCACAATAGCATCGACAGCATCGGACGACGGCTGCGCTTTCTCCTCAACCGCTCAGAAGCAAGGAAGCAACTTAGCATGCTGCGCCATGAGCGAAACGTCAAAGCCGAGAAACTTGCCCGGAAGATGTTCGGCATAGAGTTGTGGATACCTGCTGACATGATTGCCAGCAAGCGAGGCAAGGACTTCCTTTGGCTGAGCAACAACTCTGCCACCATGATGCAAAACATCGTAGTCTATCGTGATTGGAGTCCTGTCAGGGCTTCCGGCGGTAAGACTGCTGATTGTGGCGACAGCGAAGCCCGTTGCTTCATCGGAGCCCGTGACTATATGCTTGGCCGCAACATCCTCGGCGAGACCGACAGCATGCACATGGCTACGGTGCCCGAAAGCGTATTGACCGATGGCTGCGGTTTCTACCGTGGCTTGTGGATGATGACGGGCGATGCCATGGGCGGTCCGTTTGTCAGCCGTACGTACCCGTTGCAGCAGCCCGAGCGGAAAGGCAACTTGGTTTGCCGTCATATCGTCGTCGAGGGTTTTGTGTTCGCTCCGGGTAAAGCCAAGCGCAATGCGGCCCGCCGTCTCGAAACGGTGCTCTATACCATGAGGCAGGCTAAGGGTAAGAACCGATGATTTCAAACATTAAAATATTCAAGACTAATATATAAGACCAAACAACCATGAACAACAACAAAATACGTGTGGCCATCACCCACGGCAGCACCAACGGCATTGGCTACGAGCTCATCTTCAAAACATTTGAAGAGCCAGAGATGTTTGAACTCTGCACTCCTATTATATATGGCTCCCCCAAAGTGGCTGCTTATCATAGCAAGGCACTGGGCATTAAAGACAACTTCACCATCATCACCGACGCCAACACTGCCCAGGAGGGTAAGCTCAACATCATTCCGGCTGTCGACGAGGAGATCAAGGTGGAGATGGGTATTCCTTCTCCCGATGCCACGTTAGCTGCAGTGAAGGCCTTCGACCGCGCCATCACCGACTACAAAGACGGACTCTTCGACGTGCTTGTCTGTGCCCCGGCCGACGAGGGTGTGGCTCATGTGGGCGGTTTCGACTTCCCGCGCCGCGCGAAATATATCGAGCAGTGCATCGGCGAAGGTAAGAAGGCGCAGAGTCTGCTCATCAACGAAGACATGCGCTTGGCACTGATGACTGACGAAATCAGCCTTAGGGATGTCCCTGTTGCCATCACTTCTCACGACATCATCGAGCAAGTGGCGATCCTCTTCACCACGCTGCGCCGCGACATGCGTGTCTCCAATCCCCGCATCGCCGTGCTTGCCCTCAACCCGGATGTTGACGGTAAGGCTGAGGGCAAGGAGGAGACCGAGGCTATCGTGCCGGCTATTCAAAAGTTGGCTGATGCCGGTGTCAACGTCTTCGGACCCTTTCAGGCTGATCACTTCTTCCAGCAGGGTGAATACTATCATTTTGACGCTATTCTCTCTATGTACCACGATCAGGGACTGGCACCGTTCAAGACGCTCCATCCCGACAACAATGTCTGCTATCTCAGTGGGCTGCCTTTGGTGGCTACGGCTCCCGACCTCTCTCCTTGCTACGACATTGCAGGACAGGGCATTGCCGATCCCACACCGCTGCGTCACGCCATCTACGCCGCTATCGACGGTTTCCGCAACCGCCGTGCCTACGACGAGCCGCTGGCCAACCCGCTGCCTAAGCTCTATCACGAGAAGAAGGATGACAGTGAGAAGGTGCGCTTCTCCATTCCCAAGAAGCATGAGAATGCCATCAAGGAGCGACTCGGCAACCGTCCCGCTCCTGCCGCCAAGGCTCAGGAAAGCAACGACAAGGAACAATAACATACAATTAGCATACTACATCTCTCGACAGCATGAAAAAGAAATACCAGAACGGCTTCTTCATTTTTGGACTCATCGTACTGATCATCATGGTCACCCAGCTTGACTTTGCTCAGGTATGGGTGGGACTGAAACATGCGGGCTATTGGTTTTTCGCCGTCGTAGCGCTGTGGATGTTTCTCTATGTGTTCAACACCTCTGCGTGGTATCTGATCATCAGGGGGGTGTGCAACCAGCCGTCGGTCGACGGCAAGCCAGTGAAGCGCATCCCCTTTCTGTGGCTCTATAAGATCACGGTGTCGGGTTTTGCCCTCAACTATGCCACGCCAGGCGGACTGATGGGCGGCGAGCCCTACCGCATCATGGAGCTGGCCCCTAAGATAGGTACCGAGCGCGCCTCGTCGTCGGTGATCCTCTATGCCATGACCCACATCTTCAGCCACTTTTGGTTTTGGTTGCTTTCGGCCATCGTCTTTCTCTTTGTTCATCCCTTTTCCATTTTCTATACGGTGCTCGTACTGGCCATCATCTGCTTCTGCATCTTGGGCGTCTGGTTCTTCATGGTGGGCTATCAGAAGGGTTTGGCCAACCGCGTGATGAACTTCCTCAGTCATCTGCCCATGATCAAGCGCTGGGCTTCGCCGTTTGTTGAGCGTCATCGTGAGCAACTCAACACCATTGACCGGCAGATCGCAGCCTTGCACAAGCAGCAACCGCGCAACTTCATCGGTGCCGTACTCTTGGAACTCTCGTGCCGCATCTGTTCAGCTTTGGAGATTTTCTTTATTCTCCTCGTGCTCATGCCTCACGTCAACTTCATCTACTGTGTGCTCATCCTGGCTTTCACTTCGCTTTTTGCCAACTTGCTCTTCTTCATTCCTTTGCAGTTGGGCGGTCGCGAGGGTGGTTTCCTCATGTCCACTACCAGCTTAGGCCTCACTGCCAGTGCCGGCATCTTTGTGGCGCTGATCGTTCGTGTGCGTGAGTTGATCTGGACGGGTATCGGACTGTTGCTCATCAAACTGGAGAAGAGCTCGAAAGACAAATGACGGCTTCCTCGAATCTTAATTTGATGTAGGGACGGTCCCTCCGTGGCCACCCTAATCCTCTTGTTTGTAATCGATCATCAGCAGTATTATGTAGCCATCCGGTAGTTAGGACGGCCACGGGGGGGCCGCCCCTACGCTGTCACCATTCGTTTCAATTCGTGGTATTGTTCTTCCACGAATCAGCACTCATCTCCATGAATAATAGGGTGCAGAATGAGTCTTTGTTTGTCTCTGTAGGAAAAATCTGTGGTTAAACACAGATTTTTCCCGTACATCAATCGAAGGACACCCTAAGATTCTCTTCCCATATCTTCCTTTGTTGAATAAACTGACAAAAAACGGGCCTTATTTTGCGATTCTTTTCGGCGAAGCCATCTTTTGCCGTGATTTTTTGAATTCTGAGCGATTTTTCATAACTGTATGTGTATTAGGTTTTTACGTGTTTGTACGCTTGCTCGCCATTTCAAAAGTGCTTATTTCTGCTTGTCAAAGTACCTTTTTAACCCTGTCATCTCGGTAGTTTGATGTGGTCATCTCGGTGATTTCATCGTGTCAGAAAGCCTTTCTGATAGCATCAACTCGGTAGTTTGACGATCAAAGCTCAACTTCTGCTTGTTTTCAACGCACTTTTTTCTCAGAAAGTCCCTGTTCCTTTCTATAGAATGAAAGTTCAGGAGAAAGGTCTTTTGTCAAAAGGTTTTCTGTTCAAAACAGCGATGCCGACAAAAATCATAGGGTAGGGGAATCGTAATGCCGGATATTCTTTGTAACTTTGCATCGGGTTATACCTATTATATATAAGACATGGAACATATAGAAGTGGTGGCTGCCCGCCGACCGCAAGGTGGTAGACCATCTGTGTTCCATGCACTTGCTGGCCAGGTAAATCGTCTTTTTATAAGGAAAAGTTTGGTGGAACGGAAAACTTTTAGTAATTTTGCACGCTGTATGGGTATGTTATACTCTAAAACCAAAATAAAAATGACTTTAATATAGCTGGATGAAGAAAGACAATCAGAGGAATCAGTACCGCGTCAACGGTCAGATTCATGTACGGGAAGTACGAGTCGTAAGTGACGACGGCTCACAAGTAATGCCTACACGTCAGGCACTTGACTTGGCTCATCAACAAGGGGTAGACCTCGTGGAGATCTCGCCCAACGCTCAGCCGCCCGTTTGTCGTCTCATCGACTATAGCAAGTTCCTCTATCAGCAGAAGAAGCGTGCCAAAGAGATGAAGCAAAAGCAGGTGCGTGTGGAGGTGAAGGAGATTCGTTTCGGACCTCAGACCGATGACCACGACTATCAGTTCAAGCTCAAGCACGCGAAGGAATTCCTCGAAGAGGGCAACAAGGTGCGCGCATACGTGTTCTTCCGCGGCCGTTCTATCCTTTTCAAGGAGCAGGGTGAGGTGCTGTTGCTGCGCTTTGCCAATGACTTGGAGGAGTATGCCAAGGTAGAGCAGTTGCCCAAGCTCGAAGGCAAGAAGATGTTCTTGTTCCTCGCTCCGAAGAAGGCAGGCGTCGCCAAGCAGAGCCAGCAGAAGCGTGACCGTCTTGCTGCTGAGGCCAAGGCCAAAGAAGAGGCTAAGGCACAAGCTGCTGAGAATGCTGAGAAAAACGGACTTCTGGCCAATGCCAAGGGTGGTGACGCCCTCCGCAAGCTCGCTGAGGCTGCTGACGGGGACAAGAAAGACTAAGAGACAGAAAAACTGAGTGGTACCGCCGGGTATATGCGTTGCCACCTTTCAA
This sequence comes from uncultured Prevotella sp., assembly GCA_900540375.1. Taxonomy (GTDB): domain Bacteria; phylum Bacteroidota; class Bacteroidia; order Bacteroidales; family Bacteroidaceae; genus Prevotella. The sequence continues at coordinate 23,851 of UQFS01000002.1, forward strand.
TTCATATCAACATTAAAACAACAAAAAAATGCCAAAAGTAAAGACTAACTCCGGTGCAAAGAAGAGATTCACATTCACCGGTACGGGTAAGATCAAGCGTCATCACGCTTACCACAGTCACATTCTGACTAAGAAGACAAAGAAGCAAAAGAGAAACCTCGACCATCAGACATTGGTCGACAGCGCAAACCTCAAGCAGGTTCGCGGTCTGCTCTGCCTCCGTTAATCGTAAACCTTTTTAGTCGAACGCTTAAAGAACAAAATTATGCCAAGATCAGTAAATCACGTTGCATCTAAAGCAAAGAGAACAAGAATTCTGAAGCTCACAAAGGGTTACTATGGAGCTCGCAAGAATGTCTGGACAGTAGCTAAGAACACTTGGGAGAAGGGTCTTACCTACGCTTATCGTGACCGTCGTAACAAGAAGCGCAACTTCCGCGCTCTGTGGATTCAGCGTATCAACGCTGCCGCTCGTCTCTCCGACATGAGCTACAGCCAGTTGATGGGTGCTCTCCACAAGGCAGGCATCGAGATCAACCGCAAGGTTCTCGCTGACCTCGCTGTCAACAATCCTGAGGCTTTCAAGGCCATCGTTGACAAGGTAAAGTAAAGAAAAGCCCTGAGCAATCAGAGTTTTGTAGATAAGAAACAGGATAGCGATGCCGAAAGACTCCGCTATCCTGTTTTGCTTTTTGTGATGTTTATATATTTTTGCAATGATTTCAGTAGAGAATCTCAAGGTGGAGTTTGGTACCCGGCCACTGTTCCACGATGTCAGCTTTGTCATCAACGACCGCGACCGTGTGGCCCTCGTGGGTAAGAACGGTGCCGGAAAGTCCACCATGCTGAAAATACTCTGTGGCCTGCAAAAGCCGACTTCCGGTACGGTGTCGGTGCCCAACGGCTCTACCGTGGGCTATCTGCCACAGGTGATGAAACTTCAGGATGACACGACCGTGCGCGAGGAAGCACGCAAGGCTTTCGCCGGACATATCCATATCAAGGAGCAGCTCGACAAGATGCAGCAGGAGATGGCTGAGCGCACCGACTATGAGAGTGAAGACTACATGGCCCTGGTTGACAAGTTCACCCAGACCCATGAGCGCTATATGATGATGGGAGGAGAGAACTATGAGGCTGAGATGGAGCGTACCCTGACGGGTCTGGGCTTCGGGCGCAGTGACTTCGACCGGTCTACTCGTGAGTTCTCCGGCGGTTGGCGCATGCGCATTGAGCTGGCAAAGATCCTTCTCCAGCATCCCGACGTGCTGCTCCTCGACGAGCCTACCAATCACCTCGACATCGAGTCTATCCAGTGGCTCGAGCAGTTTCTGGCTCAGAGCTCCAGTGCCGTGGTTCTCGTCAGCCACGACCGCGCCTTCATCAACAACGTCACCAACCGTACGCTGGAGATCACCTGTGGCCATGTCGAAGACTATAAGGTGAAGTATGACCAGTATGTCGTGCTCCGCAAAGAGCGTCGCGAGCAGCAGCTGCGGGCTTATGAGAACCAGCAAAAGGAGATTGCCGATACCAAGGCGTTTATCGAGCGCTTCCGCTATCAGGCCACCAAGGCCGTGCAGGTACAGCAGCGTATCCGTCAGCTCGAGAAGATCGTACCCATAGAGGTCGATGATGTCGACAGTAAGGTCATGCACCTTAAGTTCCCGCCGTGTCTGCGCAGTGGCGACTATCCAGTTATCTGCGACGGCGTGCGCAAGGACTATGGCTCTCACACCATCTTCTCCCATGTCAACATGACCATCAAGCGTGGCGAGAAGGTAGCCTTTGTCGGTAAGAACGGCGAGGGTAAATCCACGCTTGTCAAGTGTATCATGGGGCAGATACCCTTCACCGGTACGCTGAAGATTGCGCATAACGTGCAGATCGGCTACTTCGCACAGAACCAGGCCCAGTTGCTCGATGAGAGTCTGACGATCTACGACACCATCGACCGTGTGGCCACGGGCGAGATGCGGTTGAAGATCAATGACCTGCTCGGCGCCTTTATGTTTGGCGGTGAGATCTCTGAGAAGAAGGTCGGCGTGCTTTCCGGTGGTGAGCGCTCCCGACTGGCCATGATCCGCCTGTTGCTCGAACCGGTCAACCTGCTCATCCTTGATGAGCCGACCAACCACCTCGACATGCCGTCGAAGGATGTGCTCAAGGAGGCCGTCAAAGCCTTCGACGGCACCGCCATCATCGTCAGCCATGACCGTGACTTCCTCGACGGACTTGTGTCAAAGGTCTATGAGTTTGGCGGCGGACAGGTCAAGGAGCACATCGGCGGCATCTATGACTATCTCCGTGCGCACAATGCCGAAACCATTCATGAGGCTCTCAACGGCAAGGTTACTGCTGAGGAAAGGACTGCAACAGACGCAGTTACAGTCTCCGCCATGCCGCAGGCTACGTCATCCGCAAAGGGTGGGGCAGCACAGCCGAGTGCGTCTCAGCCCGCCACCAAGGAATCTTGGGAGGAGCATAAGGAAAAACAAAAGAAGCTGCGCAAGGCGCAGCGTGCCGTGGAAGAGTCTGAGGCAAAAATTGCCAAGATGGAGACTCGCCTTAAGGAACTCGACACGCTGCTCATGGATCCCAAGAATGCGGCCAACATGCAGCTCGTCAGCGAGTACTCCACAACCCAGGAGGCTCTCGACAAGGAAAACGACCGCTGGATGGAACTCTCCGAGAAGGTGGAAGAGCTGGGATTATGATTGCTATGACCTCTATGGTCTCTATAGTTTCTATAGCTTCTATCGCTTCTATAAATTTCTAACTTTAAAATAAAACAATGATGAACATGAAACAGATTCTCCCGATGCTGATGCTCGTCGCAGCGCCCGCACAGGGCCTGATGGCGCAGAACCAGTCGGGACTCGACATGACGAACTTCGACAAGAGTGTCCGTCCTGCCGATGACTTCTATCGTTATGCCACGGGTGGATGGCAGAAACTCCACCCGCTGCCTGCCGCCTACAGCCGCTATGGCAGCTTTGACATGTTGCAGGAAAATGTCAACAAGCAGGTCAATAGCATCCTTACTTCTTTGACCAAGAAGAAGTTCAAGGAGGGCACCACCGAGCGCAAGCTCAGCGATTTCTATAAGCTCGCCATGGATCAGGACCGCCGCAACAAGGAGGGACTGGCTCCCGTGAAGCCGCTGCTCGACGAGATGGAGGCTGCCAAGACACTCGACCAGCTCCACGACTTGCAGTTGAAATATGCCAAGATCGGCTATGGCGTGCCCTTCGGCTCGTATTTCGGTGCTGATGACAAGAACGTCACCCGCAACATCCTCTGCCTCTCTCAAGATGGACTGACACTGGGACAGAAGGACTACTATCTCAACAACGACAAGGCAACGAGCGACATCCGTGACGCTTACAAGAAGCACCTCGTGCGCATGTTCAAGCTCTACGGCTTCTCCGACGCGCAGGCCAGTGCCAAGGCTGCCGATGTCTTCCGTGCTGAGACTGAGCTGGCTATTGCTTCCAAGAGCAATACTGAGCTCCGTGATCCCAAGGCTAACTACAACAAGATGAGCCTGAAGGAGTTTGAGGATAACTATCCCAACATTCCGCTCTGCCAGATGGCTGAGGCTGAGGGCGTGAAGCTCGACTACATCCGGGAGATGAATGTCGGACAGCCCGCTTTCTTCACGGCTCTCAACAGTCTGATGGCCTTGCAGACTCCCGACGAGTTGCGTGCCCTCATGGAGTGGGACGTCATCCAGAGCTCTGCCTCTTACCTCACCGACGAGATCCGTCAGGCCAACTTCGACTTCTTCGGCAAGACCATGAGTGGTCGCAAGGAGGAGTATCCGCTTTGGAAGCGTGCTACCAACCAGGTCGAGCGTGCTATGGGCGAGGCGCTCGGTAAGATGTATTGCGAGCGCTACTTCCCTGCCTCCAGCAAGAAGATGATGGAGGAACTGGTGCATAACCTGCAGATCAGCCTCGGCGAGCGCATTGACGCACAGACTTGGATGAGCGACTCCACAAAGAAAAATGCTCACGAGAAACTCGATAAGTTCTATGTCAAGATCGGATATCCCAACAAGTGGACTGACTACTCCAAGCTCACTATCGACCCTTCGAAGAGCTACTACGACAATGTGCTTGCCACACGTGAGTTTGCCGTTGACAAGATGATCGCTGACAAGGCCGGTAAGCCTGTCGACCGCGACGAGTGGTTCATGACACCGCAGACGGTCAACGCCTACTACAATCCGACGACCAACGAGATCTGCTTCCCCGCAGGCATCCTGCAGCGCCCGTTCTTCGATCCGAAGGCTGACGCTGCCTTCAACTATGGTGCCATCGGAGTGGTCATCGGTCACGAGATGACTCACGGCTTCGACGATCAGGGCCGTCAGTACGACGCCAATGGCAATCTTCACGACTGGTGGACAGCTGCCGACGCCAAAGGTTTTGAGAAGCGCGCAAAGCTCTACTCCGACTTCTTCGACAGTATCGAGGTGCTTCCGGGACTGCACGCCAACGGTAAGTTCACCCTCGGTGAGAACCTCGCTGACCATGGGGGCCTGCAGGTGGCCTTCAATGCTTACAAACATGCTACGGCCAATAAACCGCTGAAGACCATCGACGGCCTCACACCCGACCAGCGCTTCTTCATCGCCTATGCCGACGTGTGGGGACAGAACATCACCGACCAGGAGATCCGCAACCGTGTCAAACGCGATCCACACTCTCTCGGTGAGTGGCGTGTCAACGGCGCGCTGCCGCATATCGACGCCTGGTACAAGGCCTTCGACGTGAAGAAGGGCGATAAGATGTATCTTCCGGAAAATCAGCGCTTAGAGCTCTGGTAATCCGATACGACGAATAAGGGTGACCAACGCTGGCCACCCTTATTTGTCTTTCCACTTGCGCTTGCTTGCTTTTTTCGATTGTTATTGTCTCTTTTCTCCTTTTTTTTTGCTATCTTTGCGCTGGATTCTATAGTGTTTTAAAGATAAGAGACAATGCCATTAAGATTACCCGATAAGTTACCGGCCATTGATATTTTGAAGCATGAGAATATCTTCGTCATGGACGAAAGCCGCGCCCATACGCAGATGATTCGTCCGTTGAAGATCGTGATCCTCAATCTCATGCCGTTGAAGGTTACCACTGAGACTGATCTGATCAGACTGTTGAGCAACACGCCGTTGCAGATTGAGATCAACTTCATGAAGTTGCGTAGCCACACGCCTAAGAACACGCCCATCGAACACATGAAGATGTTCTATAAGGATTTCTCTGTCCTCAGTGAGCAGAAATGGGACGGAATGATCGTTACCGGTGCGCCTATCGAGCAGATGGCTTTCGAGGATGTGGAATACTGGCAGGAGATCACGGGCATCTTTGACTGGGTCCGCACCCATGTCACCTCCACGCTCTATATCTGTTGGGCTGCTCAGGCTGCCCTCTACCATTTCTATCAGGTGCCCAAGCATCCGTTGGAGAAGAAGCGCTTCGGCATCTTCCCACAGACGCCGCTCGATCCCTTGCTGCCAATCTTCCGCGGTTTCGACGATGTGTTTATGATGCCGCACAGCCGGCATACCGAGGTGCGGCGTAGCGACATCGACAAGGTCGATGCGCTGCGCGTCATCGCCGAGGGACCGGAGAGCGGTGTGAGCATGGTCATGGCCAGAGAGGGTAGGGAGTTCTTCATCACCGGACACCTGGAATATGCCCCCGACACGCTCGACAAGGAATATAAGCGTGACGCAGGGAAGCGCGACGACGTGGAACTGCCGAAGAACTATTATCGCGACAATGACCCCACAAAGGGACCGCTGGTCACCTGGCGCTCCCATGCCAATCTGCTTTTCAACAACTGGATCAACTATTACGTCTACCAGGAGACTCCTTATAACATCAACGAGATTAAGTAATGCTGATGAAAGAGCAACGCACACTCGAACTTCTTGCTCCCGCACGCGATCTGGCCTGCGCCATGGCCGCCGTGGATCATGGTGCCGATGCCATCTATATCGGTGCGTCGGATTTCGGCGCCCGTGTGGCGGCGGGCAACAGTGTCGATGACATTCGCCAACTCTGTGACTATGCCCATCGCTATGGTGTCCGCGTGTATGTCACAGTCAACACGCTCATCTATGAGGATGAGATCGACAAGGCCTACCAGTTGATGAAGCAACTCGCTGAGGCAAAGGTCGACGCGCTCCTGGTTCAGGACATGGCAGCTATCGAACTGATAGCCCGTGTGCGCAAGGAACTGGGCTATGCGCCGGCTCTTCATGCCTCTACGCAGTGCGACACAAGGTCGGCAAAAAAGGTAAAGTGGCTTCAGGCGCAAGGGTTCAGCCGTGCCGTGCTGGCACGTGAACTGTCGTTGGATGAAATCAAGGCTATACACAAGGCAGTGCCTACTGTCGAGTTGGAGGGCTTTGTCCACGGCGCGCTCTGTGTGAGCTATTCCGGTGTTTGCTACGCCTCGCAGTATTGCTTCGGACGATCGGCCAACCGGGGCGCTTGTGCTCAGTTCTGCCGAATGAAGTTTGATTTGCTCGATGCTGATGGCTGTACGATAGAGCACGACCGCCATCTGTTGTCTTTGAAGGATATGAACCGCCTCGACCATCTCGAGGAGCTGGCCGATGCCGGTATCTGCTCGTTCAAGATAGAGGGACGGTTGAAGACGGCTGACTATGTCAAGAATGTGGTCAGCGCCTATAGTCGGAAACTCGATGACCTCGTGCGTCGTCGGCCCGATGATTACCGCAGGACTTCCCTCGGAAAGGTGAGCTATGGGTTTACGCCCGACTTGAAGAAGACGTTCAACCGTGGCTTCACCACCTATTTCCTCAATGGACGTCAACCTGATATAGCCTCATTCGACACGCCGAAGGCGCTGGGCGAGATGGTCGGACATGTCAAGGAGTTGCGTCGTGACTCGTTTACGGTGGCGGGTATTGCCGCTTTTGCCAATGGCGACGGGCTGTGCTTCCTCAACGACGAGCACGAGTTGGAAGGCTTCCGGGTCAATAGGGTGGAGGGCGGACGGCTCTTCCCCTTCAAGATGCCGGCACATCTGAGAAAGGGCATGACGCTCTATCGCAACCAGGATGTAGCCTTTGAGAAGCTTCTGAATGGTAAGACCGCTGACCGGCGCATCCCGGTTAGTGTTGTTTATGGTCTGACACAGGACGGTTTCCGTGTGACAATGAGCATCGTAGGAAAGTGTGCCGAGGTGAAGAACTTGCAGGCTGAGGCATCTGTTGTCTTTGATCATCAGGCAGCCAAACGCCCACAAACTGACAATATAAGGCAGCAACTCGCCAAACTCGGTACGACAGCCTTCCACTGTGAGCCTGCCGACATCACCATCGAGCAGGGAGCCGACGGGCTTTTCATCCCTTCCAGTCTGCTGTCTGAGTTGAGACGGGAGGCGGCTGAAAGCTTGCAGAAAAAGATTATTGAGGCGACTGAGCAGAAGCAAGTCCTGTCCACAAAAAATGCTGTCGGGCAGGAGCCGGCAGAAACGAATGGAGAAGAGGGAGATCGTAAGGGAACAGAGCAGGCTGAGTGCAATGTCAACTTTGAGCAGCCACAGGATCTCTACGACACCTACTCCTATTTATATAATGTCGCCAATCACCTCTCCAGGCAGTTCTATGAGCAGCAGGGCATCAAGGTGGAGGCTCCGGCCTTTGAGCTGAAGGAGCCCGGAAAGGCACTAGTGATGCAATGCCGTCATTGTCTGCGCTATGCTCTCGGCCACTGTGTCAAGCGTGGCGGCACAGCCCCACGATGGCGTGAACCGTTGACGCTGCGGCTCGGTGACGGCCGTCGCTTCCGGTTGGAGTTTAAATGTGACTTGTGTCAAATGAATATCTACGCGGAATGAGAATCATTCGTCTGTTGCTGATCATGTTTGCGGTGGTCTTCTCGCTTACGAGTTGCTATCAGCCCCACCGCCGCAACCATGCCGCTTTCAAGTTCAGTGAGCGGCAGATCGACTCATTGTCGTTCTTCTCGACGCACCACTACACCAACAACTATAACTTTGTGGTGAAGGCCGACTCGCTTTCGCTGATCAGTCAGATGCCCGAAGAGTATATAGGTGGGCTGCCTACCGACTCTTTTATCGTGCGAAAGGGTGCCCATCTCGTGGTGGCCGACATACGCATGGTTCCGTCAGACAAGACTGACTCGGTGTGGGTGGAACTGGCCAACGACAGCTCGGTCTTTGGCTGGGCACGCGAGACCTATCTGCTTCCCCGTGTGATGCCCGACGACCCGATCTCGCAGTTCATCTCTGAATTCAGCAACGACCATGTGCTCATCTTCCTTTGTGTCATCGCTGTCTTCGCCGCAGGCTATGCCTTTTGGAACATCAAACGCCATAAGGCACATATTGTTCATTTCCACGACATCGACTCGTTCTATCCCACCTTGCTGTGTCTGACGGTGGCCTTCTCGGCTACGCTCTATGCCAGCCTGCAGATGTACGCACCGCAGATGTGGCAGCATTTCTACTATCATCCCACGCTCAACCCCTTCTCAGTGCCTGTGCCGTTGATGATCTTCCTCTGTTCGGTGTGGGCGATGCCGGTGATCGTATTGGCCTGTGTCGACGATGTCCACCGGCAGTTGAGCTGGGGAGAGGGTGTGCTCTACTTGGGTGGACTGGCTGTTATGTGTGCCATTGACTATATCGTTTTCAGCATCACCACGCTCCACTATGTCGGTTATCTCCTGCTCGTGGCATATGTGGTCTTTGCCATCGACCGCTATCTCCATGTGCCACACGCCCGGTATGTCTGTGGCAATTGTGGGGAAAGGCTTGACCATAAGGGTAAATGCCCTTACTGCGGAGCGATTAACGAATGATGAGTAATGAATGTTGAATGATCTCAATGATGAATGTTGAATGATGAATGTTGAATAATGAGTGAGGAATGATGAATGAATAAAAACAACTTAATATCATAAGAATATGACTCGACAAGAGCGTTATCAGTATATACTTGATTATTTCCGGAAGCAGGAGCCGCATGTGACAACCGAGTTGCAGTTCGGCTCAGCCTTTCAGCTTTTGGTGGCTACGTTGCTCTCAGCACAATGCACCGATAAGCGTATCAATGCTGTGGCACCGGCACTTTTCGCTAAGTATCCTACGCCGGAGGCCATGGCTCAGGCTGAGGTGGAGGATGTTTTAGAGTATATCAGCAGTGTGAGTTACCCTAATGCCAAGGCGCGTCACCTCGTGGCGATGGCCCGGCAACTCGTTGCTGACTATGGCGGTGAGGTTCCCTCTGATCCTAAGGAACTCGAGAAGTTGCAGGGAGTAGGGCGTAAGACGGCCAATGTGTTGCAGGCTGTGTGGTTTGGCAAGCCGGTGATGGCCGTCGACACGCATGTCTATCGTGTGGCGCATCGCCTGGGCTTGGTGCCCGCAACAGCCAACACGCCATTGAAAGTAGAGCAATATCTTGAGAAGAGCATTCCGGTGGAAGACATTCCCTCGGCCCATCACTGGCTGCTGCTCCATGGGCGGTATATCTGTCAGAGTGCCAGGCCGAAGTGCGAGAAATGTCCCTTCGACACGATATGCCCGAAGCTGCTGAAGGGCAGTAAACTGGAATAGTCCTCGCCAGGTTGGTAAGGACAAAATGAAAAAAGATAAAGGAAAGAATAAATGAATACTCAACTGATATTCAAATTTTTGAAGGATGTGGCCGCCAACAACAACCGGCCATGGTTTGCTGAACATAAAGAGCAGTATCTGGCTGCAAAGGCTGAATTCGAGAAAGGGGTGATGCAGGCTATCAATGCTTTGGGAGCAATGGATGAGTCGGTGGCTCATCTGGCGGTAAAGGACTGTGTCTATCGCTTTTATCGCGATACTCGCTTCTCACCCGACAAGTCGCCCTATAAGTGCCATCTGGGCGCTTACATCTCTGCCCACGGCCGTAAGGGATTGCATGCGGGCTATTATGTTCATCTGCAACCCGGTCACAGTCTGATTGCTGTCGGTGCTTATTGGCTGCCGACAGACATCCTCACGTCTGTGAGGAATGAGATCATGGGAAACATAGATGAGTGGAGACACTGTGTGGAGGACGGCGAGTTCATCCATCTCTTTGGCTATCCCAACGCCTCGGAATGGAGCGATGACGCGCATGCGCCAAAAGGATTTGGCATCAGTTGTCTGAAGAAAGCACCAAAAGACTTCCCCAAGGACTATGAGTTCCTCTCTTATTTGAAGATGAAAGACTATTGTGCCTGGCATTGCGTGCCCGATGATTTCTTTCAAGGTGATCATTGGGCAGAGGAACTGGTGAAGATTGCTAAGGTAGCCAAACCGATGATGGACTTCACCAACAATGTTATTGACGATTACGAGTAGCGGTTTCTATAGCCTTGGCTCGGGAAGTCTTTACTTGGCTGCGATACAAAAACAAAAAAGGAGACTCCCGTTATGAGAGTCTCCTTTTTATATATGGTGAAGGATCAGAGCTGATTATGCTTCTGCATGCTCCTCTGTCTCAGCCTTCTTTCTTCTTGTTGTGCGCTTCTTCTTGGGCTTCTCCTCAGCAGAGGGATCTGGTTTCACACCGGCAAGCTCAGGGTCGATGAGGATACGTCCGCAGTATTCACAGACGATGATCTTTTTGTGCATCTTGATGTCCAACTGGCGCTGTGGCGGAATCTTGTTGAAGCAACCGCCGCAGGCATCACGTTGCACGTAGACAATGCCCAGTCCGTTGCGGGCACCTTTGCGGATGCGCTTGAAACTGGCAAGCAGACGCGGCTCGATGCGGGCCTCCAGTTCCTTGGCCTTCTCCTTGAGATCTTCCTCTGCCTCGCGGGTCTCCTGCATGATGGAATCGAGCTCGTCGCGCTTCGATTCAAGGTCCTTCTGGCGCTCGGTGAGCGTAGCCTGTGTGTTGGCGAGGTCGTTCTGACGCTCCTGCACCTTTTGGTTGGCTTCCTTGATCTTCTTGTTGCAGAGTTCTATCTCCAGTGTCTGGAACTCGATCTCCTTGGTCAGCGTATCGTATTCACGATTGTTCTTCACCTCGTCGAGCTGTGCCTTGTAGCGGTCTACACTGGCCTGGTTCTGCTCAATCTCATTGCGCTTTTGTGCAATGGCAGTGCGGAAGTCTTCAATCTCAGCGTTGATGTGTTCCATACGTGTGTTGAGACCGGCGATCTCGTCCTCAAGGTCACGTACTTCGAGAGGAAGTTCGCCACGCAGTGCCCGCTTCTCATCGATGGCAGACAGGGTGCTCTGTAACTGATAGAGGGTGGAGAGCTTCTCCTCCACCGACAACTCTGATGGGTCTTTCTTTGCCATGATTATTATGTTTTTATAGTTCGATCAATATGTATTTATACTTGAGTCAATGTGCATTGAGAGCTTGATTCATGTGTATCTATTGTTGGATCAACGTGGATTGACGTTGAGATCTAAAAATAGATAATCGGATTGGTGTTGACCTCCGACAAAATGCAGCGGACGCCGGGGCATTGCTGCGTGATGATGTCGCGGAAGATCTCCTGTGTGAACTGCTCACTTTGATAGTGCCCGATGACGGCAATCTGTATGCGTTGCTCGTAGCCGAAATATTGGTGGTAGTGCATCTCGCCGGTCAGGAAGGCGTCAGCACCGAGGGCTACAGCGTCCGGCAGCAGGAAATCACCGGCTCCTCCGCAGATCGCCACGCGACGGATAGGGCGACGAAGCAGTTCGTTAGCCATCACACACTCCACATTGAAAGTTTGTTTCAACCGGATGATGAAGTCGTCGGCGGCAAGAGGCTCTGTCCATTCCGCAATCACTCCTTCGCCGCCAACCACAGTTCGGGTCTCTCCGTCACTGGCTTCCACCTCGGCGGATTGGCGTTTGCCGAAGAAAGTAGGGCGCTCCAGTCCCAGCTTCTCTGCTATCTTGAAGTTCACGCCGTCCTTTGCGGCATCCATGTTAGTGTGGAGTGAGAGAATGGTAATGTGCTGTTCGATGGCTTTCATCACCGTGCGTTGCACTTCATCCTCGCCGCAAAGCCTTCTGAGTTTGTGGAAGATCAGAGGATGGTGCGACACAATGAGGTTGCAACCTTTGGCGACGGCTTCGTCCACCACAGCCTCGGTCACGTCAAGACACAATAAAGCCCCTGAGACATCCGCCTCTGTCAATCCCGTTTGCAGGCCGGCATTATCGTAGTCTTCCTGCAAGGGCAGAGGCGCGAACTGTTCAAGGGCATTCACCACTTTTGCTATTTTCACGCTTAATACGTTTTAGATTACAAAGGTAGACAATTTATTTCGATCCACGTGAGCTTCTTATTGGTATTTAAGAACAATTAATAAAAAAGCCCTATCTTTTCAGACAGGGCTTCTTATATTTGCTTTCTGACGCTGTGTCCGTTAGCGGATGCTGTGCCAGAAACGGGTTCTCTTATTATCTACTCTTTACTTCAGCAGACCACGGTTCTCAAGAGTGAGGTTGAGCAGCGTGTTGTACTTGCGATACTGCTTCTCGTTGAGTACGTAGTGCATGTACTTCAGCTCCTTGGTAGCAGCCTTCTTGACGAGCTCTGCACGCTCAGCAGCCTCTGCGTTAGCGGCCTTGCGCATGTCGTTGATGAACTGGTCGTGGATGGCCTCGACAGCGTCGATCTGATCAGAACTCAGCTCCAGTGTGGTAGCCAGCTTGCTGTAGTTGACAGTCATGTCGTAGTTTGCAGCAGTGCTTGCCTCTGTTACCTCAGGTGCATTCTCAGGGATGTTCTCTGTGTTTGCAAATGCCATGCTCATTGTCATCATGGCAGCCAGTGTCAATACAATCTTTTTCATCTTTTTACCTTTCTTCTTTCCCGGCCTTGTCCTGAAACTTGTTCCTTGGATCTCTATCCGGGTGTTCAACATGTTATCCTTGAAATCACTTATCTTCTTGATTTCGATGCAAAGTTACGAGAATTATTGATACCAACCAAATAATTTGTTAGCTGTGTGCGTAAACAACTGCTTATTTTGATGTAAATCAAAGATTATGTTGCCATTTTGAATTTTAATAGGCTTGTAACTAAGAAAAAAGCACTACCTTTGCAGGCGAACAACAAATAATCAAAAGAATAGTATTATAATGAGCGAAAACAAGAGTAACAAGTTGGTAAGCGTTTCTTATCAGCTCTACGATGTCTCTAATGGACAGAAAGTGCTTGTCGAGATGACCGAAGAGGCCAAGCCTGCTACTTTCATCAGTGGTATGGGCTATATGTTGGAAGACTTCGAGCGTCAGGTCGTTGACCTGGCTGTTGGCGACAGTTTCGACTTTGAGTTGACACCGGAGCAGGCTTTTGGTCCCCGCAACAACGATTTAGTGAAGAGCGTGGACAAACATATCTTCGAGATAGATGGTAAGTTTGACTCCAAACATGTCTATCCCGATGCCATTCTGATGCTGCAAAACGAGGCCGGCGATCACTTCAACGGTCGTGTCGTGGAGGTGGGACCGGATACTGTGACCATCGACCTCAACCATCCATTGGCTGGTTGCACGCTGAACTTTGTCGGTCAGGTGCTGGCTAACCGTGAGGCCACGAAAGAAGAAATGGCGCAGTTGGTCAAGGCTATGTCAGGCGAAGACTGCAGTGGTCATTGCGACAACTGTGGCGGCGGATGTGAAGGCCATGGCGAAGAAGGCTGTGGTGGTGGTTGCGGCGAAGGCTGCGGACACTGTCATTAAACGGTTTTTTTGAATACCAAAGTCTATAAAAGGCAGCAGAGCTCTTTGTCTGCTCCTTATATATAAATTAAGGTGTGTAAGCTACTTATATAATAAGGTGCAGGCGATTAGACAATAAGGAAGCATCTGTTAGATAGTCACGAAACACCTATTATTATAGGTGGATGGTGATGTAAAACTAAAAAGAAAGGACAACAATGAGGAACACGTTTGGTAATATATTCACTTTGACGACCTTTGGAGAAAGTCATGGTGAGGCTGTAGGAGGTATTGTCGACGGGATGCCGGCAGGCATTGAGGTGGACATGGATTTCATCCAGCATCAGTTAGACCGCCGTCGTCCGGGACAGAGTCAGATCACAACGCAGCGCAAAGAGCCCGACCGTGTGGAATTGCTCAGTGGTGTTTACCAAGGCAAGACGACGGGAACACCAATTGGCTTTATGGTCCGGAACACAAATCAGCGCTCTTCCGACTACAACAATATGGTGGATCTCTTTCGCCCTTCCCATGCCGACTATACCTATTACAACAAATATGGCCTGCGTGATCCCCGTGGAGGTGGACGCTCTTCTGCCCGCATCACGATCAGCCGGTGTGTCGGTGGCGCTTTGGCCATGTTGGCTCTGCGTCAGTTAGGTATCACTATTCAGGCCTATACGACACAAGTTGGTGACATCAAGTTGAAAGGAGACTATACACATTACGACCTTTCGCAGATCGACTCCAACATCGTTCGTTGTCCGGATCAGGAAAAGGCAGAGCAGATGGAAGCCTTGATCAGAGAGGTCAAAGCCGACGGGGACACCATTGGTGGAGTCATTGCTTGTGTCATCAAAGGCTGTCCTGTGGGGCTGGGTGAACCAGAGTTTGACAAGCTCCATGCCCAGTTGGGGGCTGCAATGCTCAGCATCAATGCTGTGAAAGGCTTTGAATATGGCTTGGGCTTCGATGGCGTAAGTCAGCGTGGCAGTCAGCAGAATGATGTGTTTGTTGCTGATCATGGGCATATTTCCACAAGTTCCAACAACAGTGGGGGCATCCAGGGCGGTATATCAAACGGGCAGGACATCTGCTTCCGTGTTGTCTTTAAACCAGTTGCTACGCTATTACGCAGTCAAAATACAGTTGATGCAAACGGTTGCGCAACTGTCTTGCAAGCCAAAGGACGCCATGATCCCTGTGTATTGCCGCGTGCAGTGCCTATTGTGGAGTCAATGGCAGCGATAGTATTGCTGGATGATTACTTGCTCAACAAGACGGTACATCTCTAATTCCATAGCTTTCTCCGGTGGCCATTTGCCGAAGTCTGTCGGAAAGAAACGACGGTGGGGCAAATGGTCACCAGTGTTTTATGTTGAGAGGAATATAATCTGCTGACACTTAGAACGTGAAAAGGGTACAAACACAAAAGACGGCAGACATCCCAACTGGATAACTGCCGCCTTTTGGTATCCCAAAACAATCCTAACCTTTCTTGACTAATACATCAATTAACCTAACCAATCATCAAATACCTAATAACTACCTATATGAAAAACTACCTAACTAACTTGCTTATTCTTGAATAATCTATTGCTTTCTTTTTTTCTGTTGCAAAGGTACGAGATTTCCAGATATGAGAGTGAAAAGACATCTTTTTTTTGCACAATACGCTGTGCAATCGATTTCAGCAGGCTAAAATTATTAAATATTCAAGATTTCTCTTTGCTGATCAGTGATTAATATCTAACTTTGCATCTAGTAAATTGATATATATTAGGTAACTATGAAGAAAATCAAGTTTGTTCTCTTCACTTTGCTGACAGCCCTGTTAGTGTCGGCATGTGGAACCACGCAGACGGTGCCGGTCACTGGTCGCAAGCACAATCTTTTGGTCACTGATCAGCAGGTTCTCAGTTTGAGTAATCAGGAGTATCAGAAATTTATGCAGTCCGCCAAGCTCTCTACGGATGCAACAAACACAGCCATGGTGAAGCGGGTAGGCCAGCGGCTGGCTGCTGCTGTTGAGAGCTACCTGATCTCACATGGGGCTGCCGACGAGGTAAAGAACTTCTCTTGGTCTTTCAATCTTGTTCAGAGCAAGGAAGCCAACGCCTTCTGTATGCCCGGTGGTAAGATTGTAGTCTACGAAGGTCTGCTGCCTTACACACAGAACGAGCCGTCGTTGGCCATCGTTCTCGGTCATGAGATCGCTCATGCAGTGGCTAAGCACTCTGCCGAGCAGATGTCCAAGCAGATCCGTCAGCAGTATGCGACACAGGGTGTCAACATCCTTGGCAGTGTGCTGGGTGCCGGTGACCTCACCAATGTGGCCACGGGCATCATGCAGCAGGGTTTTTCTTTCGCCAATCTGAAGTATAGCCGTAATGACGAGAGTGAGGCCGATCGCATGGGACTCGTTTTTGCTGCTATGGCTGGCTACAATCCTCAGGAGGCTATTCCTTTCTGGAAGCGCATGTCACAAGGCAATAACAATACAAATGATTTCCTGAGTGATCACCCAAGCGATGCAAAGCGTATTGCAGCATTGCAGCAGGAGATGCCCGAGGCTTTGAGATATTATCAGGCTTATCAGACCGCTCACACCACTACCCAAAAGAGCACAACCCATTCTAAGAGTAGCAAGTCGCGTCGTCGCAGATAATCTTTGACGACAAGGATGTGTGGATAAGAAGGCCGAGAACTCTTACTCTGGATGCTCTTCTTTGAAGCCCATTGCATCGCAAATTTTCCATAGGTGCCGTGCATGTCCCGCATCTTCGCGTACGCCGGTACCATTCCAATAGCACCATGCCAGGTAATACATCGCCTCGGCATGGTGTTGCTTTTCTGCATATCTTAGGATGCGGCACGCATCCTCATAGTTTTCCTCCCGCAAGAGTTTCTTAGCTCTTTTCACAGCTTCTTCGTAGGTTTCTCCTTCGTGCTCTTCGTCAGTAAATCCAAAGAACTTCCTCCAAATACTTGTCATGGCCTTTTGCTTTGTTGATTTTTCCTTTCTGATATTGCAAAGTTATGAATAAATCTTAAGTCGAATGTAATTTTTTCTTCGAAATATAGGAAATATCGATTTTTTTTCTTAATTTTACCTTCAGAAAACAATCTCAATGACTATGATAGATTATCTTTCTGAAAACTTATGGCTGCTGTGGACGCTGATTTGCGTTCTTGCGCTGATACTGGAAGTGTCGTCCGGCACCTTCTATCTGTTGTGCTTTGCGGTAGGAGCTGCAGTGGCTATCGTCTCCTCCTTCTTCGCCATTCCTTTATGGGCACAGGTGCTGGTCTTTGTCATCTTCTCTTGTCTCTGTGTGTTCTGTGTACGTCCGGTTGTCGTGAAATATCTGCATACCGACCGTCGCAACCGTAAGAGCAATGCCGATGCGCTCTTGGGTCGTGAAGGTGTTGTGATAGAGTCGATAACCGCGGAAAAGCCCGGATACGTCAGGATCGATGGTGACGAGTGGCGTGCAGTGAGCAAAGATGGCAACAATATAAACAAGGGCGCCATCGTGAAAGTCGTTGCGCGCGAGAGCATCGTCGTGACCGTTGAGGGCGTCGCGGGAGGAGATTAATATTTGAAATCAGCTTGCGGCGATACTGACTGATCGTACTGAATAATGCTATGTCTTATTTATAAGGATGTGGCTTATCGTACCGAAGAATCCTATATATAATAAAGGTGTTGCGATGTATATTAATAAGGAGTAGGGCCGGGCAACGTTATAGTTGCGCCTCAACAGGCCGCTCATAATAAGTTTAACCCATAAAACAACAATAACCATATGATTGGAACTTACGTACTGATAGGACTTATCGTCCTTGCGCTTATCTTTGCCAAGATGGCTATCGTCATCATTCCACAGAGTGAGACCAAGATTATTGAGAGGCTGGGAAAGTACTATGCAACACTGAAACCCGGCATCAACATCATCATTCCCTTTATCGACCGTGCAAAAATCATTTGCACACTGGTGCGAGGACGCTATGTCTATAGCAACAGCATTGACTTGCGAGAGCAGGTCTACGACTTCGACAAGCAGAATGTCATCACCAAGGACAACATTCAAATGCAGATCAATGCCTTGCTCTATTTCCAGATTGTCGACCCGTTCAAGGCTGTCTATGAAATCAACAACCTGCCCAACGCCATTGAGAAGCTCACACAGACCACCTTGCGAAACATCATTGGCGAGATGGAACTGGACCAGACGTTGACTTCCCGCGACACCATCAACACAAAGTTACGTGGTGTACTTGATGACGCTACCAACAAGTGGGGCATCAAAGTCAACCGTGTGGAGCTTCAGGACATTATTCCGCCGCAAAGCGTTTTGCAGGCTATGGAGAAGCAGATGCAGGCAGAGCGTGACAAGCGCGCCACCATCCTCACCTCAGAAGGAAAGAAGCAGGCCGACATTCTGCGGTCTGAGGGTGAGAAGGCCGCAACGATCAACCGCGCTGAGGCCGACAAGCAGCAAGCCATCCTCCGTGCGGAAGGTGAAGCACAGGCCCGTGTGCGCAAGGCAGAGGCTGAGGCAGTCGCCATCGAAAAGATTACAGAGGCCGTAGGAAAGAGCACCAATCCGGCTAACTACCTGTTGGCCCAAAAGTATATCCAGATGATGCAGAATGTAGCAGAGGGCGATCGCACCAAGACTGTCTACCTGCCTTACGAGGCCACGAATCTGCTTGGGAGTATTGGTGGCATCAAGGAGCTCTTCACTTCCGCCAAGACTGATACCGATACTAAAGACAAGAAATAGGGAATGTATCGATGTCCTTCCGTGAGTGCAATAAATATGCTCCCGTGAAGACAATAGGAATAGGAACATCATAACAAGTTCTGAAAAACATTGGGGCAGGCTACGGAATTGCAGCCTGCCCCCGTTGTCTTTATCTTAGAGCACTTCAGTTCTTTGTTTTGTCAGCCCTTTGTTTCCTTCTGTTACTTTGTCTTAGACAATGGCTCTTCGCGGATATATTTGCCATACGTCTCGCAGAACTGCTCACCCAAGGCGAATCCCTCCTCATAGAGAGCCTCCAGTTTCTCCACGTCCTTTTCTATTCTTCTCACTTGCATAGGCTTTCGTGGCCGGATGCAGATGATGCGGTCTTCGTGTTCCAAGTCCTCGATGAGTTGCAGTTGTTGGTTATAGGCACGGATGCGATGACTCAGCGCCACCCGTAGCCGAGGGTAGTTGCGGTAGACGAAAGGTGGTATCTTCCGGTCTTTGCCCAGTTCCCTGAAACCAAAGTTGCGGGTAGAGATGACTACGTTGGTTGCGTGTCCGGCTTCTATACTCCGCATCACGGGTATAGAGTCGATGATTCCTCCGTCGAGCAGCGGACGGCCGTCCACCCACACGATCTTGCTCACATAGGGCAGACTGCTGGAAGCCTTTACAATGTCGCAGGCCCGTTGCCTGTCATGGGTCTCCTTGAGATAGACCGGATGACCCGACGCACAGTCTGTCGCCACCATTTCGAAACCGTCGGCGTGGCGGAAGTACTCATCATAGTCAAAGGGCAACAGCTCGTTGGGGAAGCGGTCGTAGAGCAATTCCCGGTCAAAGATGCAGCCTTGCGTGACCAGATGTTTTATACCTATATAATTATATCTTGCCAGATAGTCGATGTTTGAAATGCGCGCGCGTCTGGGTTGGCGTGAGATATAACTCATGCCATTGCAAGCACCGGCAGAGACCGCTACGACATAGCGAAACCATACCTCATGCTTCATGAAAGCGTCCAAGACACCACTTGTGAAGACGCCTCGCATACCGCCGCCTTCGAGCACTAACCCTGTATTCGTATCAATTTGCATAAAAACATTTAATTTAAATTGCAAAGTTACGCATTTTAAGTGAATAATTAGTAACTTTGCAATGAATATTAAATTCATTGTCTATGTATAGCAAAGAAACTTATGTCAGTCGTCGTGCTGAACTCAAAAAGCTTGTGAAGAGTGGCGTGATTATCCTCTTCGGTAACAATAACTCTCCCGCAAACTATCCCAACAACGGATACCATCCTTTTCGCCAGGATTCATCGTTCCTGTATTATTTCGGTCAGAACCGTGACGGACTCGTAGGTGTCATCGATGTGGATAATGACATTGAGACGCTCATCGGCGACGACATCAGTATCGATGATATTGTATGGTACGGCTCTGTAGACAGCGTACACGACATGGCGGAGCAGGTCGGTGTGAAGAACTCAGCACCGATGAAGTCTTTGAAGACCATCTGCAACGATGCCATGCGTCAGAAGCGTCGCATCCATTTCCTGCCGCCTTATCGTGCTGACATTAAGATTCAGATATTCGATCTGCTCGGTATCCATCCCAATCAGCAGAAAGAGAGCGCTTCGATGGATCTGATCAAGGCCATCGTGAAGATGCGATCCGTGAAGACCGACGAAGAAATCGAAGAGTTGGAGCGTGCCGCTGCCATTGGTTATAAGATGCACACGACAGCCATGAAGATGTGTCGTCCGGGTATCACTGAGCAAGAGATTGCCGGTGCTCTTGACGGTATCGCCAACGGACTGGGCTCTATGGTCAGTTTTGCTACCATTCTGACGCAGCATGGCGAGATCATGCACGGCTCTCCCTCGATGAACAAATTGGAGGCTGGTCGCTTGATGCTTTGCGACGCTGGTGCCGAGACCATCAACAACTACTGCTCCGACAACACCCGTACCTCTCCGGTGAGCGGTCACTACGATCAGCGTCAGCTCGAGATCTATTCCATCGTAGAGGCTTGCCACGACTACGTGCTTCAGGTTGCCAAGCCAGGAGTGAAGTGGTGGGACGTGCACTTTGCTGTTTGCCGTTTGATGACTGACCGCTTGAAAGAGCTCGGATTGATGAAGGGCGATACAGAAGAAGCTGTCCGCGCCGGTGCTCACGCTATGTTCATGTGCCACGGACTCGGCCACATGATGGGTATGGATGTACACGATATGGAAGGCTTCGACCAGATCAATGTCGGTTTCGACGAAGAGGTTCGTCCCAACCTTGAGCAGTTTGGTACCAATTGTCTGCGCTTAGGCCGTCGTTTGCAGAAAGGCTTTGTCGTCACCGACGAACCGGGTATCTATTTTATCCCTGCACTGATCGACGACTGGAAGGCCGACGGACACTGTAAGGAGTTTATCAACTTCGATAAGTTGGAGACCTACAAGGACTTTGGTGGCATCCGTATTGAGGATGATCTGCTCATCACTGATGATGGTTGTCGCTTCTTGGGAAAGGATCGCATTCCTTATCATCCTAAGGATGTGGAAGCTTTCATGGCTGAGAACCACTAATCCCTTTTAAGGGTGGAAAACATCGGGAACCTCTTGACACCAAGAGGCTCTCATACTCTTCGATTTATTAAGATATACAGAAAAGACGATAGAGAGAATTATAAGTAATATCATTAAGACAAGTCAACCAAAAGGAAAAAGATGAAGAAAGCAATTGTATTGGCTTTACTTGCAGTGAGCACATTAGGTGCTCACGCTGAGAAAAAAGACAGTGTTATTCTCAACAAGCCTGTCTTCACCGTCATTAAGAAGAACCCGATCACTTCCATCAAGGATCAGAACCGCTCAGGTACGTGCTGGGACTACTCTACGCTGAGCTATTTCGAGTCAGAGATTCTCAAGGCTACAGGCAAGACCTATGATCTTTGCGAGAGTTTTGTGGCCAACAAGACATATATGGACCGTGCCATTCAGGTCGTGCGTCTGCATGGCGACTGCCAGTTCGCTGAGGGTGGCAGTACCTATGATCCTCTCTATTGCCTTGAGCATTACGGCATCTGTCCGGAGAATGCCATGCCTTTTCCCGGCACCCTCTATGGCGACTCACTCAATAACTTCGGTGAGTTCTTCTCTGTGATGACACCGTATGTCGAGAGCGTAGCCAAGAGCAGTCTGAAGAAGATCTCCAGCCAGTGGAAGGTAGGATTGCAGGGTATCCTCGACGCTTATCTTGGTAAGTGTCCTGAGCAGTTCACCTACGAGGGCAAGACCTACACTCCGAAGACTTTCGCCGCTTCCCTTGGTCTTGACTGGAACAATTACGTGAGCTTCACCTCTTTCTCTCATCATCCTTTCTGGTCTCAGTTTGCCGTAGAGGTACAGGACAACTGGCGCAATCCTCTGACATGGAACGTGCCTGTTGACGATCTCCAGAAGATCATCGACAATGCTATCATGAACGGCTATACCATCGCCTGGGGCGGAGACGTCAGTGAGGACGGCTTCACCCGCAAGGGACTTGCATACAATGTCGACGAGAAGAAGCTCGAGAACATGAAAGGCAGTGACATGGCTCATTGGCTGAAACTCACTCCCGCTAAGAAGAAGAACATCGTAGACTCTCTCGGCGTTAACGTTCCGGAAGTAGTGCCTACACAGAAGCAGCGTCAGGAGCGTTTCGACGACTGGGAGCTCACCGATGACCATGGCATGCTGATCTTCGGTATCGCCAAGGATCAGAATGGCAAGGAGTACTACATGGTAAAGAACTCTTGGGGCAAGAGTGGTGACTATGACGGCATCTGGTACATGACAAAGAACTTTATCATCGCCAACACGATGGATTTCATGGTCAACAAGAACGCTGTGCCTAAGGACATCCGCAAGAAGTGCAACATCTGATCAAATTGATCAAAGGATATATCATCCGCCTCTTCACCGCTGTGTGAAGAGGCGGATTTCTGTTTTGTGCCAACCGGGACTCTGTCATTCCACCGGCCTGCCACTATCCTCATTTCTATCCTTCCTCATACTTTTTCTATAGTTTTTTTGCTGTTCAGCAAGAAAATTCGTATCTTTGAAGCAGAAAAAGAAATATTTAAAATGCATTTCAAATGGAAGTATGTGCCACCTACATCTGATGAACTCCGTTTGACGGGCGAACTGAGTGAGAAACTCAATATGAGTCCCTTGCTTACCCAGCTTCTCGTCAAGCGCGGCATCACCACAGAGAGTGCAGCCAAGCAATTCTTCAAGCCTCAGTTGGCCGACCTGATCAATCCTTTCCGCATGAAGGATATGGACGCGGCGGTCGACAGGCTCAACGACGCGATGGGGCGTAAAGAGCGGGTGCTTGTCTATGGTGATTATGATGTTGACGGATGTACTGCGGTGGCTTTGGTTTACAAGTTTTTACAGCAGTTCTATTCCAATATAGACTATTATATCCCTGATCGCTACGATGAGGGCTACGGTATCAGTCGCAAAGGGCTGGAGTATGCCCAGCGGACAGGCGTGAAACTGGTGATCATCCTTGACTGCGGCATCAAGGCTGTTGAGGAGATCGCCTATGCCAAGTCGTTGGGTATCGACTTCATCATCTGCGACCACCATGTTCCCGATGAGGAGATGCCGCCCGCTGTAGCCATCCTCGACCCCAAGCGCGCCGACGATCCCTATCCTTTCAAGCAACTGTGTGGTTGCGGTGTTGGCTTCAAGCTCATGCAGGCCTTTGCCAAGAACAATGGCATACCTTTCTCCCGGCTGATTCCTTTGTTGGACTTTTGCGCCGTGAGCATCGCTGCCGACATGGTGCCGGTGGTCGACGAGAACCGCATCCTCGCCTTCCATGGGCTGAAGATTCTCAATCAGAATCCCAGTGTGGGCTTGAAAGCCATCATCGACATCTGCGGACTCAGCGGCCGCGACATCTCCATGAGCGACATTGTCTTCAAGATCGGACCGCGTATCAACGCCTCCGGACGGATGGAGAACGGTAAGGAAAGCGTGGACCTGCTCGTAGAGAAAGACATCAATGAGGCGCTTCGCAAGGCCAGGCATATTAATGAGTACAACGAGCAGCGCAAGGACATCGACAAGCACATGACTGAAGATGCCAACCAAATCGTCTCGCGCCTGGAAAACCAGAAACATCAGTCAAGCATCGTCCTCTATGATGAGCATTGGAAGAAAGGCGTCATCGGCATTGTGGCTTCCCGACTGACAGAGATTTATTTTCGTCCGACCGTGGTGCTTACGCGTGATGGGGACCTTGCGACAGGCTCAGCCCGTTCGGTGATGGGATTCGACATCTACTCGGCCATAAAGAGCTGCCGTGACCTGCTCATCAATTTCGGAGGCCATACCTATGCCGCCGGACTTACCTTGCGCTGGGCCGACATCCCCACGTTCCGCAAGCGTTTCCAAAAATATGTCGAGGAGCATATTCAGCCCGAGCAGACCGAGGCCTACCTCAGGATCGACGCGATCATCGACTTCAAGGACATCACTAAGAAGCTCTATAACGACCTCAAGCGTCTCTCACCGTTCGGTCCGAGCAATCCCAAACCGGTGTTCTGCACGCTTGGTGTCTATGACTATGGCACAAGCAAGGTCGTCGGCCGCTCACAGGAACATATCAAACTGGAGCTTGTCGACTCCAAGTCGGGTGTCGTGGTCAACGGCATTGCCTTCGGTCAAAGTGCGTCCGCGCGATATATCAAGTCGCGCCGGTCGTTCGATATCGCCTACACCATTGAGGATAATGTCTTCAAGCGCAACCAAGTGCAGTTACAGATCGAGGACATCCGGCCCCGCAAGGGCGAGTAAGAGCCTTGTAGCGTAAGACGATGTGAGTAAGAGGTAAAGAGTTGAGGTTTGAGCATTGGACAAGTATCGTGAAATTTTTCAGCGTTATTGGGGCTATGACGACTTCCGCGGCATTCAGCGCGACATCATAGACAGCATTGGCAGTGGCCACGACACATTGGGACTGATGCCGACAGGTGGTGGCAAGTCCATCACCTTTCAGGTTCCCGCCCTCGCTGCTGACGGTGTCTGTATTGTCATCACACCGCTGATCGCCTTGATGAAGGATCAGGTGGCCCATCTTCAGGCCAACGGCATCAAGGCGGCAGCCATCTATTCCTCCATGTCGCGCAGCAAGATTGTCGCAACGTTGGAGAATGCCATCTTTGGCGGATTAAAGCTGCTCTATGTCTCGCCTGAGCGTCTCGGCAGTCCTTTGTTTCTTCAAAAGCTCAAGCGTATCCCAGTGAGCTTCATCACAGTCGACGAAGCCCACTGTATCAGTCAGTGGGGCTACGACTTCCGTCCTTCCTATCTCAAGATTGCGGATATCCGTCAGGTCAAGCCCGACGTGCCCGTGCTGGCTCTTACAGCCACGGCCACGCCGGCTGTTGTCCATGATATCATGGATCGGTTGGCTTTCAAGGACGAGCGGTTCTTCAAGATGAGTTTTGTCCGGAAGAACGTCATCTATGTGGTTCGTCCCACTGTTGACAAACAGAAAGAGCTGGTGCATATTCTCCGGCATGTTTCCGGCTGTGCCATCGTCTACGTTCGTAGCCGTGAGAAGAGCCGCTTGCTGTCGGACTTTCTTACCGAGAGCGGTATTCCCTCAACCTACTATCATGCCGGTTTGGAGCCTCAGGACAAAGACGAGCGGCAGGAGAGATGGACACACGACGAGGTGCGGGTGATGGTTGCCACCAACGCCTTTGGCATGGGCATCGACAAACCCGACGTGCGCTTAGTTGTCCACTTCGATTGTCCCGACGCTATAGAAGCCTATTTCCAGGAAGCCGGAAGGGCGGGACGTGATGGACAGAAGTCATACGCCGTGCTGCTCTGGGACGACAAGATGGATCAGCGCGTGATGCTCAAGCGAGTGGAAATGAACTTTCCACCGAAGGATAAGATAGCCGACGTGTATGAGCATCTGGCTTATTTCTATCAGGTCGGCGTCGGCAGTGGGGCAGGACACACGTTTCTGTTCAACATCGATAAGTTCTGTGCGGCCTATCACTTGTCGCCTTTTATGGTGCCTTCCGCCTTACAGCTGTTGCAATATGCCGGTTATATTGATTACAATCCTGAGCCGGACAGTGTCTCGCGGGTGAGGATTCTGGTCAGTCGCGACGAGCTCTATCGCCTCCGCCTGCCCGCGCAAGAGGATCTTGTCCTCACGACCTTATTGCGACTGTGCGACGGCATCTTTACACGATATTCCTTTTTTGATTTAAACGAGGTGGCTGAACGCACGCAGTTGAGCGAGCAGCATACTTACTTGGTGTTGAAGACGTTGAGCGCCAAGCATATCATCCACTTCATCCCCAACCGTCATATTCCTCAGATCACCTACCTCCAAGACCGCGTCAGCGTTGAGGAAGTGATCATCTCACCTCATGTCTATGAGGACAGAAAACAGAAATATGAGCAGCGGCTCGAGGCGATGATGGACTATGTCCTCAACGATCAGGAGTGTCGTAGCCGTCAGCTGTTGGCTTATTTCGGTGAGGAGGCGAAAGATGATTGCGGGCAGTGCGATGTCTGTGTACAGCATCGCAAGGACTATCGTCAGCGGGTGGCCGCCCTGCCGCGTCAGATTCTCGACCTCCTGTCCGACGGTGAATCCCATGATCTTTCCGTCCTTCGTTCCCTTCATTTCGACAAAGACACGGTCATCGCTGCTATTCAGTCGTTGGCCGATGACGAGAAGGTCGATTTAGGTATCAACACCATCCGGTTACATACGTCGTAACCGGATGATGTTTTCTTCTTATTTCTTCAGCAGGTCGGGGCGTAAGCGTTTTGTGCGCTCCATGGCTTGGTCCATTTCCCATTGTTTGATTTTAGCCTCATTGCCGCTCAGGAGGATGTCGGGGATCTTCCATCCTTTGTAGTCGGCGGGACGCGTATAGATCGGTGCTGCCAGCAGGTCGTCCTGAAAACAGTCCGAGAGTGCGCTTTGGTCATCGCTGATCACGCCAGGCACCAGTCTGACCACAGCGTCAGCGATGCAGGCAGCCGCCAGCTCACCGCCGGTGAGCACGAAGTCGCCCACGCTGATCTCGCGTGTGATGAAGTGGTCGCGCACGCGCTGGTCGATGCCCTTGTAGTGTCCGCAGAGGATGATGAGGTTTTGCTGCAGCGACATGTCGTTGGCGATATGCTGATCGAACTTCTCTCCGTCGGGTGTGACGTAGATCACGTCGTCGTAGTCCCGTTCCGCCTTCAGAGCCGAGATGCAGCGGTCGATGGGCTCTATCTGCATCACCATACCCGCAAAGCCGCCGTAGGGGTAGTCGTCGACACGGCGCCATTTGTCGGGTGTGTAGTCGCGCAGGTTGTGGAGATGGATCTCGGCCAGGCCTTTCTTCTGTGCACGTGCCAATATCGACTCGTGGACAAATCCCTCGATCATCTCGGGCAATACGGTAATGATATCTATTCTCATGGTGTTTCTGAAATGCTATGTCTGTTGTTGTAATTCGTTGTTTTTATTGAAACGCGTTTTTTCCTGCGTATCATCCTTCGGTGAACCTGCTGATAAACTCGTCCTCGGTGATAATCGGTGTGTTGAGCTCGTGGGCTTTTTTGTTCTTGCCGCTGGTGCTGGTATTGTCGTTGTTGATCAGGAAGCCCGTCGACTTGCTCACTGACCCGGTGACCTTGCCGCCTTGGCTCTCGATATAAGCCTTGAGCTCCGCCCGGTTCTTATAGTGGTGCACGTCGCCCGTGATGACGAAGGTCAGTCCCTGGCAACGGTTGCCGGTGGGTGCCGTCGACGACTCCGTGACGTGGAGTTGTTCCAAGAGGTCATCGAAGTCACGCTTGTTGTCGGCATTGCGGAACCACGCAGTGAACGACGCCGACTTCTCCGGTCCGATACCGGGAATCATGGCCAGCTGCTCACCGCCGCCGAAGAGCCCGCCGTCGGTGGTGGCGATGTCGACGAGCGCCTTCAGGTTGTAGGCCGAGAGCAGTCGCTGGCAGACATCCTTGCCGCATAGCGGGATGCAAAGCGCGTAGAGCAGTTGGCGTGCCTCCACGTTACGGGCTTTATCGAGAGAAGCCATCAGGTTGGAAACTGACTTGGCGCCGAAGCCGTCGAGATGGGCCATTTGCTGTGTATGGTCGCCCAATCGGAAAATGTCGCCATAGCGTGTCACCCATCCCAAGTTGATGAACCGTGCGAGTGTCTGCTCAGAGATGCCGTCGACGTTCACGCCTTCTTTCGATACGAAGCGGGCAAATTTCTTCAGCTTCTTGGCCGCACAGTCGGGGTTGGTGCAGTGCAGCGTGCGTGTGCCGCTGGCCGTGCTGGTGGTCACTTTGGTAGGATGTCCGCACACGGGACATTGTCCGGGAATCTGCAACTCACCTACTTTCTCCCTGATGCTGATAACTTTGGGTATGATCTTATTGGCTTTGATGACTTCAAGTTTTGTGCCCTTGTCGCCAATGCCTAAGCGCTCACACTCGCTGATGTTGCACAGTGAGGCACGTTTCACCGTAGTGCCTTCGAGCTGTACGGGTCGGAAGACGGCCACGGGGGAGATTGTTGAGGCTGCACAACTCCATTCGATGTGGTCGAGATCGGTCAGTGCGCTCTCGTCGGCCCATTTAAAGGCATAGCCCGCGCGTGTGGCATGGTGCCCGGTGACCGATCCGGTCTGAGCATAGTCGTTGTCTTCGTAGGCGATGACGAGTCCGTCGACGGGGTAGGGCATCGTTTCCACCTTCTTGGTCCATCGGTTGATGGCATCCTCGACATGCGCCAGCGATGGTTGTTCAATCAGTTCGTGCTCCACGGGGTGGAAGCCGAGACGTTTGAGCCAGTCCATGCGCTGTCCCCATGAAGAAATGTCATCGTCGCAGTGTACCAGGGTGAAGGGAATCCACTGCAGGTGGCGCTGGCGCACCTCGTCGATATCCTTCAGCGTGAGCGAGCCGGAGGCGAGGTTACGCGGGTTGGCATATTCCTCATCGCTTTCCATGTTGAACTGCTCAAAGTCTTTGTAGCTGATAACGCATTCGCCGCGGATGACCGTATGGCCCGTGTAGTCGATTTTTGGCAGCACGCCGCTGATGGCTGAGGCCAGGTGCGTGATGTTGGTGCCGATGTGTCCGTCGCCGCGCGTGACGAGCTTTGTCAGGCTGCCATCGTCGTAGGTAGCCACCAGCGTGAGTCCGTCGAGCTTCCACGAGAGCCAGATGGACTTCATCTCAGCCCACTTCACCAAGTCCTCTGGCTTTTTGGTCTTAGCCAGGGAGAGTGCCGGATATTCGTGGGCTTCTTTCTGTCCTGTTAGCGTGTCGGCTGAGACATGGTGCGTCGGCGAGCCCTCTAACACGGTGCCTGTCTCCTGTTCCAGTCGGGTGAGCCGGTCGAAGAGCGCATCCCACTCATAGTTGGTCATCAGCTCTTCGCGGCCATTATAATATGCATCAGACGCTTGGTTGAGCCGGTCAATCAGGGTCTGCATTTCCTCTGTCTTCGTCATAGGATGGTGTTATTATCGCAAACTACTGCAATCGTTTTTCTGTTTACAAAGTTAACAAAAAAAATCGGGATGTCCGTGGTTTCCTTGTTCTCATTTCATGATTATTTCGTCAGTGCAGTGAAAGCATGTTTTTTGCTTGTCAGCATGATTGTTGGATAAACTGACATTTTTCGGGCGCTGAGACTGCGTTCTTTTGAAGCAGACCCCTCCTTGGCCGTGATTTTGCGATTTTTAGTCGGTTTTTTATAAACTGTTGATAATCAGCACTGTATGTAAAAATTGGCTTAAAAATTCAGTTCAAAGAGTTCTTTTTTCGTTATCAAAATGCCGAGATGACCTTGTCAAAATGCCGAGATGACCTTGTCAAAACGCCGAGATGACCTTGTCATTACGCCGAGATGACCTCATCAAAACGCCGAGATGACAGAGCAATGCTACCGAATTGGCCTTCTCATGGTTGTTTTTTCTATTTTAGGCGCTGTAGTTTTCTCTAGAATGAAGTTTTTTTCTGACATACTTTTGTCAAGGTTTTTGTGTTGGAAACAAAGGAAGGTGGGTGAAAAGGTAGGGCCAGATAGCTTTTTGCATCTATTTCATTCCTTTTTATTTTGCCATTCCACTCGTTTGCTGTAACTTTGCAAAGGATATGCAGACTTTCGTAAAAGTCTGAACAGAACTGAACAAAAAAACGAAAGAGGACGAAAGAGAAAGGATAGAGAAATGAAAATCATAGTTTCAAAAGAGATTGAGAGTGTTTGTCCGAATTTCGTAGGGGCTTGTGTGGAGGCACAAGTCAAGAACTTACCCTATTGTGCCGAGCTATGGCAGGAGATCAATGCCTTGGGTGATCACTACCGCAAAGTGCTGAGCACCGAGACGCTGAAGGCGATTTCCGGTATCGAGGCCACGCGGCGTGTCTACCGTGCTTGTGGCAAGGATCCCTCGCGCTACCGTCCGGCTGCCGAGTCACTTATTCGCCGCCAACTCAAGGGCAAGGAACTCTATCAGATCGACACCTTAGTGGATCTCGTCAACCTGGCGAGCATTCGCTATGGTTACAGCATCGGCGGCTTCGACGCGGATAAGTTCGAAGGTGACACGCTGACGCTCGGCGTGGGCCGCGAAGGTGAGCCCTATGAAGGTATAGGCCGTGGCATGATCAACATTGCAGGACTGCCCGTCTATCGTGATGCCGCGGGTGGAGTAGGAACGCCTACGTCCGACAATGAGCGGACCAAGATGAGTCTGGACACCACCCGTCTCGTCGTGCTTATCAACGGCTACGACGGTGACGAGGCGCAGGTGACGGCTAATGCCCGATATATCCAGGAGCTCGTCAGGAAATATGCAGTTTCAGACGGAGGATCCTTCTTTATCTACAGGTAACAAAAAAGGTTGACCATTGTGGTCTATTCCTTTTTGTGACTATAGCGTCCACACTGTTTCGTCGCCACAGATATTGCGAATCTTCATGCGCAGCGGTTTCTTGTCACAGCGTATGGTGCCGTCCCAAAAGTCATCCGTCTTCTTGCCGTTGAGGCTGACACGCCCTAAGTGATCGCGTTTAATCTCCACGTCGCTGTGCCACGGCAGATTCTTTTCGGCATTCTCACAGTCGAGGCTTATCCACTCGATGGTCTCCAGTCCTTCGTCGCTGATGGTGATGGGCACGAACTTCTTCTCCTTGCCTTTGGTTTTCTGCTGGAGCACCTGCTGTTGGCCTTTGAGGTTGACTTTCTCTATCTTCTTCAGCACACGGTCGCTGTGGAAGCTGTTGATGGTAACCTTCCATCCCGTGAACAGAGCGTCGTGGGTCTCGCTGACCGTCCACTCAGCGTCGTCCTCCACCATGATGTCGTCGAGGAACTGCTTGAGATCGCGGAGCTCTATCTCTATGGTTGTCTGGTCGTTCTGCTCTTTGATGAACTGTTCGATGTCGTCGCGGTCGGTGATGTCGATGTAGTAGACGATGACGCGCTCGATGTTGGCGGGCAGGTCGGGGAGTGCCTCGCGTATGATGCGGTTGATTATCGGCTTGTCGAGCAGTCGTGAGCTGCTGTCGAGCAGGTTGGGTAGGTAGACGGGCATGATGCCGTATTTGGTGTCGACGATGGAGCCCGCCCACATCTTGCCGAATCCCTCCTCGTCACTGTGCAATCCCCGGATCATTTTCTTCAGTTTGTCCATGGTCTGCACGGGATTGCGGAAGAGCGACACGCTATCCTTGACTTCCAAGATCTCAAACTCAGCCTTACCGCCGATAAGCCGGTCGCGGATGGTCTGAATGCTGTTGAGGTTGATGTCGCTGGTGATGAAGCGCCGTCCGAGCCGGTTGGCCACTGCCGCTGTCACGCCACTGCCTCCAAAGAAGTCAGCCACCACCATGCCCTCGTCACTGCTGGCTTTGATGATTCGCTCCAAAAGAGCCTCTGGCTTTTGGGTGGCGTAGTCGACAAGTTCTTTGGCTTGACCTGCGATAACATTAATGTCAGTCCATATTGACTGCAAAGGCTTACCAGGCATTTCGTCTAAATAGACTTTTTTCTTAGGGAACCCGGAACTCGTGTGATAGAGCAATCCTTTTCTGTCTAATTCTTCCATAGTTTCTTTGGAATACCGCCACGTACGAGTAACTCCGTTCCATTCATAGGTTGAGCCTCTACCGCCTGGTCCCATCGTGTTCTCGACCTTATACTTTCTGCCATCACCATCATCCATCGAATACATCTTAAGATATTTCTCTTCATAAGGTGTATATTGAGTATGCCATGTGTAATCCTCATTATTCATGCAATAAAAGAATATGGTATCATGGATTTGCCCATACCTATTTGCATCGTTATGGGAATAGACCCTTTGCCATATTATCTCGTTAACAAAATTATCCTCCCCGAATATCTCATCCATGAGAATCTTGACATAGTGCCCGATATGGTAGTCGAGGTGCACATAGATGCTTGCGTTATCGCTCATGACCGACTTTATGGCCATGAGGTTCTCGTACATCCAGTTGAGATAACGCTCTTTGTCCCAGATGTCGCCGTACATCTTCTCCTCGAAGGCGCGCATCTCCTCGATGTCGAGTTCCTTTTCTGCCTGTGCAATGGTGGCAGCGACCTTCGGGTTGTTGCGTACATACACCTTCTTGGCATAGTCGGCACCGCTGGCAAAGGGCGGATCGATATATACGAGGTCCACCTTCACGCCCTTATCCTTGAGATAGGCGCAAGCCGAGAGGCACTCGCCGCGCAGCACCATGTTGTGTAGGGAATTGTCGCCCACCTGCTCGACGGGCTCCACCTCGTAATAGGGCATGCCGCGCTGGATGTTCTCCACGATGCGGTCGTTGTCGCGGTAGCGGAGCACGCGCTTGGTGCGCACAAAGTTGTCGAGCAGTGCCTGACCCTCGAGGGTGTTGGGGAAATAGGGGATATATCTGACAGCCATAGTTATTTGCTTGTTATGTCGTTAAAGAAATCGTTGATCTTTTGCAGCGTCTTCTGTCGCCGTTGCTCTGGGGTAAGCGTGTCCTCAAGATAGAGGAAGTCGAAGCGGCGGTAGCCAAACTTCTCGTTGTTTCTCCGGATGAACTCTGTCTGCATGAAGCGGAGCCTGTCGGCGAACTTAGCGGCGAAGCCTTCGCCTTTGGTCTCGATGATAACCACACGGTCAATGGTGCCGTCGGCTTTGCGGCTGAGCAGCAGGAAGTCGGGGACGTAGCGTCCGGCATAGCGCCATGTGCCGCCTTTTTGCTGATAGCAGTTGATGATGAACTGTGTGAGCGTCTCGTCACCGTTGAAATAGGCTTCGAGCTGACGGTCGTGGATGATGGGAAGAAGCTCCTTGGCGAGGAAGTCGCGCTCCAGCCTGCTGTCGAAGCGGTAGGGCAGGTAGTGGTAGGTCTGTGTGCGCTCGGGGTGTGGATCTTTTTGTGGTTGAAGATTTGAGATGTCGATGCCCTTCAGTCTAAGTCCTTCCAGCACGGCCTTCTCTTCCTCGCTGATCTCTATCTGCTTCGGTCGCTGATCCCAGTCGACGATGTCGTGCACGTCCTGCTGTGGCGGATAGTATTTCTCATTGTCTTCCACCGGCGACGTGAGCTTTTCTATCTTCAGCAGACTGGCCTGACAAGGCAGCAGCTCCTCGCAGACCCGGAAGTCGCGGATGGGCGCAAAGGCCTGACGGATGAGCGAGCGGATGCGTGCCTGGTCGTAGGCGGTGTCTTCCACGGTGCTGCCGTCTTTGAGCGTTGTGATCTTTGAGAAGATAGCTTTCAGTTGCTCGTCGCAGGTGCGCAGCATGGCCACGCTGAGTGTGCCGAAGCTCTCCTTGGCAATCTGTTGCAGCCACCAGTGATAGGTCACGCGTCGGGTGGTCTCGTTCTCCTGCTCGTAAGAGTCGAGCAAATTGCCTTCTAAGTCCTGGCGATGGACGAGGCTTACGGGTCTGCTGACGAGCAGTCGCTCGTCGCTCAGTCGTTTGGCAGGCGAGCTGTCCTTGTCGATGACAAGCGTCTCGTAGCTCACCTTGAGCTGATAGAAGTCGATGTCGGGCACGCGCAACTTTTCCATGCGCGAATAGCGGTCGATGAGCGGAACATCTGACGTTGGCTTGTTGCCAAGCTCTCGCAGCGAGATGTTCTGCTGCTGCATGAGCTGGCGGTTGAGCTTCTCGGCATTGAACGCGTTGAGCCAGATGAGTGCTGTCTCGTGCTCGTGGCGGACAACCTGTCGTAGACAACGGCAACTGGTCTGCAACACCATGTTGGTGGGGCAGGCTCCTTTTTGTGGGAGTATCACGCCGGTGAGACTCTTGCAGTCCCATCCCTCTTTACCGATCTGTACCAACAGTACAATTTTGATATGGGAGAGCGGCGTGTCGAGCGAGGCGAAGGCTGCATTGGCTCCCTCGGCTTGCGGATACTGTGTGTTGCCACCATGGTATTTCAGTATCACGTCGGTAGGGTTCATGCCGTAGTCAGCAACAATCTCTGCCACTTGTGGGTAGATGTCTTCCTCAAGCGTTTCTATCTGACTGCAATAGATCGCCAGTTTGGCACAGGTGCCGTTGGCGTAGGTCGTGTCACGATACTTGTCGATAAACTCTCTCACGCCATTGTCGATGATCACCGCCCGGTCGTTGTCGGTGAATTTCACTTCGGGCACTTTGAGGAAGTTGCCCACACCCTCGATGAGCGGATAGAAATACACCACATTGGAGAGGTCAGTGTTGCGGATGGCAAAGTCGCCGAAGAGCGTCATAGCCTCTGCCTTCTCGAGATAGGGCGTGCCCGAGAAGCCCATCACAGCATTGAATGATGGGTTGGCAGTCCATTTGTTGACAACCTGCCGCAGCTTGATCTCTCCGTCAGCGGCATGGTGCACCTCGTCGATGAAGATGGAGAGGTGGGGCAGCCGCCCGATGATGTCGCGCAACTCATTGGCCTGCTCTATCTTTTTCAACTCTTCTTGGGTGAAGAGCGTTGGATCCTTGTCATCGGAGAGACGGTCGAGGATGACCTTTTCGGCATTGGTGACGGCCACGAGCCCCATGAGATCGTCCAGGGGCTGGTGGTTGTTGATCTTCTGCGCATTGGGGTTCTTGACCTTGTTGCTCTTGCCGGCACTCTTCTGCTCGTCAAGGATCTCGAATTTCATCAGCCGTGCTACCTGTGTGGCGGATGGTTCCGGAATGACCCATGAGGGGTCGAACTCCTGAATATGTCTGAGGCTTGGCACGATCGACGACTTAAGACCGGAGGGTGCCATGATCATGAAGTTATGGGCGAAAGCCGGATTGTCGGTTTCGTTTTGTGCGAAGTGAAGATCGAGACAAATGAAGGCAGCCATTAAGAACGTCTTGCCCGCACCCATCGGGAGACTGAAGACATAGTCGGTGTAGCTGACTCCATAGAAGATCTTTTTGAAAGCCGCCTCGTAGTCAATCTCGGCGGCATGGTGTCTGATCAGTTTCTCGAGACCGGGCGACAGTTGCTTGCCCTTTTTGTCTCTCAGTCGAGAATATTGGAAAAGAGCCACGGCAGCAGGAGTGGTTGCGAAGACCCTGCGCGTCGTGTCGGTGAGCTCCTCCTCACCAACATTGGTGTCGTTGAATGTTCCCTCGACGAAGAGCTGCCACAGGGGTTTGTTATGACAGGCTATCTTCAGATACAAGTAGGTCTTGATGGCCTCTATCTGTGCGTCGCGCATCATTCCCCGATGCTCGATATAGTGGATGAGTGACTTCACGGTACACTCGTCTGATGCCAGCCAGAGGTCTCTTTTCTTCTCTATGAGCTTATAAAACATATTCTGTTACTCTGTCTTATCTCACACTGAGTATACGGAGACACAGAGAGGTATTAAATCTTAATCTTTTGATGTCACAACATGCAGTATTGGTATCGCCATGCTCTCCCTTGGGAGAGTTAGAGAGGGCTTACTTTTACAACCCTCTTGCTTTCCATATAGTCTCTTTGGCGGCGTTGATCTTCTGGAACTTCTTTTCTGCTGCTTTTCTGACATCCTCGCCGAGCGTCGCCACGCGGTCGGGATGGTTTTTCAAGGCCAGTTGCCGGTAAGCCGCCTTCACCTCGTCGTCGGTGGCTGTCGGTGCGACGCCCAAGACCTTATAGGCAGCGTCGAGACTCGTGCCCGCATCTTTCAGGTTGAGCATGGCGTCGACATCAGCCTCGCTCAGTCCCAGTCCTACAGCGCACTCCTTCAGCGCGCTGACCTCTTCCGACGTCACCACGCCATCGGCCTGCGCGATCATTGCCAAGAAGTTGAGCAGTTGCAGCCGCTGCTCATAGAGCATGTTCTGCCGGAGCTGGTGACAACTGCTGATGACGGCGCTGCGGTACTCTGCTGCGCCAAGTCGTTTCTGCTGCTCAAAGAGTTTCATGAGGATGTCCTCACCCTCGCTGACAGCAATCTCTCCAAAGTTGACCCTTAGCCAATTGCGCACCACATTCATCTCGGAGTGCATCACCCTGCCGTCGGCTTTGATGATATATGAAGCCAGAACAAGCAAAGAGAAGCGGAACGTGTTGCGCTCGCCTTCGTATTGCTGTTGCTGATGTGTATATCCGTTGTTGTCCTCGGTGTTGACAGCGTCTACACCGGAATCGAACAGTGATCCCAAGACAAATCCTGCCAGTGCGCCGAGTGGTCCGGCGGTGATCAGACCCAGGAAGCCACCTATCCATTTACCCATTTTTGCCATGTTGATGTTTTTGTTCTTTATTGGTCTTCTGCTGTGTTAAGATAGGGAACGTCATGCCCTCGTCTGTCAGCTGTGTATTGGGGAATATCTTCCTTGCTTCGTTGAGGATGCCCTCCTCGTTGTCATACCGCGCACTGAAATGCCCCAGCAACAGTTGTCCGACGTGCGCATCTTTGGCCACTTGTGCAGCTTGCGTTGACGTAGAGTGGTTGTATAGCGCAGCCCGCTCCTCCATGCTCTTGTCGTAGGTAGAGTCGTGGTAGAGCACGTCGACATCCTTGATGAGCTGATGGAGTGAAGGGATGAAACGTGTGTCGCTGCAATAAGCATAGCTACGGCTTTTGTCGGCAGGAGTGACCAGACGGCTGTTGGGGATGACCTCGCCGTCCTCTGTCGTCCAGTCAGCACCCAACTTGATGTTGTTGATCTGTGATACCGGTATTTCGTAACAGTCGATCATGTCGCGCCGGATGTGGGGCAGGGTCGGCTTCTCACGGAAGAGAAAACCATTACAGGGCACACGATGCTGCAAGGGCAGTGACTCCACTGTCAGGCTGCGGTCGTCGTAGATGACCTGGTGTTTCGTGGCGTCAACGGCATGGAAGACGACGTTGAACTCCAGTCCTGTGCAGAACATCTTCAGTTGCAGGTCGAGCAGCGGTTCCATCTCTTTCGGCGCATAGACATGCAGCGGTGCGGTACGTCCCAGCATGCCCATGCTGGAGATGAGGCCTATCAGTCCGAAGCAGTGGTCGCCGTGGAGATGCGAGATAAACACCGTCTGAATCTTAGTGAAGCTGATATGGTATTTCCGCATCTGCAGTTGCGTGCCCTCGCCACAGTCGATCATGAAGAGCTTGCCCCGAAACTCAATGACTTGCGAGGAAGCGCTGTGCCGGAGTGTGGGCAGGGCACTGCCGCAGCCTAAGATATGTATGAGGAAAGGCTCCATTTATTTCTGTCGTGTATAGACAAAGATACCTTCGCGGTTCTCGAGGTAGAGCGAGTCACCGCCCAGCCGGTCGATGCTGAAGGTGTCGGTGTTGAGCACCAGCTGTCCGTTGAGGATCTTCCAGCTGGTCCAGGGATTTTTCTCAGCCTGCACGTTCGACTTCACTGTGCCGCCCTCAAGGATCTCGAAGTTTTTGTCGAGACTGGTCCATTTGCCTTGCAGTGTGGTGAGGTTGATGACTTTCTTGGCTACCTTCATGCCGTCCATCGTACCACCGGCAATGACTGCTAAGCGGTCACCGGCGAGCAGTCCGCCGAGCACAGCGTCCGTGCCGTCATCGGTCTGTGGCAACTCAAATTCGATGCTGTCGCCGGCATCGGTGATCAGTTGCACGACATTCATGGAAGTGCCGTCACCACAGACACCATAGATGGTGGAGTCTGTAGTGGTCTCCGCCTTCACGGAGTCTTTGTTTCCGGCTGTCGTCTTTGTGTTCTTTCCGTTGCAGCCCGTCATGACAAATGCCGTGACCAGGGCGGCAAGGCATATCAATGTGATTTTTTTCATCTTGCTTAAGTTTTATAGGGTTTGATAATCGATATTCTGCGTTGGCGGCTCAGTGCTCGCCTTCCGTCACCGGCTACTCGTCTTTCAGCACGCTTTTAGCCTCGTTCCAGAGGGCGTCCATCTCGCCGAGCGTCATGTCTTTGAGGCTCTTGCCTTGCTCTTTGGCTTTCTGCTCGATATAGCCGAAGCGCGAGATGAACTTGCGGTTGGTGTGCTCCAGCGCATTGTCGGGGTTGAGATGATAGAGGCGTGCGGCATTGATGACGCTGAAAAGGAAGTCGCCCAACTCCTTGGTGGAGTTGTCCTTATCCTCCTTCTTCAGTTCCGTCTCCAGTTCGCCCATTTCCTCTTTCACCTTGTCCCACACGTCCTCTTTCTTTTGCCAGTCGAAGCCCACGTTGCGTGCTTTGTCCTGGATGCGGTAAGCCTTGATGAGCGAGGGCAGTGCGGCGGGCACACCGCTGAGCACGCTGGTGTTGCCGTCGCGCTCGCGCTGCTTGATCTGTTCCCACGTCTGCTCCACACCGGCAGCCGTCTTGGGCTTGTCGGCATCCTGACTGCCGCCGGTCTCGCTGTCTTTGTAGACCACCTGTCCTTGGGCGTTGATGGTCATGTCTGACGCCGACACTGAGAACGGCTCGTTGTCGATCGTCCAGTCACCCTGGGCGTTGTTCCAGTCGATGAACGGATGGCGGAACATCAGCTTGTCGGCCTCGCGGTTGCAGACATCCGCCATGTCGAACTCACCGGCCTCGTCGCCGATGAGCGCATAGAAGATGACATGCTCCATGACATCGCCCAACTCCTTCATCACCTCGTGGTAGTCGCGGCGCATCAGAGCGTCGGCGAGCTCAAAGACCTCCTCGATGGTGTTGGGGCGGAGGCTCTCCATGGTTTGCTTCTTGTCCCAGGGACATTCCTTGCGCAGCCGGTGCTGCACATCGAGCAAGCGCCCGAAAGCTCTCAGTTTTTCTTCGCGTGTATGCACTTCGTTTATCTTTTTGATGCAAAGTTACTGATTTTCGGGGGATTTTTCGTACTTTTGCAGCATTAATTATAAAATAAGGTATAAAAGATAAGAATACATGGAATTAGCAAGTAAGTACGACCCGAAAGAAGCAGAGTCGAAGTGGTATGAGTACTGGCTGGATCACAAACTTTTCAGCTCCAAGCCTGACAATCGCGAACCCTATACCATCGTCATCCCCCCACCAAACGTGACGGGAGTGCTACACATGGGTCACATGCTGAACAACACCATTCAGGATATCCTCGTGCGCCGTGCGCGCATGGAGGGAAAGAACGCCTGCTGGGTGCCCGGCACTGACCACGCCTCTATCGCCACTGAGGCCAAGGTCGTCGGCAAGCTCGCTGAGCAGGGCATCAAGAAGACCGACCTCACACGCGAACAGTTCCTTGAGCATGCCTGGGACTGGACACGCGAGCATGGCGGCATCATCCTCAAGCAACTCCGCAAGCTCGGCTGCTCCTGCGATTGGGACCGTACTGCTTTCACCATGGACGAGACACGCTCCAGAGGCGTCATCAAGGTCTTTGTGGACCTCTGTCGCAAGGGCTACATCTATCGTGGCGTACGCATGGTCAACTGGGACCCGAAAGCCCAGACCGCACTGTCGGATGAGGAGGTCGTCTACAAGGACGAGCACTCCAAGCTCTACTATCTGAAATACTATGTTGCTCCCGAGGATCAGGCGTCTGTTGAGCGCAAGGACGAGGGCAACGTCATGCATAAGGACGAGAAAGGCTACTACGCTGTCGTGGCCACCACACGCCCCGAGACCATCATGGGCGACTCGGCAATGTGCATCAACCCCGAGGACGTGAAAAACACATGGCTCAAGGGCAAGCGCGTCATCGTGCCGCTGGTGGGTCGTGTGATTCCCGTCATCGAGGACAGCTATGTCGACGTTCAGTTCGGTACCGGCTGTCTGAAGGTTACTCCGGCTCACGATGTCAACGACCACATGCTCGGACTGAAGCACCACTTGGAGACCATCGACATCTTCAACGATGACGGTACCATCTCCGAGGCTGCCGGACTCTATGTCGGCCAGGACCGTATGGACGTGCGCAAGCAGATTGCCAAGGATCTGACGAGTGCCGGACTGATGGAGAAGATCGAGGACTATGACAACAAGGTCGGTTTCTCCGAGCGCACCAATGTGCCTATTGAGCCGAAGCTCTCCACCCAGTGGTTCCTGAAGATGCAGCACTTCGCTGACATCGCCCTGCCGCCGGTGATGGACGACGACATTGAGTTCTATCCCAAGAAATACAAGAACACCTATCGCCACTGGCTGGAGAATATCAAGGACTGGTGTATCTCGCGTCAGCTGTGGTGGGGACACCGCATCCCGGCTTACTATTTCAAGACTGCCGACGGCAAGCGCGACTTTGTCGTGGCTGAGACTGCCGAGGAGGCTTTGAAGCTCGCACAGGAGAAGAACGCGTTGCTGACCGCCGCTGACCTGGAGCAGGAGAGCGACTGCCTCGACACGTGGTTCTCTTCCTGGTTGTGGCCGATCTCCGTCTTCGACGGTGTCAACCATCCCGACAATGCCGACATCAAATACTATTATCCGACATCAGACCTTGTCACTGGTCCGGATATCATCTTCTTCTGGGTGGCCCGCATGATCATGGCCGGTTACGAGTATCGTGGACAGATGCCGTTTAAGCATGTCTACTTCACCGGTATCGTGCGCGACAAGCTCGGCCGCAAGATGAGCAAGAGCCTCGGCAACTCGCCCGACCCGTTGAAGCTCATCGAGCAGTACGGTGCCGACGGTGTGCGCATGGGCATGATGCTCTCCGCTCCTGCCGGCAACGACATCCTCTTCGACGAGAGCCTCTGCGAGCAGGGCCGTAACTTCAACAACAAGATCTGGAATGCCTTCCGCCTCGTACAGGGCTGGCAGACCGATGACAGTCTGGCTACTCCCGAGGCCAACAAGCAGGCTGTGGCCTGGTTCACCGCCAAGATGAAGGAGGTCAACGCCATCATGGACGACCAGTTCAAGACCTACCGCATCTCAGAGGCGCTGATGACCGTCTACCGTCTGTTCTGGGACGAGTTCTCAAGCTGGTATCTTGAGATGGTGAAGCCCGAATATGGCAATCCCATCGACACCGCCACTTATCAGGCAACGCTCCACTTCTTCGACGACCTGCTGAAGATGCTGCATCCGTTCATGCCGTTCATCACCGAGGAGCTCTGGCAGCATCTCTATGACCGCAAGGATGGCGAGAGCATCATGAAGGCTACGCTCAACATCGCAGCTCCCAGCGACGATGACA
This sequence comes from uncultured Prevotella sp., assembly GCA_900540375.1. Classification (GTDB taxonomy): domain Bacteria; phylum Bacteroidota; class Bacteroidia; order Bacteroidales; family Bacteroidaceae; genus Prevotella. Next base: position 64,921 of record UQFS01000002.1, read on the forward strand.
AGAAACTCTGCGACGAGACGGAGCAGGTCAAGCAGGTGATCTCCGGCGTGCGTACTATCCGCAACCAGAAGAATATCGCGCCGAAGAAAGCGCTGAAGCTCCAGGCTGTGGCTGCCAACCCCTACGCTGCCTACGACGACATCGTGAAGAAAATGGCCAACGTGGAGAGCATCGAGGTTGTAAGCGACAAGTCGGCCGATGCCAGCGTCTTCATGGTCGGTACTCAGGAGTATGCCGTACCGGTGGGCGACCTCATCGATGTCAAGGCAGAGATCGAGAAGCAGGAGAAAGAGCTCCGGCATCTTGAAGGCTTCCTCGCAGGCATTCAGAAAAAACTTGCCAACGAGAACTTCATCGCTCATGCGCCTGAGTCCGTTGTGGCCCGTGAGCGCAAGAAGCAGCAAGACTCCGAGGAGAAGATTGCCGCGCTGAAGGAGTCGCTCAGCCGCTTGAAAGCTAAATAAGTAAAGAATCTCTTTTTTATATTCCCCCCTCCCTTATAGCTTATAGGGTGGGGGAGTTTTAGTAAACCGTACATGAAGCACCGTATCTTTCTTTTTTTGCTTGCTTGTGTCAGTATGCTCTCATTGGTGCTGACCTCATGCAGTGATGACAGCGTTGACGTAAACACGATCAACAAGCAGACGATTCTCATCTTTATGCCTTGGTTCGGCTCCCAGTCGAGTGTGGGGCTGTATAACGAGTTGAAGGAAAACCTCGACAGCATTGAGAGTGCCATCGTTGACGAGAAAGGCATGAACGGTCGGGTGCTGGTCTTCCTCTCCAACTCATCGCAGTCGTCTTCGCTCTATGAGATCACCTATGAGAATGGACAGATACAGCATCATACGATTAAGGAATATACGGGCAACGAGTACGACACGACACAGGGCATGCTCCAGATTCTCAATGATGTCAAGGCCAATGCCTACGCCCTTAACTATGCGATGATCATCGGCGGTCATGGCTCGGGCTGGACATTCAAGGAGGATTGGAATCACTATCCCTATAATGCGAAGGCTTATGGCGCTGTTGGCGCAAAGGGCAACAGTGCTGTTGCTGACGGTGTCCTGCCGCTTTATCCTCGGACGCGTTTCTTCGGCAGTGTGAGCGACATGAACTATGCCTTTAACATCACCGACTTGGCCGATGCCATCCAGCAGGCAGGGATGAAGATGCAATACATCCTTTTCGACGACTGCTATATGGCCAACATTGAGACAGCCTATATGCTCAAGGATGCCACCAACTATCTGATTGCTTCCACCAGTGAGGTGATGGCGATGGGTATGCCTTACAGAGAGCTGTGGAGCAATCTGGCCAAGAGCACACCGGGATATGAGGCGATCGTCAACAGCTTCCATTCGTTCTACTCCAATTACAAGATTTACTACGACAACAATACGAAGTATATTATCCCCGGCGGTGCCTTGTCGGCTATCGACTGCCGCAATCTTGAGCAGCTGGCTACGGTGATGCGGGAAATCAACAGCCACTATACCTTGGCCGACAGCGTGCGCGACAGCATTCAGGTGCTCGACGGGTTCAACAACCATATCTTCTACGACATGGGCAGCTATGTCGATCATGTCTGCAACAATGCCAACCTGAAGAGTGATTTCCATGCCGCGCTGGACAATGTGGTGAAGTATAAGCAGTCGACCGACTCGGTGTTTACCAACATCTATTATTCTGCTTACTCTATTCCCGTGAAGACTTTCAGCGGCATCACCATATCAGATATGAGTCTGAACGGTGTGGCCGTCAAAGGCCGGGAGAAGACTGCATGGTGGAGGCGCACCCATTGATCACGCCTACACCTTATTATATATAGGGATTGCTGAACATAGACACATGATGAATCTACTGAAAAAGACGCTCCTCATATTCTTAGGAGTGTGTTTGCTGAACAGTTGTTCTTATCGCCAGGCTAAGGATGCCAAGGGTAAGAACGATCTGCATTATGCCTCGTTTTTAAAAATGGATGATCAAGGCGACGGGACTTCCGTCACCGTGATGGATCCTTGGCAACAGGGTAAGGTCTTGCAGCAGTGGTTGCTGGTCAAGGCCGACAGTAAGGAAAAAGCTCACGGCGCCTTGCATCCGCTCCGTCGTGTCGTCGTGTTCTCAACGTCACATTGTCAGCTGCTGGAATACCTCCATTTGCAAGACCGCATCGTCGGAGTCTGTGACTTGCAGTATATTCTCATTCCCGACATTCAGCGGCGGGTCAAGGCAGGCGAGATCGCAGATTGCGGCAACTCCATGTCGCCCGACGTAGAGAAGATCATTGCCTTGCATCCTGACGCCATCATCATCAGCCCCTACGAAGGCAACACCGCGATTACACAACTCTCGCGCTTGGGCATCCCCATCATCCAGGCTGCCGACTACATGGAGACGTCGGCATTGGGACGTGCGGAATGGATGTGCTACTATGGCCGGCTGTTTGACTGTGGGGAGCGTGCCGACTCGTTGTTCCATGTAGTGGACAGCACTTATCAGAGTCTGAAACACTACGCCGCCCGTTTGTCATTGGGCAAAAGCATCATCACCGAGCGGATGACGGGCAACGTTTGGTATATACCCGGCGGTAAGAGCACGATAGCAGCGCTGATCCGTGATGCTCACGGACGCTATGCCTTTGCCGACGACCGGCATAGCGGCAGTCTGCCTTTGTCGCTGGAACAAGTCATCGCCAAGGCCGGACAAAGTGACGTGTGGGCACTGAAATACAATGGTCCGCAGCCCCTGACCAGGCAGACGCTGTTGCAGGAATGCAAGGGCTACAGTGTGCTGAAGGCTATGAAAACCGGACAGATCTATGTGTGCAACTGTTCGGTAGTGCCTTACTTTGAGGAGGTGAGCTGGCGACCGGACTGGCAGTTGCGCGAGTTCATCCGGCTGCTGCATCCTCAGGCAAAGTTAGGCGGACTGAGATATTATAGAAAGGAGAACAATTAAAAGTTCATGAGTCAAAGGAGATGGACCCTAAGCGTGGCGGTGCTTGTCATTGCCATTGTGCTGTTTTTCGCACTGAGTCTGCTGTATGGCAGCGTGGAAATTCCCGCGCGTGCCGTGGCCGGCATACTGTTAGGTGAGCCATCGTCTATGAGTGCATGGCAGTATATCGTCTTGCAGACACGTCTGCCTCAGGCCATTACGGCGCTGTTGGCCGGTGGCGCGCTTGCCGTCAGTGGCTTGCTGTTACAGACGGTTTTCCACAATCCTTTGGCTGCGCCTGATGTCTTCGGTGTCACAAGTGGGGCAAGTCTTGCCGTAGCCCTTGTCACGCTGAGTCCGGTGGCTATGCTGCCTTCCACGCTGAGTGCTTTGTCGTCGGTCGTCGCTGCCTTTGCGGGCGCGATGGTGGTGACGGCTCTGATCTGGGCTGCAAGCCGTATGGTGCGCAACAGTGTGATGGTGATCATCTTGGGCATGATGGTCGGCTATGTCGCTTCGAGTGCGATCACGTTGCTCAACTTCTTTGCCTCAGAGCAGGGCGTGAAAGTCTTCTCTGTGTGGGGAATGGGCAGTTTTGGTGGTGTCTCTATGGACGAGATGCCGCTGTTCGCTTGTCTGACCATTGCCACTACAGCCGTTTCCCTTCTATTTGCCAAGCCTCTCAACGCACTGCTCATGGGCGAGAGCTATGCCAATAACCTCGGCGTGAAGGTGCAGCGCATGCGCGACCTGCTGTTGTTGCTCACCGGTCTGCTCACCGCCGTGGTGACAGCCTACTGCGGCCCGATCGCCTTTCTCGCTTTGGCGGTACCGCATATTGCCCGACTGATGATCGGCACGAGCGACCATCGACGGCTGTTGCCGGTGACGATATTGTGTGGCGGTGCCATCGCCTTGCTCTGCAACATCTTCACTACGATGCCGGGAAGTGGAGAGGTGCTGCCCCTCAATGCCATCACGCCACTCATCGGTGCGCCGGTGATCGTGTATGTCGTCTTGGGCAAGCGGCACTAAGAAGATGTTTTCATTTGATTTTAGCCTACTAATACTGAGTTATATGATTATCACAACCAAGACGGGAGACCACGGGACGACGTCGCTATACACCGGAGAAAGGGTGGAGAAAGACGACCTGAGGATCGAGCTCAACGGAGAGATGGACGAACTCAACGCTCTTCTCGGACTCTGCAAAGCACAAAGCGGAGTGCAGGAACCTTTTGAGTCATTGCAGCGTCAGCTCACGAATATCATGACGATCGTGGCCAGCAATGGCAAGGCCGAGCCGGATACCTTGCGGGCTTTGCAGCAGGCCATTGACAAGATGGAAGCGCATATTGCGGAGGTGAGCCGTCACCGCCATTTCACGTTCCTGCTTCCTGGGAGGAGTGTGGCCGACGCGACCCTGCATCTTGCGCGGGCCAAGGCTCGGACTTGCGAGCGCCGCTTTGTGACGCTGAACCGTCAGATGAGTTTTCCCGAGGTGATCCGCATCTATCTCAACCGCCTCTCGGATTATCTGTTCAGTCTGATCTTGGGCGATGTCAAAGCAGATCTATAACAGAAGAGAATCTCGCATCCGTGGAGATCTGTGTCATCTGTGTGAGATGTATTCGCTGAACTGTTATTGGCTGTTGTGCTGCTATTAAAAAATCCTAAATACACAATAAGATATTGCGGTGTGTGGCTTAAAAAGTTTATCTTTGCAAGGAGAAGAAAACATACGTGTATGAAGAAATATGTACTTGTCTCTTGTATGGTTCTTTCTGCCCTTTTAGGGGGGGTGAACAGAAGTTGGGCCATCTCTACGGTTCCTGATATGGATAGGGTGGAGAACGACTTCCAGTCCATCACCATTTTCCTCGTCGGCGAGTCGGTACTGCGCGTGACAGGCGCGGCAGGGCAGACTTTGTCTATCTATAACGTGACGGGCGTGAAAGTGATGAACATTCGGGTTGACGGTTCAGATAAGAGCTATCATCTCAACTTGCCACAAGGTTGCTACATTGTGAAGGTTGGGAATGTGGTGAGAAAGATCGCCCTCAGATAATCTTTATTGGGAGAGGGAATCATTACAGATGAAAGGGCGTATAGGAATTATTTGTCTTTTCGCTATTTTGCTGGGCTCATGCAGGGAGCATGTGCCTAACCCGAATACGGAGTTGACGCTATCGTATTATGATGGCTTACGTCAACGCGAAGAACACATTACCGGTTTTAAGGTTAAGGAAGCATTGGACTCTATGATCCGCAACGACAACGACTCAATGTTGGTGGACCGTAGGGTGAAAGGCTATTATCTGCGCCACCGGCCTTTTGTTTGGATCGACCGGAAAGGGGTGGACAGCCGTGCCGACACATTGTTGGCTCACTTGCAGGAAGTGGACAGCATCGGATTTAGTGAGGCGAAGTTCCGGATGCCGCAGATCAGAAGAGACCTGCAGCGGATGAGGTCGCTCGACTTTGACAAGCACAATACGGCAAGTAAGGTGGTGGCCCGACTGGAATATAATCTCACAAAGGCTTATCTTCGCTATGTGTGCGGGCAGCGCTTTGGTTTTGTCAATCCTACAGATATCTTCAACCGGCTGGATCTCAAAAAGACAGATTCTCAGGCTCTGGTCTATAGGACGCTCTTCGACTTGAAGATGGAGCATCCCGGCCGGGCTTTCTTTCAGCAGGCTTTGCGCGCCGTACAGCCTGACAGCCTCCCGGCGTTCCTGAACAGCGTAAGCCCGACGGATCCTCTGTATCTCAGCTTGCGGCGCGCCTACCTCGATAAGACGATGCGACGGAAATATGGTGTCCGACACCTGCTGATCAATATGGAGCGGTGCCGGTGGCGGTTGAGCGACTATCCCCACGCGCATCGTCGCTTTGTGCTGGTCAACATTCCGGCTTATCATCTTTGGGCTGTGAATGGAGACGAGTCGTTGACGATGCGGGTGGCATCAGGATCTTTGGAGACGAAGACGCCGCTGCTGTCGAGCTATATCTATTGCATGGACGTGAATCCGCAGTGGATCATCCCCAAGAGCATCGTCAAGAAAAGCATTGCCTATAGGTTGAGTGCCGGCTATTTCCGCCGCAAGCATTATTTCATCCGTGAGCGGGCTACGGGCCGGGACGTCCCCGTGTCGCAATGCAACCGCGCCATGCTGGAGAGTGGAGACTATCTCGTCATCCAGGAGGGTGGCGAGGGGAATGCTTTGGGGCGCATCATTTTCCGGTTTAACAATGATTTCTCCATCTATCTCCATGATACTTCCTCTCGTGGTGTCTTCCAGCAGGAGGACAGAGGCGTGAGTCATGGATGCGTGAGGGTGGAGCATCCTTACGAGTTAGCCTTATTCCTCTTAGGCGATGATCAGAGCAAGACAGTAGAGAAGATAGCCTACTCGATGCAGGCCGACGTATCGTCATTAGGCAAGGCGGCGGAAGAACTCACCAACCAGCAGCGTGCTGTTGCCGACACGCTGAAAAGAGACATGCTTGTGGGACGGGTGAAGGTGGAGCCGAAGGTGCCTATCTTCATCACTTACTTCACGTTATGGCCGGCGGCTGACGGCAGCCTGCAGCGCTACGACGATGTCTATGGCTACGACCAAGTGATGGCGGCGTGGCTGGCGAACTACTGGAAGGAGAATACCACCCTTTAATAAATTCAAGATCATGAGTCAACAAGATCATTTTCCGAAAAGCGAGGACCGCGAACTGAAGAGGGAACTGACGGATCCCTCTTCCTGCCGGGCTGCCTTTTCCAAAATGGTCGCGCTATACAGTGAACCGCTGTATTGGAAGATCCGTCGTATGGTGCTGACCCATGACAACGCCAACGATGTTCTGCAAAACACTTTCTTGAAAGCCTGGAGCAAACTGGACTCTTTCCGGGGCGAGGCGAAGCTCTCGACATGGCTCTACCGCATTGCCGTCAACGAGGCCCTGGATTTCCTCAGGCACCAACGGACTGTGCCGGAGGCCGGTGACGAGGCGCTGCTTTCGGCTTCACGGCAACTGATGGCAGACAGCTATTTCGACGGCGACAAGCTACAGAGTCTTTTGCAAGCCGCTGTCGCCTTGCTGCCCGATGTGCAGCGCACGGTGTTTTGCATGAGATACTACGACGATATGAAATACTCGGAGATCAGCAAGGTACTTGGAACCAGTGAAGGTGGTTTAAAGGCAAGCTATCACCTTGCAGTGAAAAAAATCGCAGCTGTGATTAAACAATCGGAGATCTGATACGTCATAGTCTTAGTAATATCATAGCAACCATCAACTTTTGAGTTGAACGAAATCAAGGGGATCATTAAATATGGATAAGGACGAAAGATATATCGAAGCGCATCTGGGTCACGAGAATCCGTTTAGGGTTCCTGACCATTATTTCGAGGATTTTGCCAAGCAGTGGGAGATGCGGCTGCCCGGGCGACCGAAGAAGTCCGCAGCCACTGTCGTGCCGCTGCGTCAACACAAGCCCTGGTGGCACCGCCCTGCTCTGCTGTGGTCGGCGGGGAGCGTCAGCGCGGCTTGCCTTGCCCTTTTCTTCCTCCATTCAGGGGGTGGAAAGATGACGACAGAGCCCGCAACAGCCTCCGGCCAGCCCGTACAGACAAGCATCTGGTCGGGGTTTGACCAGATGGCTGACTACACGATGACAGACACCAACGACATGTATGCATACATGGCGGATGCCCAATAAAACAGGAAACAACACAGAATGAAGAATATGAAGCAGCGATTAGGACTATTGATGGTGACCATACTCTTGTCTCTGGTTGCCTTTGCGCAACCGCCACAGCCGCCCCGTTTCAATCCCGAAAAGTTTGAAGCGGACATGGAGCAGTTCATCACCACAGACGTGGGGCTGACGCCGATGGAGGCTTCACGCTTCTTCCCTCTGTTCAGGGAGATGCAGAACAAGCAGCGTGCGCTGTTCGGTAAGATGAGATTCTACGCTCATACCGACACGAGTGACGACGCGGCGAGTCTCAAGGCCATCAAAGAGTGCGACAAGATAGAGTTGGAGATGAAGAAAATCCGGCAGGAGTATCATCTGAAATTCTGCAAGGTGCTCTCCCCCGGTAAGGTGCTCGCTGTCATCAAGGCCGAGGAGAAGTTCCATCGCCAGGCGTTTAAAAGGATGGCAAGAAAAGGATGGCAAGAAGGAAAACAAGATAAAGCAAAATAGCGAAACAAAAGCATCACTCCTTTGCACTTCGTCATGTTGTATGAAGTGTACGCCACTAATGCTTGATGGTGCTGTCAATGATTTGCCGCAACCTCGCTCTTTCTGCGTGGCTGCGGCAATCTGATAAGAGCGGTTATTCTATCTCTATGAACACGGGCTCACCCTCGTCGCGGTGGTCGATGAGCTGCATCAGACGGTAGAGGGTGCGGCGGCTGTCGGTGACGCGGCCCACCTCGGTGTTGCGCCCCACGAGGATGCAGCCTTGGGTGTCCTGTGCGGTGTTGCCGCTGTGGATGCGGACGCCCTCGTAATGGGGCACGCCGACGAGCAACGGCAACCAGCGGTGGAACCTCGGGCTCATCGTCACCACCACGGGATAGCGGCCTTCGGGGATGGCGGTCTTGCCCTTGGTCTTGCGGCCGCCGTGGCGGAAGTCGACCCAATGCGGCTCAAGGGTGTCACAGAAATAGGTCCACGGGGTGAACGTGTCGCGCTCACGGCGGCGGATGGTGAGGCGACCGATGGTATAGGTTGGTCGCTTCGCGATGCGTTTCAGTTGGAGTTCTATCATGGCTTTCAGTTTAGTCATTACCTATAAATGTAGCGGTGTAGCACTGTAGCAATGCAGCGCTAAAGTTTCTTGTATTTCATGCCCTTGTCCCCCTTATGCCTCGGCAATGCGTCAATCCATCCGGCTTCCTTCCACCGGCAAATGATGGTGCGGGCAGTGGATTCGGAAATGTCGTTTTTCAGTGTGAGGATATCGTGGGGAGTGAAGGTGTCGGCGAGACGGTCGAAGACGGCGCGGTTCTTGCTCTTGCGGGTGTTGTCGCTGTCGGCGGCATACTGCTTGCGGAGCACGTCGCCGAAGAGACGGCACTGCTCCTGGAGGACGTACTCGGCCATCATCAGCGCGAAGTCGATGACATGCTTCGTCTCCTTCTCACCTGACAAAAGGAAGGCTACCACGCCACAGCGCATGCCGATGACGGCGGCACGACGGCGGTAGGTGTCCATCACTCTGTCAATGCGCTCCATGGCCTGCTGGCGCTTGTCCTCGACCCATTGGGCGATGGCCTTGCGCAGCCGTGGCGTGTCGATGAAACCGTGCTTGGCGCGCAGCGTGTTCACAGCTTCGAGGATGACCTGGGCATCACGGTCTTTCCTGTCTTGAAAGGTGGGCATCGGAGCAAAGGCGGAGTCGGGCATCTCGGCCACGATGACACGGGAGCTGAGGCCGTTCTCGATGTTCTCTCCTTTGAAGCATTTGCCCAAGGCTCCGTAGGTGCCGAGGATGGTCCAGTTGTAGCCCACGCTGACCATACCGCTCTCGGCTTGGTCGCTGTTGTAGTCCTGACCCCACTCGTCGTGGTCGAAGGCGAGGCGGTAGATGTCGTACTTTGACGACCACGAGCCCGCGCCGTTGGTCTTGCGCAAGGTGTCGAGCTCGGAGCAGAACGAATAGAGCGTGTGGCCCTGGGCGTTCTTCAAACGCTTCAAGAGCGTTGAGCATGAGATGGTGATGGGCACGTCGCGGATGAGCACCTCCGGTTCGGGGTCGAGCCGTTCGTTGGCGCGCCGGTTCTTGCGCTTCTTCTTCCACTCGTCCTCCTTGCGCCGTCCCTGCTCGTCGTCCTCGTCCATAGGCTGCCGCCACAGGTCGATGATGTCCTTGCAGACGCTCTTGCCCGAGGCCTGCTCACCGACGACGATGCTCATCAGTCCGAGCCGCTGCTCACGGCCGTCGCAGTAGCGGAAGGTCACGTCATCGGCATAGGACGCTGCCATCGGCAGCAGGGCGCAGAGGGCCGGCATCCGCATCTGCTCGGGCACCCCCGTGAGGCTCTGCTTCAAGCCGGGGATGGGAGGAATGTCGGGAAAGACATTGTCGCTTTGTGTCGTGGCTGCTTCCGTCACCTCTTTCTCTCCCTCCTCTTCCTGCGCTTTGTCATCCTTGCTCTGTTGCTGTTGCTTGGCGAGCTGTTCGGCGCGTGCGTTGATGCGCTGGACGGTGGCCGACATCATCTTCGAGTCGTCGTGATACTTGGCGTAGAAGTCGTGGATGAGCTGGCGGCAGTCGGGCTCCTTGAAGAAGTCCGGCATTCGCCGGGCTGCCACGGCCATGGCCTCGGCCTCGGAGAGCAAACGGGCGGCCCCGACGCTGAGGATGGCGAGCAGGGAGTTGTGACGGGAGCCACGGGCGTTGATGTCCACGTCCTTCAGTCCGGCCTGCTCACGGCAGAGGTCGAAGATAAGCAGCCTCACCCCCAACCCCTCTCCCAAGGAGAGGGGCGTAGAATGCTCTGCGGGCGTTTTGGCTGGCGTGTTGTTAGTGGATGCAGGGTTGTCTTGAAGCATATCACTCCCCTCTCCTTTGGAGAGGGGTTGGGAGTGAGGCTGCTGGGGCTGCTGAGGCTGCTCCTTGAACAGTTCCTCCTCATCTATAAACAGCACGTATTCCTCGGGCACCGCAAATGAGCAGCGGGCCAAGTCCTTGCAAGCCTCATCAAACTCTTTTAATCCGATCTGCTGTGCCAGCCACTGCTGGCCTTCCACAAGCCCCATGCCCTGGGGGATGACGAAGACCAAGCGAAGTCCCTCGCCGCTCGGTGTCTTGTGGGCAAGGACGATGCCTGACTCTTTGGCTCGATCCTTGACTTTCTCATTGAAAAAGACTTCGGGCGAACCTTTGATGTGGTCGATGTCGAGGATGCTCAGTCCCGACGGCACGGCCTCGGCATTGAGCCTGCGCCCGTTCTTGAAATGCGCGTGGAAGCAGAAGGCCGGGAGACGGCGCTTGAGCTCCGACTTCTTGATCCCGAAGTCCTCGCGGCTCATCTCGCCCCGCAGCATCTGCTCGTGGCAGTCGGCAATCTCGGCGCAGGTCTGGCCGACGATGGCCGAGCGCATCACCGTGTGAAGAATATCGGCGGTGCATGGCACCGTATGGTGCGAACGAATGTTTTGAATATAGTCGAACATATTTTCTTGGGTTTTGATGTTAGTAGGAGGTGCGGCGTCCCGCCGCACAACACCCTGAGCAATCTGCCCCGAGCTTTGCTGTGCGGCGGGACGCCGCACCTCCTACACTACTCCATATTCTGTTCCACGAAGCTGGCGGCATCGTCCACCTCGTCGTAGATGATTTCGGCCGGGTCGGCGGTCTCCTCGCGCGGGATGCTCATGTAGAGCCGGATGCGCTTGCTGTTGACCGTGGTCGTGGAGTGCTTCGTCTTGAACTGCCGCTTGGGCAGTTGCTCAGCCTCATTGCTCTTATTGTAGGCCCGGAAGCAGAACTCCTCGGGCGAGTTTTGACAGATGGTGCCGCGCACGCGCTTCTGTGTGGCAAGGATGCGACGATAGTCGTCGTCGGAGATGATAAGTCTTATCTTCATTTCTTTTCGATTTTTATGATTCTGATGTTGTTAAACCACCGCCCGTCTTTCTCATGGGCGAAGAAGCTGAGGGCTGCCTCCACGATGTCGCCCTCCTGGACTCCGGGGTTCTCGGCCCAGTCGCCGCGCAGGGTTGCCACGACGAGATCGGGATACATCACCGCCTCGGTTGACTCGAGCACGACCTCGCGGCTCTTCCACTCCTGCCCTGTCCGCTCCGAAGTGCCCTGGCGGAGGGCGAGGAGCTTCGCAATCTTAAATTCTTTCTTCATAATTCTTGTGATTAAAGATTATTAGAGGGTGGCCACCCCGATGATTGTTTTTGTCTTCCTTTCGGTTGACGTTTGCAAATATACCTTATGTTTCCAAGCCCCGCAAGCAATTCAGTCTTGCATATGGTTCTGAAAATATGTTAATCGGTATTATATAACAGCCTTATTTACAGCTGCTTTTATCGTCTGCACAGACACCCCTAAATTGCTGTGGGCAGGGTCGGTGAGATAACTGTAAAAGACCGTTTTGCTGACTCTGAGGATACTCTGTCCGTCGCTGTCGGGTTGCAGGAACCGCCGCAGAAAGACGTAGAGCGACGTGCGTCCATAGGCTTCCAAAGTCGATGGTTTGAAGAAGAGTCCCGTGCGCAAGCGCGGCGGGACGTCGGAGTCCGTGAGATAGTCGCCGAGCGACCGGATGAGTTCGCCGATGCGTCCCCACCGATCCGGGCACACGAGGTCGCCCAGTGTGGTGGAATCGTCGAAGGGATGGCGGCGTTTCTGCTGCCGCCGGGTTTGGACACGCTGCCGCGTCCAGTGCTTCTTTTGCATTCTTCCCAAGAGTTGTGAGAAGAGAAAGCACGGGAAACGCAGCGCTGCTTTACCTCATGAGATTTCTCCTGCCCACTCCCCTCGGGTGAGACATGTTGTTTGTGGCTTTACAATACATGAAAAGCCCGCACCGGGTTTACCACCTGATGCGGGCACAAAGATAGGCTCATTTTCTGTATCTGACAATTTCAAAAATACGTCGGCACAAAAAATAAAATAAAAAATATTTTGAAAAAATTATGAGATGAATATCAGTAAATTACGTGCATTCTTAAAATAACTCATAATTTTCTTATAATTTCTTCTACTTGGTCATACTGACGCTGTGTAAGCGCATAACTTTTTCGGTCACTGCCATCGGGCTTAGACTCTACGAGATATGTATAGTTGTTCTTGCCACCAATTTTCTTATTTAACTGGTTGGGGTTGGTGTCAATCCTCTTTAGCTTTACAAAGATGGCGACAATGTTTAGAGCCATGGCCTTATTCATCTGCCAGTCATTATTATTGGGCCTGATATTCATAAAGCGTTTTAAGAGGTCGGCATCGTCACATACCTTTTCAAAACAACAGAATAAGGACTGGTAATTATCATTGCCGAATAAATCCTCCAAAGGCGAGAGGTGCTCCTGCAAGAGAGAAATGATTTTATCTTTGTCGCTCTCCTTCTTGTACCGGATTGAATTGTCCACTGAAGATTCCTCAAGAGGATTATAGGGGTCGATGACTATTTTATTTCCCCGACTGTCAATATTATGCTCATTGAACAATCCATGATAATAATCAAAAGTTGAGTCACCGATGGTTTCGATAATCACATTGACGATATCGTCCTCCTCGCTAAAGTCATCTTTTTCATGTCCTCGTCCGATATGGTTGACCAATCGGATGGCAGTGACAGTCATCACAAGTTTAGCCGTTTCAGAGGCTTCGTCGGGCGTACGTAGTACTGAGGATTTCTTTTCAGATTCCAAACGAGCGCAGTCCTCCTGCATCCAATTATACATAAAGGGTACCAAGTCATCGCGGTGTGAATTCTGCTTCTTTAATTTCTCTATACAGAGGCTGCTCTCATGCCAAATATCCATTGGATCGAGCTCGTTACGCTCCCGTCTCAATTTATTCAGAGCATACCCCCATTGCCGAAACATAGAGCCTTCTTCGCCGTCAAAAAGTTCCTTAAGATATTCTTCCTTTTCTTCAATTGTCAGTTGTCGCATGGGATTCTATGCCATTCTCAAGTTGCTTTATAATCATGTTTTTGGTATCATCGGGGAACAGCTGTGGCTGCTGGGGACACATCGTACTGATGGTGGCATCACTGAAGTTGACGTACTTGTAGCTGTCCTTGCCTACAGGAATAGTTCTGTTCATTCCGTTGGGCTTCAGAGTGATAGATCCGTCACCTCCTACCTCGCTGGCCGCATCCACCATCTCTTTCATCCATTCATCCTTTTTGTCGATAACCGCGCTGGAGCCCTTCCCGGCATCAGCGGTGATGCATATCTTCGATTTTGTTCCCGTCCTTGCTTCCCTTATAAACTCTATCCGCTTGTTGATGCGGTCAAGGTTAGGCTTGGGCCAACTAAATACCACCTTTTGGAATCCTTTGGAGTATGTGGATGAATCGCTCACAATATCCCAAAAATGCGCTGGTTGAAACAGGTGCTCAAGACGGATGGTAATGGCGAATCGAGAGGCCAACGCCACACTCAACGTATGAAAAAGTATATTCTCTACGGTTGAAAGCTTGGTAAAAGCCGATGGGTTCACCTCTATCGCAAGCCGCTGAATGCCCGGCCTGTTATCCACAAACACTATACAACGCCGATAATCGTCAATGCTGTGTGGCTGGAGGCTCATGTCGTGTGCCGTGCGTTTGTGGTTGTTGAGTAGCATCATCGCAAAGATGCCGTCGCCAGGTTTCGCAATGAATTGATGAATATATTGTGTACCCCTCTTGTTTGCATAAGTAAGTGGTTTGCTGCCGGAATAGTCGTCCATGAGCAGTTGCCCGAATCTTGTCTGTCTGTTGGCAAAACTTTCTTCGGACAGTTGTTTCCTCAATGGCTGCCCGAAGAAATCATCATCGGGAAGCTGCTCAAACTCATAGTTGTATAGCGCGAATGTTGCCATTGTGTATTAGTCTTTTCTGATTGTTTTCAATAGGCCGCCGGCAAAGAACCTTAGGTCGTGTTAGCTTTTGATACACAAAGTTAAGAAAAATATTCTTTTTGCGCAAATAATAGAAGAGAAAAAATCAAAACGCCGCAGACGATGGATGTCTGCGGCGTGGTTGTATAGTTAAAAAAGAGCTGCCTGCCGGGGAGGGAGCATGATCCGGGCTGTGTGATTGGCAACTGCAATGTCGATAGGTGCGGGGGCTGCGTGCTCAAGATCATTCATCAGCCTCATTATAGCACGACCCATTGCCCATGCTAAATTTACAGGTACAGCATTTCCTATCTGCTTGTACTTATCGGACATAGATCCCATAAAATGCCAATCGTCGGGGAATGTTTGTATTCGAGCGTACTCGCGAACAGTTAATGGTCTCGTCTCTATCGGGTGGCAACGCTCTGTCTGCTTCTGAGCCGGTGCACAAGTCAAAGTCAGTGAAGGCTCGTCCATTGATAATCTGCGGGCCATACCCGTTTTGCCGCCTCCAAGACAGAAACTTTTGCCCATGTATTCTTTTTGAACATCTTCCGGGAGGTCACGCCAGTCACCACCTTCTGGAACCATCGCCATAACTTGTCTTTTACGCTCAGGGTATTCCTGCCCCTCAGATTGAGGAACGTCATGATCATAAAGTATTCCTCTAAAGAATGCATCCCTCAAAGTTACCACACGATGGTAAGGTGATGGCCAATGAAATTCAGCTAAAGGAGCAATATCATTTCGAACGGCAACAAGGAATAATCTTTCACGCTTTTGGGGCACTTGATACATCACAGCTTTTAGCACCCTTGGCTCTACAAGGGTATATCCAAGTTCTGCTATAGCATTTTTGATGGTATCGAGTGTCCGACCATTGTCATGCGATAGTAATCCTTTGACATTCTCACAAAGGAAAACCCTTGGATGGATTTCTGAAACTGCTCTTGCAAGTTCAAAGAAAAGCGTGCCACGAGTGTCCTTGAATCCGCCCTTTTTTCCTGCAAAGGAAAACGCTTGACATGGAAAACCGCCAGTAAGTAAATCTACTTGGCCTTGTAAGGGACGGAAATCAACATTATGGATATCTTCTTGTAGGACATTCCATTCGGGATGGTTTGCACGAAGAGTATCACAAGCAGGGGTAACCAATTCGTTGAGCAAAATATGTTGAAATCCTGCCAAGCGCATTCCTAAAGCCAATCCACCAGCTCCGGCAAACAACTCTACGGATGTAAAAGGTCGAAGCGGCTGGGTGTGCATTTCTTCGTCCCAATTGCTTTCCAACATCATTCTAACAGGCATAACGTTTTGAAGGTCTTCCATATAGAAACCCCTCTGTCCACGGTCATTTGTATGCTCAGGGAAAGTGCCTTTGTCCAACCAGCTATTGACAGAAGCAAACGATGCACCTAAGATGTCTGCTACATTATTAACAGATATAAAATTGGGCATTAGTAACCTCCTTTCTCGTCAATCTCTGCTGCAATCTCCTGGACTTTCCTTAAAATGATTTCGCTGCCATTGATTCCTTCTTCTTCAACGACTTCGCCAAACCCTTTTGAGAGTCGCTTGTAGAAGTTCTCATCCCCGGTTACATGCGTCCAAAACTCTCTTCCGCAATACACAGGATAAGTCTTGTCGATATTTTTGTAGTTGCCCGACAGCTCCGACGGCTCGCCGTAGAGCACGCCCACGATGAGGTCGCCAATTTGCAGGGGCAGGCGGTCGAGGCGTGCCTTGGACTGCAGATGGCCGAAATGCCCCATGATGGTGGCCACATCGTCGGCGTTGATCGTCTGTGGGCCAGCCTTGCACTGACAATACTTAGTCCGTCCGTCGATGGCATCGGTGAACTCGATGTCAATGCCGTCGATACCCGATGCTTTGCCGGCAACCTCTGCCAGCGAGGAGATGAACACCTGCAGGTTCTGGCCAAAACTGGTGTTGATGCTCGTGCCGAGGATGCGCGGATAGATCAGAGCCTTGGCAAGAGACAGTGAACTCGTGTCGCCACAGAGAAACGAGGCCAAATAGTTCACAAGGAACGGGTTGACATTGAAACTCTTCAGTTGGAGCTTCTCGACGTTTTTCAAGTGAGCCGGAATGATGATACTGCGGAAATATTCCTTTCCTTTCTCTATGATAGCTTTTTTCTGTTTTTCTTCCATGATGGGCAATTCTTTTCTTTCGACCTGCAAATATACAACCTTTTTCCGAACTCACCAACTCCCCGCCCTTTTTCTTTCCTTCCCCATCCGCTACACTGCTACACCGCTACACCGCTACATTTATAGCTATCGCATGTCGGCAAAAACACAGAATGTAAATAAACAAGAAAGAAATAATAATATTATAAAATACTAATAATTAATATATTAAATAATAATATAATATATAATAATATAATATATTTTTACTCTATAGTCTCATTTTCACCGATTTTCTCTATGTATGTCAGTATCGGCCTTATGTAGCGGTGTAGCGGTGTAGCAGTGTAGCGCATGATGATTAGGAGTTAGGAATCAGGAGTTGAGAGTTCCGTCCTGCCAAACGATAAATATACTTTGAGCAAAAAATAATCACGCTCCCCGCAAACCTTATATATAGAAAAATGAGGTTCAAGGCTTGTTGTTAACAGATTTTAACTGCAATAGAAACCGCCAATTTGGAAGCGGACGATTTGTGTTGTATCTTTGCAATGTAAACAATAAACGAGCCGGAACGAGCCACTTCATCAAACGGAAGCTGCTCAACTCCTAACTCCTAAATTCTAACTAAAATACGCTTATGCTACACTACAAGATTTATCAAAACAAGTCCAAGGGCAACAAGGCCTACGGCAAGTGGTTCGCCCGCGCCACCGTCAACCAAACCATCGACCTCGACAAGCTGGCCGAGCACATGTCCAACCACAACACGCCTTACTCCAAGGGTGCCATCTACGGCGTGCTGACCGACATGGTGAACTGCATCCGCGAGCTCGTCCTCGAGGGCAACGCTGTGAAGATTCCCAACCTTGCCATCTTCTCCGCAGGCATTACCACCACGGCAGCCAGCACTCCCGACGCTTTCAAGCCCTCCGCCAACATCAAGTCGGTGCACCTCCGTGCCCGCTCCACCGGTGATCTCACCCGCGCCGTGCTCACCTCCGCGGCACAAATACAGGAGGCCGGCGCCTATGACCGAGGTACGGGCACGGGTACGGATAAAACGGCGACACCGGCAGATGGCGGAACAACCAAACCGTAGGCCTTAGAGTGGGGAGTGATGCCGCACTCCTCACTCTAACTCCTTGCTGCACACTTTAAATCCTAACTTCTAATTCATCACTAACTATGTCCGTAGAAAACAAGAAAGAAACCTGGAAGATGGTCATCAACATGTTGATCTCCATCCTCACCGCCATCGCCACGACTTTTGGTCTGACCAGCTGCATGTGATTTAAAGCCTGAAAAAGGTAAAAGAAAAGTCCCGCTCTGTTCTCACGGGAGAATGAGAGTGGGATTATTTTTTTATGCTGTCAGCAATGATGGTCGCTATGGCTGTTTGATGTTTATGAAGAGGAGCGGCGGGAAGCGAGCTTCTTGAGCTTTTCCGCGATGCGCGGGTATTCGGGGCAGAGCTTGAGCGCCTTCTCGTAGTTGCGGATGGCAGCCTCGGTGATGCCCTCGTGCTCGCACTCCCTGCCCATGATGACGTATTCGGCGGCGAGGTGCTTGAGGAAGTCCTCGGTTTTCTTCTCCTTCTCCTTCAGTGCCTCGATCTCTCTCTGCTGCCGGTTGATGATGTCGAGCTTGCGGCGGATATACCTTTTCGCTATCGGCTTCTCGATGTCGTAGCGGCTGTGGATGGCAATGAAGAAATGGTCCAGCGCAGCCTGCATGTCTCCCTTGTCAAAGGCACTGACGGCATCGAAGTATTCCTTGTCGGCCTTGGACTGCTGCAAGGCCTTGCTGATGATCTGCGTATTGTTGTAGTTGCTCTTGGCATAGTCCATGACATCCTGCCGGACAAAGATCTCGCTGCGCTGGATGGGGGTCTTCAGCGTGATGCCCTCCAGGGAACGGCAGCGCGAGAGGGCCACGTAGGTCTGGCCGCCGGCGAAGACTCCGCCCGTGAAGTCGATGCGCACGTGGGTGAAGGTAAGTCCCTGGCTCTTGTGTACGGTGATGGCCCAGGCCAACCGCAAGGGGAACTGGGTATAGGTCCCCAACTCCTTCTCTTCGATCTTCTTCTCCTGCTCGTTGTAGGAGTATTGCATGTTGCTCCAAATCTCGCGTTTCACATCCACCTCCTCTCCGTCTTCGGTTCTGACGAGGATATGCTCCTGCTCGTCCTCGTCAAAGGCGATGATGGTGCCCAGGGTGCCGTTGACCCAGCGGTGCTCTCTGTCGTTCTTGACAAACAGCACTTGGGCGCCGAGCTTCAGATGCAGTTCCTGTGGGGTAGGGAGGCTGTTGAGTGGGAAATCGCCCTCTGTCACGCCCATGAAGACGGCTGGATTGCCGGGCAGCTGCGCCAGCTTTCGGTCATTGATGAAGTCGACCGTGTCGCGGCGGGTGGACAGTGTGATGGAGAGTTCATTGCGTTGGTCTTTGCCTTTCCCTTCAACGTCATTGGAAGATGCTGACGACGGTGCAGGCGGCTGACTGTCACGTGCTTCCGGAGCCGTGTCAGGAGAAGGGAGGGAAGAGAGGGCTCCCGTGCTCTCTACTTGGCGGTTGAGGCGTTGCAGATCCGTGTCCGTCACTTGGGCGGAGCGGATATGGTCGAGGATGTGGAGAAAGATGGGATCGCTTTGCCGGTAGACCTTTCGCAACTCTATCGAGACCAATTGCAGTTGCTGGAAGACATGAGCCTCGAAGAAGAAAGCGGAGCGATAGAAAGGACTGAGCAGCTGACGGTCTTCCTCCTTGACGACAGGCTCCAGCTGGTAGACATCGCCGACGAGCAGCAGCTGTTTGCCTCCGAAAGGCTCGCGCATGCGGTGGCAATAGACACGGAGCACCTTGTCGATGAAGTCAATGATGTCGGCCCGGACCATGCTCACCTCGTCGATGATGATCAGTTCAAGGCTTTTGATGATCTTGATCTTCTCGGCATTGTACTTCAAGGTGTCGCGCAGATGTCTGACGGTGTAGCGGATGTCATTGGGAACGAGCGGATGAAAAGGAATTTTGAAGAAGCTGTGGAGCGTGGAGCCACCGGCGTTGATGGCGGCAATGCCTGTCGGAGCGAGAATGATGTGTTTCTTCTTGGTGTGGGCCGCAACGTATCTGAGAAAAGTAGATTTACCCGTCCCCGCCTTTCCTGTGAGGAAAAGCGAGCGATGGGTAAACTGTATGATTTGGAGAGCCTGTTGCATCTCCGGGTTCTCCAGATCGACAGGATCGTCGTGATGATCGTTCATGAAAGCGTGGGGTCTTTAACTTTACAAATTGTTGAAGTTGACCTCTTCGGTTGTCTTTTTGCGTTTCTTGGTGTTCTTACTGTCGTCGGTCTTGGTGCCCGTCTTGCTGCCTGTTGTGGCAGAGGATGAACTTGTGGAAGACTGAGTCTGGCTCTGCGGCTCCTCGGTCGGGTTGCCGTCCCCGTCGAGAATCACCTCCTCATTGCTGACATAGTGCGAGCTGTCGCGGCGGACGGTGTCGTGCTTGACAGGAGCGATGTAGGTCACGCAGTTGTACATGCTCGACGTGATGCTCTCGTCATCGGGCTTGGCAAAGCGACCGTGGTATTTCTTATAGGCCGGATCGCTGAAGACCGACTTGATGAAATAGCCACAGATAGGAAGCGCGGAGCGTGAGCCTTGTCCCAACCGTCCGCTCTTGAAGTGGATGCTTCGGTATTCGCCGCCTACCCATGCACCGACGCAGAGCTTGGGACTGACGGCCATGAACCAGGCATCGGCGTGGCTGTTGGACGTTCCGGTCTTGCCGCCGAAGTCAGTGTCGCGGAATAAGGAACCGGCATAGTCGGAAGAGGAGAGCGAGGTGGATGTGCCGCCCGGATCATGCGTACCGGCCATGAGCATCTGCTGCATGAGGTATGCGCTCTTCACGGGGATGACCTGCGTGGCCTGGCTGTTGTCGGTATAGACTTCGTTGCCGTCTTTGTCAACGATGCGTGTGACCATAACAGGGTCGTGGTGACGGCCGTTGTCTGCAACAACACAGTAGGCGTTGAGCAGTTCGGGCAGCTTCACGTCGCTGGATCCCAGGGCCAGTGAGGGCTCATCGTCGAGCGGGCTCTTGATGCCCATGGCCTGTGCGGTCTCGATGATGCGCTTGATGCCGACCTCCTGACCTACGCGTACGGCCACGGAGTTGATGCTTCGGGCGAAGGCGCTGCGCAGTGTCAGCGAGTCGCCGGAGAACGTGCCGTTGGCATTGGTAGGCGTCCAAGTGGTCATCTCATGCTTTTTCTTGTCATAGACTTGCATGGAGATATACTCGTCGCGGCGCTTGTCGCAAGGAGTGAGTCCCTGGTTCATGGCTTCGGTATAGACAAAGAGCTTAAAGGTGGAGCCCGGCTGATGGGTAGCCTCGGCCTTGTCGAACTTCCATGTCTTGAAGTCGACATCACCCACGTAGGCGCGGATGGCACCGGTCTCAGGCTCCATGGCCACCATGGCGCAGTGCATGAAATGCACCATATAGCGGATAGAGTCGAGAGAGGACATCTCCTTCTCTACTGTACCCTTGTCATAGTCAAAGAGCTTGACCGTGTGGGGCTTGTTCATGTAGTAAGAGACAGAGTCGGGATTGTTGGCGTATTTAGCCAGGAGCTGCTTGTATTGCGGCAGTCGCTGAGCGATGTCCTCAATGAAGTGCGGCACCTCGTTGCCGTTCTCGTCATACCAGCAGACACCTTTCTTGCCGGTTCCCCATTCGCTGTCGAAGTTGCGCTGAACATTTTTCATCTGCTTGAGCACAGCTTCCTCAGCGTATTTCTGCATCTTGGGATCCAGCGTGGTGTAGATTTTCAAGCCACTGCTGTAGAGGTCGTAGCCGTTCTCTTTGCACCAGTCCTGAAGCTCGTTGGCGATAGCCTCGCGGAAGTACATGGCCTGTCCGTCGTAGTTCTCCTCCACTTTGAAGTGAAGCTGGATAGGGATCTGCTGCAGGGAATCACACTCCTCGCGGGTGAGGTCTCTATGGGTATAAAGGTTGTGGAGCACCGTGTTGCGGCGTGCCAGGCTGTTCTTCGGGTTGGTACGTGGGTTGTACATCGTAGTTGCCTTGAGCATTCCGACCAGCATGGCGCACTGCTCGGTGGTCAGATCTTTCGGCGTCGTGTCGAAATAGGTCTTGGCTGCCGTCTTGATGCCGTAGGCGTTGGAGCCGAAGTCTACCGTATTGGCGTACATCGTGAGGATCTCTTTCTTGTTGAATACGGTCTCCAGCTTGGTGGCGATGATCCACTCCTTGCTCTTGACGATCAAGATCTTAAGCCCAGGGATCTTGCCCAACAGCCCCGTGGAATACTGCGAGCGCACGCGGAACATGTTTTTGGCCAGCTGCTGTGAGATGGTGGAGGCACCGCGACCGTCGTGACGGAGCACGGCATCCTTCATGGCACTGAAGATACCTATCGGGTCGACGGCCATGCCGCGCGGGCGCTTGTAGTAGCGCTCGTCCTCAGTATCGATGAGGGCTTTGAAGAAATAAGGGTTGACTTCCTCGTATTTCACGGGTGAGCGGTTCTCATTGAAGAACTTGCCGATGAGCGTGCCGTCGGCGGCATAGATCTCTGAGGCTTGGCTGGTCTGAGGATCCATGATGCCGGAGAAATAGCCGGGACTCTTGCCAAACAGCCAAAGAAAGTTGATGTCTACAGCACCTAAATAAAGCAGGAAGGCAACGATACAAGATGCAAAGGCGATGAGTGTTTTGGCATACCACTTTCGTCCTTTGTAGAGCGATTTGTACCAAGGCCAGAAGTTGCGTGCTTTTCTCCGGCACCAACTCATGAAGGATTTTAATTTTCTCATTATTCTTTCTGTTATCGCATGACTACAGAGAGACATTCCTTGTCGTTGACGGCATGAACGGGCATCCCTGTGCGTGACTATATGGGGGTGGTTCTGTTGTCTACAAAAGTAATAAAATAATAGATGATTATGGAACGGAATCTATATATTTTAAGATATCTTCAATGTTGCCGGGTGAGAACCAACGGATGGAGCTGTCTTTCCTGAACCATGTGAGTTGCTTGCGCATATATTGGCGGGTGTCGGACTGGATCTGCCGGATGGCCTCTTCTTCGGGGATGAGCCCGTCGAAGTAGGCAAACAACTCCTTATAACCCACGGTGTTGAGCGAGTTGAGATGGCGGAGAGGGAACACGGCTCTGGCTTCCTGCTCAAGGCCTTCGCCGAGCATCTTCAGCACGCGGGCGTTGATGCGCGCATAGAGTTCCTCACGTGGACGGTTGAGACCTATCTTGACGATGTTGAAGGGCCGTTGCTTCTTCTGACGGGTGCGGAAAGAGGTGTAGGTCTTGCCCGTGGCAAGGCAGATCTCCAAGGCGTGGACGACCCGGCGGGGATTGTTGCGGTCGACGATTGCCCAGTGCACGGGATCGAGTTGGCGGAGCTGCTCGACAAGGGCCGGGAGTCCTTCATCGGCCAACCGGCGTTTGAGTTCCTCGCGGATATCGCCGGGGACTGTCGGGATGTCGTCGATGCCATCGCACACGGCGTCAATATACATCATGCTGCCACCGGAGAGCAACAGGCTGTCGTGGGCACTGCCGCCCTCCTCTCCGCTGAACAGACGCGTGATGAGCTTCATGGCATCTTGCTCGAACATCGAGGCACTGTAGTAGTCCTGAAGGCTGTGGTTGCCAACGAAATAATGGCGGACGCTCTGCCGCTGCTCTGCTGTCGGGGCAGCGGTGCCGATAGGAATCTCTTTGAAGATTTGCCGGGAGTCGGCATTGATGATGGGAGTATGGAGATGGCGGGCTATGGAAAGACATAGCTCAGTCTTGCCCACACCTGTTGGCCCAAGAACGACGAAGAGTATTTTCATAAAAAGGAAAATGAGTTAGGGGCAGAGTTGCTCCTGACTCTTAAAGAATGACAATAACTTTCCGGCTTCATCGTTGTATGTTTTCATCTCTTTGAGCGGAAGGTATCATCATCTGATGATGCCACGCTTGGAAGACTCGACAAAGTCGCAGATATATTGGATTTCGGGTGTCATCTGCAGTTCGCTCTTGATCTTCTTGATGCCATCTTTGAGGATGCCCTCGGAATAGAGCAGGCGATAGGCATTGTGGATGAGCTCTATCAAATCATTGCTGAAACCATGACGGCGCAGTCCCACGAGATTGATACCGCAGTAGCGGATCGGCTCCTTGCCGGCTATAATATAAGGTGGAATGTCTTGGCTGAAACGGCAACCTCCCTGGATCATCACGTAGCCGCCGATGTGGCAGAACTGATGGCAAAGGATCTCGGCACTGATCACTGCATAGTCGTCGCAGGTGACCTCACCAGCAAACTTGGTGGAATTGCCGATGATCAGTCCGTTGCCAAAGAAGCAGTCATGGGCGATGTGCATGTTTTCCATCAGCAGGTTGTTGTTGCCAACACGTGTGGTACCCTTTGATGCTGTGCCTCGGGAAATGGTTACGTTCTCGCGGATGCTGTTGTTATCGCCGATCTCGCAGAGGGTCTCCTCACCCTTGAACTTAAGATCTTGTGGTTTGGTGGATATGCTGGCACCTGGGAAGAACTCGTTGTTGTTGCCAATGCGGGCGCCGTAGTTGATCGTGACGCTGTTTTGCATCACGTTGTTGTCACCAAGCACTGTATTCTTGTCGATGAAGCAGAAGGGGCCGATGACGTTGTTGTTGCCTAACTTTGCTTCGGGATGTACAAATGCTAAAGGACTAATCTGATTCATTCTGTGTAATTGGTGTCTTGAAATTAATAGAGGGGCTTATTTGTTCTTGACAATCTGGGCCGTGAAGGTAGCTTCGGACACGACGTGATCACCGACGAACATATATCCTTTCATGGAGCTAATGCCATGACGGACGGTCCCCAGCAACTCCACACGGAAAAGCAGTGTATCTCCTGGAACTACTTTATGACGGAACTTCACGTCATCGATCTTGAGGAAATAGGTCGACCATTTCTCAGGTTCGTCGAGCTGGCTGAGAACGAGCAGTCCGCCGCACTGTGCCATGGCCTCGATTTGCAGCACGCCAGGCATGACGGGCTCATCGGGGAAGTGACCTTGGAAGAAAGGCTCGTTGGCAGTGACGTTCTTCACGCCGATGATGCTCGTCGCTCCCATGGCTACAACCTTGTCGACGAGCTGCATGGGATAGCGGTGGGGGAGTAGCTGACGGATATGTATGTTGTCGATCAGCGGTTCCTCGTTGGGATCGTAAATAGGAGCTTGCACCTCATGCTTTCTGATCTCTTTGCGCATCAGACGTGCGAACTTGTTGTTGATGGTGTGGCCGGGGCGTGTGGCGATGATGCGTCCCTTGATGGGCTTGCCGATCAAGGCCATGTCACCAATGATGTCGAGAAGCTTGTGGCGTGTGCACTCGTTGCCCCACATGAGCGGCTTGTGCTGGATATAGCCGATCTTGGCGGCATCGATGTGTGGCACTTTCAGCAGATCGGCAAGTTTGTCGAGCTGAGCCTGCTCCTCCGGCTTCTCATAGATGACGATGGCATTGTCCAGGTCACCGCCTTTGATGAGGTTGGCTTTGAGCAAGGGCACGATGTCACGCACGAAGACGAAGGTGCGGGCTGGTGCTATTTCCTCGGCATAGTTCTCCATCTTGTCGAGTGTGGCGAACTGGCTGGAAATGAATTTCGATGGGAAGGAGCACATGGCCGTAATAGAAAAGTCCATATCCGGAAGGATGGTGATACATGAGCCACTCTCCTCGTCTTTGATCTCTATTTTCTTGCGGATGATATAATAGTCCTTGGGCGCGCTCTGCTCTATGATGCCCACTTTCTTGATTTGCCCGACATACATAGCAGCCGAACCATCCAGAATTGGGAATTCGGGGCCGTTGACTTGGATAAGACAGTTGTCAATGCCCATCGCGTAAAGGGCTGACATGCCATGCTCGACGGTAGAGACGCGGGCATCTCCTTGTTGCAGGACGGTACCACGTTCAGTGTTGCTGACATTCTCTGCAATCGCCTCGATAATAGGTTGTCCTTCCAGATCGATGCGTTGGATTCTATAGCCTGTGTTTTCCTGTGCGGGATTGAATGTCACAGTGAGGTTCAGACCGGTGTGCAGTCCCTTACCAAAGAGTGAAAAACTGCCACCAAGCGTTTTTTGCTTTTCTGTATCCATCTTTATTGTGTTGCTTAACGATAAAGCGTATAAAGCTCTGTTGGGGTTATTTTATCTCGTTGTTATGTAAGTCTGTTGTTATTATTTTTTCTTCAGTTCTTCCACTTCTTTCTGCAATGCGTTCAGCTGCTTGTAGATTTCCGGAAGTCTTTGGAACAGTGCCTGACTCTTGAAATAAGCGAATTGAGGCATTGGGGGGGTACCGATCAGGGTCTGGTTGGACTTGATGGACGATGGAGCGCCGGACTGTGCACCCAACAGCACTTTGTCGCCGATGGTGATGTGCCCTGAGACGCCTACTTGCCCACCAAACATACACCACTGACCTACCTTGGTGGAGCCAGCCACACCGACCTGTGCCGACATCACTGTGTTTTCGCCAATGTCGGTATTGTGGGCAATCTGCACGAGGTTGTCGAGTTTTACGCCCTTTCTGACGAAAGTGGAGCCCATCGTCGATCTGTCAATGCAAGTGTTGGCACCAATCTCTACATTGTCCTCAATGGTAACGATGCCGATCTGAGGAATCTTGTCGTACTGCCCCGTCTGTGCGTTGGGAGCAAAGCCAAAGCCGTCAGCGCCGATAACACTGCCGGAATGGATCGTGACGTTGTTGCCAAGCTTGCAGTCGTGATAGATGCTCACCTGAGGATAGATCAGGCAGTTGGCACCCAGCGAGGCATTGTCCATGATGGTCACATTGGGATAGATTTGTGAGCCGTCGCCGATGGTCACGCCATCGGCAATATAAGCAAAGGCTCCCACGTAGACATCTTTTCCGATATTGGCCTTAGGAGAGACGAAAGCCAGAGGATCGATGCCGTGCTTCTTTGGCTTGGCAGACTCATAGAGCTGCAATAGCCGTGCGACACAGTCACGCGCATTGTCCACACGGATGAGCGTGGCGGCTACCGGACGGTCGATGGTTATCTGCGAGTCTACCAATACAATGGTGGACTTGGTATCATATAAATAGTGGATATACTTGGGGTTGGCCAAAAAGGAAATAGAGCCTGCGGTGCCCTCCTCGATCTTGGCAAAGGTGTGCACGCTGGCGTTCTCATCTCCTTCGATAGTGCCCTGAACAAACTGAGCAATTTGCTTTGCGGTAAATTCCATCTTCTATTAGGATTGAAACATTTCTGCAAATATAATAAATTATTCTCGAATCCTTGAAGATAGGCTGAAATTTTGTGCATTTTAAATAAAAAAAGACGTACTGATTGCACATTAGTACGCCTTTGTGAAATGAAATGAGGCTCTTTTTGAATGTGCAGTGTGTTTTTACCTATCCGATTTTAGACAGTTCCACTTCCATTTGCTGTTGCAATTCCTTGGCTTTCTCTGCAGAGGCCCTTGCGAAGTTTTCGTCATGACTGGCATAGATGATGCCGCGGCTGGAGTTGACCAGCAGGCCACAGTCTTTGATGATGCCATATTCGCAAACCTCCTGGAGTGAACCGCCCTGTGCGCCAACGCCCGGAACTAAAAGGAAATGGTTGGGAGCTGCTTTGCGGATGTCTTGGAACATCTGCCCCTGAGTGGCTCCGACCACATACATCATGTTGTCCTCATTGCCCCACTGCTGTGACTTTTTCAATACTTTCTCGAACAGGCGCCCGCCGTCCTTGTCCTCTGTGAGTTGGAAATCATGGCTGCCCTTGTTGCTTGTCAGTGCCAGCAATACGACCCATTTGCCTTTGTATTCAAGGAAAGGAGTGACGCTGTCCTCACCCATATAGGGGGCCACGGTAAGGGCATCGACGTTGTACTCCTCGAAGAAGGTGCGCGCATACATGGCTGAGGTGTTGCCGATGTCACCACGCTTGGCGTCTGCGATGATGAAATGATCGGGATAGAACTTCTGAAGATACTCTACCGTGCGCTCAAAAGAAATCATGCCCTTGACACCCATGCACTCGTAGAAAGCCAAATTGGGCTTGTAGGCGACGCAGTAGGGTGCTGTGGCGTCGATGATCTGCTTGTTGAAGAAGAAGATGGGATCTTCCTCCTGCTGGACACATTCCGGCACCTTGCGGATGTCGGGATCCAAACCTACACAGAGAAACGTCTTCTTCCTGAATATCTGTTCGACTAATTGTTTGCGATTCATAGTCTTCGTTTCTTAACTATTATCTGTTTGCTGTTACTAATTATCTGTTTGCTGTTACCAGTCATCTGCTTGCAGTTACCAAGCTATTTGTTTTCAGTTTGCCTTCAATGGCTTACTGTTAGGTCTCAGCTTACAGTTCATTTTCCTTAAGCTTCTCGGCATTCTCGGCCACGGTGAGATGATCGATCATGTCTTGGATGTTGCCACTGAGAAATCCTTGCAGGTCGTGGATGGTGTAGCCGATACGATGATCGGTGATACGACCCTGGGGGAAGTTGTAAGTACGGATCTTGGCACTGCGGTCTCCGGTAGACACCAGGGAACGGCGGCGGCTGGAGATGTCGTCAACGTATTTCTGATGCTCATGGTCATATATATATGTATAGAGACGGCTCAAAGCTCTTTCCTTGTTCTTTGGCTGGTCGCGCGTCTCGGTACACTCAATGAGGATTTCCTCTACCTCACCCGTGTTGGGGTTCTTCCAAGGGTAGCGCAGACGGACACCGGAGCTCACCTTGTTGACGTTCTGACCACCGGCACCACTGGAGCGGAACGTATCCCACTTGATGTCGCCTTCGTTGATGTGGACTTCAAATTTCTCAGCTTCCGGGAGCACGGCGACTGTGGCGGCAGAGGTATGCATGCGGCCCTGGGTCTCTGTCGCCGGGACACGCTGCACGCGATGCACACCGCTCTCATACTTCAGTGTGCCGTAGACATTATCGCCACTCACGGCAAAGTCAATCTCCTTGTATCCGCCGACAGCACCTTCCGAGACACTTGTCACACTGACGGTCCAGCCTTTCGACTCACAGTATTTCTTGTACATGTTGAAGAGATCGCCGGCAAAGAGGGCAGCCTCGTCACCGCCGGCTCCTGCACGGATCTCCATCTGCACGTTTTTCGCGTCTTCCGGATCTTTTGGCACAAGAGCGATCTTGATGTCTTCCTCAAGTTGTGGCTTAAGGTTTTCATTCTCGGACAGCTCCTCACGGGCCATCTCTTTCATGTCGGGATCTTTCTCGTTGGCCAGTATGTCTTTGGCTTCCTTGATGGCATTGAGACAGTCGATGTATCTCTTGCGTGCCTTCATGATGTCGTCGAGATCCTTATACTCTTTGGTGAGTTTCACATAACGCTGTTGATCGGCAATGACAGAGGGGTCGGTGATGAGGGTGCTGACTTCCTCGTAGCGGGCCTCCAAACCGTCAAGCTTCTCCAATATGCTATTGTTTTCTGGCATAAATCGTCTTATAGTTTAATATTCAAACGCTTGTTTCTTTGTTGCAAACGTTGGACTTAATATTCAAATGTTCCGAATTCTGACTTGATGGTCAGTGAGCGCTTGCCTTCTTCGATGTGTCCGATGACCTGGGCATCGATGTTGAAGCTCTTGCTCACAGCGATGACCTGATCCGCGACTTCCGGACGGACGTAGATCTCCATGCGGTGTCCCATGTTGAAGACCTGATACATCTCTTTCCAGTCTGTGCCGGAGCAGTCGTGAATGGTTTTGAAGAGTGGGGGAACGGGGAACATGTTGTCTTTCACCACCTTGCAGTTCTCGCCTACGAAGTGCAGGACTTTGGTCTGGGCACCACCGGTGCAGTGCACCATACCGTGAATCTCGGGACGCAACTCGTCTAAGAGTTTCTTGATGACAGGAGCGTAGGTGCGGGTCGGGGAGAGTACCATCTGGCCGGCATTGACGGGCACTCCTTCGATCTTGTCGGTGAGGTGGTATTTGCCGCTATACACCAGTTCGTTGGGAACGGCATGGTCATAGCTCTCTGGATATTTCTCAGCCAGATACTTTGCGAAGACATCGTGGCGGGCACTTGTCAGTCCGTTGCTGCCCATGCCACCATTGTACTGATGCTCATAAGTAGCCTGCCCCGTGGAACTGAGACCCACAATGACATCACCCGGACGGATGTTGGCATTGTTGATGACATCCTTGCGCTTCATGCGGCAAGTGACAGTGGAGTCAACGATGATGGTACGTACCAAGTCGCCAACGTCGGCCGTCTCTCCGCCTGTGGGCCAGATGCCGATGCCCATGCTACGCAGTTCTTCAAGCTGTTCATCAGTGCCGTTGATAATAGCGCTGATGACTTCACCGGGAATCAACATCTTGTTGCGGCCGATGGTGCTGGACACAAGGATGTTGTCAACAGCTCCCACACAGAGCAGGTCATCGGTGTTCATGACGATAGCGTCTTGTGCAATTCCCTTCCAAACGCTCAGATCTCCCGTCTCCTTCCAATAGAGATAGGCCAAAGAAGATTTTGTGCCGGCGCCGTCAGCGTGCATGATATTGCAGTATTCCGGATCGCCGCCGAGGATGTCGGGGATGATCTTGCAGAAAGCCTGAGGGAAGATACCCTTGTCGATATTCTTGATAGCGTTGTGCACATCTTCCTTGGCGGCACTGACGCCTCGCATCATGTATCGATTATTCATTTTTCAATCGTAAGTCTTGGGTGATAATAATATAATAATGTGGTATTATAGAATCTTGAGGATTATGGTGCCTTACCTTTCGTCATTCCAGAACTGCCAGCTGGCGAAAGCCTGGAGCAGGAGCATCTCCAGTCCGTTTTTTACCACAGCGCCACGCTCTTTGCCTTTCTTCATAAACAATGTCTCGTCAGGATTGTAGATGAGATCATAGAGAAGCGTATGGTTGTCCATGGCATCGTAGGGGAGGTTAGGACATTCGTCGGCGTGAGGATACATGCCACAAGGCGTGCAGTTGACGATCACGTTATACTCCTTAATCGTATCTGCTGTGATGTGGCTGTACTCAATGGTACCTGGCTTTTCATATCGGCTGACTTTCATCGTCTGCAATCCAAGCGACTTCAGGCCGAAGTCAATGGCTTTCGACGCACCGCCGGTACCAAGGATGAGTGCCTTCTTATGGAAGTGCTCTAATAGCGGTTCGATGCTCTGAGTGAATCCGATGACATCGCTGTTGAAGCCCTTAAGAATCGTTTTCTTGTTCTTATGGGTGACTTTGATGACATTGACGGCACCGATCTCGCGTGCTTCGGGAGAGAGAGAGTCAAGATAGCTGATGATCTTTTCTTTGTAGGGGATCGTGACGTTGAGTCCTCTTAGTTCAGGATTGGAGTCAAGAATCTCGGGTAGTTCCTCAATCGTGGGGATCTCAAAGTTTTCATACGTAGCATCAATGTTCTCGTTTTGGAACTTCTCATTGAAGTAGCTGATGGAGAAAGAGTGTCCAAGAGGGTAGCCTATCAGTCCGTATTTATCCATTGTGCAGCTGGTGTTACTTATTTGACGTGATGGTTATTTTTCGGCGAAGTACAGAGTGCATATTCCGAGGGTCAGTCGCCGGAAGGAGACCTTGGAGAAGCCAGCCTTTTGCAGGATGTCCATCATCTGTTCTCCCTGTGGGAAAGCTTCAATGGTGGCCGTGAGGTAGCTGTATGCGCTCTTGTCTTTAGAGATGATGCTGCCATAAACAGGCAGGAAGGTGTGGGAATAAAGCTTGAAGCACTGCTTCATGGGGAAGTGCACAGGCTCGGTAAGTTCCGCAATGCTCAGATGTCCACCTTTCTTCAATACCCGGCACATCTCCCGCAGTCCTTGGTCCAGATCCTGGAAGTTTCTGATGCCAAAAGCCGCTGTGACTGCATCGAAAGTGTTGTTGGGAAAAGACAGATGCATGCAGTCTTCCTTTTGGAAAGAGATGATGCTGTCCAGACCTGCCGCTTTCACTTTCTCTCGCCCTACGTTCATCATACCCTCCGAGATGTCGGCTCCGATCAGCTTTTGAGGATGGAGCATCCGGGCAGAGAGTATGGCAAAGTCGCCCGTTCCCGTTGCCACGTCAAGGACAGAACTGGGATGGAAAGGCGCAAGGGCTTTGATAGCCTTGCGTCTCCATCCTTTGTCAATATTCCATGACAGTCGGTGGTTGAGGGTGTCGTAGTTGTCAGCGATGTTGTCGAACATCTCCTCTACGAGCTGGCCTTTGTCACCTTTGCCATTGTAGGGCTTGATGCACTCTTGTTTGTACATTCCTGTTGCGATGAGCTTTTTACTTACGTTTTGCGAGGTAGTTCTTCACATTGCGCTCGATGCGTGCAGCAATGTTGCCTTCTTCAGCAGCTTTGTCGAATTTCTCACCTGTGATGTGCTCGTAGAGCTCGATGTATCTCTCAGACACACTCTCTGCATACTCGTCGGTGATCTCCGGCATGGTTTGTC
Organism: uncultured Prevotella sp.; assembly: GCA_900540375.1. Classification (GTDB taxonomy): domain Bacteria; phylum Bacteroidota; class Bacteroidia; order Bacteroidales; family Bacteroidaceae; genus Prevotella. The sequence goes on from UQFS01000002.1 coordinate 97,146, forward strand.
CGGGCTGGTTCATGAAATTGTGCTCAATGAGCCACTGTCTTACGAACTCCTTAGAGAGCTGACGCTGAGGTTCGCCCTTTGCCAGACGCTTCTCGTAGCCGTCGGCATAGAAATAACGGCTGGAATCCGGCGTGTGGATTTCGTCGATGAGATAGAGCTTGCCGTCGCGCTTGCCAAATTCATATTTGGTGTCAACGAGAATCAGTCCGTGCTTGGCTGCAATCTCTTGTCCGCGCTGGAAGAGTTTGCGTGTCCAGTCCTCGATGACAGCATAGTCCTCGGCAGTAACGATACCCTGCTTGATGATCTCTTCGTGGGAGATGTTCATGTCGTGACCTTCGTCAGCCTTGGTGGTAGGAGTGATGATGGGCTCAGGGAAGCGCTCATTCTCATGCATACCTTCCGGCAATTTCACGCCACAGAGCTCACGGCATCCGTCTTTGTAAGCGCGCCAAGCAGAACCGGTAAGGATAGAACGGATGATCATCTCCACACGGAAGCCCTCGCATTTCAGTCCTACGGTGACCATTGGATCGGGGGTTGCCAGTTTCCAGTTAGGGCAGATGTCGGCTGTCTGGTCAAGGAACTTAGACGCGATTTGGTTAAGCACTTGACCCTTGAAAGGAATGCCTTTTGGCAAGACCACGTCGAATGCTGAGATTCGGTCTGTTGCGACCATAACGATGAGGTCATCGTTGATGTTGTAAACGTCGCGTACCTTGCCATGGTAAACGCTCTTCTGTCCTTCGAAATGGAAATCGGTATGAGTTAAAGCTTTCATAATAGTATGAATATAAAAAGTGTTTTATGAAATGTCTTCTATGTGTTGGGGTGGATGGGGATCAGTTTTCTGTGAAATTACCAGTGCCGATGATAGTCAACTCTTGCTCGGCATCGTTGTTGCTGAGCGAGGCACTTCTCGATTTCTCAACGCGTTTTCGGTGCTCTTCCTCTTGGTGTTTGTCGTAAGCTTCATAAGCATTGACGATGCGGGTGACGAGTTGGTGGCGGACGATATCCTTCTTGGTGAGTTCGATGACGGAAATTCCTTCCACGCTTTTCAGTATTCTCAGCGCTTCTTTCAGACCGCTCTTGTACTCCCTGGGCAAGTCGATCTGTGTCATATCACCCGTGATGATCATCTTGGTATTCCATCCCATGCGGGTGAGAAACATTCTGATCTGTGCTGTTGTGGTGTTTTGAGCCTCGTCAAGGATAACAACAGCATCGCTGAGTGTGCGGCCACGCATGAAGGCGAGCGGTGCTATCTGTATGATATGCTTTTCCATGAGATCACTAAGCCTTGTTGCGGGCAGCATATCCTGCAAGGCATCGTAAAGAGGTTGCAGATAAGGATCGATCTTGTCTTTCATGTCGCCGGGGAGGAATCCCAGCTTTTCTCCGGCTTCCACAGCCGGTCGACTGAGGATGATGCGCTTGACGGCTTTCTCTTTCAGCGCTTTCACGGCAAGTGCAATGCTCAGATAGGTCTTGCCCGTTCCGGCAGGTCCTACGGCAAAGATCATATCGCTCTTGTTAAAAGCATCGATAAGTCGCTGCTGGTTTTCAGATCTGCTCTTGATGGGGCGCCCCGAGATACTGTACACAAGCACGTCTTTCACGGCATCAGCTTTAGTCTGTCGTCCTTTGATGATGTCGAGAATGTCTTCGTCTGTGATGGAGTTGTACTTCACCACATGTTTTCTCATCTTCTCAATGTCTTCTTCGAAACGAGCCATGTCCTCCTCGTCTCCAAGCACGCGTACGACGTTATCCCGCGCAACGATACGCAACTTGGGGAAGAGGGCCTTCAGCATTTGCAGATGTGCGTTGTTGACTCCGTAAAATACGACGGGGTCGATATCCTCGAGTACGATATGTTTTTCTATCAATGTATGTCTTTTAAGTACGTAATATATTACACTGCAAAATTACAATAAAATACCGAGAAAAGACAGATTAAAGGCAAAAATATGTTTTCAAGGCTCACGATTTCTTCTTGTTTGTTTTGATATTCTTCCGATTTGTGTTATTTTTGCATGTGAAATGAGAATCACAAAGAAAAGATACCTGCAAAGTTTCCTGATTGTCACGGTGGTGTTAGCCATCGTGCGTCTGCTGTTTCCTTCTATCGCAAAAGACCGCACAGTACAGACTGCTGTGCGGGAGAAAGAGACGGCGGATAGTGTGGACATGCGATCAGAGGCAGCGCATGGCGGTCAGGCTGTTGCTGTGGCAGAAACAAGTGATGCTGGCGCAGATTCAGACAAAGTTGTGTTGGAAGGACCCTATCTGAGCAAGTTGGCTCCGTCACCGATGCCTCCTTTGCGTTATCCTACAGGTGTCTCACCGTTCTTTAAGCCTGATGGCTCGTTACGCCGCACACCTATTTATAGTGTACCCGGCTATCAGCGTACCTTCGAGGATCAGCAGGACGTGCAACTTGTGTCAGCCAGTAAGTGGGGTATCCAACCTGTGCAGAATCGTGAGGAGGCTGTCAAACGTAAGTCCGGACTGGTGTTCGTAGGGAGCAATCCTTATGTCTATATTGATAAGCTTCATAGCAGCATCCCTTATTTGGTGCCTCGGGCGTCCATTCTCTTGCAGGATATTGGCCGTAGTTATTTCGACAGCTTGACGATGAAGGGCATTCCCTTGCATAAGATTATCGTCACCAGCGTGCTTCGATCCAAGGACGATGTACAGCGCCTGCGTGGACATAATGGTAATGCCACGCAAAACAGCTGTCATCTTTATGGTACAACCTTCGACGTCTGCTATAACCGTTACAAGACCGTTGAACCGCCCGGTGAGCAACGACGTGCCGTGCGCAACGATACGCTGAAGTATATCTTGGCGGAAGTGCTTCGTGACATACGTGAAGAAAGGCGCTGCTATGTTAAGTATGAGGTCAATCAGGGATGCTTCCACATCACCGTGAGATAGTGATGTGGAAACGTCAATCCATTCTGTTCATATAATCTTCGTATGAGAACTTGCGGAGCATCTTCAGTTCTCCGTCAGGCCGTGCCAGCATGAGAGCGGGGTGGGAGAGGCCATTGAACATGGTGGTCTTCACTGTGGTGTAGTGGATCATATCCTCAAAGATAATGTTCTCGCCTACCTGTAGCTCATGGTCAAACTTCCAGTAGCCTATGAAGTCTCCACTAAGACAGGAGTCGCCCCCGAGTCGATAGATGTGTGGTGCATTCTCTACTGGGTAGAGACCATCGGCATCGGTGCCAATGCTTTCAGCAAAACGCACTTGTGGCTGATAAGGCATCTCCAAACAATCGGGCATGTGGCATGTGAAACTGACGTTGAGAATTGCTGTACGGATGCCATGGTTTTCAACAATGTCAACCACTTGACTTACCAAAGGCCCAGTCTGCCACAAGAAAGCACTTCCTGGTTCCAATATCAGTTTCAAGTGAGGATAGCGTTTGTGGAAGCCATTCAGTATGTTGATCAGCAACTCTGTGTCGTAGTCTTTACGGGTCATCAGATGTCCGCCTCCGAAGTTAATCCATTTCAGTTTCGGGAACCATTTGCCAAACTTCTCTTCGATATGAGCGAGTGTGCGCTGAAAGGCATCGGCTCCGCTTTCACAATGGCAGTGGCAATGGAAACCATCTATATCTTCCGGTAACTCTTCCGGCAATCGGTCGGCGGTGACACCAAAGTGTGATCCCGGTGCACAAGGGTTGTAGAGTAGGGTTTCTACCTCACTGTACTCCGGATTGATGCGTAGGCCGAGACTGATCTCAGGATTAGCGCTTCTTGCTTTGGCAGCGAAACCTTGATATTGGCTCAGTGAGTTGAAGATGAGGTGACTGGAATAATGTGCGATCTCAGAGATGTTGTCATCGGTATATCCGGGACAGAATGTGTGAACACGACTGCCAAACTTCTCGTAACCAAGTCTTGCTTCGTAGAGTGAGCTGGCAGTTGTCGCGGGAATGAATTCCCGGAAAATAGAGAAAGTCTTCCAAAGGGCAAAAGCCTTGAAAGCAAGAATAATCGTTGTGTTAGAGCGGCAAGCTACATTGCTGATGAGCTCGAGATTTTTGCGCAAGCGTTGCTCTTCGAGCACGTAGGCTGGGTGATGAAGTTGGCTATAAGTCTGCAAATCTACCTTCATAAATCAATTTTTTAATGCAAAGATACGTTTTATTTTCTAATATTATTGTGAGTGTGACAGAAAATTCCTACATTTGCATCATCAAAGGCAATGACCATTACACTTTTGTTATATAAACGCTAAACAAGATGAGTGAAAAAAACTCTTTTTTGGTTTTCTCGGGAACAAAGACGAGATACCTTGCAGAAAAGATTTGTGCCAGCTTGGGTTGCCCTTTGGGCAATTTAGTCATTACGCGCTTCTCTGATGGTGAGTTTGCAGTAAGCTATGAGGAGTCGATTCGCGGTCGTGACGTTTTCTTGGTGCAGAGCACCTTTCCGAATTCTGACAACCTTATGGAGTTGTTGTTGATGATCGACGCAGCCAAGCGCGCTTCCGCACGCCACATTATTGCAGTGATTCCTTATTTTGGTTGGGCACGCCAAGATCGCAAGGACAAGCCGCGCGTGAGCATTGGGGCCAAGCTTGTCGCCGACTTGTTGAGTGTGGCAGGCATTGACCGTCTGATCACGATGGATCTGCACGCGGATCAGATCCAGGGCTTCTTCAATGTGCCTGTTGATCACCTCTATGCTTCCGGCGTGTTGCTGCCCTATCTGCAAAGTTTGCATCTGAAGGATCTCGTAATTGCTTCGCCTGATGTTGGTGGTTCCAAGCGTGCCAACACGTTTGCCAAGTATCTGGGTTGTCCGTTGGTACTGTGTAATAAGACAAGAGCACGTGCCAATGTGGTGGAGAGTATGCAGATTATCGGTGACGTGAAGGGCAAAAACGTAGTACTTGTCGATGACATGGTTGACACAGCTGGCACCATTACTAAGGCTGCTGACTTGATGATGGAGCATGGTGCACTGAGCGTAAGAGCTTGTGCTTCGCATTGCGTCATGAGTGGTCCGGCCAGTGAGCGCGTCGAGAATTCTGCACTTGAGGAGATCGTGTTCACAGACTCTATCCCTTACACCCAGCGTAGCCATAAGGTGAAGCAGCTCAGCGTTGCTGACATGTTTGCCGAGACCATCCGCCGTGTAGTCAACAATGAGAGCATCTCGTCTCAGTATCTGGTATAAACGAAGACGATTATCGTCAAAGATCATAAAAAGCTCCCGCCGGGTTGGTGGGAGCTTTTTTTGCGCTTGTACCCTTGTCGGGGAGACAGGGGCTCACTATAGAGGGGGCGTCACGATATATCGTGACGAACAGGACTGCAAGACGGAGCGGCTGCAAGACGGGTGTCTACAGTTTTGGCGCAATGATGCCATGGCGGTAAGCATAGAGAAGCTCCATAAGATCATCGATCTGTTTGCGCAGTTCCACGCCTTTGTCCGTGTCGGCTACCAGCATACGGTGGGTGGACATCTCAACGATCTGTGTTGTGGACTTGATGTCGGTACCACGTAGGATGGCATCCTCAGTGCTTGTGAAGGGCTCGTGCTGCACAAGCTGGAAGCCGCGGCTGTGATAGACAAGTGTGTATCCTGCAATACCGGTCTGCTTGTGATAGGCTTGTGCGAAGCCGCCGTCGATGACCATCAGCTTGCCTCCCGCCTTGATAGGATTCTCTCCGGCACCTACTTTCACGGGCACATGCCCGTTGATGATATGACGGTTAAGTCCTGTGACGCCGAAAGCATCCATGATATGCTCGCAGACTTTCTCGTCGTCGCGCAGTTTGAAGTAGTTTCCTTTATGCTCAACATGGGTTTCCTTGTCTTCGATGAAATAGCGCTCGAAAGTAGCCATCTTTGACTTGTCGAAGAGTGGGCTGTCGGGACCGCACCAGAGATAGAAGAAATAGTCAATAGCATAATCACGCTCTACCGAGTTTGTATCGTTTTGGAATGCGGAGCGAACCAAGTGTCCGACTGTCTTCATCAGTTCTATGCCTGCCACGGGCTGCCCCGGATAAACTTCCACCTTTTTCAGACTTCCATCTTCTTTGAGAGGTACGGACGCATGATAAAGCAGGTTATTGTTGCACACTTGGTACATGCAACCATGATCGAGCAGCGTGTCGATATGCTTGTGGAGCTTCTCACTGACCAGAAAGTTATGGTGGAGTTTTTGCAGGAGTTGGTGCTCCTCGTCGGTGAGGAAGCAGGGATTAGCCGGGTCGATGGTTGGGAAATGACAACTAAGCAATGAGTAGACCTTACCTTCAAGCATGATCGTGCCATGATCATAGTCGATAAAGTTAAACAACTCGCGGTCTTGCATCTTCCATTCCGGATGCTTCTCATAGAGTTGTGCTTCCAGCTTGAACTGCATCACGGCAATGGCCTTGTGCATCTGAGCCGTGAGGCGAATAGTCTTCTCATTGAGGTTCTCGGCCTCACCCGAGAGGATAGGGCGGAACTCCGTACAGGGATCCTCGGCGTAAGCATCCATGGCAAAGGTAGCCAATGGTACCATATTAATACCGTATCCTTCCTCGAGCGTAGTGAGGTTGGCGTAGCGCAGCGAGATGCGGATGACGCTACAGATACATGCATCGTTGCCGGCGGCAGCTCCCATCCACAGCATGTCGTGGTTGCCCCACGTGATATCCCAGTGGTGATAGTTCTGGAGCATGTCCATGATCTTGTGCGCACCAGGACCGCGGTCATAGATGTCACCGAGAATATGCAGTTGGTCGATGGCGAGGCGCTGGATGACATTTGCGATAGCGATGATAAACGCATCGGCCCGTCCAGTGTTGATGATCGTGTCGATGATGACGTTGACGTATGCAGTCTTGTCAGAGTCCTCCGTACGTTCATGGAGCAGTTCCTGAATGATATAAGAGAAGTCCTTGGGCAGTGACTTGCGCACCTTACTACGTGTGTATTTGCTGGAAACGTCGCGGCAGACGGCTACGAGATGATGGATCGTGATATGATACCAGTCGTCGAGGTCTTTTTCCGAGGCCTTGACAAGTTCCAGCTTCTGCTCGGGGTAATAGATCAGTGTGCAGAGCTCGCGTTTCTCAGTCTCACGGAGTGTAGTGCCGAAGAGTTCGCCTACTTTGCGCTTGATATTACCGGAGGCGTTCTTCAATACGTGTTGAAAAGCTTCGTATTCTCCATGCAAGTCTGCCAGAAAATGCTCAGTGCCTTTTGGCAGGTTGAGGATAGCCTGGAGGTTGATGATCTCTGTGCTGGCATCAGCCACAGATGGGAATGACTGTGCCAGAAGTTGTAGGTATCGTACGTCGAGTTTCTTGTTGTCGTTCATATTGAATGATTGGAGTTAAAATGAAAGTTGTATAGAATGCATAGGTTGTTAATGTTTCATGTTGATGGCATAGCCATCGGGGAGTCGGAGTGTCTTTTGCAGTTTTTTTATCACCTTCTGTGCAAAGGCAGAGAGCCCCATGGCTTTCAATATGTCTACCACCCGGTCCTCGTCCATCGGTATGAAACGGAGAGTCGTATAGACGTTGGCCAAATGTCTTAGAGGTACATGACTACTCTCAGTCTCATGATGTAGGTTGATCATTTCAATGGCCAATTGGCGCTCACCTACTTCGTTTTTGTCGACGTTCTCACTGAGTTTACTGCGAATGAGGATCGAGTGGGGGATGAGCGTGTCGGACGGCAGGTCTCCCTCAGCGTATTTCCAAGGAAGAGGATATTTTTCGATATCTTGCACGTTGAGGTTCGGCATGCTGATGTTAAGCCTTTCCAGTCCTATGCTAAGGTAGTCGTCGACATGCTCATCGGTAGCGTATATCAGTATCTTGCGCCATTGCTCATTGGTAAGCTGGGGCCATTGTTGGCTTAGTTTCCTGCATAGCTCATGGTTGCGAAGCATGAAGTCATCGATACCCAGCTGTATGGTGCCGCAAAGCAGAGCGTTGGTTTCCTCCGTGATCGAGAAACGTACGTTGGAGTCAATGACTTTGCGATAGAGTTTCCCGGTAGCCTGTGCCACAGACTCAAAAGTCACCAGATTGGTGAGAATGGGATTTTTTATCAATACCGTGCGAGTATTGAGATGAAGTTGTTGGAAGGAATGTTCCTCAAGCTTTCCACACACTTGCACCGCACTGGCCTTGGTTATGGCCTTTTTCCATTTCAGCCATTCATAGGAATGCTGATGCAGGGCGTAAACCCACGGTTGCAGGTCGCCCAAAGGCGTGATGACCACAGGAATGTGCAGACTGTAGGCCTTGTGCAGGAGGTGGAGGACAGAACGGTGCCAAAGGGTGAAGACATGGATGACATCGTAGTCTCGAAGAGCTGATAGGGTAGAGCGGTCGAGTGAACGGAGGCAGGTGACCTCATAGTACTGGGTCAACAAAGCCTGCAACTTTGAGATATAGGCCTGTCCCAAAGCATAGTTTGCTGATCCGGAAGGAAGAAAGATGAGGAGATTCTGCTTATCCATAGATGAATGTCTAAAGCTTATTGTTTATGTGTCGTGAAGTCGTAAGGGCTAGCAAACAGATAGCGTACGGCAGTGGCCAATTGTCTCCAGACCACGGTCAACTCCAGCGGTAGTACGACCCACAAAGAGATGGGCTCGCGCAAACGGCTAAATGCTCGGTGAGCTCCGCAAAGACGAAGGATCACAGTGAGTATAAAGGCCAGGACAGCAGCGCCCAGCATTACCCATTTCTGAGCCAGAGCACCCCATAAGGCAATGCCTAAGATAGCCCAGACATTGAGATGAAGCAGGATCTGATCGGTGAGAACCAGCATGCGGTGGGCCAGGCTGCGGTTAAGATGGCGGCGGGTAGCTACATAGAAGAGGCAGCTGCTGCGCCATGACCGTTTGGTGGGATTGTCGTCGGTCATAATCGCCATGGGGTGAGTGACTACTTGTGTCATACCCTTTTCTGCGTATTTGTTGACCAGGCACTCATATTCCCCTCTGACCAAGTTCAATGATCCTTCAAAGCCGTCATACTGCATGAACTCATCTTTCAGCAGAGCGACCGTATGGCTCAATGTGCGGTAGGCAGTGCCTTTGACGTCTTCTCGCAGGAGATAGCAGGCAGCATGCAGACGGTCAAAACGCCGGGTTGTCGGTGTCTCTGGTTCAAAATGACCATAACCGATGACCATTTTCGTGTCGGGCATCGTGCAAGCTTTACCGATATGTTGCAGCCATTGACGGCTTGACGGCGTAGAATCAGACTCTATGAACACTACCCATTGTGTCTGAGCAGCCTTCACACCTAAGGTCATGGCCAAACGTTTCCGGCTCATATAACGTGAGGAGTTGGGGATATAGGTGACATAGAGCGACACGTTTGGATAGGCATCAGGCTCTGTTTCCATGCTGTGCTTGAAACGCTTCAAGACGTCCAACGTGTCGTGTGCACCATATTCGGTGACCACGATCACTTGATAACCGGCAGGATAATCCTGATGAAGAATGTCTGGAAGATGTTGTTCCAGCTTCTCTGCTTCTTCATGAGGCGTGAGGATCACTGTCAGTTTAGGAAGAGAAGACGCTTCCTGGTCATTGGTGTTTGTGGTTTTTTCTTCGTTTTCTTCCTGATTTTCTGAAGTCTCAAGGGCTTCATCGTCTCCCGAAGCAGCGTTTTGCTCTGAATTTGTGTTGTAGTTATCCTCTTCCGGTTCCTCTTCCTCATCGTGTGAGGGCAGGAAACGGAAGAAAGGATTCATGAAAGAGGACAGAACAGCCAAGATGATGACGGCTGCTCCGCAGATGATCGTTGTTGTATCAAAAAATAAAGCAATGTTCATTTTTTATATAAAGTCTTCAGTAATGTAGCCTTTTGGCAAAGGACGGCAGTTGTATTGGCTGGCCATGATCTCACCATAGGCTCCGGCAGAGCGAAGTGCGATGAGATCTCCACGGCGTGTGGTGTTGAGGTCGACAGCCTTTGCAAAGACATCACTTGATTCGCAGATGGGGCCTACGACATCGTATGTTGCAGTTGGCTCATCGCTTGACAGGTTCTCTATCTTGTGGTATGCCTGATAGAGTGCCGGGCGGATAAGATCCGTCATACCGGCATCTACGATGGCAAACTGTTTATAGGTACCCTGCTTGACGTAGAGCACTTTGGTGATGAGGCTTCCCGTCTGAGCCACCACAGCACGTCCAAGCTCAAAATGAAGATTCTGGCCCGGACGCAGACGCAGGTGTGTGGCGTAGGTCTTGAAATAGTCGTGGAAGTTGGGAATGGGTTGACGGTTGGGATGGTCGTAGCTGACACCCAGTCCGCCGCCTACATTGATATTTGAGACCTTGATCTGATGCTTCTCCAAGATGTTCTGGAGCTCGTTGATGCGATTGCAGAGTGCCTCAAAGTCACCCATGTCAAGGATTTGGCTGCCAATGTGGAAGTGGAGGCCGAGTAACTCGATATGTTTCATCTCCTTGATGCGCTCAATGGTCGGGAGCATGTCTTCCATGGCGATACCGAACTTGTTTTCAGCCAGACCCGTCGTGATGTTGGCGTGCGTGTGCGCTCCTACGTTCGGGTTGATGCGCAGACAGACGCGAGCCGCCGTGTTCTTGGCTGCTGCCAACTCGTTGATCACCTCCAGCTCAGGAACGCTTTCCACGTTGAAGCAGAAGATACCGGCATCCAAAGCCAAGTTGATCTCCCAATCGCTCTTGCCCACGCCGGCAAAGACGATCTTGTTGGCGGGGAATCCTGCTTTCAAACTTGCACGGATCTCTCCGCCACTGACGCAGTCAGCACCCAAGCCAGCCTGGCTGATGATGCTGAGTACCTTGGAATTGGCATTGGCCTTCACTGCATAGTGCACATTGAAGTTGTCATACGACTTACACTCGTCGTTGATTGTTCGCAGCGTATTGCGCAGGAGGGTAGTATCGTAATAATAAAAAGGAGTCGTCACCTCACTGAACTTCTCAATGGGGAAACGACCTTTGGTCAGCTCTCTTTCCATATTCTTGTCTTTCACTGAGAGGGATCCGCGAGGGATCCCTCATGTCGTCTGTTGCCGATGTGTTTTATTTGTTGTTGAACAGCGTGTCGCTGAGGCTTTGCAAAGCTCTCTTCTTGTCGGCCTCGCGGATGAGGAACGAGATGTTATAGTTGCTGCCACCATAGCTGATCATTCTCACAGGAATGTTCTTCATGGCTTCCGTCGCCAAAGTTTCGAAGCCGAGGTTGCTCCAGTCAAGATCACCTACGACACAAATGATGCACATATCGGTGTCAACGGTGACGGTACCGTATTTCTTCAACTCGTCAACGATCTCATTCAGATGCGCGTCGTTGTCGATGCTCATGGACACGCCGACCTCAGATGTGGCGATCATGTCGATAGGTGTCTGATAGCTCTCGAAGATCTCAAAAACCTTGCGCAGGAAACCGGTAGCCAGCAACATGCGTGAGGACTTGATCTTGATGGCGATGATATTGTCTTTGGCTGCGACGGCTTTGATCTTCCCTCTGACAAGAACGTTATCGATGATGGTTCCCTCAGCGTCAGGATCGAGTGTGTTCTTCAGTCTTACCGGGATGCCGGCATACTTAGCAGGCTGCACGCAGGTAGGATGCAGAATCTTCGCACCGAAGTAGGCAAGCTCAGCAGCCTCCTCGAAGTTGAGCTGATGGATGGCCTCGGTGTGATCCACCACACGTGGATCGTTGTTGTGCATTCCGTCTATGTCGGTCCAGATCTGTATCTCATCAGCGGGAAGCACCGAGCCGATGAGGGAGGCTGTGTAGTCAGAGCCGCCACGTTGCAGGTTGTCCACCTCACCGTAGGCGTTGCGGCAAACAAAGCCTTGTGTGATATAGATCTGATGGCCTTGGTTCTTCTCCATCACCTCGTGGAGCTTCTCCTTAATATATGGGGTATCGGGCTCACTGTTTTTGTCGGTACGCATGAAGTCAAGGGCATTAAGCAGCACAGCATCGACACCTTGCTCTTGGAGATAGTTGACAACCATGTTGGTTGACATCACCTCGCCCTGAGCCACGACAGCCTTTTCCTCGAAGCTGGTGAAGAGGTCTTTGGTGAAAGAGCGCAGATAGTTGAATTCTCCCGTGAGGAATTCTGTGGTTTTCTTTTTGAAGGCGTCTGTATCGTAAAGTTCGTCTATATGCTTCATGTATTTCTTCTCAAGGCAATTGATTACCTCGTTGGCACCATCGGGATTCTTCTTGTAGAGATAGTTACTGATCTCTACGAGAGAGTTCGTGGTGCCGCTCATGGCTGAGAGAACGACAAAGGTGGACTCGCCTGAAGCGGTGACGAGACCTGCTACATGTTTCATTCGATCTGGTGATCCAACGGAAGTACCTCCAAATTTTAGAACCTTCATATTGCTTAGTCTTTATGGATTGACGTGTTATATTTTATAATAGGAGTGGTTGCCGACTATATCGTAGCCTCGTCTTCAGTGAGGTCGAGGTTGGAGTATTCTTTGGTGACGTCGCTGAGCAGTCCTTCCTTGCATCGGTACACGATACCTGGAAAGCGGTCGAGCAGTGGAATGTTGTGAGTCGACATGACAACAGCCGTACCAGTGGTGGTGATGTCCTTGAGCAACTTCACGATGTTGCAAGCTGTCTCAGGGTCGAGGTTGCCAGTAGGTTCATCGGCAATGATAATCTTGGGATGGTTGAGCAGGGCACGTGCGATGGAGATGCGCTGTTGCTCACCGCCAGACAGTTCGTGGGGCATACTCTCTTTTCGGTCGGCCAAGCCCACAGCCTCAAGCACCTCGTCGATGCGCTGGTCTATCTTCTTCTTGTCTTTCCAGCCAGTGGCCTTGAGCACGAAACGCAGGTTGCGGTAAACGGTCTGGTCATGGAGCAACTGGAAATCCTGAAAGATGATACCCATCTCCTTGCGGAGGGCAGGCACCTCTTTGCGCTTGAGTGTTTTCAGATCACGTCCCAAGACTTGGGCCGTGTCTGTTTCTTTCTGTGGAAGGTCAAGCTCACAATAGAAAGTCTTGAGCAGTGAGCTCTTGCCGGATCCCACTTTTCCTATCAAGTAGATAAATTCACCTTCCTCGGCGTGGAAGTCCACGTCGTGGAGGATAAGCTTGTCTTGCTGGTAAATATTTACTTTATGATAATCGATAAGCATGATCAACTAAAACTTTTTTTAAGAGACATATCAGAGTAGGACGGAGACAGGGCATGCCCTATTCCTGTGATTTCTTAATGCGACGGGCCTTGTCCCAGTTAGGGTTATGGCGCTTAGCGAGCTCGTTGGCAAGTGTTTCAATGCGCAAGCCTTTGGCGCTCAGTAACACGATGAGATGGTATAGAAGGTCAGCACCCTCATAGACCAGTTGCTCTTCTGTGCCTCCGACAGCCTCTATCACGGTCTCAACGGCTTCCTCGCCGACCTTTTGTGCAATCTTGTTGATGCCTTTGCGGAAAAGACTCGTTGTGTAGCTGTTTTCCGGCATCTCCTCTCTGCGCTTGTTGATGAAGTCCTGTAATTCGCTGAGGAATTCCACGGGATTGCAATCGTTGGTATCGCCCCAGCACGTGTCAGTGCCTTTGTGACAGACTGGACCGTCGGGATCGACTTTGATCAGCAACGTGTCATTGTCGCAGTCGTTTTGGATAGAAACCAGATGCAGGTAGTTGCCGGATGTCTCGCCCTTGGTCCAAAGGCAGTTGCGTGAACGGCTCCAAAACGTGACCAGCTTCGTGTCCATGGTCTTCTGATAAGCTTCTTGATTCATGAAGCCCAGCATGAGCACGTTCTTGGTGGTAGCATCCTGTATGATGGCAGGAACCAGCCCTCCCATTTTCTCAAAGTCTATTTCCATGTTGTCCTCTGTTTACGAATGATATGTTGCGTGTCTAAATCTGTTTATATTCTCACATTGATGCCCTCGCTCTTGAGATACTGCTTCAGGTCGGGGATGGTAATCTCGCCGAAGTGGAAAACAGAGGCTGCCAGCGCAGCATCGGCTTTGCCCAGCGTGAAGGCATCGCGGAAATGTTCTTTCTTGCCTGCCCCGCCGCTGGCGATCACCGGTATTGACACTTCCGATGACAGTTGAGCCAGCGCCCCATTGGCAAAACCTTGTTTAACGCCGTCATGATCCATACTGGTGAAGAGGATCTCTCCGGCTCCTCGGTCAGCGACCTCACGTGCCCAGTCCATGAGTTTGAGCGGCGTGCGCTTCCGTCCTCCTTTAATATAGCAATGCCAGCCGTCGGCATCATTGCGCGCATCAATGGCGCATACGCATACCTGTGAGCCGAAGCGCTTGGCGATCTCGTCAATGAGTTCGGGGTGGCGGATCGCTGCCGAGTTGATACTGATCTTGTCGGCACCGGCGTAGAGCAAGCGCTCCACGTCGGCAATACTTTCTATGCCACCTCCGACAGTGAAGGGGATATTGATCTCCTGGGCAACTCTCGTGACGAGATCCGTGAAGGTCTTGCGCCCGTCGGATGTTGCTGTGATGTCGAGATACACAAGTTCGTCAGCACCTTGTCGGCTATATTCCTTTCCCAGTTCCACGGGATCGCCGGCCTGTCGAAGGTTGACGAAGTGCGTGCCTTTGACGGTCTCTCCGTCTTTGACATCAAGGCAGGGTATGATACGTTTTGCTAACATCTTTACCTTTCTTTGACGTTGATGTATGGTTGTATGTCTGCAGCTGTGATCTTTCCTTCGTACCAGGCTTTACCGAATACCACGGCGGGCACCTTGGCCTGGTCGAGCGCAGCAATGTCTGCTATGCTGCCCACGCCGCCGCTGGCGATAAGCTGCAGATGGGGATAGCGTGCCATGATGTCGCGATAGCGTGCAGTAGAGGGGCCTTGTAACGTTCCGTCGCGCGAGATGTCGGTACAGAGTACCTTGGTGATGCCGGCCTCCACCCATTCATGCAGGAAATCTGTCAGACTGACGGAGGAGTCTTCTTTCCAACCGTTGATGCTGATACGTCCGTCGTGAGCGTCGGCGCCGAGGATGATGCGGTCGGCACCAAAGTGTCCAATCCATTTTCCTACTTCTTCAGGATGGGTGACGGCGATGCTGCCTGCGGTGACCATAGCGGCTCCTGCCTGAAAGGCGCGGTCGAGATCGTCATTGCTCTTCACGCCACCTCCAAAGTCTACGATGAGATTGGTGGAGTGGGTGATGGCTGAGAGTACGTCTACGTTGACGATATGTTTGGATTTGGCTCCATCGAGATCCACGACATGCAAGCGTCGGAAGCCAAGCGTCTCAAACTGCTTGGCCTGATCCACTGGATCGTCGTTGTAAGTGGCCACCTGCCGGTAGTCGCCTTGCGTGAGACGTACGCATTTGCCGCCGATGATGTCTATGGCTGGTATGGGTTCTATGTTGTGCATGGCTTGTCCTGATTAATCTTTCATCTCTAAGAAGTTGCGCAGAATGGTCTCTCCCACCTGACCACTCTTCTCCGGGTGGAATTGTGTAGCCCAGAAGTTATCCTTATGGATCGCTGCGGAGTAGGGGAGAATATAGTTGGCTTGCGCGATCGTATCTTCGCATACAGGCACGTAATAGCTATGGACGAAATAGGTGTAGTCGCCGTCGTGGAGTCCTTTGAAGAGGGGTGATTTCAGATGTGTGAGCTTATTCCATCCCATTGCGGGCACCTTTTCGTCATGGTGGTTGGGAACAAACTTCTTCACATCCACGCCAAAGATGCCCAAGCATGGCGTGTTGCCCTCTTCAGAGTGGCGGCACAACAACTGTTGTCCCACACAGATACCCAACACTGGTTGGCGCAGCCCCGTGATGATCTTGTCCAATCCATGCTGGCGCAGATAGTCCATGGCTGTCTTGGCATTGCCTTGTCCGGGGAAAAGGACACGGTCAGCTTTCTGTAGCAGTTCAGCCTCATCGGTGATCTGTGGGGTGATACCTAACCGTTTGAGGGCGTTTACCACTGAAAACATGTTACCCGCATTGTATTTTACGATCGCTATTTCCATAATTGCTGCAAATTTACGTTTTTTTGGCTACAATCGTGCAAGAATGCAAGAGAAACAGAATGCCAACTATCGATTTTCTTTGTTTTTGAACTTGAGAGCTGGCAAAAGGAGCCTATCTCAGTCGCATTTGCAAGCGTCCGGTATAACTGACGGTCAGTTGCACTTCATAGCTGCTCATGCTGTCGGGAATGACTAAAACAGCAATGTAGTGAACGCCATTCTGATTGATCGAATCGAAGATCAGGTCGCTGAGGATCGCTTGGCTCAGGAAGTCCTCGGGTACGATATGCTTGAATTGCTGCTTACGGAAGTCGCCGGAGAAGAGCTTTGTAGCGCCATGATAGACATTGAGGTTGACGATATTGTCGTAATAGACATTGTCTACCTCCACGCCTTCATCGTTGTATGATGCTTTGACAACCTTGTAAGTGGTTGGGTTGACAGTGACGTAGCAGTGATAGCCCACACCATTATAGCTGACGATGGTGTCGCGCTTGATGAGCTGGTTTTGGTTAACGGCCTTTGGCTTTTGATGCGTAAACTGTGCAGCATCATCCGGATCATCACTTTTTTCAAGTTTTACTTCTTCACCGTTTTGGTTTTTGAAGATAAACAGGTGAGCAGTCTGCTTGATGATGGGGTATTTGATGTCCTCAGCGCCATGCAGGACGAGCGTGTCACCAAATATCTGAAATCTTACAGGCTGGCTGGTCGTGTCGGGATAGAAGATCGAGTCGCCTTGGGCTTCGAAGGCGACGCTCTCCTCATCTTCGTTCACCCATATACCTTGTAGCATCTTCTTGGCTGCGAGGTCTTCTTGCGGAGCTGAAACTTGTTTAGCCCGGTTACGGCATCCGCCAATACTCATCGCTAAAGCAGTGAGTAAACATATCAGCAGAAAGAAATGCTTTTTCATAGACTACTATTTATATATAGGTGTGTCACGATACCTTGTTGACAAATGTTGATGGACTATTGTCCTATGCAGTGATATTCGATTCCGGCCTGGCCGAGCTCCTTGGCGTCGAAGATGTTCCGGCCGTCGATGACCAGCGGCCGTCGCATGGCATGGACGATGACATTCCAGTTGGGCAGACGGAACTCTTTCCACTCGGTGAGCAGAAGTAGTGCGTCGGCCTGGTCGATGACGTCGTACATGTCGTGGCAATAGACGACAGCGTCACCGACACGACGTTTGCACTCGCTCATCGCTACGGGGTCGTAAGCACGGATTGTGCAGCCGGCATCCTTCAATAGTTTGATGGTGACCAAAGCTGTGGACTCGCGCATGTCGTCGGTTTCCGGCTTGAAGGCCAGTCCCCAAAGGGCGATGGTCTTGCCTTTGAGGCTCTCCGTGCCATAAGCTTTCTGGAGTTTCTTGAAGAGCACCGTCTTTTGGCGCTCGTTGACATGCTCCACTGCTTTGAGCACTTCCATGGAATAGCCGTTGTCGTCAGCGGTCTTGATGAGTGCCTCCACATCTTTGGGAAAGCAAGAACCGCCATATCCACAACCGGCATAGAGAAATTTGCGGCCGATACGGGTGTCGCTGCCGATACCCTGTCTGACCATATTGATGTCGGCGTGTACCAACTCACAGAGGTTGGCCATGTCGTTCATAAACGATATGCGGGTGGCGAGCATCGAGTTGGCGGCGTATTTTGTCATCTCGGCGCTGGGGATGTCCATGAAGATCACCCGGAAGTTGTTGATCAGGAAAGGCTTGTAAAGGCGTGTGAGAATTTCTTTGGCACGCTCTGACTCCACGCCGATGACCACGCGGTCAGGGCTCATGAAGTCCTTGATCGCATTGCCTTCTTTGAGAAACTCTGGGTTGCTGGCCACGTCGAAGTCTACCTTTGCGCCCCGCTTGTCCAGTTCTTTCTGGATAGTGGATTTGACTTTCTTTGCCGTGCCGACGGGCACTGTGCTTTTGGTGACCACGACGATATATTTGTTAAGACTTTGTCCGATGGTCTTGGCCACCTGCAACACATAGGTCAGGTCGGCCGAGCCATCCTCGTCGGGTGGTGTGCCGACAGCCGTGAAGATGATCTCCTGGTCGTTGACGATGGAAGTCAAGTCGGTCGTAAACTTCAGTCGCCCTGCCTTGACATTCTTCTGGACCAACTCCACGAGACCTGGTTCGTAAATAGGAATATCGTTGTTCTGGAGACGCTGGATCTTGTCTGCATTGGTGTCGACACAGGTGACGATGGCGCCTGTGTCTGCAAAGCAAGTGCCACTGACGAGTCCGACGTATCCGGTACCTACAATTGCTATATTCATTTCTATGCGTTTAAGCTAAGTCTGTGCTTAAAGGTGAATTAATCAAAGACGTCTGCATCTTTGATTTTTTTTCCTTCCAGATCCTTAGGGCTGGTGACAACGTCTTTCTGATCGATGGGCCAGTTGATGCCGATCTGCGGATCGTTCCAGCGGATGCTTGCCTCGTGGGCAGGAGCGTAGATGTTGTCAACTTTATAAGTGAAGATGGCTTCCGGGCTCAGCACCAGGAAACCATGGGCAAAGCCGCGGGGAATGAAAAGTTGACGCTTGTTGTCCTCTGACAGCTCGACCATCACATGCTTGCCGAAAGTAGGTGAGGACTTACGAAGATCCACGGCCACATCAAGTACCTTGCCTTTGATGACTCTGACGAGTTTTGCTTGAGAGTATTCACCCTTCTGATAATGCAGCCCACGCAACACGCCGTAAGACGATTTCGACTCATTGTCCTGAATGAAGTCAACCTTGCCCACATGAGCCTCAAAGTCACTCTTTTTCCAAGCCTCGAAGAAATATCCGCGGTTATCGTTAAATACTTTTGGAGTCAATATCCAAACCCCTTTGATACTTGTCTCTTCGTATTCCATATTGCCTTTCGTAATATTTTGCCACAAAGATAACAAATTCATTTGAATAATTTGCACTGTCGTCTAAAAAAAATGTATGGACTGATTTTTAGTATGCTATTTTTTGGTGATTATGACCTTTTTTCTTAATTTTGCAAACGTGATAGAATTAAGTAGACATATAGAAATATTGCTTTTGGACAATGATTGTGTCATAGTCCCCGGGTTCGGCGGGTTTATGGCACACTATGTCAGCGCAATATACGATCAGACAGACGGCACCTTCCTGCCGCCTAAACGGACGGTGGGCTTCAATCCAAAGCTCAGCATCAATGATTCGTTGCTTACTCAGTCGTATGTCGAAGCTTATGATATCAGCTATCCCGATGCTTGCAAGCGCATAGAGGAAGAAGTGCGTGAGTTGAAGGGACACCTTGAAAACGAGGGCTTTTACGAATTGACCGATATAGGAATGCTCCGGGTCAACAGTGAAGGTCATTACGAGTTTTCACCTTGTGAGGCGGGGATACTTACTCCCTCGCTCTATGGCTTGGGCGCTTTTGAGATGAAGGTGCTTGCCCCTGCGGTCGAAGAGACGCAAGATGGGGAAACTGCAGTGGCTCCCTCTGCTGTTGTGTTGCCTGTTACCCAAAGTAACGACGGCGAGGAAGAAGTCGACAACAAGCGTGACACGCGTGATGCACGATTGATCGCCTTATGGCGCAACGTGGCCGTGGCGTGCATTGCCCTGATCGTTTTCTTGCTTTTGCCGACACGCTTGAGCAATAGTCAGGGAGTCTTAGAGAGTCGGGTCAACACTGATCTGCTCCAGCCTGTGTTGCCACAGCAGAAGACATACGGTGAGAAGTCGGTGGGAGAGACGGTCAAGAGCGCCAACGTGAAAGCCTTGATTCTGAAAGCTAAGCAAGATAGTGCCGTGAAGGTCGCCCGAACAGTGCAGGCTGTGGAGACAGGCTACACCATCGTTTTGGCCAGCCACGTCAGTAGAGTGAATGCCGAAGCTTATGTGCAGAAACTTCACCAAAGAGGTTTGGACAGTGCAAAGGTGCTGATGCTTAGAGGCAGCAGAAAGGTTGTCTACGGCCACTATCTTTCGGCTCGCGAGGCTCAAAAGATTCGTAACCAACTTGCCAGCCATGAAGAATTTGCTCAAGGTTGGGTGATGGAAGTGAAGCAGTAATGATCCGTTGAACCATGAAAAAGATTCGTTGCCCTAAATGTGGAAATACCATCTTCTTTGATGAGAGTGAGATGGATGAAAACGGAACGTTTGTGACGTCTTGCCCGGAATGTGGAAAGAAAATCGGGGTCAGATTGAAGACTGCGAAGAAACTTGCTGCTCAGGCACTGCGGTCAAAGGAAGAGGATAGCATAGCATCTGATTCTGCTGCTGCGTCTATAGATGCCGCCTCTTCAGAAAACTTTGGGAAACTGGTCGTGATAGAGAACCGTTTCCATTATAAGCAGGAGTTTCCTTTGCGTCTCGGTGATAATGTTATCGGTAGGGTTTCCCGTAGTTCTCATGTCGACTGTGCTATTGCCACGGACGATCCCAGCATGGATATGACGCATTGTGTCGTGAATGTGTCGCATGACCGCAATGGCCGACTCAAGTATGTGCTTCGTGATGGCCCAAGCAATACCGGTACCTTTGTGGGAAATGAGTTGTTAGACGATCATGAGCGTAGGGTGATAGAAGATGGTACGTTGTTTACCCTTGGCGCCACCTCCATCATCTTGTCATTGGAATAAAATCAATTGTGAAATACAGCAGATCCAAACAACAATGTGGTCTTGGATCTCAGAAAAAAAAAGCAGCGCTCCCTGATGTCAGAGAGCGCTGCTTTGCTATTTATTCACTTGTCGTTTGCTTCTTTCATCTCACCTTCGATGTAGAGTCTTGTCATCTCCGGTACACCGTTCGTGCGGACGGTGATGGCCTTTTTGAAATGGCCGGGGAACTTGCCCTTGCCGTTATAAGTCACCGTGATCACGCCTTTCTCTCCCGGTTTGATTGGTGCCTTGGTGTAGGAAGGAACCGTGCAACCGCAGCTGGCCAAGGCCTGGTTGATGACCAGAGGCTTATCGCCGACGTTGGTGAAGGTGAAGGTGCATTTCTGTACGGGCTGGCTCTCGGAGAAAGTTCCAAAGTTATAAGTAACCTTGTCAAACTTGATCTGAGCCTGCGCAAAGGCCTGTCCTATGCAACAGAACAGGAGCATGGCGAACAATAATACTTTCTTTTTCATCTTATGAGACTCTTTCTTGTTTTCTATCTGTTATACTCCTATTATATTTATAAGGAGTGCATTTTTTCTTATTGGTTTGTTGATCAGCGGGCATCACATCCCACCTACATTATTTAAGACTTACAAAAATAGAAAATGTTTCTGACAGACGCTTCTTTTTGTTATACATTTAACAGAATTAAGCGATTATTAAAACTAAGTTAGGACAAAAATAGTTGTTTATCTCAATAAATCCACGTATATTTGCAGCAATTATACCTCAAACCTATAAGTATTCATCTAAAAACATTTAGTTATGACGAAGGAAACGGAACAAAATGTCGTTACTGGTCACTTAGACAAGAAAAAGCTGGTTTGGTTCTTGATCACTGCACTGGTAACGCTGATTATTTGGAATTTGCCAAGCGCCTGCTTTGGTATTGCCGGGCTTACTGTGGTACAACAGAGAGTGATTGCCATCTTTGTGATGGCCGTGATGTTGTGGATTACAGAGGCGATACCCGCGTGGGCGACGTCCATCGCAATCATCTTTGTACTATTGTTCTGTGTGAGCAATTCCTCGTTCAATTTCTTGCAAGGCAACGAAGGACAGTATGGTCAGCTGTTGGACTCGGTGGGTATCATGGCCTGCTTTGCCGACCCTACGATCATCCTCTTCCTCGGTGGTTTCATCCTTGCCATTGCCGCTACAAAGTCGGGCCTTGACGTGTGGATGGCAAAGACGCTCATCAAGCCGTTTGGCAAGAAGAGTGAGAATGTTCTCTTAGGCTTCCTGCTCATCACCGGCGTCTTTTCCATGTTCATCTCCAACACGGCAACGGCCGCTATGATGCTGACGTTCCTCACTCCTGTTTTCAAGGCTCTGCCCGCCAATGGAAAGGGGCGCATCGCCTTGACTATGTCGATACCTATCGGTGCCAACCTTGGTGGTATGGGCACGCCGATCGGCACACCTCCCAACGCCTTCGCCTATAAAGTGCTCAATGATCCTGCTGGACTCAACATGCAGATCAGTTTCGGACAGTGGATGCTGATCATGGTTCCTTTGGTACTTGTGCTGCTGTTCATCGCGTGGATCGTACTGAAGAAGTTCTTCCCCTTCACTCAGAAGACGATCGAGTTGAATATTCAAGGTGATATGAGCCGCAACTGGCGCACCGCTGTTGTCGGCATCACGTTTGTCGTGACCATCCTGCTGTGGGTCATGGGTAAGTATGTCGGCGTGAACTCCAACACGGTGGCTATGTTGCCAATAGCCATCTTTGCCATTACGGGTGTGATCACAGCCAAGGACTTGCAGAAGATCGATTGGGGTGTTATCTGGATGGTGGCCGGCGGATTCGCCCTCGGACTGGCGCTCAACGGCACGGGATTGGCAAAGGTGGCTATCCAGGCAATACCGTTCGGTGCATGGAGCCCTATCGTGATCCTGATTATTGCCGGTTTGGTCTGCTACTTCCTTTCCAACTTCATCTCCAACACGGCAACGGCAGCTCTGATGATTCCTATCCTTACGGTCGTCTGTGAGGGTATGGGTGAGAAGCTGAGTGTCATCGGTGGTACATCCACCATGCTGATTGGTATTGCTGTGGCAGCATCGGCCGCTATGACCTTGCCAATCTCCACACCTCCAAATGCGATCGCTTACTCTACTGGCTTGATCGATCAGAAGGATATGGCCAAGACGGGTATCGTCATCGGTTTCCTGACGCTGATCATCGGTTTTGCCCTCCTCATCGTTGTGGGTAAGGCAGGCATATTCTGATATAGCGTATCGGTTGACAATAAATCCATTTCGGGACACTCTTTCGGGGTGCCCTGAATTGTTTTTGCTTTGTGCCGGCGCGATAATGTCCCCTTATATATAATAAGGAGTCTGCCCGTTCGTTATTATTTATATAGGCGTCGATGAAAAGGAGACGCGGTGATTATTAATCAATCCTGACATGTTAGACAGTAAACAGATAAAGACCCTTCAGCAGTGTAAGTTGTTCGCAGGTCTCTCCGAGACAGAGATCCTGGAGTTCTTCAACGACATCAGTTACAAGCTCGTAGCTTTCAGCAAGAACGAGATCTATTCGCTTGCCGGTATGCCTTACCGGCATGTAGACATCGTATTGGCTGGTACGATGGTGTGCCGGATGTCTTCTGTAGGCGGAAAGCAGATAGAGGTGAGCCGCCTTCGGGCAGGGCATCTCATTGCGCCGGCCTTTATCTTCTCTGCCAACAATCTCATGCCTGTGAGCGTGGAGACCGTGGAACCCTGCTCGATACTCCGCATCGACAAGATGGACTTTGTAAGGGCGATCGATGAAAACAGCCGGCTGTGTATGAACTTCATCCGTACACTATCCGACATCAGCGTGTTTCTGACGCATAAGATCAACGTGCTCTCGCTGATGACGGTCAGGGAGAAGGTGGGGTATCTGTTGGTTAAGAGGGCGAAAGAGCAAAACTCCCGTGTCATCCATCTCTATCGCAGTCGTCAACAGATCGCTGACAGTTTCGGCATCCAGAAGTTCTCTCTGCAGCGCGTGCTGGCTAATTTCGAGAAAGAGGGTGCTATAGAAATCGATGGGCGGAGCGTCAAGATATTGGACAGCAACAAGCTGAAGTGATCGCTTTAACTTTATTTGTTCGTAAAAGGGCACAATTGTTACCTATCATATTTGAGAAACAGTGCTACCTTTGCGGCGTTAAATATCAGATTGATCATGGGTGAATTAAAAGTCAAAAGAGTTTATCTGCCTGCAGAAAAGCAGGATGGCTATCGGGTGCTGATCGACAGATTGTGGCCGCGTGGCATCTCTAAGGATAAAGCCAACATCGACGAGTGGGACAAACAGTTCGCGCCGTCTACTGAACTGAGAAAGTGGTTTGGACATCAGCCCGAGCTTTTCCCTGCTTTCACGGAAAAGTATATCGACGAGCTCGATCATAACGCTGATGCCCAAAGCTTTGTGGAGAGATGCAAGACGCTCTTGTCGCAAGGCAATGTGACGCTGCTCTTCGGTGCAAAAGATGAAACGCACAACCAAGCTGTGGTCCTGAAAAAGTGGATGGAGACGAAGTTATAGTGTTAATTTATTAAAATTGTCAAAGAAAGATAATCGTCCTTAACCATCTTTTTATTACCTTTGTAACCGCAATTGGAAGATTGGCAGAGTGACCGAATGCGCTGGACTCGAAATCCGGTATACCCCTTTCGGGTATCGGGGGTTTGAATCCCTCATCTTCCGCCAAGCATAAAAGGAGAAGCTCATCACGGGCTTCTCTTTTTTGTTCAGGGGCATTATTTATTATAGATTCATTATATAACAAAAATTATTCATTACACGGCATGTTGTCAGTCTTATCGTGCTGACGATGCCTTATAGGGAATATAGAAAAGAATGGAGTTCTTCAATTGTACTACGTTTATATTGACAAAAGTATGTTCGTCTGAACTTGTAATCTAGAGAAGCGAAAAAGGGACTTTTGATTTTTCGGACTCATTTTTGCCTTGTCTCTTGATCAAAAAGGCTTTTTCTTGTTATCATCTCGGTACTTTGACATGGTCATCTCGGTAGTTTTACACTGTCATCTCGGTAGTTTCATCGTATCAAAAAGCCTTGCTGACCGATAAATTCTCTAGAGAATTGTGTGTCATCAAGGCCTTTTGATAGTTGAAGGAAAGAATTGCTTTTATAACGTGTTGATTATCAGACGGCTATAAAAATGCACGAATTTTCGCGAAAATCAGAACGAGACAGGTCTTCGTCGAAAAGAATCGATTCTCATGGGCGGAAAAGTGTCAGTTTCTAAGACAAGTAGACTGATCGTGTAGACTGGGCGCTGATGTTGAAGACAGAAAGACATAAAGGACATATTCTTTCCATGTCGCTATTTAGACAGAAAGATAAGGAAGCTGTCACGAAAGACGGCTTATTAACAAAAATTTGTCTCAAACCGTAAGGCCTGTGAGACATTTATCGTACTAATAGAAGAATTTTAAGGCGACATACAGACAATAAAGTATTTGATACGTGTTGAAAAGAGGACAAAGATCAAAAAACATATTTTTGCAAGCGAGCAAATCAAATCCTTTATATCATTTTTATTCAATCGTTTTATTCAATCTTTTGTATGAAACACTTTCTATTATCCCTGACCATGGCAGTGATGTCGATGGGAGCGTTTGCCCAGTTTGGAGTGGTGGCACCACTCCACGTCAGTGGCAAGCAACTGGTCGACCAAGGAGGACACGCCGTTGTTCTTCATGGAGTGATGGACACACCTAATCCCTATTTCAATCGTTATCGATGGGGATCAGCCTGCAACGACGGCACGGTGGCTTCGTGTATCAACTACTTCGACAAGGTCTTCGGGGCTCTTCAAAATCCGGCGAAGGGTACGTACTGCAACATTTTCCGACTGCATCTCGACCCTTGTTGGACCAACAATGGCCATGCAAGCAGCGAAGCCGACATCTCGCAGTTCAGTGCCGATCGTCTGCGCAAGTATCTGCAGACGCTCTACTGGCCTATTGCTCAGAAAGCTTTGAACCACGGACTTTACGTCGTCGTGCGTCCGCCGGGGGTATGCCCGAAGGATCTGAAGGTGGGGGACGCCTATCAGCAATACCTCAAGACGGTATGGAGTATCGTGTCAAGCAATGCCAACTTCAAGAATAATTCGGGAATGGTGTCGCTGGAATTGGCCAACGAGCCGGTGCATGTCTATAACCAATACGGACAAACATCATCTGCTGCCTTACACGACTATTTCCAGCCGATTGTCAACATCATCCGGCAAAACGGATTCAAAGGCGTGATATGGATCCCTGGTACCGGCTACCAGAGCCAATATCAAGACTACGCCTCACATCCCATCACCGACAGCAACTTTGGTTATGCTGTCCATGTCTATCCGGGATGGTATGGCGCCAGTGATAAGAGCTACGACCATAACACCTTCATCAGCAACTTTCAAAAGCAGGTGCCTGTGGTCACTTCCAAGCCTATCCTTGTCTCGGAGATAGACTGGAGTCCGGAGAAAGCTGGAGCTGGAAAATACAATGAGTTTGGGCAATGGGTGGCCAGCAACTATGGCACTTGGGGCACCGCGTCGACAAGCAAATGGGGAAATGCATGGAAGGCTGTGATGGATCACTTTGGAAATATCAGCATGACGCTGAGCTCAAACGAAGACTATGTCGACATTGACGCGTTCTTGAAGGATGGTACCATCAAGGCTAATTTCAATGAAAACGTTGAGTGCTGCGCCAAGGCATGTTTTTATTGGTATTATGAGTATTCCAAAAAGAACTATGCCCATAAGAGTGAGTCTTCCTCGTCTTCGTCATCAACGGGTAACACCTCTGGCTCTTCCTCTACCACAACCGGTGACAATCTTGTCAAGGCATGGGGCAACGTCAATGATGTTATCCCCGCTGGGTGGACAGCCGCGGACAACGGGAGCCAAAGACAAACGGGTAGTCAGAGCAGTGGCCCGAGAGTGATGCAATTCTATCAAGGTGGCGACATGACTACAGCCTTCTATGTGCGCGAGATCAGTCCCGACAAGACAGGATATATCGAATATGGCGGACAAAGCGGATATACGCTGCCACTTGTCTTTGGTGAATATCAGCTTAGTTGCAACATCGCTGCATGGAAAGGCAGTCCTTATGTGAAGGTGGAGGTGTTTGATCCTACCAGTGCAGTGGCGGCCTCTGCCATCGTCAAGGCCAACGGCAGCGTTAATGGCACAAGAAGTACTGCTATCTCAGGCAGCACGAGGGTCAACCTCTCGTTCTATTCCATGATCAAAGGCAACTACAAACTGCGCTTCACGCCGGTTGCTGACGCAAAAGGCAATGGCGGGAATTGGGAGGAAGTACTGGTCGGCAATGTAGGACTTTATTATAAAGGAAATCCACTGGCCTTCCAGGATGCCAATACAGTACCGGAAGGCTGGAATATTTTCGACGCAGGTCAAAAGGTTTCTGCTGGTGCTGCTGCATCGGGGCCGCGCATCTTCCAGTTCAGCCAAGGCGGTTATCTGCCGACAGGACTTTACATTCGTCAGAGCGATGCTTCGAAGACAGCTTATGCTGAGGTGGGCACTGTCAATGGTTATGGACTTTCACTCAAGAAGGGTAACTACAATCTCAGCTACTACGCCATCGGATGGGCAGGAAATCCCTATGTGAAGTGTGAGGTCTTTGACGAGATCAATAATTGTCTGGGCTCGCAAATCATACGATGCGGCAACAATGTTGGCAAGAGTCTGAACACAAATACCTATGGAGCCAGCTATGGCGTTGTCAACTTCTATGCCAACCACACTGGTTACTACCATTTCCGCTGGACACCCGTGGCAGACGCCAATGGAAATAGCGGCACATGGCTGGAGGTGGTCTTCGGACATATCAAGATACAGCAGGGATCGGCCAACGCCAAGAGTATGGCCATCGGTTTCAATGACGGCGTGGCGACAGCCATCGACAATGCTGTAGAAATCAGTGAAAAGCAAGATGTATGGTTCAACTTGCAAGGACAGCGAGTGGCTAAACCTTCACGTGGAATATACATTCATAACGGAAAGAAAGTCGTTTGCCGCTGACAACGGGAATTCATGCTTGTAGTCGCATAAAAAATCTCCGGCACGGCTCAGTGTCGGGGATTTGTGTAAGTATTTTGCGATAGGCGGTCCAATATTACCTTTTCATGATGATCTTTTCGACTTTGTGTCCGGCTCCTTGGTAGTTGCGGACGCGGATGTTGAGGCCTTGGCGAGGGGATGAGAGGCGAGAGCCTTGAAGAGCATAGTAATAAGTTTTGGAAGGCTTGTCAGCGAGGTTGTCCGCGATGCCGTTGGTGATCGTCACTGTTGCCTGGGGACCTAATCCGCCCATGGTGTTGGCAGCACGAACAGAGTAGGTCGTGGCTTTGCCGTCAACAGAGAGACTGGTGGCGGTGGTGAAGGCCAGCAGTTTGCCGTCGGCGAAGACAGCGTAGGCGGTGGCGTCTTGGTTTGCATCCCATGAGAGAAGACCAGCGGAGAGTTTGACACCCGTGACGGTCATCTGAGTGGCGAGAGACTTGGGATCCCATGTAGTGAACATCTTATCGTAGTCATAGGTAGCTGCTTGTGTGGAAGAGAGGATTGTCTCGATGTTGCCGCCAAAGGAAGCTATGATGTTGCTGGAAGGAGTGATGTTTTGTCCGGTTGTGTTCTTTGTTCCGTATTCGCCAAAGACCCGCGGGTCAGTGTTGTTCATGCCCTTTTGTGTCCAACGTGAGCTGACGATGGTGGCAGCGGCATTGTCGTCGAGAGTGGTGTTGAGGAATACGCAGACCGGCTTTTCCTGCCATGTGCGTCCATAGTTCCAGTCACCCTTACCTTTGGCTAAATCCACGATAGAGCAGTCGTCAAAGACATAGCCGTAGTTGGTCGTGGTTGTCGGAGCGGTGATGGTGCGTCCGCCTTCGCCTTTGGCATTGCGTGGTTCGAGTGAGAGCATGGTGTGCTGGAAGCGTACGTCACCGCCACCACAGATGAAGTCTACGGTACCATGGATGTCGCAATCCTCGAAGTAGCTCTGCATGGCGTTGTTCTGACTGTAGTAGGTGTCTTGGTAGGAGAGCATCCTGACATTGCGGAAGATGGTTCGGTCGCCACGGTCCTGCCATACGGCAGCACGTCCGGTAGCACCGGCACCATAGTAGTCAAGAGCGTTTTTCAGCGTGAGATCCTGGAGATATAGATCCTTCTTGGTGTTGAGGAACAGATCAGCTTTGCCAAGACCTTCGACAGAGACATCCGGAGCAGTGACGATGATTGTGCTGTCGGCGCTCTGTCCGATGAGTGAGAGCTTGTCGATGGGTAACTCCTGTTCGGTGGTCTTGCCTAAGTCGTAGACGCCGTTGGGCAGGAATATCTTCGTGCGGGTGGAGGCGTCGCCGTAGGCAGCGATCACGTCGAAGATGTTGGCCAGACTGTTGGCACTGCCTGCATCAGCCACATAGTAGCCTTCGTCGTTCCTGGCAATGTCGCCGTTGCCCATGTTGATGACGGTAATGGCATGGAGATATACCTCACCGTTGGGGAAAGACAGCGACAGGTCGTCGGCCTTACCGGTATAGCGGATGGCCGTGCGTGTGCCGTCAGTAGTGGGGATGGCGATGGTTCCGAGAATGTTGCCTTTGGAGTCGGAGAGCGTCAGGGCTGTCTTGCTATATTTGCAGGCTTCCACGATGACGACGGCATTGCCCGTGACGGGTAGGGTGATGGAGCCCGGCTTGAAATAAAGACCGTGCTGAAAGCCATTGTAGCTGTAGGGCGACTGTGGCAGGAAGCCTTCGTGATCCTCGGCATAGAAGTATTTGTCTTTCAGGTTGTAAGCATGACGCTCGTAGGGCTCGTCGTTCTCGATGTCTGTGACCAGTGCATATAGGTTGAGCTGCTTCTCATTTACTGTGGTGGCAGCGTTAGCCTTTTCCTCACCGTCGGCTTTGAAGAGCCATCCGCGAAACTTATTGCCCGAAGGTACGGTGACTGTGGAACCATCGTTAAGTGTGGTGATGGGATCACCCTTCTCAATCGCCTGCGTGGCGATCACCTTGGCGTCGGTGTCGTGGTAGATGACGGAGTAGTCGGGTTTCCACACGAAGTGAACGATATAGGTCTTGGTGGTTCCGGTAGTGGCGAGTGTCACGGGGATGGTGACATCGCAGGCCGGCTTGTTGGCATTGACATCGCTGGACACCTCTTTATATGTGATGGTGCCAATGGTACCATTACCCACAGTGGTGGTGATGGCATTGGTGGCACTGACCATATCAGACTTCTTGCTCACCTCTACAGTGCCCTCATAGTTGCCATTGGCGTTCTCCGTGAAGAAATCCTCAGCACTATACTCCTTGCCGTAGGCGGAAAAGGAGGCGAGGGAAGGCTGACTGCCCGTGCTCACATTGCCGTAGATGTCGAGCTGGAAGAGATAGGCATTCTGTGAGGCGTTGAGGTTGGTGAAGCGCAGTTGGCAGTTGGTACGGTCGACATTTACTTCGACGTCTGTGCCCTGTGCCGTAGTTGCTGAGGCATTGCTCACTACCACCCATTCGGCATCGCCGTCGCCCTTGGCCTCCAGCTTCCATCCGCGGTCGCTGCCCGTTGCCCCGTGGCGAAAGTGCACACGGGTGATACTGGCCAGCGGCGAAGTGATGACGTAGGGATCAGCGCTTTTGCTGCACATCAGATAGCCGCCCGTCCAGTTGGGAAACTTAGCCGTGTTCTGGTTGGTGGAACTGATCTGTGTGTCGAAGATGGAAAAGGTGAGCGTCTCATGGCTATACTTCGTTGATTGCGTCACCGTAGTTTCAGTCTTGCTGGCCTTGGCATCTGTCCAGTCGGTGAAGGCCGTGGAATAGAGGGCCTTCTCGGTTTGGGTGTCAGAAGGCTCTGAGGGCGTCACTCGCTCCACGATTCTTCCGGAATAATAATCCAGACCGTCGGCCTTCGTGCATGTGGGATAATATTCGTCTACAGAGGTGATGGCATCCTTGTTCTCAGCCTTCATGATGTCTTCGACCAATGAGTTGGCGTAGACTTCCAAATTGGTATAATAGCCTTTCGCATCGAGCGTGTAAGTAGTGGCATCGCTGGCATCGTTGGAATTGAGGCCGTTAGCCTTCTCCCAAACGTCCGGCATACCATCACCGTCGCTGTCGAAGTCGGATGCGCGCTTGCCTGTGGGAAAGTTTGCCTCGGTATAGCCATCCACATCGCTGACCTTGTCGATGAGACCCTTGATGCCTGTCACAGAACCTGTGTAGGTCGATGCGCCATTCTTTGCCTCTGTCATATATCGGTTGTCCACGTCGTCGCGGAAGAGCGAGGCGCCGCCGTAGGCCATGATCTTGCTGTAGGCATTCTCGGCGGAGTGGGTAGTCACCTCACCGGTAGGAGCCACGGCTTTGTCGAGCTTGATGCGCACGCAAGGGATACCTTGAGCATTGTTGATATGCTCCACATTCTTACCATAAGCAAAGAGCGAGTCTTGGGTGTATTCCTCACCATTGATGGCCTGCACACCTTCGTCATACTTCACGCCTTTCCAGTCGTAGTTGGCGCCATAGACTTTGCCCTTGCTGTCCTTAGCGTCGATATAGTTGCCACTGATATAGTAGCGGCTGGTCATGTTGAGATAAGTTTTCTCGTCGGCCGATGTCGTGCTGTTGGCGATTGACACGGTGGTTACGCGGTCTTTATTTTTCACCTCGGGCGTAGCCTTATAGTAGTTGTTCACCATATTGATGTAGCCGCCACCGGAACCGCCATAGCATCCTCCTGTACCCCAGTCGAAGATGAGGCAGTTGCGGAAGTCTACGTTCTCGGCCTGCACAGCGTTGGGCCATTTGTAGGTGGAGTAGAGACTGTTGGCGGTGTATCCCGTCCAGTTGTAACGTGCGCCATTGAAGCGTGGCGCACGGTTGGCCACGTGAGCGATCATGTTATGATGGAAGCTGGCGAGTTTGCCGCCCCAGATGCCGCCATAGCCGTGAGCGCCCTTGTCGTGTCCCGCATTGTTGAGACTTTCGCCGAGGGTGCACCACTGCATGGTGAAGTTGTTGTTGTCGTAGAATGATCCTACCTCGTCGATGCTCCACGACAGTGAACAGTGGTCGAGGATGAGGCCGTTGAGGTTCTTGCCCCAGCAGGCGTCAGCTCCATCGTCGAACTCCTTTTCCTGTCCGCGTCTGATACGTATGAACCGTATGATGTTGTTGTCACCGGGTCTTACAGTATAGTACCGGAGCGTGATGCCGGGGTAGGGGGCTGTCTGGCCGAGAATGGTGGTGTTGGCACCAATCTTCAGTTCTGATGCCAATGGGATGACACCGCCCACATCGAAGACGACGATTTTCTTGTCGGTACCTTTTACGGCGGCCCGCAGCGATCCGGTACCGGAGTCGTTGAGATTGGTCACATGCACGACCTTGCCTCCGCGTC
This sequence comes from uncultured Prevotella sp., assembly GCA_900540375.1. GTDB lineage: Bacteria > Bacteroidota > Bacteroidia > Bacteroidales > Bacteroidaceae > Prevotella. The sequence goes on from UQFS01000002.1 coordinate 129,288, forward strand.
CACCGGTGACATAGCGGCCGTTGCCCTCCGCGCCGGGGAATGCCGGAGCCTGCGCCCATGTGGTGGCACAAAGACCTAAGGCCGCGATGGTTAGTAATGGTTTACTGTTCATACGTAATAGTTGGTTTAGTATAAAATGGTTAAATGATTCTTTTTTATTACTGCTGCAAAAATAAAAGAAATAGTTGAAAATGATGGTTTTTAGATTCCGCTTCTTCTGTCTGATAACTTTTCTTCCCCTATTTCAGAACGAATGTACACCTTCGCAGGCATAACGGCTATAGATTTGTAGGGCAATAAAAAAGCGCTGCCTTCCAAAATGATATTGGAAGACAGCGCATATCTGTGATGTAGGTTACACCTTATTTATATATAGCATGGATGATGACCATGCTTTTATAAATAAGCCTTACCTCTGATACTTCTTACAGTTCGATGAGCTCGATGATCTTGTCCACAGCAGCAGAGAGACCGTCGGCGTTCTTGCCGCCGGCCTGAGCATAGTGGGGCTGACCACCGCCGCCGCCCTGGATGAGCTTGGCAGCCTCGCGGATGATCTTACCGGCGTTGAGTCCATGGCTCTTCACCATGTCGTCGGAGAACATCACGGAGAGCAATGGGTGATTGTCGTGATGGGAACCCAGCACACAGACGAGATTCTCGGGAATCTGCTCGCGCACCTTGAAGACAATGTCTTTGGCTGAGGCCGGGTCTACGGGCAGCACAGCCTTGACGACTTTCACGCCGTTCACATCCTGAGCATGCTCAGCGAGTGTCTTTGCAGTGCGGTCTACGGTCTGCTGACGGAAGCCCTCTACCTGTTTCTTCAGAGAAGCGTTCTCAGAGATACTCTTCTCGATAGTTGCCTTGAGGTCCTTGGCATTGTTGAACAGCGCCTGGATGTCCTTCATCATATCTTCTGCCTCATAGATGGCGTCCTCGCAAGCCTTACCCGTGAGCGCCTCGATGCGGCGCACACCGGCAGCCACGCTGCTCTCAGAGATGATCTTGAAGAAGCCGATGTGGCCGGTGCTCTTTACGTGGATGCCGCCGCAGAACTCGCAACTTGGTCCGAAGCGTACTACACGCACCCTGTCGCCGTACTTCTCACCGAAGAGGGCTACAGCTCCCAGTTCTTTTGCCTCTGCCAATGGCATGTTGCGGTGCTCCTCCAATGGGATGTCCTGACGGATCATATCGTTGACGATACGCTCCACTTTGCGCAGTTCCTCAGGAGTGACCTTCTGGAAATGGGAGAAGTCGAAACGCAGCGTGTCAGCATCGACATAAGATCCTTTTTGCTCTATATGGTCGCCGAGCACCTGCTTCAGTGCAAAGTCGAGCAGGTGAGTAGCTGAGTGGTTGGCAGCCGATCCGTTGCGCTTGTCAATGTCCACGCAAGCCATGAAGTCAGCCTCTGGATTCTTTGGCATCTGCTTGACGATGTGTATGCTTTGGTTGTTCTCGCGCTTGGTGTCAATGACGTTGACAGTCTCGTCACTGGAAACGAGCACACCCTGGTCGCCGACCTGACCACCCATCTCGCCGTAGAAAGGAGTGTGGTCGAGAACGACCTCGTAGAAAGTGTTCTTCTTTTGAGTTACCTTGCGGTAGCGGAGGATGTGACATTCGTATTCCGGGTAGTCATAGCCGACAAACTCCTGCTCGCCCTGGCGCAGTTCCACCCAGTCGCCGTTCTCCACGACGGCAGCGTTGCGGGCACGTGCCTTCTGCTTCTCCATCTCCACGTCGAAGCCTTTCTCGTCGACGGTGTAGCCGTTTTCTCGGCAGATGAGCTCGGTGAGGTCAAGTGGGAAGCCATAGGTGTCGAAGAGACGGAAGGCGCTCTCGCCGTCGAGCTCAGTCTTGCCGTGTGCGCGCAGCTCGTCCATATCGCCGTTGAGCAACTGGATACCCTTGTCAAGGGTACGCAGGAAGCTGTCCTCCTCCTCTTTCATCACGCGGCTGATGAGTTCCTGCTGTGCGGGCAACTCGGGATAAGCCTCGCCCATCTCCTGCACGAGCACGGGCACAAGCTTATAGAGAAACGCACTCTTCTGGTCGAGGAAGGTATAAGCGTAGCGTACGGCGCGACGCAGAATACGGCGGATGACATATCCAGCCTTGGCGTTGCTGGGCAGCTGACCATCAGCGATGGAAAAGGCTACGGCACGCAGGTGGTCGGCGACCACACGCATGGCGATGTCGATCTTCTCCTGCTCGTTGGCACCCTCACCATTTTCTCCAGTCGGCGTGGTGAAGCCATATTTCTTTCCGGAGAGATCCTCTATCTCCTTGATGATGGGCTGGAAGATATCTGTGTCGTAGTTGGAGTTCTTGTCCTGCAGCATGCGCACGAGACGCTCAAAGCCCATACCCGTATCGATGACGTGCATAGGCAGCGGCTCCAGGCTGCCGTCGGCCTTGCGGTTGAACTGCATGAAGACGATGTTCCAGATCTCGATGACCTGTGGGTCGTCTTTGTTGACGAGCTCGCGTCCGGGCACTTTGGCCTTTTCGCTGTCGGGGCGGGAGTCTACGTGGATCTCAGAGCAGGGACCGCAAGGACCGGTTTCACCCATCTCCCAGAAGTTGTCGTGCTTATTGCCGTTGATGATATGGTCGGCAGGCACGTGTTTGCTCCAGTACTTAGCAGCCTCGTCGTCACGCTCCAGTCCTTCCGTGGGGTCCCCCTCGAAAACTGTGACATAGAGGTCGGTGGGGTTGAGGTGCAGCACGTCAACGAGATATTCCCAGGCATAGTCGATGGCTCCCTCCTTGAAGTAGTCACCGAAGCTCCAGTTGCCGAGCATCTCAAACATCGTGTGGTGGTAGGTATCATGTCCTACCTCTTCCAGGTCGTTGTGCTTACCGCTGACGCGCAGACACTTCTGCGAGTCGCAGCGACGGCGTGGATTGGGATCCTTGGTGCCAAGGATGATGTCTTTCCACTGGTTCATACCTGCATTCGTAAACATCAACGTCGGGTCGTCCTTAATAACCATTGGGGCAGACGGAACGATGACGTGTCCTTTCGACTCAAAGAACTTTTTAAATGAGTCGCGGATTTCATTTGCTGTCATCATGATGATATATGTTTTATTTATTTCCTTTATTCTTTTGACATACAGGTGCAAAGGTACTAAAAAGATTGCAGAAATGATTCTTTTTTGTTATCTTTGCCCCAAATTAGTAAAATTATCAGGCTATGGTGCTGAAAACAGATAAGCCCAAGAGGCTTTATTACTCGATCAAGGAGGTGGCAGAGATGGTTGGCGTAGCGGAAAGTACGCTGCGCTACTGGGAGAAGGAGTTTCCCAATCTCCATCCTAAGACGGTGGCCGGAACCAAAGTGCGGCAGTACAGCGAGGATGATATTAAAGAGGTGAAGGTTATCTATAATCTCATCAAAGTGCGTGGCTTCAAGATTGCCAATGCACGCAGATATCTTCGTGAAAACAAAGACGGCGCCGACCGCTCGCAAGAGTTGCTGGCTACGCTCATCACCGTGCGCGATAAACTGCAACGCCTTAAGAGCAGTCTTGACACGCTGGTGTGAGGTCTCAAGAGCAGTCTTGATACACTTGTGAGTCTCAGCCTCGTAAAATGGTAATGGCGCCCCTGTTTGTTACCGAGCCTTCTGTTTGAGAATCTCTATCATCTCTTTGGCGGCAGTGTCGGGTGCACTTTGTTTGCCCAATCGCTCAGCTACGAGCTGGTAGCCTTGGAGCATGGTGGCTCTGTCTGGCTGCCCGGGATGTATGCGGTTCAGTTCGTGGCGGATATTCTTCACACTGAAGCGGTCGGCAAAGAGCTCTGTGACGATCTCTTTGTCGGCGATGAGATTGACGAGACTGATAAAGCGGCATTGGATAATGTGGTTGAAAGCCCAACGGATCAGCGGGCCAACGGGAGTTTTGTAGCATACTACCTGCGGGACACCGAGCAGTGCGGTCTCGAGTGTTGCTGTGCCACTGGTGACCAATGCCGAGGTGGCATGGGAAAGCAACTGATAGGTTTCTTCGCTCACTTTTGTGACGGGCTGCCCTTTGAGTATGCGGCTATAATAGTCATCGTCGATGGATGGTGCTCCTGCCAACACCATCTGGTAGCCCTTCTCGCCCTTGCAGTAGGGGAGGGCGGCTGTGATCATTGTGGGCAGGTTGTCTTTGATCTCTTGTTTGCGGCTGCCGGCGAGCAATGCCAGGATAGGACGCTTGGCATCCAACCCATGACGCTGACAGAAGGCTTCTTTAGACTCGTGGTAGTTGTCGCGGAACGTTTTCACCTCTTCTGCGGTAGGATTGCCGACGTAATGGATGGGGTAGTGGTGCTTGCGCTCGAAGAAGTCTACCTCAAAAGGAAGGATGGAAAAGAGCTCATTGACATCGCGACGGATCGCTTTGATGCGCCATTCCTTCCATGCCCATATCTTCGGTGAGATATAGTAAAACACAGGCGTGCCCACCTTGGCATGCACAAACTTGGCAATACTCAGGTTGAATCCCGGATAGTCGACGAGGATCACCACGTCGGGCGTCCATCTCATGATGTCTTCCTTGCATTGCGCCATGTTGCGCAGTATGGTGCGGGCATGGAGCAGCACGGGGATAAAGCCCATGTAGGCCAAGTCTTTGTAGTGCCGAAAAGGCTTACCGCCCTCGGCCGCCATCATGTCTCCACCGATAAAGCGGAAGGTGGCCTCCGCGTCCTGCTCTTTGAGGCTGTGCATCAGCCGGCTGGCATGCAGGTCGCCGGAAGCCTCGCCTGCTATGAGATAGTACTTCATGTGTCTTGTCTATCCAAGTTTTGTGTTCCTGATACTTATTATATCTTATATCGCGTATGCTCCTTATTTAATATTCCAGTCGCGCACCGTGTCCATGAAGTCATAGGCGGTGACGTCAATGGTAGTCGGCGTGATAGCAATGTAGCCGTGGTTGACCGCCCACTGGTCGCTGTCCTCAGCCTGTGGCTCATCGTTGTGATATTTTCCTACTACCCAAAAATAGTCATAACCTCTCGGATGGCGCTCTTTGACGATCTCGCTGATCCAGCTGCCCTGTGTCATCCGGCATACCTTCACGCCCTTGAAAGTCTCAATGGCGGGGAAGTTGACGTTAAGGCAAACGCCTTTCGGCAAACCTTCTGCCAGTACCTTGCTGACAATCTGCTCCACGTAGGGACGCAGAGGTTCAAGGTTGGCATCCTCGTTGTAGAAACAACTGGAGAAGGCGATGGAAGGAATACCTTTAAGGCATCCTTCCTTGGCGATACCCATCGTACCGCTGTAATGATTATTCACTGAGGAATTGTCTCCATGATTGATGCCGCCGAGGATCAGATCAGGTTTTCGCTCCATGCAAAACTGGTCAATGGCGATCTTCACACAGTCGACAGGTGTGCCGGTGCATGACCACACGGTGGTGTCTCCCATGTTGTGTCGTGGTTTGAGCCGCAGATAATCTGTCGCGGAGAAGGCGCAAGAGTATCCGGAACGGGCGCTTTCGGGGGCCACGACGAGAACATCAGCTTGTGGGCTGACAATGTTTACCAGCTTCTTGATGCCGGGTGAATGATAGCCGTCATCATTGGAAATCAATATCAGAGGTCGGTTGCTTTTCATCTGTTAAATATTAATTGTCTTGCAAAAATACGAAAAAACCTATAATAATTGGCATTTTCGTCTAAAATATGTATCTTTGCAATCATAATTCCATGTCTGCCCATGAGGAGGAAAGGGCAACGACATCCATCAGGCAGACATTAAAAACGAATAGAAATGGCAAAAATAATAGCTTTGGCCAATCAAAAGGGCGGCGTGGGCAAAACCACGACAACCATCAATTTGGCAGCCTCTCTTGCTACATTGGAGAAATCGGTGCTCGTAGTGGATGCTGACCCTCAGGCAAATGCATCCAGCGGACTCGGTGTAGACCTTAGTGAGGTGGACTGTTCGCTCTATGAGTGCATTATCGATCACGCTGATGTGAGGGATGCCATCTATACGACAGACATTGAGAAGCTGGACATTATTCCCAGCCATATCGACTTGGTAGGAGCTGAGATTGAGATGATCAACCTTAAGAACCGTGAGAAGGTGATCAAAGGCATACTGGATCCCTTGCGCGACGAGTATGACTATATTCTCATCGACTGCTCACCCTCACTGGGGCTGATCACCGTCAATGCCCTGACGGCAGCCAACTCGGTGATCATTCCGGTGCAATGCGAGTACTTCGCGTTAGAAGGCATCAGCAAACTGCTTAACACCATTAAGATTGTTAAGAGCAAGCTTAACCCGAAACTCGAAATAGAGGGCTTCCTGCTGACGATGTATGACAGCCGACTGAGACTTGCCAACCAAATCTATGATGAGGTGAAGCGTCATTTCCAGGAACTGGTCTTTAAGACCGTGATCCAGCGCAACGTGAAACTCTCAGAGAGTCCCAGCCATGGTTTGCCGGTGATTCTCTACGACGCTGACTCTACCGGAGCGAAGAACCATCTCGCTCTCGCCAAGGAGATCATAGAGAAAAACGAATGAAATACTTGAGAGTATGTTGAATGATGATTGTTGAATTTATCACTCACATCATTCAACACTCATCATTCATCGCTCTTCCTTCATCACTCATCATTCAACATTCAACATTGCATATATGGCAGTACACAAGAAATATAATGCTTTGGGCCGTGGCCTTGACGCGCTGATCTCTACCGAGTCGGTGCGTACGCAGGGGTCGTCGACTATCAGCGAAATTCCTCTCGAACAGATTGAGCCCAATTCCGACCAGCCCCGAAGTCTTTTCGACAGTGAGGCATTGCAGGAACTGGCCAACAGCATTCGTGAGATAGGCATCATACAGCCCATCACGTTGCGACAGATTGCCGAGAACCGCTTTCAGATCATTGCCGGTGAGCGCCGCTGGCGTGCCTCGCAGTTGGCCGGTAAAACGACGATCCCGGCTTATATCCGTACCATCAAAGACGAGAATGTCATGGAGATGGCGCTCGTGGAGAACATCCAGCGCGAGGATCTGAATGCCGTAGAGATTGCGTTGGCCTACGAGCATCTGCTGGAGAACACTGGTATGACACAGGAGAAGGTGTCGGAAAGGGTGGGGAAGAGCCGCACTGCCATCACCAACTATCTGCGACTGTTGAAGTTGCCGGCACAAGTGCAGATGTCTTTGCAAAAGAAAGAGATCGACATGGGTCACGCCCGTGCGTTACTGGCTCTCGACAGCCCTTCTTTGCAGTTGAAGGTATTTAAGGAGATACTTAAAAACGGATGGTCAGTCAGAAAGGTAGAAGAGATGGTGCAACATCTCAAAAACGGTGAGGACATTGAGAGTGGAAAGAAGAAGATCGCTGCCAAGGCTCAACTGCCGGAAACTTTCTCTCAGGCACGTGACCGGCTCTCAGATGTGCTGCATACCAAAGTGGCTGTGACATGCACCAGCAAGGGAAAAGGCAAAATCAGCATCCCTTTCAATAACGAGCAGGATTTCGAGAAGTTGATGGGAATCTTAGATCAACTCAAGCAAGAACAATAAATAGACGTGTGAAGACACTGAGATATATAATTATGAAGGCAGGGCTTTCAGCCTTACTGCTGATAGTGATGCTGCCGGCAGCTGCCCAGCATCATGCGAAAGCGAAACAAAAGCAGGTGACTGAGCCCGATACAATGCTCATCGATAGCGCGAGGATCATGGGTCTGACAAAGAACGGACAGCCTCTTGCTATAAAAAGTGACAGCTCTCATCAGCATAAGCACCGCGATTGGGCTACATGGAAGCCCGAGCCCAAACGTGCTTTGTGGCTGGCTCTCGTGTTGCCGGGAGCCGGACAGATCTATAACCGTAAATACTGGAAGTTACCGATCTTCTATGGTGGGTTTGTTGGTTGCGCTTACGCGTTACGGTGGAACAACATGATGTACCGCGACTATAGCCAAGCTTATCTCGACATCATGGATAACGACCCGACAACAGAGAGCTACAACAAGTTCCTGCATTTGGGTTCGACAATCACGCCGGAGAACGAGGATAAATGGAAAGAGGTGTTCCGCAAGCGTAAGGATCGCTATCGCCGTTGGCGAGATATGAGTGTGTTTGTGATGATAGGCATCTACGGACTTTCTGTGGTCGATGCTTATGTCGACGCATCACTCTCGCAGTTCGACATCTCCCCTAACTTGAGTCTGCGTGTTTCGCCGACCGTCATCACCAACGATACAGGCAACTCGCTGCTTGCCTTACGCCAAAGCGGCATTGGCTTGCGGTGCTCCATCAATTTTTAGAACGTTATTATGAGAAAGACATATATTATCGTCACATTGCTACTGTTGGCCTTTGCCCCCTCTGTTCGGGCACAGGTTAATCAGACGAAGACTGTGACTGTCACCAATGCCAATGGCAAGGAAGAGCAAATCGACCTGCCTACGTCGATGACACAGGAGCTTGACAGCACAACCCAAATCTATAAGGCTAAGAACTTTCTGAGCCACGATCCCAACTGCAATATGCCGGATGTCAATTGCACTTACTCCGCCGATGTCTATAAGCAACGGTTGCGTAAGTTGTCGACCATCATAGAGATGCCTTACAACGACATCGTGCAGAAGTTCATTGACCGCTACACAAGTGAACTGCGTCATTCCGTAGCCTACATGCTTGGGGCGCAGAATTTCTATATTCCCGTTTTTGAGGAAGCGTTGGAAGCCTACGACCTGCCGCTGGAGTTGAAATACCTTCCCGTCATCGAGTCCGCCCTCAATCCTCAGGCTGTCTCCCGTGTGGGTGCTGTAGGCCTTTGGCAGTTCATGATCACAACGGCCAAGCGCAATGACCTCACCGTCAACTCGCTCGTTGATGAGCGTCGTGACCTTTACAAGGCGTCTTATGCTGCCGCACATTATCTGAGCGACCTCTATAAGAAATTGGGCGACTGGAATCTCGTTATCGCTGCTTACAACTGTGGGGCTGACAAGATCAATAAAGCGATCCGCCGTTCTCATGGCGAGCGTGACTACTGGAAAATCTATCCGCGTCTGCCCAAGGAAACACGCGGATATGTTCCGGCATTCATCGCTGCCAACTATATCATGAACTATTATTGCGATCACAATATCTGTCCATTAAAGACGACACTTCCAGAAAAGACCGATACGGTGATGGTCGACCGTGACGTGCATTTCGAGCAGATCGCCCATGTGCTGGGGATGGACATTGACGAGATTCGTGATCTCAATCCTCAGTATCGCCGTGACATCGTCAACGGCAACAGCGGACAGGCTTCGCTCAGACTGCCGGAAGCGATGATTAATAAGTTCATCGACAATGAGGACTCTGTCTACGCCTATGCCCCGACAGACTATCAGCCCAAACGTACCGAGGTTGAGGCTGAGGGCGGACACTATGTGGTGAACAAGAATCAGGTTTCTCTCGTGTCAAGGTCCTCCGGCAAGAAGAAAGCAGAGGGTAGCAAGGCCGAGGATACCGGAGCTACTGCAACCAATTCTCAAGACGATTCTACCTCAAGCAAAGAAGTAGAGCAGACGACTGTTGACGAGAGCGACAACGACGATAACAATGAAAGCGGACAGAGCAAGCGCTCTTCACGCAAGCGCAGTTCTCATTCTCGTAAGAACCAGGACAGTAGTTCCAAGAGCAAGAGTAGTAAGAAAAGCAAAAAACAAAAAAGCAAAGATAAAGGACAGCAGTCCAAGAGTGTAACCGTCAAGAACGGGGATACCCTCAGTGAGATTGCAGAAAGAAACCATACCACGGTGAAGAAACTCCGTAAGTTGAATGGTATCTCGGGAAGTACGATTCAGAAAGGAAAGAAGATTAAAGTCAAATAACCTTGTGGCGTATGGACGAATTAGAGCAGAAAAACAAGGAGCGCGAAGTCGCTGACAACAAAATGATCAATGATGCCTTTCAGCATCTGTTGGATACTTATCTCGCTTCGCCCCATCGAAAAAAGGTGGACATCATCACTAAAGCGTTTAACTTCGCCCGCCAGGCTCATAAAGGCGTGCGACGGCTGTCGGGCGAGCCCTATATCATGCATCCTATCGCCGTGGCGCAGATTGCCTGCGAGGAGATGGGGCTGGGCTCTACGAGCATCTGTGCCGCTTTGCTTCATGATGTCGTGGAGGACACGGACTATACTACCGAAGACATTGAGAATATCTTTGGAGAGAAGATCGCCAAGATCGTCGATGGACTCACAAAGATCAGTGGCGGTATCTTTGGTGACCATGCCTCTGCACAGGCTGAGAACTTCAAGAAGCTGTTACTCACGATGAGCGATGACATCCGTGTGATCCTCATCAAGATCTGTGACCGACTGCACAACATGCGTACGCTTGCATCACAGCCTGCCAACAAGCAATACAAGATCGCGGGAGAAACGCTCTATATCTATGCGCCCATTGCCAACCGACTGGGACTGAACAAGATCAAGACGGAGCTTGAAGATCTGAGTTTTCGCTACGAGCATCCCGAGGAGTATGCCTCCATTGTCAATAAGTTGTCTTTCACAGAGGAACAGCGCAACAGAGTCTTTGATGACTTCACGGCACCTATCCGTAAGGCTCTTGATGACATGGGCATCGAATACACAATCAAGGCCAGGGTCAAGAGTCCTTACTCCATCTGGTCTAAGATGCAAAACAAGCATGTAACCTTCGACGAGATCTACGACATCCTCGCCGTACGTATCATCTTCAAATCATCTGACCCTAAGGACGAAATCAACGAGTGCTTCCGCATCTATGTTGCCCTCAACCAAATCTATAAGAGTCATCCCGATCGCCTGCGTGACTGGGTTAACCATCCCAAGGCCAATGGCTATCAGGCTCTTCACGCCACGATGATGTCACGCCAGGGTCAGTGGATTGAGGTGCAGATTCGTTCCCAGCGCATGGATGAGATCGCTGAACAGGGCTTTGCCGCCCATTGGAAATATAAGGAAGGCGAATACTCTCACGACGATGACGAGCTCAACAACTGGCTGAGTACTATTAAGGAAATCCTTGATGATCCACAACCAGATGCCATGGACTTCCTCGACTCGGTGAAACTCAATCTATTCTCTTCCGAGATCTTTGTCTTTACTCCCAAAGGTGAGGTGAAGACATTGCCTGCGGGCTGTACAGTCCTCGACTTTGCCTTTCAGATCCATACCTTCTTGGGCAGCCATTGTATTGGCGCAAAGGTCAATCATAAGCTTGTGCCGTTGAGTCATAAACTCCAAAGTGGTGACCAGGTGGAGATCCTTACTTCCAACTCCCAGCGCGTGCAACCTGCATGGATCAATTTCGTATCTACGGCAAAGGCAAAGGGTAAGATTCAAGCAGTGCTCAGGCGAGAGAGTAGGGAGATACAGAAAAAGGGCGAGAAGACGCTGAATGACTGGCTTGCCAAAAACGACGTGGAACTTTCTACTGCCGTTGTAGACAAACTTTCAGACTTCCACGATATTGCTAAACATGAGGACTTCTTCGAGGCTCTGGGCGAGCGCACCATCATCCTCAGCGATAAGGATCTTGATATCCTCCACGGCAAGAAGAAAGAAAGCGGTTCGACAGGTTGGCGCAAGTTTGTACCATTCTTGAACAAGGGGAAGAAGAAGAAGGAAGACGACATGCCGCAACTTTTGGTCGTTGGAAAAGACTTCGATAAGAAGAAGCCTTGCATTATTACAGAGGAGACCATCGGCATGTATATCTTTCCCAATTGTTGTCATCCAATACCAGGCGATGATATCTTGGGATTCATTGACGGCAAGAACCGCATAGAGATTCACAAGCGTTCCTGTCCGGTGGCCAGCAAGCTCAAGACGAGTTTTGGACCGCGTATCCTTGATGCTAAGTGGGATATGCACAAGCAACTCTTCTTTGATGCAACCATCGAGGTCAATGGCATCGACCGTAAGGGTATGCTGCGCGATGTCTCTGAGGTCATCTCCAATAAGATGAACGTCAATATCCGCAAGGTTGCTTTTACTGCCGATGAGGGCATCTTCAAAGGCTCCATTGAGATTCGAGTCCATGATCGTGAAGAAGTGAGGGTGATTATGGGGAGACTCAAGAAAATCCCTGACTTACAGGAAGTCAAGCAGATATTATAGAGTAGGGCAGAACACTGCTCATCGTTACTCTAATCATGTCTGACGGTGGGCCTCCAATGCCACTTGAGACATTCGACCGACTTTCAATATCGCAAAAAATATAAGAGACTGCTCTTTCGGGCAGTCCCTTTTTTCATGTCTTTTGCGGTTCTATTCTTTACATTCGATTAGTGAAAAGCGGTGTTCTTACCACTAATAGTCACGCTGACCTCCTGGCTTCCGCTCGCCATGAAAGCAGGATTGTACTCACATTCCGCCTTGATGGTTCCTGCGTGATATTTGCCCGGACGGTCAAGGAAGTATTCTGTCATCAACGTGTAGTCGCCCTTGGGAAATGTCTCAAAGTAGTAGTCGGTCTGCTCATCCATCTGTCGGACATAGCAGCCCTGGCGCCAATCATAGTCGGACAGTTGGTTGACGGGCATCAGACAGGCCGGTCGATGATCGGTGATACGTACGAAGTCATAGTCGCGGTCGGCGTGTACCTTGATCACAACCTTTATCCGGTCGCCTATGTTGTTGGTCTTCCTTGAGCTGTCAGCAGGCACGATCAGACGGCTCACACGGAAGTCTTTGCTTTCATCGGGAAGAGTAGAAGCCGTAGCCTCGTGCCAGCCTGTCACCACAGGCCAAGCCACTCTTTGCGGCATGGGGCCTGTAAGGAAGGCGGCTACAGCATCGATTGTTACGATGGGCGTATCCCATTTCTGCGTTTTCTTTTCCTCTACCAGCCACCGCTTCATGCCCAAAAGCAGGGAGGTGTCACTTGGAGCAATCAGCGACAGGGCGTGGATGGCGGCAGTCACTGTAGGAATCTTATAGTTGCGCCAACTGTAATAGGCCTTTGGCGTATCGAAGTAAGTTCCCCGGTCGGAGGTTGTGACGGCATACTGGCTGAGGCTCTCTATCATGCTCCGTGCGGACTTGGCCCGGCCGTCTGTATGCAGTGCCGTAGCCACACGGGCTTTACCGAGAATCGTGAGGTCGGCACCATGCTCCTCGGCATAGTCCAACAAGGCTTTCCTGGCTGTGTTTGCCTTCACTGCCTGCTGTGTAGGTAGGAGTGACAGCGCATAGAGGATATGGTAGGCCTCCTCTAAATCGCAACTTGCGGCACCGGCTTTCTGCAGTTGTTTGGCATCGTCGGCGAGCCAGGTCGTCAGCTTTGTCGTTGTGGGTTGCAGCAATTGCAATATTTCACGGTGATCTTTGACCAAGGGTGCAAGTATCTCGGCTACCGTCACCGTGACGAGACGGCTTGCAGGCATTCCCGGCCACCAGGAGAATGAACCATCGGCACACTGGAGACGTCGCAAGTTTGTGAAGGGTGTGTCAGCATCTTGGAGAGGCTTCGATTCATTCTCATCGTCGTTCAACTCGTTGAGCTTATAACCGGCATATACTTTGGCCGCCAATGACAGCGCGTCGCTGCCTCTTACTGAGTCTATTTCGCCCAAAGCCTCGCGGATGGCATCGGCAGCAGAGAGGCTGACCATCTTTATCTCCGGTACGCGCTCCTTGTCCGAAGCGATAGGTATCGTCTTCTCCATTCCGTCGCCGTGTCCTTTTGCTGAGGCTTCGGCCCGCACAGTGATGCTTTGCAGCAAGCTGTCGGCAGGCACGTGGAGCGTTGCGGTGAAAGCCTTAGACGTGGACGGCTTCAATCCGAACTTGTATTTCTCGTCAAGCAGTGACTGTCCCAAGTGGGTAGCTTGTACGGTCAACGTTCCCTTGAGCCGCTCATCTCCCATATTGCTCACGGTGAGCGGCAGTTGGGCGTCGTCGCCCCGACGGAGGAAGCGCGGCAGGTTGTCGGACACCATCAGCGCCATCCGAGTCTGCACTGTAGTGTCGATGGAGGCCACGGCACCCTCGCGGTCGTGTACGAGACCTTGCAGCCGCCATGTGGTAACATTGTCGGGCATGGTGAAAGCAAACGAAGCAAAGCCGTTGTGATCAGTCGCCGTCGCGGGAGCCCATAGGGCGAGGGTGCGGAAGTTGCACCGCACGTGTGTTCTGGAATTTCCATCAGCCAATTTTCCTTGGTTGTGCGGAGCGAGATTCTTTGTCTTGTTGGTAGCGGCATAGAGTCTGTCTTCTTCCTTTACCTCAACGTCTCTTTTGATGACGGGTGCCGAGAGCTTATCCACCGGCTCCGCAACGCCCAATGCGACAACCTTCTCAAGGTTGTCTTCGTTGTCACCCAATGAGATGACGACCGGCTCACCACTGCTAACGGTCATTGTTGCCGACTGGAGACCGACGTATGAGGCGGTGAGCTGCGCCGTGCCGCGGACGGGTATGGAGAACGTCCCATCGACATCCGTCACGGCACTCGCCCCTTGGTTGGTCCTCAGTATGGCTCCCATCAGCACTTCGCCCGACGGGTCATATACGATGCCGTGGCAATAGCCGGGCTTGCCCTTGCCTTTGCTTTCCAGCGTCCATCCGCCTAACCGATAGGCCACTGACCGCGTGTTGGCTTGAAGGCGGATGAGGCCGTCGGCAAAGATTGCGGGATGGATGTTGGGCACGACTAACTGCTTTGAACGTCCTGTCTCGCCTTTGATGAGTTCGTCGTTGTCAAGGGTTTGAGTGTAGCTGGTTGGCAGGTCATCGTTGAATTCCCAGTTGCTTTTCCAAGTGTTGTCGTTGATAAGGTCGAGCGCGCTGTCGTAGAGCGTCACCATGGCCTGGGCATCTGCTGGCTGTCCCGTAGGATGACAGACGCGCAACCGCCACTCTTGCTGTCGCCCGGGTTCAGTGACACTGTCCAATTGATCCCATTGAGCTTGAAGCGTCTCTGTCGGTTCCTCGTAGGGTAGCTCGATGTCGTAGCTTTTCATCTTGCCTTGCCCATAGGCTGCTACTGAGAGGGTAACACCGCCTCCGTAGGTCTCCTTATAATATAAGGTGTGTGTGAGGAGGGTGTCGCTCAGCGCCATTGAGCCACGCTCCAACAGGCTGTCTGCCGACCGCAACTCGTAATAGAGTGTAAGCCCTTTCTCCGTTGTGCCCATCTGTACGATTACAGGTTGTCCGTTGCTTCTGAACGCGTCGGCCGATGCCGTTGCCCAGAAGAAGGTGGGCTTGGAAAGGTGACGTGCTGCCGGGTCGATGACGGAAATGGTGTTGCTCAGCGTGTCGTCCTCGACCCATATCTTCAGCGTATGCAGTCCGGCTTCCAGAGAATGCAGGGGAATGAAGGCCTGGCGGTTGGCGGCTATTTCTCCTTTCGTGCCGTCGTCGAGCAGCCATTTCACGTTGCCCTGTACCTTGTTGTTCTGAGCATCGTTGAGCAAGCAGCGTACGGCAAGCAGTGAGTCGCGGCAGTAGCCTTTGGTATCGCTCTGAAAGACACTGGTGATGTCGCTGAAGAGGAAAGCTCTTTGGTTACTGTAACTCAAGCGAACATAGTCTGTGCGTTGCTGTCCGTCTGGTGCTGTGATGGTATAAGCTTTCTCAAGGTGAGAGAGAAAATGATTATCGGCGTCTTTAGGTACTGCAATGCGATCCGTGAACATTCCGTTGTTGTCAGTGTATAAGGCAGAGTCGCCCTTGGCCTCCACTTTGGCTCTGGCTACGGGAGCACCACTGAGCAGAGAGACTCGTCCGCTCACGGTCACCGTGTCGCCGGGCATGTAGTGTGAGGGTGAGGTACGGAGGCTCACTTGCAGACTACCCAACTTGTATTCCTCAACCCTGAATGACAGTCCGTTGACATCAACATCGATGTCGTCTATTTCTTTGCTTAAAGAGTGACCGATGAGTCGCTCCAACTTTGCTAAGGCTCCATCGGCCTTCCATCTCAGCTCCCCATGACCATTGTATTCGTTGCCGGTCATCCATTTCTTGGTAAGGGGAATATCGGCATACGCCGTGCCGTAGTCGTCGGTTGTTACGTCGAGGGTGTCGATGGGGTGGTCGTAGTCCCTTGTGTTGTTGAATTGCAGTTGCAATGGCATGTGGCTTAGTGCCGTGCGCCGGTGCCCCGGCCGTCGCACAAAGGCCACCACAGCCACGTGAGCCGTGTCGCCCGGACGGTAGAGGGCGCGGTCGGAGTAGGCGTTTGTGATAATCTGGCAGGGGCTGGCGGGTTCGCTCTCGTCCGGATAGACCATCTCTGATTCTCGCCAGTGGTCATCCGCTGTGAACGGGCGCACGTACATTCCACCTCTGCTGTAAGGCACCACGGCTTCTCCCTGCTCGTCTGTGGTGAATACGCCATGGACGGAAGGCTCTGATGAAATGGAATCCACTTCGGTGTCATCGAGGTCATATACGGCCGTATCGGCTTCGGCGGTGTCTACGTCAATGGCAGCCGTGTCGCTTTCTGCTTCTTTATACTGATTGCTTCCTTCATCGCCAATCTCAATCTTCGCTCTTGGTACCGGACGGCCCGTGCGGGTATCGACGACGCGCATCCGTACATTCTTCTCCGACATGGGGTTGACGGTCACGTTGAGGTCGCTGACGATGAAGCCGAGGATCACTGGCTTCACGCCTTGTGCCTTGGCAACGACTTCATAAGAGCCGTAGAGTAGTGGGGGCAGTTGCAGACTGTCTTTTGTTATTCGCCAGGCCTTGCCTACGGATAGTTGTCTCGTAGCGTGCCATAGAGGGGCACCGCTCCGTCGGTCTTTTTTCGTGCCATACACAGTCACATCGACCTTTGACAGATTGGTGGAACCGACATGCAGCCACGGTCTCTCTTTGGAATGGACGTACTTTCCTTCGAGGCGGATGCTCAGGGAAGGTCCCTTGGCTTCTGACTCGATATTGCGCAGTTGGTTGCCATATCCCGATGTGTCGCCAGCCCATCGCCGCAGACTGCTGTCGGCGATGGCTACACTTGCGGAGTCGCTGAGCTGACGGGCCTTGACAGCGGTGACGAGTTGGCTCTCCTTTAGGTCGCCATACTTGGCAAGCAGAGAGTCGCACCATTGCACGATGCGACTTTTGTTTTCCGATGGTGCCATCCACAAATCGGTGACGAGCGCTGCCCGCCGATTGCCTACCTGCTCATAGTAGTCGTACGCCTTCTTGTATTGTCCGGTCTGCCATGCGATCGCACTGAGCAAGTCGCCGCCAAACACCTCACTGCCGGGTATGAGCAGGGGCGAGAAGTCTGTGGCTTGGGTGTGGGCCAGCAGTGCTGGGTCGGCCAGTGCCTCGTCCTTTAGTCCCAAGACACAGGCGTAGATGGCAGCCAGAGCAGGATGTGTCGTCTTGGCCTCACGCCTCTTTTGCTCCAACTGCTGACGGACGGAGGCCAGGGAGTCGTCGCCATAGGTCTGACACATCAATGACAGACGGAGCAGGTCGGCGGTGAGCAACTGACCATACTGGTTCTCTTTCAATGCTTTGCCGCTGACACGCTCAAGAACGTTTATCTCATTCTTGGGCTTATCGGCCTTGGCCTGACGATAGACGTCTGCCCAAAGCTGTTGATAGTCTTGTTGTGCCTCTGCTGGTAAAATGGCGCACAACAGCAAAAGCAAGATGCTGTAGATTGTCCTCATATGCTGATAACTTTACTTCGTTTCTCGTCGTTTCTTGTCGTTGAGATCCGCTCACGATCTTGATTGTGAGACAAACTCGTCAATTTATGTAGCAAAAATAAGCATAATATTCGATATTCTCCACCTTTTGGGAATACTTTTTTATGATGAGCCAACAACTTTTAGCACAACAGCGATAGAAGTCGCTCTAAGTTTCAATTACACAAGGAAACGATGACGTCTCGGCGTAAAGCTTACGTCTGCTTGCTGTCTTTTAAAGCGGGTGCATTCAAAGACACTCGTGTATAGAATGAATCTGTTCTTCATTCCTTTATATATATATAGACTATTGTAACTCTGTCTCCTAACTTTGTTCGTTTTTCTGACAAAAAACGACCTCTGAGAATCGATTCTTTTCCACGAAGACCTACTTTGCTCTGATTTTCGCGAAAAATCGTGTGTTTTTGTAAATTGTTGATAATTAGAGTGTTGTATACATAGACTCTTTTTGTGAATATCAAACAGACCTTCTCTCGCAAAATTCTCTAGAGAATTTTGGGTCAGAAAGGTACTTTGACCTCATCAGAAAGGTACTTTGACCTGGTCATCTAAGTACTTTGACACTGTCATTCAAGCGTGATGACAGCATCAAAGTACCTTTCTATACTCCTCGCAACGCAAAAATTGGAGAGAGAAGTCAATTTTGTCTGAGTTTAAGGATAGAACGGTGATCCTGCTTTCTCTGGATTGCAAGTGAAAGTGGAAGATGTTTTGTAAAGAAATAAACAGATGTCTTATATGAACAATCATATTTGATGGAATCTGGAAATAGCTGCTTTATTATTAGGGATTGTACAATTATGCCCTACTATGGCTTTGGCTTTTAGAGTGAGTATTGAATAGTTTTAGTTGGTGAAAAGACAAAAAACTCCCACCGAAGCGGGAGTATAGGATAACATCCTTCGGCAATTACTGCCTTTTTGCGATAAGATGTAGGAATTATCTTATTCTTTTTGCAAAAATATGAGAATTGTTTGGTATTTCCAAATAAAAATATTAATTTTACGGAAATTTAATAACTGAGCCTATGGCAGAAAAAATCTTAGGAATTGATACAGGTACCAATAGCCTTGGCTGGGCTATTGTCGAAAAGCATGACGATGGTTATCGCCTTGTGGATAAAGGGGTGAATATATTCCAAGAGGGTGTGAGGATAGAAAAGGGCATAGAATCATCGAAAGCCGCAGACAGAACTTCTCATCGCTCTATTCGTGTGCGGTATTATCGTATTAAGGTTCGTAAAATTCGCTTACTTAAAGTTCTAAGTGACAATCACCTGTGTCCACCGGTCTCTTCTGACGAATTGAAACTTTGGCGCTTGAAAGACATTTATCCTAATAATGAGTTGTTACGTCAATGGGAGCAAACAGATGATAAAACCGACAAGAATCCTTATACTTACAGGTATAAGTGCCTTACGGAAAAGTTGGACCTTACGGATTTTACTCAACGTTACATTCTTGGAAGAGTTTTCTATCACATCAATCAGCGTAGAGGTTTTCTTAGCAACCGAAAAGGCGAGGGCAGTGAAGAAGATGGAGTCGTAAAGTCAGGAATTAGCGACTTAACCAAAGAAATAGAAAGTTCCGGCTGTCATTATCTTGGTGAGTTCTTTTATATGCTCTACCACAGAGGTGACAGAATTCGCAATCATTATACTGCTCGCAATGAGCATTATCTAAGTGAATTCATAGCGATTTGTGAGAAGCAACATTTGGATGATAAACTGGTAAAATCGCTTAAAGATGTTATTTTCTTCCAACGCCCATTGAAATCTCGGAAAGGACAGGTTGGGCATTGCGTCTTTGAAACTAAGAAGCCCAAGTGTCCAGCATCACATCCGTTGTATGAGGAATTTAGAATGCTTAGCTTTCTGAACAACATTAAGATTCAGACACCCCAGGATGATGCTTTACGCCCTTTGACAGAAGAAGAGCGCAAGAAGGTTATGCCTAAATTTTATAGAAAGACGAAGCCTTCGTTCTGTTTTGAAGATATTGCGAAAGAATTATCTGGTAAGGGGAAATATGCTTATTATAAGACTCCCAAGGGCAAGCCTTACCTTTTCAATTATCATATGGACTCTTCTGTATCCGGTTGCCCGGTTACATCTGGTTTAAGAGATATCTTGGGGGAAGATTGGGTCAATTCTATATGTGAGGTCTACGATAAGACTCAGGGAAAAACTCGCTTGCAGATTATCAACGATATTTGGCATGTGCTTTTTGACTTCTCTGATGTAGAAAAACTCGTTGAATTTGGAAAGAAGCATTTACAACTCAATGATGAGGATGCTAAGAAATTCAGTCAAATAAAGGTCTGCTCTGAGTACGCTTCTTTGAGTTTGAAGGCTATATGTAAGATCCTTCCTTATCTACGTCGTGGAATGACTTATTCACTCTCGACGTTCTTCGCAAATTTGGGATCAGTTGTTCCTGCAGATATTTGGAAGGACAACACCAATAAAGATAAGATCATCAAAGATATACTCGACGCTATCGCTGATAAGGACAACAATGCAGCTGATGACAGAACGACAGAGAGGTGCATAAAAGACTATCTGATTTCACGTTTTGATATTCCAAAGGAAGATACGGATAGACTTTATCATCCGTCTATGATAGAGTCCTATCCTCATGTCCCCGAACATGTTAATAAGCTTGGGTCTCCAAGAATCGATAGTGTTCGCAACCCGATGGCAATGCGCTCCCTATTCCGTTTACGGCATGTCGTCAATACATTGTTGGAAGAGGGGAAAATAGATCGTAATACAACCATACATATCGAATTCGCCCGCGAGTTGAACGATGCCAATAAACGGCAGGCATTGTCAAAATCCATCAAGGAAAACGAGAATGATAGAAAGAAAATCAAAGCAGAGATTATACAACTCTACAAAGATGAAACAGGTTTGGCAATAGAACCAACCGATACTGATATATTGAAATATCAGTTATGGGAAGAGCAGAATCACCGTTGTATCTATACCGATGAACAGATCGGTATAGTAGATTTCTTAGGCGATAATCCTAAGTATGACATAGAACATACGATTCCTCGTAGTGCTGGAGGTGACAGTACAAAAATGAATCTCACACTCTGTAGTAGTAAATTTAATAGGGAGATCAAGCAAACGCTTCTTCCTTCTCAACTCGCTAATCATGAGGCTATTCTTCTTAGAATCGAGAATTGGAAAGCGAACTACGAAGAATTAGATCAACGCATTCGAAAGATGCGCACTTCTAGTAATATGACTAAGGAACAGAGAGATAAATTGATGCAGAGGCGAAATCTTTTGAAATTACGTAGAGATTACTGGTATGGTAAGTATCAGCGCTTCCTTATGACCGAAGTGCCGGAGGGCTTTAGCCGTCGCCAGGGTACTGATATCAGTGTTATTTCAAAGTACGGACGCTTGTACTTGAAGGCATTCTTCAATAAGGTTTTTGTTGTTAAAGGATTGGCAACTTCCGATTTCCGAAAGATATGGGGCATCCAGGATATCTATACTAAGAAAGAACGTACTAACCATGTACATCATTGTATTGATGCTATAGTGATTGCATGTATTGGCCCCGATGAGTACAGTAAACTGGCTGAATATTATCGGGATGAAGAAAACCATGAATGGTATGGAGCTTCCAAAGGGCATTTTGCCGCACCGTGGCCGACATTTCAAGAAGATATGAATAAGATCCGGAAAGAGATAGTCGTGTCCCATGATACTGCCGACAATATTGGGAAGTCTGGAAGGCATCGGATACTTCTTAAGGGAAAGAAGGTCTGGGCTAATGGCGATTCTGCCCGTGCGTCTCTCCACAACGACACCTATTATGGTGCTATAGAGCGAAATGGAAAGGTGAAATATGTGGTCCGGAAGGCTCTGGATGCAAAATTCAAGGATACAGATGTCGACAATATTGTGGATAATAAAGTAAAGGAGATCGTAAAAGATGCTATCTTGCAAAATGGTAGTTTAAAGGAGGCTATAGCTAATGGCATATGGATGAATAAGGAAAAGGGGATTGCAATACGTAAGGTGAGATGCTTTGCACCTAATGTTACACGACCGTTGGATATCCGACATCATCGTGATTTGTCAACTAAAGATTATAAGCAACAGTTCCATGTCACCAATGACACCAACTATGCTATGGCGATATATGTTGGGCATGACAAAAAAGGTAAGGAAAAGAAGAGCTTCGAACTTATCAACAATCTCGATGCTTGCAATTATTACAAGAAAAGCAATGATAAAGAGATTGTGGGATACAATCTTGTTCCTTTGTCAAAAAACGACAGTCCCTTGACCTATGTCCTCAAGAAAGGCTCAATGGTCTTGCTCTATGAGAAAACTCCAGACGAGATCAGAGATTGTGGTGTTGAGGAATTGGTCAAACGGCTATATAAGGTAACAGGCCTTTCGTCGATGGTAGTAAGTGGCTGTGTATACGGTACTATAGTCTTGCTTCATTCCCAGGAGGCGCGATCCAGTGGCGAATTGAAAGCGAAGAATGGAGCTTATAAGCAGAATGAAGAATTTAGAAGTTCTATAAAACTTCTTCATACACAGTTTAAGGCTCTTGTTGCTGGGTATGATTTTCTTATCAATGATGTTGGTGAAATCAAGTGGTTAAGATAATGTTGAAGCAAACACTTTTCTTTTCAAATCCTGCCAAGCTCTCCCTCAAGGATAAGCAACTGGTTATATCTATAAAGGACAGTGATGATGTTATTACTCGCCCTATAGAAGATATCGGTTATGTAGTCATTGAAAACCAGCAGATATTACTCACCATCCCTCTTGTGAATGAGTTGGTGAGCAACAATGTCTGTGTAATCTTTTGCGACGCAAAGAATATGCCTTCCTCAATGCTTATGGGATTGAATACTAACACTACGCAAGCTGAGAGTCTGAAATTCCAGCTTGATGTTTCTGAACCGTCCCGAAAACAAGCCTGGAAACAAATCGTGGAACAGAAAATAAAAAACCAAGCAGCACTATTAGACAAACTGGGCGTAGAACATCATAATCTAAAGGCTTACTATAACTCAGTACTGAGTGGAGATACTTCTAATCGTGAAGGAATAGCAGCACGATTGTATTGGAAACATTTGTTTGGTAAAGATTTTCGAAGAGAACGGGAAGGGCTTCCTCCCAATAATCTGTTGAACTATGGATATGCAATACTCAGAGCCGCGGCAGCAAGAGCGTTGATCGGTTCCGGATTGTTACCAGTGTTTGGCTTGTTTCACAGAAACAGGTATAACGCATTCCCTCTTGCCGATGACATAATGGAGCCTTATCGACCCTATGTTGACGAGATTGTATACGGCGCGGCAGAGGAGGGACTTCTGAACTTAGATAAAGAAGTGAAAGTAAGATTGTTGAGATTGCTGGTTACAGATGTAAAAATAGGGCAGATGACTCGACCTTTGTCCATTGCTCTGACTACGACGTCAGCATCTCTGTTGAGATATTATAAGGGGGAAATAAAAAAAATGTCATTACCAGTTTTTACATGACTTTAGATCGCCTTAATGCATACCATATTATGTGGTTGTTTGTATTCTTCGATTTACCTGTGACAACAAAGAAGGAGAGACATGATGCTGCTCTGTTTCGGAAAAATTTGGAGAAGGACGGTTTCTCCATGATGCAATTTTCTGTCTACGTGAGGCATTGTGGATCGTATGAGAGTCTTGACGTTCATGCAAGACGCGTGAAAAGTTTTGTACCAAGATATGGTATGATAAGTATATTGTCAGTTACTGATAAGCAATATAGTAATATTTATAATTTCCGTGGAGAGCCTAAATGCACAAAATGTAGTAAGAAAAGAAAATTTGTTGGACAACCTATACAATTGGAACTTTTTTAGTAACTTTGCAATGAAATATGGACCTACGCTTCCGTTTTTTATTTCTTGGATATAGTGTATTCCCCTTTGTACAAAGGAGTTCCCAGAGATTAAGTTGCGGTTTGATGTAGGAATATAAGGATATACAGCCTTTACCAAGACTCTCAACTGAGAAAGAAGTTGCGGTTTGATGTAGGAATATAAGGATATACAGCTTAGCCTTAGCTGCGTCTATAGAAGATGCAGTTGCGGTTTGATGTAGGAATATAAGGATATACAGCTATATGGCATCATGTCTGTTTAAGGTGCTGTTGCGGTTTGATGTAGGAATATAAGGATATACAGCATCTTTATGGACGTGGAGAGAAGTAGCCTTGTTGCGGTTTGATGTAGGAATATAAGGATATACAGCTTTAACATCTTGCTTTGTCATAGTTGTAAGTTGCGGTTTGATGTAGGAATATAAGGATATACAGCACTGCCAAGATATATACAACCATATTATAGTTGCGGTTTGATGTAGGAATATAAGGATATACAGCTGCTATCTGACAGCCGTCCTCAGCGAGGAGTTGCGGTTTGATGTAGGAATATAAGGATATACAGCCAAACTACCTTACAATGTTATGCTTGTAATGTTGCGGTTTGATGTAGGAATATAAGGATATACAGCATCCAAAATTTGCATGAACATATACATCGTGTTGCGGTTTGATGTAGGAATATAAGGATATACAGCTCAAGAACAGCAACAAACCGTATCGGCTAGTTGCGGTTTGATGTAGGAATATAAGGATATACAGCCATGATGCTCTTGATCACGCTTTCGTCCTCGTTGCGGTTTGATGTAGGAATATAAGGATATACAGCATAGGCGGCCATTGGGTGTGCGTCGGACAGGTTGCGGTTTGATGTAGGAATATAAGGATATACAGCCCATACCGCATCACGGTCAAGCGGTAACAGTTGCGGTTTGATGTAGGAATATAAGGATATACAGCGCCGTCAGCTGCTCCTGCACTCCATTTAGGTTGCGGTTTGATGTAGGAATATAAGGATATACAGCCTTTCCTCGAATACAAATGCAAAATGGCTGTTGCGGTTTGATGTAGGAATATAAGGATATACAGCAAAACGTTATACCTTTGCAAGCGTAAAACGTTGCGGTTTGATGTAGGAATATAAGGATATACAGCGATGCCATTGCTGACGGCTATGCTAATAAGTTGCGGTTTGATGTAGGAATATAAGGATATACAGCGGAATATACTCGCTCTGACCGTCAGCATGGTTGCGGTTTGATGTAGGAATATAAGGATATACAGCTTTAGGCCTGGCTATAATCCTTAGCCATAGTTGCGGTTTGATGTAGGAATATAAGGATATACAGCTACACGTGGGTCAGGACAAAAGGCGCCCAGGTTGCGGTTTGATGTAGGAATATAAGGATATACAGCTTTCTCATTCATGGTCGCGTGGCTTAGGGGGTTGCGGTTTGATGTAGGAATATAAGGATATACAGCTCTCTCTGAATTCTGAATCGTGTATTCTCTGTTGCGGTTTGATGTAGGAATATAAGGATATACAGCCTACACCACCAGTATAACCATTCATCGCAGGTTGCGGTTTGATGTAGGAATATAAGGATATACAGCAAAGAGAAGATCATGCCTCGGAGCACTCCGTTGCGGTTTGATGTAGGGTAAGCGTCTCGGCATTACCGTATTTCAGCCTCGCTTAAAAGTCTGTACCTTTGC
>UQFS01000003.1 GCA_900540375.1 uncultured Prevotella sp.
CAGAGCTTTATATCAGATTATAACGTTAGTAGTACGAAGGCATAGAAAACTCAGAATTTGTTCTTTGCGCATTAACCCTCAGCGCACAGACCACCATCTCGTTCTCAGAAGAGAAGAAGGCAGGCTCTTTGAACGGACAGACTATCACCAGCACGCTTGAAGGATTCAGCCTGACCGTGACCGACACGAAGGGCAAGGCGTCCGTTGACGCCAACAACGCCCGCTTTGGCACGGCAGAAAGCAACACAGCCTACGACCATCGTTTGAAGTCTGGCGCAACGAGTGATGATGCCAACTGCATGTCCATCGCCATCCCTGCAAGCGGCACCTTGCAGGTATGCGCTCGGTCAGCCTCTGGTAGTGCCACCGACCGCAATCTGGTACTTACTCAGGACGGGAAGGAACTGTACAACCAGGTCATAAAGGATGCAGATGTCATCAAGATAACCGATGATGATGGTAAAACCATTAAGGTATACCCTGTTGTCTCTGTCGCCGTGAACAAAGGTACGGTGGATGTCACCTACCCGACTGGTTCACTGAATTTCTACGCGTTCACCTTCACTCTCACCACCACCGGCATCAGCAATACGCTACAAACAAAGAAAGAAAGCAATGGCGCAGCTTATAACCTCGCCGGTCAGCGGGTGAACAAAAACTACAAGGGCATCGTCATCTGCAACGGAAAGAAGATAATCCAAAAATGATCTAATAGCGCAAAAAAATAAAGGGACCGAACTCACGATTGAGTGTCGGTCCCTTTCTACGTTAGTATGTTATGAAAAATTTGAGAGAATAGAAACTTCACAGCTTCTTAATGTTGTTTTACTAAACATGATTTTATAGAGAAAGCATAGAAATATCTTATTTAATCATCACCTGCCCCGTGGAGTTTTGCGTGCTTGTCATCGCTCTCGGAACGGAGTCGATGCTCACGCTGTCGCTCATGGCTACCGATGTGCCTTTTTCTATCTCAGGTTTGGAATATCCGTCATAGCTGCTGATCGGATCTTGACTTTTCTGAGCGAAGGGCACCTGGATGGCATTGCCAAGGGTCAGGACGATGGCGACAATGGCAGCAGCCTTGAAGAGCGGACGCAGGCGCCGGGGCATCGAGACGATGCGTGCCTTGACCACCTTGGGCTCCTCTGTCATGGCGAGAATCTTCTTGTCGAAGTCATCACCGAGCACATCAGCCTTCGGCTCTTCGCGCTGGTAGGCGAAAAGCGGCTGGTAGCGCTTCAAGTCGGCAGGAATGTCGGCCTGACTAAAGAACGCCCGCAAGATGTCTTCCTCTTCCAAGGAAGTCTCGCAGCGCCAATAGCGCTCCAAAAGCTGATTGATATACTTGTAGTCCATCATTATTCTTGCATTTACACAATAATGACGAGAGAAATGGATAAAAGTTACAGGGGAATTCTATATTTAACCTTTGATAACAAGAAAAGGCTAAACAGTAAGTGACCGCATCGCGAGACACAGGGCTCAGCCTCGCGCCTCAAAGCCGTCAATCGCCTGGAAGCGCTGCTTGACGGCCTGGCGGGCCCGGAAGATATTGACCTTGACCTGTTCTTCTGTCATGCCGAGCAGAGCTGCGATGTCCTTGTAGGCTTTACCCTCAAAGTCGCGCAGCTGTATGCATTCCCGCTGCTTCTCGGGCAAGCTGCCGACGATCTCACGCACAATGTTCACCTGATCTTTTTCAATAGCCTTGTCAGCTGGGTTGAAGGTATTGTCGGGCTTTTCCACCGGTTTGTCGTCGAGACTCTCGGTCTGACTGCGTTTGTTCTTCACACTATCCAGTGCCAGGTTGCGGCAAACGGTGAAGCAGAACGCCTCGATGTTGTCGATCTCGTCCCACGTGTCGCGCTTGTTCCAGACCTTGATGAGCGTTTCCTGCACGACATCCTCAGCCTCAGCACTGTCGAGCGTGATGCGCAGCGCGAAACGATAGAGCTGATTTTTCAGTGGCAGGATGTCGTTGCGGAAATCTATTTTCATTCTCAAGCCTTTCTCTTAACAAGCGTTTTGTGGTTCATCGTGTGATGACGGTACCCGTAGCGGTGCCGATATTCTCGGCCTTGGTGATGATGACGCGGTCCACACCGGCGTCTACAGCAGCCAGGGCGTTGGTGATCTTGGGGATCATGCCCCCCCTGATGGTGCCGTTGGCTACCAGTCGCACGAACGCATCGTGGTCGATCGTGCCGATGACACTGTTCTCGTCATCAGGCTCAGCCAGCACGCCCGCCTTCTCAAAGCAGTAGACGAGCGTCGTCGGCGCACCCTCACGTGCCAAGGCTTTCGCCGTCTCGGCCGCGATGGTGTCGGCATTGGTGTTGAGGATATAGCCCATTCCATCGTGGGTCAGCGGCGCCATGACAGGCGTCAGACCGTCATGGATCAGCGTGAGCAGGCGATGACCGTCGGCCTTGTCCACATCGCCGACGAAGCCATAATCCACGCCGTCTTTCTTCGGACGCTTATGGCTGCGGATCACATTCATGTCGGCGCCGGTCAGTCCCACGGCATTCACACCACGGGACTGCAACTGCGCCACAATGTTCTTATTGACAAGGCCACCATAGACCATGGTTACCACTTCAAGCATATCGGCGTCGGTGATGCGCCGTCCCTCCACCATCTTGCTCTCTATGCCCAAGGCTGATGCCACCTTGGTGGCGCGACGGCCTCCACCGTGCACGAGTACCTTCTGTCCCGGCAGCGCTGCAAAGCGGTCGAGCAACTGGGTCAGACGCTCCGTGTCCTCCACGATGGCACCGCCCACTTTTATGACTGTCACTTGTGCCATTCTCTATACAATAATCAAAACAATAGTATTTATCAGCCGCCCCCACGCCTCTGTCAGACACAGAGACATGGGGACGGTCTGTACCATCTTACTCCAGATAGGTGTAGCCATAGAGTCCCGAGCGGTAGTTGCTGAGGAACTCCTTGCCCTCCTCTAATGAGAGCTTGCCCTGCTTGACACTTTTGGTGACCCACTGCTCCAGCTGTCGGACGAGTTTCTTCGGGTTGTACTGCACATACTCCAGCACCTCCTCAACGGTCTCGCCGTCGATGATTTGATCGATGCTATAGGTGCCGTTCTTCACCGAGATGTGCGCGGCGTTGGTATCACCGAAGAGGTTGTGCATGTCGCCGAGGATTTCCTGATAGGCACCCACGAGGAATACACCTATATAATAAGGCTCATCTTTCTTGAGCGCATGCACGGGGAGCACATTCGACTGCGTGCCATTGACGGCGAAGTTGGCCACCTTGCCGTCACTGTCGCAGGTGATATCCTGCAACGTGCAGTTGCGTGTGGGCCGCTCATTGAGCCGTTCGATCGGCATGATGGGGAAGAGCTGGTCGATCCCCCAACAGTCGGGCAGACTCTGGAAAAGCGAGAAGTTGCAGAAATATTTATCCGCCAAGAGCTTGTCGAGACCGCGCAACTCGTCGGGCACATGCTTCAGCGTCTTGGCGATGGAGTTGATCTCATGGCATACGCTCCAGTACATCGACTCAACCTCAGCACGCGTCTTGAGATCGACCATGCCGTGGGCAAACATGTCGAGACAGTCCTCCCGGATCTGGTCAGCGTCGTGCCAGTCCTCAAGCATCGACTTGGGATTGAGGTTGCACCATATATCATAGAGATCACGCACAAGCTGATGATCAGACTCCTTGGCTTCAAACTCCTCCGGCATCTCGGGCAGTGAGGCAGCACCGAGCACGTCGAGGATAAGCACCGAGTGGTGCGCAGCCAACGAGCGACCGCTCTCTGTGATGATATTCGGGTGCGGGATGTTGTTGCGGTTGGCGATGTCTGCGAAGGCATAGACGCAGTCGTTGATATACTCCTGGATGGAGTAGTTGACCGAACTCTCGGAGTTGCTTGAGCGTGTACCGTCATAGTCAACACCAAGTCCACCGCCACAGTCGACATACTCGATGTTGTAACCCATCTTTCTGAGGTTGCTATAGTACTGTGCCGCCTCTGTGAGTGCATTCTGAATACGGCGAATCTTGGTGATCTGACTGCCGATATGGAAGTGGATCAGACGCACGCTGTCGTGCAGCCCTACCTCATCGAGTTTCTTCAAAGCCTGCAAGAGCTCCATTGGCGTCAGTCCGAACTTCGAAGCGTCGCCGCCGCTCTCAGCCCATTTGCCCGATCCTGAGGATGCAAGCTTGATGCGAATGCCGATGTTTGGCTTTACGTTCAGTCGCTTAGCCGTCTTTGCGATGACATCGATCTCGTTGAGTTTCTCCACCACGATGAAGATGTGCTTGCCAAGTTTTTGGGCCAACATAGCAAGCTCGATATAGCTTTCGTCCTTATATCCATTGCAGATGATGAGCGAGTCGCTCTTGCACTGCACGGCGATGACGGCGTGGAGCTCAGGCTTGGAACCGGCCTCGAGGCCGAGATTGAACTTGCGTCCGTGAGAGATGATCTCGTCGACGACGGGCTGCATCTGGTTGACCTTGACGGGATAAATGATATAGCTTTGTCCCTTGAAGTTGTACTCTTTCTTTGCTTTCTCATAGCACTCAGCCATCTTCTCAATGCGGTTGTCGAGAATATCGGGGAAGCGAAGCAGCACCGGAGGGGTGACATCGCGTAAGGCGAGCTCATCCATGACATCGCGCAAATCGATCTGCGTGTTATCCTTGCAAGGCGTGACATAGACATCACCCTTCTCATTTATTCCGAAATAAGAAGTGCCCCAACCATTAATATTGTACAACTCCTTGGAGTCATCGATGGTCCATTTTTTCATCTAATCAGCGTAGTTAATTTTATTGCCGACTCATGGCAAGCCGAGTTGTTGTTTCAGTTGCTCTACTGTAATCTGTATTTTGTCGAAATTATCCATCAGGCTCACGTCGAGCGTGTGTTTGGCCTTAGTGTAGAAAGGCTCGCGCTGACGGAGTTGCTGCTCTATAAACGTGATGACCTCCTCGGGAGTCTTGTTAAGCAACAGCGGGCGTACGGTCTTTCCCATCTTCAGATGCTGCACGAGCACATCGGTGGTGCACTTGAGATAGACCGACTCCCCCTGCTGGTTGATATAGTCCATGTTGTCGAAGAAGCACGGCGTGCCTCCGCCACAACTCAGCACGATATTCTCAAACTCAGCCACCTCGTGGAGCATGTTGCGCTCTACTTTGCGAAAGCCGTCCTCGCCCCGTTCGTCAAAGAGTTGCTTGACGGTCTTGCGCATACGGCTTTCTATGTACCAGTCGAGGTCATAAAAGGGCAGCCCCAGGTTTTTGGCGAGGGCCTTGCCGACCGTTGTCTTTCCAGAGCCCATGTAGCCCAAAAGGATGATGCGGACAGGTGTTTCCATCAGCTTAAACGTCTATTTTCTTCTTCTGGCCTTGGCTTTTGGCTCCGGCGCGTTCTTGATGATCTCCATACACTCGTCGTAGCTCAGGTCTCCGGCCAGCGCACGGTCGTGAAGACTCTTGTCGATGCGGTAGTTGTTTCCGTCGAAAGCGAGGTAAGGGCCAAAGCGTCCCTTGAGCAGTTCCAGCCGTTCATCCTCCTCAAACTTCTTGATTTCGCGCTCACGGTCTTTCAGACGCTTAGCAAGGATCAGCGAGATGGCATGGTCGAGGGTGACCGTCATCGGGTCGTCTTCCTTGGGCAGTGACACATATTTCCTGTTGTGCTGGACATAAGGACCAAAGCGTCCGGCACCGATGGTGACGGGCATACCCTCGAACTCTCCGAGCTCCCGTGGCAACTTAAACAGATCCAAAGCCTCTTCGAGCGTTATAGTTTCAATACTCTTATCCTTAGGTATCTGGGCGAAGCGCGGCTTCTCGTCGTCGTCAGCAGTACCGATCTGAGCCAGCGGACCGAACTTTCCTATCTTCACCAGCACGGTTCTGCCTGTCTTAGGATCCTTACCGAGGATGCGCTCGCCGGCCTTATGCTCAGAGCGCGACTGCATGACCTGGTCGACAGTCTTCTCAAAAGGCTTGTCAAACTTGCTCATCATGTCCTTCCACTCTTCCTTGCCCTCAGCAATCTTATCGAACTGGTTCTCGACCTTCGCCGTGAAGTTGTAGTCCATGATCTCGGGGAAGTTCTGCAAAAGGAAGTCGTTGACCACAATGCCGATGTCGGTGGGGATGAGCTTTCCTTTCTCTGAACCGGTGAACTCAGTCTTTGTTGTCGACTTCACCTGGTTGCCTTTCAAAATATCAACAGTGAACTTTGTCTCTTTTCCGCCCTTGTCGCCTTTCTCCACATAGTCGCGCTGCTGGATCGTGGAAATCGTCGGCGCGTAAGTAGACGGGCGTCCGATGCCGAGCTCCTCCAGTTTGTGTACGAGGCTGGCCTCGGTATATCGTGCCGGCCCTTGAGAGAAACGTTCCGTAGAGGAAATGCTTTCACGAGAGAGTTGCTCGCCCACTTGCAGTGCGGGTAGGGAAGCAAACTCCTCCGACTGTTCGTCGTCGTCAGTCGACTCCTTATAGACTTTCAGAAATCCGTCGAAGACGATGACCTCACCATGGGCCACGAATTTTTCGGGCTGACCGCTGATATTGATGTTGACCGCGGTCTTCTCGATCTGTGCCTCAGCCATCTGCGAGGCGACAGAGCGCTTCCAGATCAAGTCGTAGAGGCGCTTCTCCTGTGCTGTACCGTCGACAGAGCTGTTCTCCATGTGGGTGGGTCGAATGGCCTCGTGGGCTTCCTGCGCACCCTTAGACTGTGTGTGGAAGTTGCGAGGAGAACTATATTGCTCACCATAGAGTTTGGTGATGGCATCCTTACTGCTGTTGATGGCGAGTGCCGAGAGGTTGACGCTGTCGGTACGCATGTAGGTGATGCGTCCATTCTCATAAAGCTGCTGTGCGATGCGCATGGTCTGCGACACGGTGAATCCGAGCTTTCTGGCAGCTTCCTGCTGCAAGGTAGAAGTGGTGAAAGGAGGCGCGGGGGCGCGCTTCAACGGCTTTTTCGACACATTGTCCACAGTGAAGACAGCATCCTTGCAACGGTTGAGGAAGCCGAGCGCCTCATCGTGTGTGGCAAAGCGCTTGTCGAGTTCTGCCTTTACCTCCACGCCGAGGCTGTCGCCATTGACGGGCGTGAAGATGGCCGTGACACGGTAGTAAGGCTCACTCTTGAAGGCCTGAATCTCACGCTCACGCTCCACGACAAGTCTGACGGCTACGCTCTGCACACGTCCGGCCGAGAGCGAAGGCTTGACCTTGCGCCACAATACCGGTGAGAGTTTAAAACCGACGATGCGGTCCAGCACACGTCGGGCCTGCTGAGCATTGACGAGATTCATGTCGAGATGGCGGGGATGCTCGATAGCATAGAGGATGGCGGGCTTGGTAATCTCATGGAAGACGATACGCGAAGTCTTTGCCTCATCGAGTCCGAGCACTTCACAGAGATGCCAACTGATGGCTTCTCCCTCGCGATCCTCATCGGATGCGAGCCACACTTTTTTGGCGCCCTTAGCATCTTTCTTGAGTTCTGCTACAACCTTCTTCTTATCCTCTGGTATCTCATAGTCTGGTTCAAACGTCTTTTCGTTGATACTGAGTCCACTTTTCTTTAGGTCTCTGATGTGTCCGTAGGAAGACATCACTTTATAATCCTTGCCGAGGAATTTCTCAATCGTCTTGGCCTTGGCAGGGCTCTCTACAATGACTAAGTTATCTTGCATGCTTGCGTGTAGTTATATAATGTCGGGGACAAAAGTAATAATAACTTTGTCTTACACCTTATTATATATGTATGATTTTAGAATTTTTAAGAGACTCCGATGCAAAAAGTTACATAAATGTAAGTTACATCCATGTAACTTTTCTGTTAAAAACCGAGTTTGCCAGCTTCAAAGTCCTGCTGGAAACGGACCACGGCCCGACGGATGGAGTCCAAGCCAAATCTTTCGGGACGCAGATTTCTGACGGCGATCCACTCATAACCGGCCGCATCGTCGTGTGCCGACAAAGCATAGAAGTCTTCCACACGGCAGAGGAAAAAGAAGTCGAGCGTATGGACGGTGAAGCCGGAATAGAGATAGGTGTTGGGATAACTGAAGAGCAGACGTGAGGAAACGACGGTGAGTCCGGTCTCTTCCTTCACTTCGCGCGCAAGCCCCTGGGCAGCAGTCTCGCCCAAGTCGTAGAAGCCGCCCGGAAAATCGAGCGTGCCCTTGGCGGGATCGTTCTTGCGGGTGATGACGAGCAACTCGTCGCGGCTGTTCATAATCAGCGCAGCGTTGGCTGCACTGGGGTTGAGAAAATACTCAAAGCCACAGTGCCGACAACGCTTGCTCTTCACCGTGCTGGGCTCAAACTCAGATGATCCGCAGACGGGACAATAGCGAAACTTATCAAGAACGTGCATGATCCTTATTTCGCCAACAGACCTTTGATCTCTGCGTCGAGGTCCTTGACCTGTACATCGCGCTTCTGCAACACGTTGTTGCGGTCGATGAGGAAGAAGGTCGGCACGGTCTGCACATTGTACTGTGAGGCGAATTGCGAATTAGGACCGTCGCCGTCGTGGACACAGATCCATGGCAGGGCAGCCACGCTCTCTTTCCAGAAGTGCTCGTCAGAGTCAAGACTCACCTGATAGATCTCAAAGCCTTGGGCGTGATATTTGTTGTAGAGGTCGCGCAAATGCATGACGCGCTCGGTGCTGCCCTTGGCGGCAAACATGTGGAAGTCGAGCATCACCACCTTACCCTTGAGTTGTGTGAGTCGGCGGATGTTGCCTTCACGATCCGGAAGGGAAATTTCCAGCACACCAGTCGTCTGCACCTTGCTGGGGTCGATCTGTCCCTGAGCCTGCTCGGCCTGGATGATGCGCACATTCTTCATGCCTTGTAGGGCGATGTTATGGAGGTTGGTACCACGCTCGGACTTAGGGTAATAGGTATCCCAACTCGTTGCAACGGCGGCGAAGACCTGCACGTCTTCCTTCTTGCTACGCGGATCGAAGATGAGCACCGTCTGATTTCCGATGTCCACCGTTTGGAAGAGCGCGAAATAAGCGTAGGCTTTCATCGGTGCGGTGAAGATGTACTGGCGCTTCACCTTATCCTTGTAGCTGACCATGGTCTGCAGGATGGCAGCGTCGACCTGGTCGTAAGACAGGTTGGGATTTTGCTGGATGGCGTTGATGGTAGCCTGCAATCCCAACTGCATCTGCGACAGTTCCTTCATCTTTGAGCAGTCGTCGGAACCTTTCACCTCGTACTGTGCTGACATCGTCGGGTAAGAAGCTTTCACCGTGATGTTCTCTGTGGAGTCAACAGCGATATTGATGATCTGCCGTGCGATACGCAACCGATAGTACTCCGGAGCGTCCGGTGCCTTGCCGTCAAAGGAGAACGATCCGTCCTTGTCGAGTTTCACGGAGTCAACCGTCACCGGCCCGTTGAGGCTCATATTCTCGAAATAGAGCAACGAGTCTTTGGCATCAGTGATGACACCAGAGACGTGGAATTTCTTTCCCGTGCAAGAGGCAAGCGCCAAAGCAGTAAGAACGATCAGCACCGCCGAGAGTACTTTGTTTGTCTTCATTGTATAATGCGATAACTTGTTTGCTTGGTTTTCAACTTGCAAACTTACATATTTTTTTTGTATTTCACGTCTATTTGCGGAAGAAAATGGCAATATGCAGCACAACGGAAGCTACACAGCCGACAACAGGAAGCCTTGACGTACCCAAGAAACGCAACGAAGCCGCCGGAGAATCTACTTCTCCGGCGGCTTCTGAATGATGATAGAAGGTTTCAATTACTTTATGCAGAAAGACTCATTACTTTCTGCTGAAGCCCATTTTACTTTCTACTGAAGGTCTCATTACTTCTTGCTGAATCCCTCATTACTTCTTGCTAAAGGTTTCATCGAGCAAGGTATAGAAGGCGGGATCCTCGCCGACGACTGTCTTCACAATCTTACCCTGCGGATCAATGAGGATTTTTGTGGGGAAGCCCTGAATGCCGTAAGCGTCCAAGATCCGGCGGTTGTCGCGTGGACAATAGACATGGAGCCAAGGCAACTCATGCTTCTGCACGGCAGCTTTCCACTTCTCCTGCGTGTCATTGCAGTCGACGCCGAGGATCTGGAACTTACCCTTATACTTATTATAATACTCCTTCATCTCGGGGAAGCCTTTGATGCACCATACACACCAAGAGCCCCAGAAGTCGAGAATCACGTACTGACCACGCAGACTGGAGAGACTCAGCGGTTTGCCGTTGATGTCGTTGAGGGTGAAGTCGGGAGCAGCGATACCTGATGCCTGCTTCTTTGCAGCCTCAGCCTCAGCCTTTGCCTCATTCTCCAAAGCAGTCATGATGCCCGTGTAATAGCTCTTCATGCGGCCGTCGCGTACAGCGGGAGAGAGCAGCTTCACGGCATCACGCATCCAGCCCAGCTCTCCCATCTGAGGAATCAGATAGGCGCAAGCCTCATTGTCGGGATGCTGCTTGATGAAATTCAGCATTTTGTCGCGCATCTCCTGGCGGAGCAAACCACCTTTCTCCTGATAGACTTTCATCACAGCCTCTTGGCTCTCACCAGCTTTCATGCGTCCCTGCAGGCTGTCGACCAACTGCTGCATGGGCTTCTGGGCTGCCTCCATCATACGATCCACCTCATTGAACTGCTGATAGAACTTAGAACCTGTGAGATAATAGTTGGATGTCAGGTCCCCACTCATCACAGCGCTCTCGCCCGGAACGGCGATCACCTGAAAACCGGCGCGCTCTGTACCACGCATACTGCCGGGCGTATAGGCACGGATGTCGGTCGGCTCACTCACATGTACCGTAAAGTCGAACTTGCCATTCTTTACCAGCACCGTGTCGGTCTTTGCCTTTTGGTCACCCTGCGGCACGATCACCAGCAGTGTGTCCTTGACTCCCTTGACGTCGCCTTTGAAGTGGACGGCATCACTTGCGGCTTTCTTCTGTGCCATAGCGGGCACGCAGGCCATGGCCATCAGGGCCAGGCTGCATAAAATGCTTTTCATCATATTTTCTTTCAAGTTGTGAATAATAATCTTCCTTATGATCTAAAAGTAACGATTTACCTTATAAGGACGTAGTAACAGGCAGAAGAGTTACCTTCTGCCCGTTAAAAAAGCCTTATTTCTTTTTCGGCCGTCGGCGTGCCCAGCCTTCTTCGCTGAAATCAGGAACCTCGCCGCGCAGCTTAATATTGCGGCTGTCGGCCATCAACTGCTTCCAGTCGTCACGGCCGCGACGGCTGTCATCGTCGTGTGCTCTGCTGCTTTGGCGGCCTTTGCCACGTCCGCTCTTGCCATAGCTGCGGTCGCCTTTGTCGGCGCCACCGCGACTGCCGCGTGCCGAATGTCCGTGTCCACTCTCGTCGGCATCGTTGCAGCGTACCTCGCGACCTTTGTAGGCCGTGCCGTCCAAAGCGCGCATCACACGCTGGGCATCTTCCTCGGGTACTTCGATATAGCTGAACTTCTGCAGCAGGTCGATATGTCCCACTTCCTGATGGCCATGGATATGCTTGTTGATAAACTGCATGACCTCACCGGGATAGAAGCCGTCTTGCTTGCCCAAGTTGATGAACAGACGGCGATAGCCGGCCTCTGCCTGACGCGGCCCGCGCTTGCGGTTGCGCGTGTCCTTGCCGCCACGTCCGTTACGGTCGCCCTGTTCCGACTTGTCACGGCCCTTCGTCGTAGGCTTGACAATCTCGGGCGCATTCTTGTAGTAGTCCAGGAACTTGCCAAAGGTGATGCTCACCATCTTCTTGATGATGTCCTCCTTGTCGACATAGTCAAACTGTCTGTTGATCTCAGGCATGTAAGGTGCGATGAGATCCTCGTCGACGTCAGCCTTCATAATGTCGTCCATGGTCTTGAAGAGTTGCTTCTTGCAGATCTCCTCAGGCGTGGGCAGGGTGCCGTCGACAAACTCTTTGCCGATGATCTTCTCAATGTTGCGCACCTTGAACTTCTCGCGCGAGTGGATGATGGAGATGCTCGTTCCTTTCTTGCCGGCGCGTCCGGTACGGCCCGAGCGGTGGGTGTAGTTCTCCACATCGTCGGGCAGACCATAGTTGATCACGTGGGTCAGGTCGTCAACGTCCAGTCCGCGGGCGGCCACATCAGTGGCTACGAGCAGCTGGGTCAGGTGGTTGCGGAACTTCTGCATGGTCAGATCACGCTGTTGCTGACTCAGGTCGCCATGGAGCGCCTCGGCATTGTAACCGTCCTTGATGAGCTTATCAGCTACTTCCTGCGTCTCGATCTTCGTACGACAGAAGATGATGGCGTAGATGCGGGGGTAGAAGTCAACGATACGTTTCAGCGCAAGATACTTGTCACGCGCGTTGACCATATAATAGATGTGGTTGACGTTCTCGGCACCTTCGTTGCGCGAGCCGACGACGATCTCCTTGTAGTCGTGGAGATAGTTCTTGGCGATGGCCTCAATCTCTTTGCTCATCGTGGCTGAGAAGAGCAGGGTATTGCGGTCAGCGGGCACGCCTTCAAAGATCTCGTTGATGCTTTCCGAGAAGCCCATGTTGAGCATCTCGTCGGCCTCATCGAGCACGACGTTGTTGACCTGGTCGAGCTGAGCCACGCCACGTTTCATCAGATCGATGAGCCGGCCGGGGGTAGCCACGATGATCTGCACGCCATGGCGCAGGGCATGGATCTGTGTCTCGATAGACGCTCCGCCGTAGACGGGCACGATGTGCATGCCGTCGATATACTTGGCAAAAGCGTTGAGGTCATCGGCAATCTGCAAGCACAGCTCACGGGTGGGGCTGAGGATGAGGGCCTGGGTCGCTTTGTTGGTGGGGTCGGTCTTCTGCAACACGGGGATGCCGTAAGCGGCGGTCTTGCCTGTTCCTGTCTGTGCCAATGCTATGACATCGTTGCCGTGACCGAGCAAATAAGGGATTACTTCTTCCTGTACGGGCATGGGCTGCTCAAAGCCCAGCTCTTCGATGGCGCGGCGAATCTCTTCGCTGACGCCCAATTCTTCAAATGTCTTCAATCTTTAAACCTTTAAATTTTCAATGACGCATGAGGAATCAACCGCCCTCCCAGCCATTGAAAATTATCGGGCGTATTCCTCCATTCGTGTAAAAAACGGTGCAAAGTTACGAAAAAATCGGCACTTAGCCGTCTATCCACGATTTCTTTTAAAGTTCTTTATAACGTTTAGCCTCCTTGAAAGGTATGCTATAAGCATCCGTCTCACCCATTGCTGACCTTCATCCTTCGCCATATCCAACGGGGCACGCAACGCCAGAGAGCGGTGAGCAAACGGTAACGCCAGTCGATGACCACAACATGACGACGGTGCAGGATGGCCTTGACGATGGTACGCGCCACGGTCTCCGGACTCATCAACAAGGGATAACGGCGACCGTCGCCAAGCAGAGCGGTACGGACAAAGCCCGGACGGATGTCGGTGAAATGGATGTTTTTGCCTCGCATGTGGGCTTGTTGCTCCAGAGCTTCGACATAGGTGGCGTCGAAGGCCTTGGTAGCACTATAGGCCGGAGCCGCCCCCAAGCCTTTGGTACCAGCGATCGATGACACCACAGCAATATGGCCTTCGCTACGAGAGACAAAGTAGCGATAAGCCTCACTGACCATGCGCGTGAAGCCCAAAGCATTGGTCTGCACCGTCGTCAGCTCCTTGTCGGCATCAAGCGCCATGTTTTGCCAACCCACGCCGGAGACATGAAGATAGAGGTTGATTCCCCCCATTTCATCGATCAACCGGCGCAATTGTACTTCGCTTCCAACTTCCGTGATGTCGATGGAGGCGTATTTCACCTGATCGGGATATTCCCGGCTCAGTGCAGCCAATAGCTCGGTGCGCCGTGCGGCCAGTCCCAAATGCCAGCCACGACGGAGCAGCAACCGGGCCACCTCCAGGCCTATGCCCGACGAGGCACCCATGATCACGGCCGCAGGACCGTGCTTTGCTTCTTTTGTTTCTATGCAGTTTGCCATTTCTCACACCTTATTATATATAAGTGACTGTGCGATTCGTCTGTGCTCACACCTTATTATAGATAGGAGTTTGTACCCGTCATTTCCGGAACTTCTTCCCGATGACGGGCAGAGAGCTCAGTGGCAGATCCCTCTTCACGATGAAAGCTACGTCCGCGATCAGCAACAGCGTGTTGACAAGCAAGGCCGGCAACATCGGCAGATAGCGGTTGGAAGCCGTCATGCCCACAAAGAGCACTATGGCAAGCAGCGTGTAGGTGAAGATCGACTTCAACGGATAGGCGATCGGATAGTATTTCTGACCGAAGAAATAGCTCAGTACCATGCTCACCGCATACGAGGCGAAACCGGCCCACGCACAAGCCCAGTAGCTGAAGCGCGGGATGAAGATGATGTCGAAAGCGATCAATACGACAGCACCGATACCTGAGAACCAGGCACCCCAAATGGTTTTGTCGATGAGCTTATACCAGAAGCTAAGATTGAAGAACACGCCGAACATGATCTCAGCGGCCATCACGATCGGCACGATCTCCAAGCCCTCCCAGTAGCTACGACCAATGATATAGCGGATGATGTCCATGTAGGCCACTACGCAGAGGAAGGCGAGAAGGGTGAAGATGATGTAGAACTTCATCACCCGGGCGTAAGTCTCCTTATTGTTTTTCTCTTTGGACTGTCCGAAAACAAATGGTTCGTAGGCATAGCGGAAGGCCTGGGTAATCATCACCATGATGGTGGCTATCTTGATGCAGGCGCCATAGATGCCAAGCTGCACACGTGCGTCATGGGCGTTGCCATTGAAAACATAGGGGAAGATGATCTGCGAGGCACACTGGTTGAGCTGTCCGGCCAGTCCCATGACGAGCAGCGGCCAAGTATAGCGGAGCATGCGCTTGCAGGTAGCCTTGTCAAACGGATTGCCCATTGCCTTGAGTTCCTTGCCCAGCAAGAGCAGGGTGAGCACAGAACCGGAGAGCTCTATCCAGAACACCCACACCACTTCCAAGTCGAAGTTGGCGTCGTAGATGCCGAAGAGATTGACGTGCATGGCAGGCAACACAATGAGATAGAGCGACACGCCCACGATGTTCACGGCAATACTCACCATCTTCAGCAATGCGAACTTGACAGGTTTATGGGCATAACGCAGATAGGCAAAGGGGATCGCCGTGAAGGCGTCGATGGCCACGCACACGCCCATGATCATCAGATATTCGGGATGGTCAGGATAGCCGATGGCGCCGGCTACAGGATGTATAAACAGCGCCAGCAACACCACGAAGAGCAGTGAGGTGAAGCCTACGGTGTGGAGCGTGGTGGGATAGACCTTTTTCGGATCCTCGCCGGGCCGGTTCATAAACCGGAAGAAGGTGGTCTCCATACCGTAGGTCAGGATGATGATGAGCAAGGCGATGTAGGCATAGATGTTGGTGATGATGCCATACTGTCCTCCGGCAGCGTTGAACTTCGCCGTCTCAATAGGTACAAGCAGATAGCCGATGAAACGGGCTGCAATACTGCTCAGGCCGTAAATGGCCGTGTCTTTTGCAAGAGATTTTAAATTCTGCATATTTTCTTGATGAGCTTATGTCGTTTTTAATGTCAGAAAATCTATTTTTCAAAAGAATAGATAAGCAATGGCTATTGCTGCAATGGCGCCTGCAAGGTCAGCGAGCAGGCCGCAAGCCACAGCGTGACGTGTGTACTTGATATTGACAGAGCCGAAGTAGACGGCAAGGATATAGAAGGTGGTGTCGGTGGAGCCTTGGAAGATACAGCTCAGACGACCCACGAAGGAGTCGGGACCATAGTTCTTCATCGCCTCTAACATCAGTCCGCGAGCGCCACTGCCAGAAAGCGGCTTCATAAAAGCAGTAGGCAACGCACCCACAAAGTCGGTGTTCAGCCCGCACTGCTTCACCACCCAGGCAATGCCGTCAATGAGCATGCCCATAGCACCTGAGGCGCGAAATACGCCAACGGCCACCAAGATGGCAACAAGATAAGGGATGATGCGCACGGCAGTGTGGAAACCTTCTTTAGCTCCCTCAATAAAGGCATCGTAGACATTGATGTGTTTTCTCACGCCCGCAAGGATGAACAGCACGATCACCGTCATCAGGATCAGGTTACCGGCTACGGACGTCACAGAGCTCATCGTGTCCTTGTCCATCTGACCGAAGCCCCAGATGACCAAAGCAACAAAGGCGATGAGTCCGCCCAGGGTAGCCAGCAGGACAGGTTGGAACAGGTTGATGCGCTGCCACGCCGCCGTGATAATGATCCCCGCCAACGTGGCTACGCTCGTCGCCAAGAGAATGGGGATGAACACATCGGTGGGTTGCACGGCACCATAACTGGAGCGGAAGGCAAGAATAGTGGTAGGGATGATGGTCAGTCCCGACGTGTTAAGCACCAGGAACATGATCATCGGATTGGTAGCCGTATCCTTCTTTGTGTTCAGCTCCTGCATGCCGGCCATAGCCTTTAAACCCGTCGGCGTGGCGGCATTGTCGAGTCCTAACATGTTGGCAGCAATGTTCATGAAGATAGACCCCATCACGGGATGATTCTTAGGAATATCGGGGAAGAGCTTGGTAAACACCGGACTGAGCAATCGCGCCAGCGCGTTGACGGCGCCAGCTTTCTCTCCTATCTTCATGATACCCAGCCACAAGGCCAGCACGCCGGTCAGTCCCAGCGAGGTTTCGAAAGCTGTCTTCGACGTGTCGAACGTGGAGTCCACCATCTTCTGAAAGATCGTGGTGTCGCCCATCAACAATTGTACGCCACCAAAAATGAAGGCAACGACAAAGAATCCAATCCAAATATAATTGAGTACCATACTATATTTTATGATTCATCTTTTGATTTGCAAAGTTACTAAAAAAAAGCTATATGACCTTTTTTAGTTATTATTATTTGTATAATCTAAAATAAAGTGGTAATTTTGCCAAGGGAACGAAAATGCAAACAATGAAGATTTTCCTTCTTATAAGAAAGAAGTAAGCAGATTTAATGATATTTATCCGTGAGCAGTATCAACATTGACAGGCGCAGGACGCTCTTAGCTACCATTACACTTTGTGACTTTATCATTGTCAACTTAGTGGCTTGGCTGATTTTCTTAGAATTGGGTTCAGACATACCGGCTTATTTTCACACATACACCCGTATAGTAGTTGCCCTCATGAATGTGTCGGTACTGATCAGTGAACTCTTTTTCCACAGCATCATCCACTTCCGACTGCTGCGCCTGGCCGACGTGTCCCTTAATGTCTTCCGACTGACACTAACATTCACGTGTATCTTTGCCGTGCAGACGAAGTTTGTCTTCAATGACGTTCCGACCATCTTTTCCGTGTTCTTCTTCTTCAGCGCTTACCTGTCGCTGATGCTTTCGCGCATCTGCGAGCGTGGCGTGCTGAACTATCTGCGCAGTCACGGCCACAACGTGCGGCGTGTGCTCTTTGTCGGCGACGATCCGGCGCTGGTAGTGCTGCACAACGAGATGATGGAGAATCCAGAGCTGGGCTACCGTTCGCTGGGCTATTACAGCGACGCCACAATCACCGATTGTCCAGAACCATTGCATTATCTCGGCACGCTGACTCAGATGAACAAGAAGATGAACGAGAACGATCGCTCGCCACTGAGCCAGTCGGGTATCGACATTGTGTTTTGTAGTCTGCCGCATGAGATGGGCTTTGAGGTAGAGCGTGTCATGCGCTCGTGCGACAAAAATGTGGCGCGTTTCTATTAT
This sequence comes from uncultured Prevotella sp., assembly GCA_900540375.1. Lineage (GTDB taxonomy): Bacteria > Bacteroidota > Bacteroidia > Bacteroidales > Bacteroidaceae > Prevotella. Next base: position 17,784 of record UQFS01000003.1, read on the forward strand.
GTGCCGCGTACGTTTGCCGATTCTAAAATGCGACTCGGCCCGATCCGCATGGGTGAGCACATATTCTTCACTAACCACCGCAGTGCACTCATGCAGCCTTATAACCGCATCATCAAGCGCTCGTTTGACTTAGTCGTGAGTCTGACAGCCTGCGCGTTCCTTGTTCCGCTGACCTTAGTCGTCGGTGCTATCATCAAAATACAGAGCCCCGGCCCCATCTTCTTCAAGCAGCAGCGCACAGGCCTCAACGGTAACACTTTCTGGTGCTACAAGTTCCGCTCGATGCACGTCAACAAAGATGCTGACTGCAAGCAAGCCACAGAAAACGACCCACGCAAGTTCCCCTTCGGCAACTTCATCCGGAAATACAATATCGACGAACTGCCACAGTTCTTCAATGTGCTCATTGACGACATGAGCCTCGTGGGTCCGCGCCCGCACATGCTTGCGCATACGGAGATGTACGGAAGGCTGATCGACAAATACATGGTACGCCACTTCTGCAAGCCCGGCATCACAGGATGGGCACAGGTCACCGGTTGCCGTGGTGAAACCAAAGAACTTTGGCAGATGGAGGAGCGCATTCAGCGCGACATCTGGTATATGGAGCACTGGAACGTGGGACTGGACTTGAAGATCATGGGCTTGACTGTCCACTCATTCTTCGTACACGACGAGCACGCTTACTAAGTTCCGCCTATCCTCAACAACAGCACCGCTCATCGCTAACAACAGCGCCCTTGGAGTTATCCATCATAAAGAAAGATGGCTCCAAGGGCGCTCGCTGTTTATATTTGCAACAATCGTCTTCTGCTATTCATCCTTGTCTGTGCGGAACGGCATCAACGGCAGGTTGACACAGTTCTTCAGGTTGCCCAACTCGAAATTGCGGAAGCAGTAGCGCACGTACTTCGGCTGCTTCACCTCTGGCGACGTGACGTAAATCGTCTCGTTGCGGCGGTCCTGTCCCGACACCCAGAAGTGTCCGGCCACAGCACGATGGAAGACCTTGTCGGCTCCGGCCACCTCAAAGCCCTGGATGCCCTCGTAGCGTGACACACCGCCATAGGTCTTATCAAGGCTGACATAGCAGGTGTCGCCCTCGATGAACATGCTCTTATAGACCGGACTCTCGCACCGGAGCCCTTTGAAACCGTAATCGCGGTTCAATGCCAGAAACGCCAGGCGCTCTCCCACAGGTTGCTTCTGATGGGGATGAATCTGAGTGCCCTCCCAAGGCTCAACAAGATCATTGGTGCAGACCAGCGCACTGTTGGGGATGATGCTTGCCGCACGTTCCTGCTGTTCACGCAGCAAGGCGCCCGAAGTGCCGTCAGCACCGTCACCATATATATAAGGAGCAATCTGCACAAAGTAGAAAGGTAGCTCGCCCTGACCGAAATCGCGACGCCACTGCTCCACGAGGAGCTTCAGCCGGTCGGAATACTCATTGCCCGGCGCACCTACATTGGAGCAACCCTGATAGAAGAGAATGCCCTTGACGGTGTAGTTGAGGATGGGATGGAATGTGCCGTTGCCCCACAACAGCGGGCGCAGATAGTCATAAGGGAACTTCTTCACCATCTTGGCGGAGTCGAGCTCCTCGTTGGTATATTTCTTCAGGTTGGCCTCGTCAAGCCAGCTCTCTACGCGCGAGCCGCCCTTGTTGGCAAGGATGAGTCCCACGGGTACGTCGGCCACGCGGTTGACCATGCGGGCAAAGAAGTAGCCCACGGCGCTGCAGTCTGCCACCGTGTTGACGTCCACAGCCTTCCACTGGCACTGCGCGTCGTCCTGCGGTGTGGTCCGCATCACGCTCGGTACCTTCACAAACCGTATGCCTTTGTTTTGCGCAGCCTCAGCCACCACATTATTATAGTCCTTCACCGGACAGTTGTAGAAGCCGCCAACGGGCATCTCCATGTTGCTCTGCCCGGCGCAGACCCACACCTCGCCACTGAGCAGATTCTTGATGGTGGTCTTCTCGCCGTCGTCGAAGGTCACCGACAGCGGCGTGAGACTGGCCTTGGGCGTCTTCACCTCAACGAGCCACTTGCCGTCGCGCCCTGCCTGAGCCGTGTAGACATCCTTGTTCCACGATGTTGTGACCTTGACGGTCTTTCCGGGTTTGTCCCAGCCCCACAGGTGGGCATCGGACTGTTGTTGGAGCACCATGCCGTCGCCGACGATATGCGGCAGACGCACCTTGGCCTGAGCGGCTGAAGCCGACAGAAGACCAGCGGCAAAGATGAGTAATGTTGTCGTTTTCATATTGGTTTTATAGATATTTGATTCGACCATCGTAAGGGTAGTCTTTGACACACAAAGTTAACAGAAAATCACGAGAACAGCAAACCTCAGGAATGGAAAGAGCCATGACAGTACGTTAAAAAACGCCGCTGTCATGGCTACACCCTGAAAAACAATGAATATAGGCCTAATTACCTACCAAAGTAATAAGGAGAACCTATTCTTGTCAGTTAACTGTCCCGAAGAGCGCATTGACGAGGTCCTCCTCGTACCATACGCCCGTCGAACGGTTATAGAGATTGCTCCACCACAGTCCAGAAGTGCCATATTCGGCAAACTTCTTGCGCATATACTCGGCATATTTCACACGCTCGGCCATCTCGGGATGGGTGCCAATGGCACCGAACTCGCCAAAGAAGTAGGGCACGCCCATTGCGTTGCAACGTGTGCTGATGCGGCTGAAGACGTTGTCGATCTCGGTCTGGCAGCTTGTGTCGAAGACCTTGATATAGTACTGCTCGTCGTCCTTGTTGTTGGAGTCGTTGCAGAACCAATAAGGATCATAGCTGTGGATGGAGACGATGATATGGTTCGGATGGGCATCCTGCGGCACGGTGAAGGCGTCGAGGTTGGCCTGTGCCGACGAAGCGGCATAAGGATTGACCACAAGATTGCGATAGGCATTGTTGCCGCCAGTGGCGCGCACGGTATTGACGAAGTCCTGCTCGAGCTTGTTGACGGCCTGGAGGTCGGTGATACTCGGCGTCGACGCCCACGACTTGTCCTTGTTCAGGATTTCGTTGAAGGCCTCGAAGAGCAGGTGGTCGTCATAGTCCTTGAACTCGGTGGCTATCTGCTTCCACAACTTCTGGTAGCGTTTGGTGATCGTTGGATAGTCGTCGAGGTTGGCGTAGAGCCATCCGGCATCGTCCTTGCGGCTGGCTTCCTTGGCACCCGTGTCGTGCTGCACGTTGAGGATGCAGTAGCAGTCGGGATGGGCCTTGACCACATAGTCGACAACCTCCTTGACACGGGCCATCCACGCGGCGTCGACCCTATCGTTGGCGTCCATGTGTGCGTGCCACGAGACGGGGATGCGGATGACGTTGAAGCCCTTGGCTATGATGGCATCGATGATGGCCTGCGTGGTCACGGGCTGTCCCCACGCCGTCTCCCAGGCCGACGTGCCCTTGGTGAAGTCAATCCATGAGGACGTGTTCACGTCGGGATCACTGTCAAGCGTATTGCCGAGGTTGTAGCCAAACTTGATGCTCTTAACAAAGTCGTAGGAGCTTTGGAAGGTGTCGCCCGGGTCGAGCTCGACACCTTTCTGTGTGACGGTGACGACCTTGGTCAGCGCACCAGCTGTGAAGGTCAGCTGTGAGCTGCGCTGTGCACCGTCGTTGCTGGTGACGCTCACCTTGACGTAAGCCTTGGTGTTGGTCGCCGCCGTGTCGTTCACAGCCCAGCCATAGCCGGCGTGCGGCGTGATCTTCAACCACGTGGTGTCGGCGTCGGGCACGCTCACCGTCCAGTCAGCATCGGTGCTGACGCCCAACATGGTGTTGCCCTCAGAGAGTTGGAACGTGATGGCGTCGACGACCGATCCGTTTTGCGTGACGGAGAGCGTTGAAGCCTTCTGGACATCATCGTCGCTGCTGCACGCTCCCACGAGGAGCGACACAAGCAGCAGGAACAGAATGGATAAACTATTCTTGTATTTCATGGTTTCGTTGCATTGAGATTATTTCTTGGGCAGATAGATCACACGCACATTGTCGATCTTGACCTTCACATTGCCCTCTGTAGTGCTCTGGTTGATGTTCATGATACGGAACTGGTTCAGTCCGGTGGTGCGTATCTGACTCATCGTCTTGCCGACATAGTCAGCGAACTTGCTCAACGGCACGATGGCACGGTACCACTTGTTCTTATGGGCCACGCCATTGAAGTCCTGACAGACAGGGCCGTCGGGGAAGCTGCCCACCTGCGGGCTGGCATCGTAGCCGCCTTGTGGCCAGGCGAAGCTGTCGTACTGATTCTCGGCGTCGCCAAGCGGGAACAAGGTGTAGCGCAGATAGCCCCAGAAGCTGCCGTTGTTGAAGTCGCCCTCATCCTCCACCTCGTAAGCGAAGTAGAGCTCGTCGGCTGTCGCCGTGGCGGGGATGTTGTTGGAGAAGGCGAAGCTGTTACCGCTCCAGTCTTTACGGAAGAAGCACATCGTGCCCCACCAGCTCTGCGACTCATGGAAGTCGAAGAGACAGTACTTGCCATCGGCTGTGCCGCCGTCGACATAGGAGGCATTGGGACCCCAACCGTTGTCTGTGGCATCGCCGTCGAAGGTGGTCAGCAACGTAGAGTAGTCGTAGAAGCGGTCGGCGCTGGCCGTGCCGCCGGGAGTTGTCACGGTGAGTGTGGTAGGGCTGCCCTCGGCAGGCTTCTTCTTAAACGGCACGTAGACAGTGTCTTGCGTTGCCGATACGGAGAACTCTCCTGCCTTGAGCTCGATGTCGCCATACTTCACTTCGGGCTGAACAAACTCACGGCCGGTGATGATGAGCGTCTCACCAATCTGCGGCATGTCTGACGACACGGAGCTGATGACCGGCTTGCCGGGCAGACGATAGTAGGCGATGTAGGTCGTACCGGCTGCGCACTCCACGACGAGGGTGCCAGAGTCGGGTGCGTTCTCCGGCACGATGGCACCAACAACAGAGGAGGTCTCGTAGGCCTGATTGCTGTTGAGATGGTGATCCTGACTGATGTCGAAATACTTTGTCACCGCCGTGTGGTTGCCGCCGACAGTCGTCCACGTGGTGGTATCGAGCTGTGCAGCCTGCAGGTCAGTGATGTACATATCGTTGATGTCCACGAGATTGAGTCCTTTCAACGTAAGCGTGTCACCGGCATTTCGCGGATAGTCAGCCACGAGGGTCTGCAACTGTGGACCGGGTGCAGTGACCTTGAAGGCAAACGTCGCGGTTCCTCCGTTGGTGGTCACCTGTATCTCGTCGGGGATAGCCGAGTCGAAACTGGAGAGCTTGAAGCCATTCTCCTCTGTCGGAATGGTGACCACAATGCTGTGGTCGGTGTTGAGTGTGGGATTGATAAAGACGCTCTGTCCGTTGATGGTCACCTCGCGAGCATTGCCAAGGTTGTTGCCCATGATGGCGATGAGCGTGCCTGCGCCCGCCTTGGTGTAGTAGTTGTCGTAGGAATAGTTGAGCGTGTCACTGGAGAGAATCTTCACGCCAGTGATCTCCGGCTGCCCGCCCGTGGAGGAGTCATCGCTGCAAGAGGTCGCCGTCATGGCCAGCATGAGCAGGGCCAACACCATCCATAGAGCGGTGCGCATGTTTCTATATTGCGTTTTCATGATGATATGTTCTTTAAAAAATGATGGTTACTTCCCGTTGCCGAAGTCATATGCTTCTGTCGGAGCCGAATGAGAGAGGTTGGGGTTCTGGATGACATCACTCTCCGGATAAGGCATGAAAATGTTGGTCTCGCTCAGCTCGATGGGCTGGTAGGTGGGCACATACTTCTTGACGATGGAGTTGAAGTCATAGCTGTAGCCTTGCTTCTTGGTCTGCACAGGTGTGTTGTCCTGCTCGGAAACAGCGAGATGATCGTTCCAGAACACATGTCCCTCGCTGTCCGTGATGTACCATGTGTTGACCCCCGGCGGGATACAACGGTAAGAGAAGGTGTGGTCGGCATTTTCAAGGATGTCGCCCTCACGCATCTCGCAGGCACGGTGCTGAGTGTTGTTGAAGTACGAGAGCATGGTCTGCGGTTTCCAGCGGTACCATGTCACCATGTTCCACCAGTTGCTGTACTCCATACAGAACTCGATGCGGCGCTCACGGACCAGGTCCATAAATGTCAACGAGGTCAAAGGCTTGACATGAGCGCGTGTGCGCACGGCGTTGACAGCAGCCAAAGCCTCCGGGTCTGTCGTGGACGCGCTGTTGCCAAGGATGGCCTCAGCCTTCATGAGGTAAACATCAGCCAGTCGCTGAATATAGGTGTTCAGCGGGGAAGCCATCTGTGCCAGACCATGGGAGCCGACATCGGCCTTTGCGCCGACGACGCCTTTCTTCAGCTGCATCCAGTTATGCTTGTAGGTGTAGCCGCCCCTGTCGGTGCGGATATAATCATAGTGTCGGCCCGGTGTGAAGAATGTGCCGCGGATACGGAAGCTGTCGGCGGGGTCTTCGTTGTACAGGTCTATCATGTCGGTAGATGCCGTGAGGTTGCCGCCCCAGACATTGACATCAGAGACCTCGGAGAAGGCCAGGTCAGAGTAGAGTGCGTTCATGGCTCCCCACTCGCCCGTGTTCGGGTCAGCCCAGCGCATGGCGAGGATGGTCTCGCTATTGTCGTTGTTCTGTGCTTTGAAGAGATCCTCATAGTTGGCCATCAGACTGAATTTGCCGCTGTTGATGACCTCGTTGCAGAGGCTCACCACTTCCTTCAGCGTGGCCTCGTCGCGATTGTGGTCTACCTTGGAGCTGGCGTCCCAACCGCTCTGTGCCAACAGTGCCTTGGCAAGTGCAGCCTTGGCGGCGTATTTGTTGGGATGGTTGTCGGTACCTGTCTCTGGCAGCAGGTCAGCAGCACGACGGAAGTCACGCACGATGAACTTCAGCACGTCGGCCTCGGAGTTGAGCTTCTTGATAGGATTGTCGACCATGCTCTGGTTGCCTTCAAACAGGATGTTCGGTCCCCAGCCACACAACAGATAATAGTATGCCCAGCCACGCATGAGGTAACACTCGCCCTCGGCGGCGTTCTTGGCCGACTCGGTCACAGCCGACGAGCAGTAGTTCTCGATGTTGCTAAGAATGGCGTTGCTCATCGTCACCACATTGTAGAGCGACGACCACGCGTAGCTCATGTCCTCGGTGAGTCCGGTGACCTGGAAGCGTGCAAACTCAGCACTCACATAGGGATTCCAGCCGTCGTTGGCACGGTAGGAGCCCATGCCGATGATGGCACGACGGTTGAAGTCGAACCATGCACGGTTGTATAGAGGCTCCGTGCCCTTCCTGACAGCATTGTCGGAAGCATAAAAAGTCTCGGACGTATAGTTGCCCGAAGGCGTCTTGTCGAGGAAATCGGAGCCGCACCCCGTCAGGGAGAGCAGCGAGCCGGCCAAGACAGAGGCCAAAAGAATATGTCTTGTATTCATAAGAATGTTCATGTTTATGGTGTTGATCACATGTTTTGAAACGTACGGCTTGCCACTTAGAACTTCATCTTCAGTCCAAAGGTGTAGATACGCTGCGAGGGATAACGGTAGTTGTCAATGCCCTGCAGGATAACGCTCTGCCCGGCAGCACCGATCTCTGGGTCGTAACCGTCGTAACCGGTGATGGTGAAGAGGTTGGAGATGTTGCCGTAGACCTGCAGCCAGTCGATGCCGAACGGCTTGAGCCAGCGGTTGGGGAGGTTCCATGCCAGGCTGAGCGTCTTCAGTCGCAGGTAGGAGCCATTCTCGACAAAGCGGTCGCTGATACGGTTGTTGTCGTTCTGAGAGCTTCCGGCAGCACTGATACGCTGCACAGAAGCGGTACCGGCGTTGGAGACATAGACGTTGCTGATGTCGGTTGCCGAACCATTGGGGTCGAGGAGTGCCACTTGGGCATAGTTGCTGACCTTGGAGATCATGTTGCCGTATTTCTGCGGATCAGTATGTTCCTGGGCGACGAGGTTGTAGATGTCACCGCCCACGCTGCCATTGATAAAGATGGAGAGTTCGAAGTTCTTCCATGTGATGACATTGTTCAGACCGAAGGTGAAGTCAGGATTCGGGTTACCGATATAGGTACGGTCGGCCTCGGTGATCTTGCCGTCACCGTTGATGTCCTCAAAGATATAGTCACCCACCCAGATCTTGTTCTGTGCGATGGGCAGCAGGTTGCCCTGCGAATCGACAGGACGAGCCACTGGCACGCGGTTGCCGGCAGCGTCGAGCAGGAACTCGCCCCGGTTGTTCTTCTGATAGAAGTCGCTCTCGTTCTTGAACATTCCGATGACCTTATAACCATAGAAACGTCCTACGGCACCGCCCACGGAGCTGAGGGTATAGGTGTTGGTACCGATGGTACCAGAGATGGTAGAGTTCTCACTGTTCAGTCCCGTCAGCTTGTTGCGGTTGATAGACAGCGTGGCTCCTGTGCGCCACTGCCAGTCGTGTTTGTTCAGGTTGACGGTGTTGAGGGTGAACTCGATACCTTTGTTCTGTATGGAACCCGTGTTGACCCAAGGTGCCGACATGCCCATGTAGTCGTTGTTGATGACGTATGAAGGCAGTGCGGCCTGCATGAGCAGGTTGTCGGTCTTCTTCAGATAGACGTCAAGGATGAACTCAATGCGGTTGTTGAGCACGTTGAGGTCGATACCAGCGTTCCAAGCCTTGGTGCTTTCCCATTTCAGATTGTCATTGGCAAAGTTGGCAGGATAGTAGCCTGTGCCCCATGCCGTGGCGGTGTTGGCCATAGTGGCACCATAGGCATAGGAACCTGTACTTTGGTTACCGACGAGACCCCAGCCAAGACGCAGCTTGAGGTTGTCGACCCACTTGACGTTCTTCATAAACTTCTCGTTGCTCACACGCCAAGCGGCGGCGGCAGAGGGGAACCATCCCCAGCGATGGTTCTTGCCGAAGCTGGAGCTGCCATCGGCACGGAGCGTTGCTGTGAGGAGGTAACGGTCGAGGAGGTTGTAGTTCAAACGGCCATAGTATGACTCGATGGCCCACTGTGTGCCGTCGTCACCACTGTTGGTGGCTGTGCTGGCATCACCGACATTGAGCGAGTGAAGGGCGTCAGAGACATAGCCCTTGCGCGATCCGGAGAGGCTCTCCCAGTTGCCCCACTGTGCTTCATGACCAAGCATCACCTGGAAGTGATTGTGCTTGAAGGGATCGAAGTCATAAGTGGCGTACTGCTTAAACGAGGTGTATTTGCTGAGGTTCTTCGTGCGGGTACTCAGGCTCTCCACCTTGATGGTGCCATAGGTGTACTCCGGTGTGAAGTAGTAGGTGTTCAACCAGCCACGGTTGCCGCCGTACTCAATGCGGATATTCAAGCCTTTGATCGGCTTGATGTTGGCGAAGACGTTATAGTCGAGCTGGTAGTTGTTGTTTCGGTTCTCCTTCATGTTGGCCTCGTAGACGGGGTTGCTGTAATAGGTATTAAAGGAGTTGACCTGAGGCACGGCATAAGTTCCGTCGGCGTTGTACACAGCGGCGTCGGGGAACTGATTGAGGGCGGTCTGTATCATGCTGCCCTCGGAGAAGGTGATTTTCTGGCGTGTATTGGCATAAGCCACGTTGACGCCTACCTGAAGCCACTTCTTCAGATTGGTATCAAAGTTGGCGCGGAACGAGGCACGGTTGAATCCTGATCCGATACCGATACCGTCCTGATCGAGATAACCGCCACTGAGGGCGTAGTGCATATCCTTGTTGCCACCACTGATGTTGACGTTGTGGTTCTGCATGAAGGCAGTCTGGAAGAGCTCGCGCTGCCAGTCGGTACCGTCGGTGAGCAATTCGGGATGCTTGAAGTCCTCACGCTGTCCCCATCCTTGTATGGCTGCACGCACATTGTGGAAGTCAGCATATTGCTTGAGGTTCATCATGTCGAGATATTTCGGCATCTGCTGCCATCCGACATATCCGTCGTACTGTATCTGCGCCTTGCCTTCCTGGCCGCGCTTGGTGGTGATGAGTACCACACCATTGCTGGCGCGACTACCATAGATGGCCGTTGCGGAAGCGTCCTTGAGCACCTCGATGTTGGTGATGTCCGAGGGGTTAATACCTGAGAGCACGCTGCTGTTGTCGCTGGTCTGTCCGCTCATGGCGATACCATCGACGACATAGAGCGGCTCGTTGCCGCTGAGCGAGTTGATACCACGTATCTGCACCGAGATGCCGCCACCGGGCGCACCGGAGTTCTGCATGACCTGCACACCGGCGATACGTCCTTGCATGGCCTGCTCCAATGAGGTGTTCACACCTTCCTTGATGGCTTTTTCGTCGATCGACGACACGGAACCGGTGAGGTCGGAACGCTTCATCACACCATAGCCGACGACGACAACCTCATTGAGCTTGCTCACGTCGCTCTGCAGCTTGATGGTGACGCTCGACTTACCGCTGACGTCCATCGTCAGCGTCTTGTAGCCTACGTAGGATACCTGAATGGTGTTCTTACCCTTGGGCAGTTGAAGGGTGAAACCGCCATTCAAGTCTGTGGCAGTACCACTGCCTGTTCCCATAACCTTGACAGTGGCTCCGATAATGGTCTCATCAGGATTGTCGGCATCGACAACGGTTCCCGTCAGAGAACGTTGCGCATAGAGCTGACACGTGGCGATGAGGGCCATAAAAAGAATGATGACCTTTTTCATGTTGTATAATTGTGACAGTTAGATATACATATTATATATAATGAGTGCTTCACATCATGCTATTGTCTTTGTTGGAAAAGAAGGCCGTCTCACGACGCCCTTCCCCTCTAAAAAACTACCTATATATTATTATTTACATCCTATTGTATGAAACAAAACGATTACTTTGGTAAGAATATGGCCTCTTTCTTCTGTTAAAGGCCATCATAATTGATTGTTGTCAGCAGTCCGGCACGTTGTCCGGACTACCGTTAAGATGATTATTTCTGCAAATACTTGCGGCCGTTCTGGATGACCACACCCTTGTAAGTCTTGCTCACACGCTGTCCTGCAAGGTTGTAGATGGGGGCAGAGGCGGAAGCGGCAGGAGCAACGACACGGCTGATGCCAGTCACCACCTGGTCTGTGGTCTTGCTCGTTGCGTAGACCTTGGTCACGACGATGGTCGTCTCGGCGATGTCGCTCTCGCCATACTCGTCTCCATCGGGCTTGTTGAGGTTCTGGTAAGCATACTGCTGGAGGGTCTTCATCTTGGAGATGTCACAGGCGTATGTCTTTGCCTCTGTGGTCTCCGGCAGGTCGATGACCATGTCGCCGAGGCTGGCTCCAGCATCGTCAGTGCCCTGGATGGTGATCTTGCCATGCCCCTTCACCGAGGCAATCTCGAAGACGAGCGTATTGAAGTCGGACACGTCCTTGTTCAGCCACATCTTATCCCACCCCCAGGACTTGGCGGCCAGGGTGTGCGTGCCGCCCGTAGCATCAAGAACGGTCTGCTTCTCTATCTTGTCGGCCTCAGCCTTGGCAGCCTCGTACTCCTCCTCAGAGGCGAAGTAAGCCTCCTTGACCACGAGGGTGCCCGCGGTGTTCTGGTTCTGGAAGGCGATGGAGTTGATGGTGTTGGAATGAGTGGCATCCAAAGGCACGGCAATCAGCCCGCCTGCCGCATTGACAGAGGCCGACACGGTCGTGTTGTAATAGTTGGGTCCCCACTGCCCATCGGTGCCGTCGGGATTGTATTGGGCGATGACGTTCACAGCGCCGCAGGTACCGCCGCTGTAGACGACCAACACGTATTTATAGGTACTTTTGTCGGCATAGACAGTTTTGCCAGCATCGTCAGTAGTGGAATAGGTGATTCCTTTCCATTGCCATGCACCTGTGAAAGTAATGGTGCCATCGGTAGCAACCGGCGACAGGTCGATGGCCTCCTTGGCATTCACCGTGACAGCCATCAAGGCTACTGCGATCAGAGTAAAAAGCTTCTTCATACACTTCGTTTTTAGTTTGGTTTTATATAATTGATTTAGATGTTGCAAAGTTAACGAATTATTGTGATAAGTCTATAATACTATATTGTCGAAACTTTATACTTTTATCGCAATATGCAATAAAAACATTATTATACTACCATTACACTATGATATAAACTATAGTTTCACCTCTTGTTTCGTAGGTTAATGCGCTATTCTTAAAAAGAATGTCACATGGACAATTGTTCCGAGACAGAACGGCTCAGGTGCAGAAGTCCGTGGCTGGACGCCCCGAAGGCCTCATCAAGTTCTGGAATCAGTTGATGCCAGCGAGCTGGTCAATGCGAGGAACTTGATTTTGCTGCCTGACAAACAATCGTTCGCTACTTAGGAAAAGATCTTTCCCTACGTAGCGAACGATCTTTTTCTATAGCGTTACAATGTTGGGAACCTTGTTTCAACCTCACAAGAACACTACTTTGTCCCCTTGGGAACACTGCTTCAACCCCACAAGAACACTGCTTTGTCCCCTTGGGAACACTGCTTTGATACCATAAGAACATAGCTCGTCATCAACGACAATGGAATCGCGACAGCCTGTTTTCACGATTTTCCTTTGGTCTGCGCCAAGATTCGACGGAGGAGAATCTGGTGCAACGGATATTCACATTGGGGTGATGGTGAGAGGAAACAGCAATTCTCTGTATGTTGTTTGAAGCGAGAGAGTAATCCTTATATTGTACAGGCTTCTCCGATGTGTGGTCATTCTTCACCACAAAGGAGAGGAATAGCCGATCACAGGAAACATCCACAGCACCAATAAAACCTTTGATTCCTGACATATTTTTGCCTATAAGATAAAATAAAGACGAAAGTACGTGTTTATGTCAAAATTGTATTATTCAGTTTGAAATGAAACCCTTATCTTTGCAGCAGATTTCAATCTTACAATCAAAACCATTCAATATGAATGTGGCGGAGGCTGACACTTTCGTGCTCAATCCTTCCGTCAACCTAATAACATAAAGACAACATCAAAAAATGAAGCGACTTTCCCTTCTCTCGTTGATGATCCTGCTGATCAGCATGACAACAGGCGCACAGATCAGAGGCAACAACATTACTGTGACCGTACAGCCCGATCACAACGACTGGAACTATCACGTGGGACAGACTGCACAATTCACAGTCTCTGTTCTCAAGTCGGGCACGCCACTGCCTAACGCGCAGGTCGACTATGAGGCCGGTCCGGTGATGTACCCTTATATACATAAGAAAGGTGTCACGCTTAAAGACGGAACAATCCGTCTCAGCGGAAAACTGACCAAGCCCGGCTTCTATCGCGTCAAGGTCACGGCACACGTCGACGGTAAAGACTACGACGGACTGTGCACAGCGGCCTTTGACCCCGAGAAGCTCGTGCCCGCCACACAATGTCCCGATGACTTCGACGACTTTTGGAGCAAGGCTTTGAAACAAGCCCGTCAATACGATCTCGACCCGCACCTCACTCCCCTGCCCGACCGCTCAACCAAAGACGTGAATGTCTACGAGGTGAGTTTTGTCAATGACCGTCCCGGCGGACGCATCTTCGGCATCCTCAGTGTGCCCGTCAAACCGGGAAAATATCCTGCTCTGCTCCGCGTGCCGGGTGCCGGCGTACGCCCGTACAGCGGTGACATCTACACAGCCTCGCGCGGTGCCATCACGCTGGAGATCGGTATCCACGGCCTGCCCGTGACTCTGCCGCAGCATGTCTATGACGAGATTTTCCGCGGCGGGCTCGACAACTATTGGGATACCAATCTCGACGACCCGGATAAGAACTATTACAAACGTGTCGTCGTCGGTGCCGTACGCTGCATCGATTACATTGCCTCACTGCCTCAATGGGACGGCCAGCACCTCGGTGTGACAGGATCGAGCCAGGGCGGTTTCCTCTCGCTCGCCGTAGCTGCTCTCGACAAGCGCGTGAGTTTCATGGGCGCTGTCCACGACGCGATGTGCGACTACGAGAGCGAATTGAAGGGTGTTGCCGGTGGATGGCCACATTACTTCTATCAGGTCAAAAAACCAAGCGAGGCCCGCATCAAAGGAGCCCGCTACTACGACGGCGTCAACTTCGCCCGTCGCGTGACCTGCTCTTGCTGGTTTTCTTTCGGATACAATGACGAGGTGGTGCCACCAACATCGTCCTACGGCACTTACAACATCGTGAAAGCGCCCAAGCATCTCAGCGTCTACCAACTCACTGGCCACTATTGGTTCCAGGAGCAGTGGGACGAATGGGAAGCATGGCTGCTGAAGATGATGGACATCAAATAATATAGACATATCCTCAAAACACAAAAATATATCATAATGAAGACATCGATCATAACCACATTATTATTGGCCCTAGGTCTCAACTGCGCAGCCTCGCCTGCTACCCAACTCATCCGGCGCATGGCAAAACTGCAAAAGACCGGAGTGATGGTAGGCCATCAGGACGATCCTGTATATGGCAGCACATGGAAATGGGACAAGGGACGCAGTGACGTGAAGGAGAGTTGCGGCGACTATCCCGCCGTGATGGGCTTTGAGCTCGGCGATCTGGAGATGGGAAAAGCCAAGAACCTCGACGGCGTGCCCTTCGACCGTATGCGTCAGGAGATCAAAGCACAGAACCGTCGCGGTGGTATCATGGAGATCAGCTGGCATCCCAACAATCCTGTCACCGGCAAGAACGCCTGGGATCCCGAAGGCAAACCGGTCGGAGAAATCCTGCCCGGCGGTAAGCTCTGTAAGGAGTTTGCCAAGCGCATAAAGCGTGTGGCTCACTTTCTGGCTACCCTGTGCGACGACAAAGGTCAGCCGATTCCCGTCATCTTCCGCCCCTGGCACGAGATGGGCGGTGGTTGGTTCTGGTGGGGAAAGAACAGTTGCACCACCGAGCAATACAAGCAACTTTATGTCTACACCTATCAGTTTATGAAGCGCCAAGGCCTCAACAACCTCGTGTGGGCCTTCTCCCCGAATATGGGCGACGCAAGTCTGGACATCTATTATCCGGGAGATAAATACGTCGATCTGATTGGTGTGGACCTCTACGACTTTGAAGGCAGTGCTGAAAACTACACCAAGAACATCGAACGTGAGATGATCCGGTTGACCGAAATGGGCAAGAAACACCAGAAACTCATCGCCCTGACAGAGACAGGATCGCAGAAGCTGCCGATCAAAAACTGGTTCACTACGGTGCTTTGGCCTGCCATCAAACCCTATCCGCTCTGCTATGTGCTCTTCTGGCGCAACGCCTGGGACAAAGAAAAGGAGATCTATGTGCCTTACGCCGGACATCCCGAGGCCAACGACTTTAAGACCTGGGTTGCGGATCCCCGCGTGCTGACCGTCAAGGACATTGCCGAGGTCAAATAGCACACACTGCCTTGCCGGCATCATCATACAGGAATATCCCTCATGAACTTCCTCCGGCAAGAACCCCAACATTGGAAAATATAATATCAACTGATAAAAACCATTCACAAATGACAGAATTCAAAGATCGCGTCGCCAAGTTGCGTGCACACCATGAAGAATTGCTTACCCGCAAGAACGAACCCCTGGAATGGGGCAATGGTATCTACACACGTTACAGATACCCTATTCTCACTGCCGGGCACACGCCGCTGGAGTGGCGCTACGACTTCAATGAGAAGGATAACCCCTACCTGATGCAGCGCATCATGATGAACGCCGCACTCAATAGCGGCGCCATCAAATGGCATGGCAAATACCTGCTCGTCGTGCGTGTGGAGGGTGCAGACCGCAAGAGCTTCTTCGCTGTCGCCGAGAGTCCCAACGGTGTAGACAACTTCCGTTTCTGGCCCGACCCCATCACTATGCCCGAGGATGTGACCCCCGCCACCAACGTCTATGACATGCGTCTCACCGCCCACGAGGACGGATGGATCTACGGTGTGTTCTGCGCTGAGCGTCACGACGACAGCCAGCCCGGCGATCTGAGCGCCGCAACAGCCACGGCCGGTATCGCACGTACAAAGGACCTCGTCAACTGGGAGCGCCTGCCGGATCTGAAATCCAAGAGCCAGCAGCGCAATGTCGTGCTGCATCCTGAGTTTGTCGACGGCAAATACGCCTTCTACACACGTCCTCAGGACGGCTTCATCGACGCCGGTTCCGGCGGTGGTATCGGCTGGGCGCTTGTCGATGACATCGAGCACGCTGAGGTGAAAGAAGAGAAGATCATCAACCTGCGCCACTACCACACCATCATGGAGGTGAAGAACGGTGAGGGTCCCCACCCCATCAAGACCCCTCAGGGCTGGCTCCATCTCGCTCACGGTGTACGTGGCTGCGCCAGCGGTCTGCGCTATGTGCTCTACATGTACATGACTGCTCTCGACGATCCCACACGCGTTATAGCTCAGCCGGGCGGTTACTTCCTCGTACCTCAGGGCGAAGAGTATATCGGCGACGTGATGAACGTGGTGTTCGCCAACGGCTGGATCGCTGACGAGGACGGAAAGGTGTTTATCTACTACGCCTCTTCCGACACCCGTATGCACGTAGCCACCTCAACCATCGACAAGCTCGTGGACTACTGCATGCACACGCCCGCTGACGGCTTCTCCACCGGCAAGAGTGTGGAAACCATCAAGAAGCTCATCGACAAAAACAAAGAAAATCTGAAATAAACAATAAGCGACACAAGCCTTTGTCAGAGCCTAAAAACTCAGACAAAGGCTTCGTCAATGATTCCTTACCAATGGCTAAAATTAAACTATCAGAGAAAATAGGCTATGCACTCGGTGATGCTGCAGCAGGCGGCATCACTTGGAAGATCATGTCCATCGCCTTTCCGCTGTTCTTCACCAACGTCTTCGGCCTGACATTCTACGACGCTGCCGTGCTGATGCTGGTGGCGCGTCTCATCGATGTCTTCATCGACCCTGTCATCGGCGTCATCGCTGACCGCACACAGAGCCGCTGGGGCACCTACCGTCCTTGGGTCATCTTCGGTTCCATCCCCTTGGGTGTCATCTTCGCCCTGCTGCTCTATACGCCTGATCTCGGTCCCGTGGGCAAGCGTGTCTATGCCTACTTCTTCTACATATTGATGATGCTGGTCTATTCGCTCGTCAACGTACCGTTCGGCTCCTTGCTTGGAGTGATGACCGACGACGACAACGAGAAGAACCAGTTCTCCGCTTTCCGCATGGTGGGCGCCTATGCCATGGGCTTCATCACCCTGCTCTCCTTCCCTTATCTTCAGAAGTTTGTCGGTGGCACTGACCAACATCAGTATGCCGTGCTGGGTTGCTTCTTCGGCGCCCTCGCCGCTGCGGGAACGCTGGCCTGCGGTCTGCTCACCAAGGAACGCCTGAAACCAGTACGTGCCGAGAAGTTCTCGGGCAAGCAGTTTGTGGACTTGGTGAAGAACAAGCCGTGGATCTTCATGACACTGACGGCAGTCTGCACCAACTTCTTCAACGGCTTCCGCTATGCCGTAGCCGGATATATGTTCTCCTACTGCATGGGCGGTGACATCACCGTGGGCAGCCTCATCATCAACTACACGGTGTTTATGGCCTTTGGTGAGGTGACCTGCATGATCTTCGGAGGCCTGTCTCCTGTCTGCACCAAGTGGCTGGGATCCAAGCGCAAGACGTTCATCTTCGCGGCTTTCATCTGCTTTGTGACCTCCGTGATCTTCTTCTTCATCCCGATGAAGACTTCGTATATCTGGGTGATGATCGGTGTGACCATCCTCACCTCGGCCGGTGTAGGCATCTACTCCCCGCTGTTGTGGTCGATGTATGCCGACGTGGCTGACTATGCGACAAAGAAAAACGGTACCTCCTCTACGGGTCTTATCTTCTCCTCCGGCACCATGGCACAGAAGTTCGGCACTGCTATCTCCGGCTCTCTGATCGCTATGTTCCTCGGTCTGGCCGGTGCCCACATGATCACCGACCAGTTTGGCAACCCCACCATCGACCCGCAGTCCATCACCAACTCCGTGCTGACGATGGTATGGGCCCTGTTCTCCCTTTTCCCGGCAGTCTTCGCTCTGATCATGATGCTGCTGTCATATCTCTATCCTATTAAGAAATAACCACAATGCAAACGCTCAAGAAAGAAATGAAACGGTGCCTGGAAGACAACATCCTCCGGTACTGGATAGATAAAGTCACCGACAAAGAGCATGGCGGATACTACGGCCGTGTCGACGGACACGACAAGGTGCACCCCGAAGCAGAGAAAGGTGCGATCCTCAACGGACGTATCCTGTGGGCTTTCTCTGCCGCCTACCGCGTGATGAAAAGCCGGGAATATCTCGACGCAGCCACCCGCGCAAAGGATTATATCCTCGATCACTTCATCGACAAAGAGTACGGTGGTGTGTACTGGAGCCTCGACTATGAGGGCAAGCCCCTCGACACAAAGAAACAGACCTACGCCATCGGCTTCGTCATCTACGGCCTCAGCGAGTATGCGCGCGCCACGGGCGACAAGCAAGCGCTCGACGCTGCCATTAAGCTCTACCACGACATTGAGGCTCACGCCTACGATGCCGTCAACGGCGGATACGCAGAGGCTCTGACACGCGAGTGGAATCCTATTGCCGACATGCGTCTCTCAGACAAGGACGAGAACGGTGCCAAGACGATGAACACCCATCTGCATGTCATCGAACCTTATACCAACCTCTACCGCGTATGGCCTTCCAAGGAGTTGCACGAGAGTATCCACCGGTTGCTCGACGTCTTCACCGACAAGCTATACAATAAGGAGACTCATCATCTCGACCTCTTCTTCGACAACGAGTGGCACGGCCGCCGCAACGTCGAGAGCTATGGCCACGACATCGAGGCTACCTGGCTGCTGTGGGAAACAGCGCTCGTGCTCGGTGAGGACGACGTGAAGGCTAAGCTCGGCCCCATCGTCGTGGACTTGGCCAAAGCCGCTGATGAGGGTCTGCAACCCGACGGCTCGATGATCTATGAGCACTGGAAGGACACCGGCAAGACCGACCGTCAGCGTCAGTGGTGGGTGCTCTGCGAAAACGTCATCGGCCACGTCAACCTCTATCAGTACTTCAATGACAAAGACGCGCTGAAGGTGGCCAAGGATTGCTGGGCTTACATCGACAAGCATCTCGTGGACCATGTCAACGGCGAATGGCATTGGGCAATCAGCGACGACGGCCAGATCAACCTCGAAGACGACAAGGCCGGCTTCTGGAAATGCCCTTACCACAACAGCCGCATGTGTTTGGAAATCACAGAACGACAAGTTTAAAGTCCCACAACTATGAACAGCCACGTTTTGCATGAGATCACTCCACTGATGGACAAGGACATCCTCTACATCGTGGAGCGACACAAGAAAGAGTTCACCTACCCCATCCACTGTCATGAGGTCTGTGAGCTGAACTTCGTTGAGAACGCCAAAGGTGTCAGGCGAATCGTGGGCGACAGCAGTGAGGTCATAGGCGACTATGACCTCGTGCTCATCAGCAGCAACGAGCTCGAACACGTTTGGGAGCAAGGCGACTGCCATAGCGACGACATCCGAGAGATTACCGTGCAGTTCGATCTTGGTGATCTCAACGACGGACTGCTGACCAAGACTCCCTTTGACAACATCCGCAAGATGCTCATCGAGGCACAGAAGGGCATTGCCTTCCCCATCAGCACGATCATCAAGATCTATGATAAGCTGGAGAACCTCGGGCACCAAGGCGATAAATTCATGGCTACGATGCAGTTTCTTGAGATTCTCAATACCCTCGCCACCAGTGAGGGCATGAGGACACTTGCCACGACCAGCTATGCCAAAGTGGACATCGAGGACGACAGCCGACGCATCCTCAAGGTGAAGAACTATATCGCTGAGAACTATATGAACGATCTCATGCTCGAAGATCTCTCAGGGATTGCCAACATGAGCAAGAGTTCCTTCAGCCGCTTCTTCAAGCAGCACACGGGCCGCACGCTGAGCGATTACATCATCGACATACGCATGGGCAACGCCACACGCATGCTCATCGACACCAACGAGAGCGTTGGGGAGATCTGCTTCAAATGCGGATACAACAACATGAGCAACTTCAACCGCATCTTCAAGCGTAAGAAAGGATGCACGCCCAGCGAATTCCGCGAGCAATACAAGAAGGTGAGGATCATCATCTGAAAATGTTCACTGTCCAGGAAAAAGACAAAAGCACTGTTTGTCAGCTTAACACACTGACATACAGTGCTTTTCTTTTTGTCATTCATTCTATCTATCGCCTCATAGAAAAAGGCTGTTGCAAGCGTGGAAATAAACTTCTATCTTTGCACCAGAGAAAAGAAAACAAGATTATCAACCACAAAAACGAATAACATTATGAAGACTCTGAATTTCACCGGACTCAACAGCGAGCTCACTCTCAACGTCGTCAACGCTCTGGCTCAACTGCTGGCAGACTTCCAGATTCACTACACCAACCTGCGCAACCTCCACTGGAACGTACGCGGCCATGGCTTCTTCATCATGCACGAGAAATACGAGGAGCTCTACGATGACGCTGCCGCTAAGATCGACGAGATCGCTGAGCGCATTCTCCAACTCGACGGTACGCCTGAGAGCCGCTTCTCGGCTTACCTCAAAGTGGCTAAGGTACAGGAACTCGAAGTGCCCGAGACAGGCTGCAACGCAGTGGAGTATGTCCTCGACACCCTGAAGACGCTCATCGCCCAGGAGCGCGAAGTGTTCCGCTTAGCTGCCGACGCCGGCGACGAGGTCACTGTGGCACTGATGAGCGACTACCTCAAGGAGCAGGAGAAGACCGTTTGGATGCTCGTAGCCTTCAACTCACCCAAATGCGCTAAATGACAAAGACAACGGCCCGCAAGCCTCACATAGCTGGCTATACATAGAGAATTGATTCACACCTGATCGCCGCATTGGCAAAGATTTCCCTCACGGAAATTTGCCGATGCGGCATTTTGCATGTAAAAAACGCCGCAGATGATGCGGCGTTATTCCATTGTCACAAACGCAACGCGCCCCCATATCAGCCTGAAGCGATATGGGGGCGCTTATATATAATAAGGTGTAGATTACTCTACATCGTTGTTGTGATCAAGCTTGTCGCTGAAGTCCTTGGGAGCCTCAGCATTGTAGTGGTGCTCGAAGCGACGGGGACGACGTTCGCCGCCATTGTTGCCGCCATCGCGACGCGGACGACGCTCACCACGATCGCCACGCTCACCACGTGGACGGCGCTCACGCTCGACATAGCCCTCAGGTTTGTCGATGAGCACACGGTGAGAGAGCTTATACTTACCGGTCTTAGGATCGATCTCGAGCAGCTTCACCTTGATCTTGTCACCTTCCTTGATGCCAGCCTCCTCGACAGTCTCGAGGCGCCTCCAAGCGATCTCAGAGATGTGGAGCAGGCCTTCCTTGCCCGGCAGGATCTCTACGAAGCAGCCATAAGGCATGATGCTCTTCACAGTACCCTCGTAGACCTCACCGACCTCCGGCACAGCCACGATAGCCTTGATCTTGGCCAAAGCAGCGTCGATGCTCTCCTTGTTAGGAGCAGACACCTGCACCTTGCCCACGCCGTCGGCCTCGTCGATGGTGATAGTAGCACCCGTGTCTTCCTGCATCTGCTGAATGATCTTTCCGCCCGGGCCAATGACAGCACCGATGAATTCCTTAGGAATGGTAAGAGCAACGATGCGGGGCACCTGAGGCTTCAGCTCCTTGCGGGGCTCAGAGATGGTCTTCATCATCTCGTTCATGATATGCTCACGACCGGCCTTAGCCTGCATGAGGGCTTTCTCCAGAATTTCGAATGGCAGACCGTCGCACTTGATATCCATCTGAGTAGCGGTCAGACCGTCCTTCGTACCCGTTGTCTTGAAGTCCATATCACCGAGGTGGTCCTCGTCACCGAGGATATCGCTCAGGACAGCATAGCCTTCCTCACCGGGGTTGTGGATAAGACCCATGGCGATACCGGCCACCGGCTTCTTCATAGGAACACCGGCATCCATCAGTGCCAGCGTACCGGCACAGGTAGTAGCCATAGAGGAAGAGCCGTTAGACTCGAGCACCTGGCTCACCAGACGCACGGTGTAAGGGAAGTCCTCAGGGATCTGACCCTTCAGCGCACGCCATGCCAAGTGGCCGTGACCAATCTCACGACGGCCTACGCCGCGCTGTGCTTTAGCCTCACCGGTGCAGAACGGGGGGAAATTATAGTGGAGCAGGAAACGCTGATAGCCGCGGTTGAGCACACCGTCGACCATCTTCTCGTCAAGCTTTGTACCGAGTGTACAGGTAGTGAGCGACATGGTCTCACCACGCTGGAAGATGGCTGATCCATGAGGCATTGGCAGCGGAGACACCTCACACCAGATAGGACGGATGTCGGTAGTGCCGCGGCCATCCATACGCAGACCCTCGTCGAGGATGCAACGGCGCATAGCGTCACGCATCACGTCGGCATAGTAGCGGGTAGCCTCTGCATGCTTCTCCTCGAGATCCTCCTCGGAGAGATCAGTGTGGGCAGCGTCGTAGTTCTCCAGGAAGTCAGCGAGCACCTTGTCATAGGCGTCGTTGCGCTCCTGCTTAGGCAGTGCCTTATGGTTGATCTCGTAGCAGGGCTTATAGAGTTCGTCCTTGATCTGCTGGCGCAGGTCTTCGTCGTTGATCTCATCATCGTACTCGCGCTTCTTTTCAGTACCGAGTTCTTTGGCCAGCTCGTCCTGGAGCTCGCACATCGGCTTGATAGCAGCGTGAGCAGCCTTGAGGGCATCGATCAGGTCTTTCTCCTGAACCTCTTTCATCTCGCCTTCCACCATCATGATGTTGTCCTTGGTAGCACCGACCATCAAGTCCATGTCGGCATCGGCCATCTGCTGGAAGGTGGGGTTGATCACGTACTCGCCGTTGATGCGGGCCACGCGAACCTCAGAGATTGTATAGTCAAAAGGAATATCAGAGCAAGCCATAGCTGCGGATGCGGCAAAACCTGCCAGTGCGTCGGGCTGATCCACGCCATCGGCGGAGAGCAACATCACCTGCACATACACCTCGCAGTGATAGTCAGAAGGAAAGAGAGGGCGCAGGGCACGGTCTACCAGACGGGAGACGAGGATCTCCTCATCGCTGGCTTTACCCTCACGCTTAGTGAATCCGCCCGGGAAGCGGCCTGCAGCACTGTACTGCTCACGATAGTCTACTTGCAAAGGCATGAAATCTGTTCCCGGAACTGCCTCTTTGGCTGCGCAAACGGTAGCAAGCAGCACAGTGTTGCCCATACGCAGGACAGCAGCGCCATCGGCTTGCTTTGCAACCTTTCCGGTTTCAATTGAGATGGTTCTTCCATCTGGCAATTGAACGGTTTTTGTAATTACGTTCATCTAAAATCTAAAAAACTTCGTTTTTGTACAAACATCAAAATAAATCGTGCAAATATACCTTTTTTATAGGACATAAGCAAATCACAGTGCGGAAATTTATTCTTTTTTATTAATGTCTTCTTCACTTTGCAGAAATTGCCGCGATACAAAGAAGAAAAAAGCATGATGCACCGCAACAAACCTTACGATGCATCATGCAGGGTTTCGACATCGCCTCACCATAGCGGCAAGACTCACGTCGGGGCTGATGACAGAAAAAGACGGACGGATGCCCCCGCCAACCTTCTTTATGCTTTCTTACCAAGCTGCTGGCGCTTCTCCTCGCCAAACTCCTTGGAGATGTAGTTGTAGAGACTCTGGCAGGCTGCGGCGGAGAACTCTTGGGCACAGACGATGATACTGTCCCATTGCTGCTCGGTGAGACCACGCTCGATGTCCTCACGCGTGATACCATATTTCACCATGCCATAGATGAGTCCGGCATTGAAGTTGTCGCCGGCACCCACCGTGCTGACCGTAGGCGTCTCGATGGCCGGATAGCTCTTGCGGAAACCGCCGTCGGCACGCAGCTCCGCCGGAAGGGCTCCTTGGGTGTAGATGAACTTCTTGCAATAGAACGAGATCTCGCTGTTGTAGACCTTGTCGGGATCGCTGAGCTTGTAGAGCACTTCAAAGTCCTCATGACTGCCGCGCACGATGTCGGCATACTCGAGATTCTCGAGATAGTTGGGCGTGATCTTCATCACCTCGTTGCGGTGTGACGACCGGAAGTTGACGTCGTAGTAGATGATGGCACCATGATTGCGCGCATAGTCCAGCAGTCCGACGATCTGCGGACGAATGACGGGGTTAACGGCAAAGAACGAGCCAAAGATGACAATATCGTCGGGCTGGATGTCAGGGTATACGAAGTCAAGCTGATCGTGCGGGTGATCTTTATAGAAAATGTACTGTGCGTCGTTGTTGTCGTCAAGGAAGGCTAGCGAGACTGGCGACTTCGACTCGGGGAAGACATTGACGTTGGTGGTGTCCACACCATTGTCCTTGAGAAAGCGGACGATATTCTGTCCCACGCGGTCATTGCCGGTCTCACTGATAAAAGTGGTGTTCACGCCCGAACGCGCCAACGAGATGATGGCATTGAACGACGACCCGCCGGGGTAAGCACCGATGGGCTGCTCATGCTTAAAGATGATGTCGAGCACCGTCTCTCCTATTCCTATTACTTTTCGCATACTTAGTATTTATTTTCCTTGGGGTGATTTTCAAAGTGCAAATATCCGAAAAATATAGCATAAATCAAAGGGATTTTGCGTATTTTTGCAGATGAAATGAAATATAATACCTTTACGCTGTTCAACGGACTGCGCATCATCCATCTGCCCTCCACCGCGCCCGTGGTCTACTGCGGCTATCAGATCAACGCCGGCTCTCGCAACGAAGACGCCGGTGAAGAGGGGCTCGCACACTTCTGTGAGCACACGACTTTCAAGGGCACACAGCGGCGACATGCACTCGATATACTGAACTGTCTGGAGAGTGTCGGCGGGGACCTCAACGCGTTCACCAACAAGGAGGACACCACCTACTACGCCGCTATCCTCAAGGACCACATGCCCCGGGCCGTGGACTTGCTCACCGACATTGTCTTCCACTCGACCTATCCCCAGCAGGAAATCGACAAGGAGGTGGAGGTGATCTGTGATGAGATCGAGAGCTACAACGACTCACCGGCCGAACTCATCTACGACGAGTTTGAAAACCTCGTCTTCCGCGGTCATCCCTTAGGCCATAACATCCTCGGTACTGCCGACCGCGTGCGCAGCTATGTCACCGCTGACGCGCTGCGCTTTACGCGCCGCTACTACCGGCCCGACAATGCTGTCTTCTTCGCCTACGGTGACGTGGATTTCTACCGCCTCGTGCGTCTGCTCGACAAAGCGACGAAGGACTTGAACACCCGAAAGGGTGCAGATCAAGACCGGCTGCTACTTTCTTCTGCTTCTTCCTCGTCCGATACATCAGCAGCCCCATCTGAGCAACTGCGACAAAAAGAGGAAGAGGTCAAAAGCGGCGCCAGCAACCTTCTACACCAAAAAGATAAGAAGGCCGAAAACGCCTTGGAAGGCAAACTGCGACAAAAAGATGAATTGTTGTCAGGTAGCACGTATATCATTGATAAACAGACGCATCAGGCTCATGTAATGGTCGGACACAGAGCTTATGACGTGCATGACAACCGCAGAATCGCTCTCTATCTGCTTAACAACATCATCGGCGGACCGGGAATGAACGCTAAGCTCAACCTCGCACTGCGGGAGCGCAACGGACTCGTCTATACCGTGGAGAGCACAATGGTCAGCTATGGCGACACGGGAATATGGAGCGTGTACTTCGGTTGTGATGAGCACGACATCAAACGGTGCCTCCGGCTGACACGTGGTGTAGTAGAGAAGTTCATCAACCAACCATTGACTGAGCGTCAGCTCCACGCCGCAAAGAAGCAGATCAAAGGGCAGATCGGTGTGGCATGCGACAACCGTGAGAACTTTGCCCTGGACTTCGGCAAGAGCTTCCTCCACTATGGTTGGAAGAAAGACGTCACCGCGCTCTACGAGAAAGTCGACGCCGTGACAGCGGAACAGATCCAGCAGGCGGCAGCAGACATCATAGCACCGGAGAGGTGGACCACGTTGATATATAAATAGCGCCCTTCCCTGACCCTCCCCAAGGGGAGGGAATGGCGAAACCCGTAGAGGATGAGACCTAGCGGTTTTGATGTAGGGGCTGCCTTTATGGCTGTCCTACCCCCCCGGATGGCAAAACTATAACTAAAAGGAACCGAGCATAAGAGTATCACAGTCCAAGTTGCAAGCAGCATCTTTTGTTGGATAAACTGACATTTTTCCGCCCAAATACAGGCGATTTTCTGAAACAAGACCCTCCTTGGCCCGAATTTCGCGAATTTTGGCGGTTTTTTATAAAGTACTGAGAAACAACATCTTATAGAAATCACGTTCTTCTTGCAAACACGAAAAGGTACTTTGAGCAGAAATTCTCTAGAGAATTTCTGCTCAAAGTACCTTTTTCATCGTGTCATCTCGCCTTTCTGACCACATCAGAAAAGCACTTTGACCATGTAAAACTACCGAGTTGATGGCATCAACTCACCGTTTTCATCTCTTCATTGTGCAATTTTGCTGTTTTCACTCTCCTTTTTGCGTTATTCTCTCTCCCCGCTTTCTCTGGATTGAAAGTTCTCGCAGTACTACTTTTGTCAGAAAAAACATCAAAGGAAAAGCACGGCTTCGTTGCCTTCATTAAACAGCAGATCGAGAATACTGAGGTTAGGCAAGAAGCCGAACTTCTGCTTGTAGACCTGGTAGTAAGGCTTGGGCTGAAAGTCAGCATCGGGCAATGGATGCTTCGGACGGATTACTTCACGATAATCAGCCCATTGTGTGCGATTATCAGCGATTCCATCGGTAGAAATTAAATTATCGTTGTAATTCTCAGCGGCGGTGGAATCGGGCAATTTGATGTACTCTTCTGTTCGTCTCAGTGTGGGATGGGTGTCCAACAACTCGCACATCTTTTCCGTGATGGCGAGGTCGTAGTCATAGAGAAACTGCCACCTCCTCTCGAAGAAGGGCCGTAGGTCGTCGGCATAGAACTCGAAGAAGGGACTCTCACCGTAGGCTGAGACGAGGGCATTCCAGTGGAGATGGCGCCAGGCACCATGGTCGCTGATGCGTATGTCGCACATCTCGCATTTCAAGCCGTCGTAGCGCTCGATGGGAACGGTAAGCGCCTGGGTACCCTGCGTCGTGGCGATGACGCAGCGGTTGCGATAGGTCTGCTTGATGAAGTGGTCGTGCTGCTCGATATAGCAAAGGCCATAGCGATAGAGCTTCTGATACCATTGCACGGGGCCAAAATAGGTGGCGGAGAGAAGAGCTTTCAATGTTGAATGAGGAATGATGAGTGATAAATGAAGAGAAGAGCCGCTGCACAACAGCGGAAAACCCAACGGTTGCACGTAATACAAGACGGTTTCGGGGAACCGCGGAAAGCGTTTTAGAGCGTGATGCGGTAGGCTTTCCCCACGATCTGATGGAGATGTACGAGGGTTTGTCCCTGTCCGGTGTTGACGAGATAGATCTTGCAGTCCATGCAACGGCACTTATGACAGCAGCGCAGAGGGATGCGGAAGCGGTCCTTGTCCAGCCGTATGGTGTCGCCGGGAAGCGCCTCTATGCGTCCGATGTTCATCGGGCTGTCGGCATAGCGGCTGGTGACATGCCAGTCGGGATAGTACAGCACCAGGTCACCCCTTTGGAAATTGTCATGCACCAGCTTGTTCACCACCACACGATCGCCCTTATGGTATTGGTTACCGTACTCGGAAGGGAGTGTGCAGACGGCAAAGGCAAAGGCATGCACGGCCACCACGAAAGCAGTGGTGAGACACAGCGCAATGACAAATTTCAGCGTTTGCTTCAGCAAGATCTCTATATATAATAAGGAGTGAACCAAAACGGAAGAGCCACGGCACGCCACGATGGGCGTGTCATGGCTGGCCGATATTACTTGATGTTGTCTACCCAGCGGAAGAGCCGGTTCCATCGGATGCCACTGAAACCATGGCGGTCGGGATCGGAACTCCACCAGATGAAGATAGGCTTGCCCACGATATGGTCTTCAGGTACGAAGCCCCAGTAGCGTGAGTCCTCGGAGTTGTGGCGGTTGTCGCCCATCATCCAGTAATAGTCCATCTTGAATGTATAGCTGTTGGCAGGCTTGCCGTTG
Organism: uncultured Prevotella sp.; assembly: GCA_900540375.1. Classification (GTDB taxonomy): domain Bacteria; phylum Bacteroidota; class Bacteroidia; order Bacteroidales; family Bacteroidaceae; genus Prevotella. The sequence goes on from UQFS01000003.1 coordinate 45,946, forward strand.
ATATAGATGCGGTTGTTTTTCACCACCAGATCGTTGTGCTCATAGACACGGATGGGGCGCTCATAGATGGCAATGTTGTCCATGTTGAGCTTGACCGTGGCTCCCTTCTTCGGAATCCAGATCGGCCCGTAGTTGTCGCGCGTCCATCCCGTGACCATATTCATCGGGTAGAGATCACCGGTGACAGCGTCGTTGACGATATGGATGCTGGCTACGAGATCCTTGCGGTGGGAGAGATAGTTCACCGCATGCTTGGTCAGCGGCATGGCACCACCCTGATTGAGATAGCCCAAGTCTTCCATGGAGATGCCTAAGTCTTTCAGTACGTCGTCGGGCAGATCACGCTTGAGCTTGACATGATAGAAGTACTGCACGTTGTCCGGCTCCTTGTTGGGTTTGCCATTGAGGTAGACGATGCGGTTCTTGATCTGCAGTGTCTGCCCCGGCAGACCGACGCAGCGCTTGACATAGTTCTCGCGGCGGTCGGTGGGACGGTGGTCGATCATACCATATTGCACCGGGTTTTGCTGGATATAGCTGCGGCCCAGGTTATAGATCATATTGAAGTAGTCGAGTTGTCCCTGGCGGTTGAGCGTTGCCGGATTGATGGGATTTGGGGTCTGATTATGGTAGAGTTCCATACCATAGTCGTAGCACATTGTGTAGTAGCTGTTGGCGAACTGCTCCTCGGTGAGGATGGTGTCACCGGCAGGATAGTTGAAGACTACGATGTCGTTGAGTTTCACATGGCCCAAGCCTTTCACGCGGCGATAGTCCCAGTGCGGCCACTCGATGTAGCTCTTGGTATGGATGATGGGCAGCGTGTGCTGCGTGAGTGGCATGGTAAGCGGTGTCTCAGGGATGCGGGGACCGTAGCTGAGCTTGGAAACAAAGAGGTAGTCGCCCGTGAGCAAGCTCTTCTCCAGCGAACTCGACGGGATGACATAGTTCTGGAAAGCGAAAAGGTTGATGAAGTACACGGCCACGAGGGCGAAGACCAGCGCGTCGACCCAGCTCATGATGAAGCGCACGGGACCCTCGGCGTCTTTCCACCAGGCCCAACGAATTTTTTTGGTGATATAGTTATCGAAGATGAACGGGACGATGATCAGTCCCAGCCAACTCTTCACCCACAGGAGGAAGAGCAGATAGAGCGCAGTGACCACGCCAAACTTGATCCACTGCTTCTTCATGTTCATCTTAGCTTTTTCCTTATCTATCATATACTAATTACGAATTACGAGTTATGAATTACGAGTTACGAGTTATCCCGCTATCAATTATCCACTTACCATTTAAGGATTGCTTTTCCCCCTCCCTTGGAAGGGGCTATGGGTGGGCTAAAACTTAAACAGATCGCTCGTGGTGAGCAGTCCATTATGGTCTTTGGTGAACTCGGCGGCGAGAACGGCACCGAACGCAAAGCCCTTGCGGCTGTGAGCGTCGTGGGTGATGGTGATGCCGTCAGCCTCAGAATCGTAAGCGATGGAGTGGATGCCGGGCACCTCGTCGTGACGGATGCTGTCGACAAGCAGTTCGTCGGACTTGTGATCCTCCGTTCCGTCGACGTGGCCGTCGTCCCATACGGTAGTGCCGGCCTTCCACGACTTCTTGCGGTCGAGGTTGTCGATGATGTCCTCAGCCAAGGTGATGGCCGTGCCCGACGGAGCGTCGAGCTTATGGATATGGTGAGTCTCGGTCATCTTCACGTCGTACTGTGGGAACTGGTTCATGATTTTGGCCAGATACTTATTGACGGCCGAGAAGATCGCTACGCCAATGGAGAAGTTGCTGGCCCAGAAGAGTGTCTGCTTGCCGTCCTTGCAGAGTGCCTCCACATCGGCTTTATGGTCTTTCATCCAGCCGGTGGAACCGCTCACCACCTTGACATTGTGGGCAAAGGCGCGCAGGTAGTTGCTGTAAGCTGCCGTAGGGTTTGTGAACTCAATGGCGACGTCGGCCGACGCAAAGGCGGAGCTGTCGAAGTCGTCCTGGTTGCCGACATCAATCTTGCAAACAATCTCATGGCCACGCTCCAGGGCGATCTGCTCGATCATATGTCCCATCTTGCCGTAGCCGATCAAAGCTATTTTCATGTATTTCCGGAATTAAACGTTTCTGCAAAATTAGCGATTTTATAGCAAAAGCCGTTGTTTTTGTCGCTTAAATTATTCAAAATGAGCCACATTAGATACTTTTAACCGCAATACTGCCTTTGGTAACATCCTTTTAAAGAAAAAACATGTAACTTTGTAGATATTTTCGGACTATATATGCCATCACATAACACTTTCAAAGAATGAACAAGTACTTCTACACACTGCCCTTGCTGGCTGCTACGCTGACGCTCAGTTCCTGCTTCAAAGAGGAACCGCTCAACAGCGAGTGCGACATCACGCACGTGAGTCTGCACACCGACAACCCCTTAGCTTCTTTCTATCAGCTGTCCGACACTGCTAAGGATGTGCTGTCCACCGACAGCCTCATCTCCTTTGAGGTAAGACGCGAACACGAGTCTGACCTCAGCCTGCTCACACCGACATTGCGGCTGACACCGGGTGCCAAGGCAGTGATGACCAGCAGCGAGGTCGACAAGAAGAATGGTGGGAAGTGGCACTATCAGGTGGTCTCGGAGGACGGACACTGGCACCGCGACTACACGGTAGAGATCAGACCCATGGCACGCATGACCAACGACACGGTGAAATTCGACTTCGAGCACTACGAACTGGAGCCGCGTGGCAAGTATTACGTCTGGCATATCCTGCGCAACGATGGCAGCAGCGCGGGTGACTGGGCCAACGGCAGCCCTGGTTTCAGCCTCAGCATGGGCTCTGCCAAACCCGACGAATATCCGACGGCACCGCTAATCAACGGCTATGACGGTGCGGCCGTGAAGCTCACCACACGCAGCACGGGACCTTTCGGCGCTATGGTCAACAAGCGACTCGCTGCCGGAAACCTCTTCATCGGCACCTTCGACATGGCCAGTGCGCTGACAGATGCTATGAAGGCTACACACTTCGGACAGGTCTTCGACCGACAGCCGATGACGCTCACGGGCTACTATACCTATCAACCGGGAGCTACCTTCCAGGATCCCAAGGGCAACGCCGTGGCTGACCGCACCGACCAGGCCGCCATCTACGCCGTGCTCTACCGCAACCACGACGACCAAGGCAACGCCGTCACGCTCTACGGCGACAACGTGAAGACAAGTCCGCAGATCGTCGCCATCGCTGACATGGGCATGGTGAAACCCACAGATAAGTGGACACCATTCTCCATCGACTTTAAATTTCTCTGCGACCTCGACCTTGATCTACTCAAGCAGCGCGGCTACAGCCTCACCATCGTCTTCTCGTCCAGTGCCGACGGTGACCAGTTTGAGGGAGCCATCGGCTCTACGCTCTGCGTCGATAAAGTGAGACTGGCATGCAAGAAAGAACAATAATCTCTTAGACACCATGACGATGAACAAGATAAAAGCACTGTCCCTCATGCTCCTGCTCGCCCTTGCCGCTAACGCTCAGGCCAAAGGACTGATGGACAACCTGGAACTGAAAATGCATCTCGGCTACAACATCGGTGGTACGGCACCCGTGGGTATGCCGGCATCAATACGCCGTCTCAACAGCTACACGCTGCAACCTAACCTGGTGCTCGGCGTAGAGGCAGACAAAGCGCTCGACGACCGCTGGGGACTGACACTCGGTTTGCAAATAGAAAACAAAGGCATGAACGAGGACGCACGCGTGAAGAACTACCACGAGGAAGTGGTGCGTGGCGGTGAGAAGCTCGCCGGTATGTTCACCGGCGACGTCACGACAGAGGTGACGGAGTGGATGCTCACCATCCCTCTGCACGCCCGTTGGCAGGCTACGAACCGTCTTTCGCTCCACGCCGGACCTTATCTCTCGGTGCTCACCCAGCGCAAGTTCACGGGCTACGCCCACGACGGCTATCTGCGTGTAAGCGATCCTACGGGTGCCAAGGTGATTCTCGGTGGCGACGAGAGCACGCGCGGCGACTATGACTTCAGCGACGACATGCGTCACCTGCAATGGGGCGTGGATGTCGGCGGAGAGTATCGCATCTGGCAGCGCACGGCGATCTTTGCCAACCTCAGCTGGGGACTCAGCGGCATCCACCACAGCGCTTTCACAGCCGTAGAGCAGACGCTCTACCCTATCTACGCCTCTGTGGGCGTAAGCTATCGGCTCAAACATCGGTAAATCATTGAAATCAGAAACATATATTATTATTAGTTCTTTCTAAAGTAAAAGGTTTAAATTATGAAGAAAACATTACTCTCGTTAGCCTTGGCCTTGCTCTCCTCATTGAGCATGAGCGCCAAGGACTACACCGACGCACTCGTCGTGACCGTCAACGGTACGGCTACGCGACAGACGGCAACCATCAGCGTGGACAAAAATAGCGATGGTACCTACAACTTCAACTTGAAGAATTTCATGCTCAAAGCCGGAGAACAGGCCATGGGCATCGGCAACATCACGCTCGACAACCTCAAAGCTGCAAAGAGCAATAAGGGAGACGTGGTGTCTACACACCGGGATATTACTATCACAAAAGGCGACGATCCCAATGTCGACACATGGATGGGCCCTATGCTGGGAACCATTCCTTTGGATCTGAAACTGCTTGTCAATGACGGGAAACTCTATACGCTCATCGACATCGACATGCAGAAGACGCTGGGACAGACCATCCACGTCACCTTCGGAGACAACTATCAGCTGCCTAACAGCGGGTTTGAGGACTTCCATACGGCAACACTTGTAAGCCCAGAAGGTCCAGACAACACATGCAGCGGCGACGAGCCTAATGCTTGGCACTCCTTCCAAAGTGCCACAGGAACGCAACCATGGGTTTGGATGGCAGGCGGCGGCTCATCCTATTTGTATAGGTCATCAGAGGTCCGACCGGAATCTACAGGTAAGCAAAGCGCACTCCTCACTTCTCACAACATGATCTTTGCCATTGCAAATGGCACCATGACAACAGGCCGACTCAGTGCCGGCTCTATGATTGCTACAGATCCAAGCAACCACAGCCAGCTCGACATGAGTTCAACTGACAAGGATGGCAATGGCGATCCATTCTATATACTCATGGACGGCACGCCCGACTCCATCGCTGTTTGGGTAAAGTTTAAACAGCAAACACCCGTTGCCAAGCATCCTTATGCTACAATCAGCGCAGCTATCACCGACGGTACATATTATCAAGACCCACAGGAAGCAGGTAAAACTTATAACAACGTTGTTGCAACTGCTAAAAACGCAAAGATAGAATCGAAAGGCTTTGTTTGGCAGCGAGTAACTGCACCATTTGTCTATACGAACAATAACGTAAACGGAAAAGCCATTCTTGTAACGATCTCCACAAATGCAGACCCGGGAAAAGGCAGCACTGACAGCCTCTACGTCGACGACATCAGCCTCATCTACAATGTAGACAAGCCGGCAATAACCGTCAATGGGCAAGCCGTCACGCTTGACAAAGACAAGGTAAGCACGACTGCCGAAGACCCGACTAACGCCGTTGTTGCAGCCACAACAGCTAACAAGGGCTCTTTCGCTGCCGTCAGCGAGCTCGGCACTACCGATGCTCAGCGCAGGCTGCAACTGCTCTACTGCTCTGACGACCTGCAGACAATCAAGACATATACCCTCGTTATCAACAAGGAAACAGAGGCCGGTATCAGTCAAACCAAAACTGCTACCAGCAAGGACCGCAAGGTCTATGACCTCGATGGTCGTGAGGTGAAAACCATGCACCACGGCAACGTCTATATCCTCAACGGTAAGAAAGTGCTGAAATAAGCTTTCAGGCAGACAGAAAACGCAACCAACTGTCTGACTATCAACAAAGAAATAAAAAGAGAAAACTTTACATCTTTTTGTCGCCAAAGAAAAATTCCGCATCTGTAGCACACAGATACGGGATTTTTTCTTATCTTTGCAAATGAGTCTCCTTGCGTCAGCGAAGATTCTCCAAACCAAAATACTATAAAAGCCATCAGATGGAACAGCTATTGCACTACTGCTGGAAGCACAAGCTCTTCCCACTACAACAACTCAAGACCACCAGCGGACAAGACGTGGAGGTCATTGATCCGGGACTGCACAACCGCAACGCAGGACCTGACTTCTTCAACGCAAAGGTGAGGATCGACGACACGCTGTGGGTTGGAAACGTGGAGATTCACGACAAGTCGTCAGACTGGTATCTGCACGGGCATGAGAAGGATGACCATTATAATAATGTGGTGCTGCACGTCACTGGGAAAGCTGACACCGAGGTGAAGACGGCCAACGGTGATGTGCTGCCGCAATTGGAGATGGAAGTACCCGAGACGGTGGAAAGACACTACCAAGAGCTGTTACAGGAAGACCAATACCCGCCCTGCTATCGCATCATTCCGCAACTATCACGGCTGACCGTTCACTCTTGGATGAGCGCTTTGCAAACCGAGCGTCTCGAGCAGAAGACGGAGAAGATCCGGCAACGCGTAGCCATCGCCAACGGCTCCTGGGAGCAGGCATACTTCGTGACATTAGCACGAAGTTTCGGTTTCAGCATCAACAGCGAGGCGTTTGAGCAGTGGGCGCTCCACGTGCCTTTGCATGACGTAGACCATCACCGCGACAATCTCTTCCAGATTGAGGCACTCTTCATGGGGCAGGCGGGGATGCTCAACACCGACGAGATGCCGCAACGACGCAGAAAGCAAGCTGAGGAAGACGCTTACTTCCAGCGGCTGAGACACGAGTATCTCTATCTTGCACATAAATTTTCGTTGGAGCCAATCAGCGGACAGCGATGGCGCTTCCTAAGACTGAGACCACAGAACTTCCCCACGATACGCATCTCGCAACTGGCCAACCTCTATTATCATCGCCGGACAGGACTGAGCCAACTCATTGACTGTAAGACGCTGAAAGAGGCGCAGCAACTCTTCGACACGGAAGCGACACACTATTGGGAGACACACTATACCTTCGGAGCGGAAAGCAAGAAGACCGAAAAACGGCTGTCGAAAGACTCTATCACGGTGCTGACGATCAACACGGTGGTGCCGATGCTCTTCGCTTACGGCAGGCACAAAGAGGACGACAGGCTCTGTGACCGCGCCTTCGACTTTCTGGAGGAACTCAAAGCTGAGGATAACCATATCGTCAGAATGTGGAAGAAATGCGGACTCGACGTAGAAAACGCCGGTGACTCGCAGGCTCTTATCCAACTGAAAAACGAATACTGCGACCGCAAGGACTGTCTCCGCTGCCGGTTCGGATACGAATATCTGAAGAATGTATAATGTATAGTGTATAAATAAGAATGAGTAAATAATAGCATGCTATTCGTTGTTCGTAAGCGCGGATGCAATTATTCATCATTCAACACTCATCATTCAACATTGTTATAATTCAATATTCATCATTCAACATTCATCATTCATGAAGTCTTATCTCTTTGAAACCCGTATGGAAGTGCGCGACTACGAATGCGACATCGAGGGCATCGTCAACAACGCCAACTATCTCCACTATACCGAACATACGCGTCACCGTTTTCTCCGTGCCCTCGGCGTGAGCTTTGCCGATCTGCACGAGAAGGGCGTGGACGCTGTCGTGGCCCGGATGCAACTGCAATTCAAGCGCCCGCTGAAATGCGACGACGAGTTTCTGTCGTGCCTCAACCTCCACAAGGAGGGCGTACGCTATGTCTTTGAGCACGACATCTACCGCGCCTCCGACAATGCGCTCTGTTTTCATGCCGACACTGAACTGGTCACGCTCATCAACGGACGGCTCGGCGTGAGCAAGGACTACGACGATGCCTTCCTGCCCGTCATCGAGCGCTTTGAAAAGGACGGCACGCCCATCACTGCATCTGACAACAATATTTCCAAATAGACTCTATACTCTAAGCATGATCACTGACGAGGAACTCATCAACACCATCATCCTCACACGGCTTAGCTATTTCCATCTCAACACGATGGTGGAACTTTATAAGCAACTGGGATCCGCCACTGAGATCATCCGGCAACGCCATCATCTCAAAACAACCTTTCCCGGTCTGCCTCAGCGCATTGCCGACGATCTGATAGATGCCGAAGCCATGAGGCCCAGGGCTGTGGAGGAACTGGCCTATTGCCGGGAGCACGACATACAGATGCTGTGCATGAATGACGCCAAATACCCTAAGCGCCTCACCGAATGCACAGACCCGCCACTCATGCTCTTCTACAAGGGACTGACAGACCTCAACCGGCAACATGTCATCGCGGTGGTCGGCACACGCCACTGCACCACCTACGGACAGGATCTCATCCGTAGCTTCCTTGCAGACCTGAGTCGTCTGTGCCCCGACACGCTGATCGTCAGTGGGCTGGCCTATGGCGTTGACATCCATGCGCACCGCAACGCATTGGCCAACAACATGGACACTGTGGCCGTGCTGGCTCATGGTCTCGACGACCTCTATCCGCCACGGCACCGCGACACGGCCAACGAGATGGTCTTTCACGGCGGTCTGCTTACGGAATATATGACGCACACAAAGATAGACAAGCTCAACTTCGTGCGCAGAAACCGTATCACGGCAGGGCTCAGCGACGCCACCATCGTCGTGGAGAGCGCTGAGAAGGGAGGCGGACTGATCACGGCGCGCATCTCCAGGGAGTACAACCGTGATGTCTTTGCTTTCCCCGGACCGGTAGGCGCGCCCTACAGTGAAGGCTGCAACCACCTGATCCGGGACAACGGAGCCGCGCTGATTACTTCAGCGGTAGACTTCGTCAAGGCCATGGGATGGCAAGACGAACTGCAAATCAACCAGATGAGACAGGCAGGAATAGAGCGGCAGATGTTTCCGGAGCTCGACGAGGAGGAACAAAAGATCACTAAGCTGCTGCAAGCACAAAACGACCTGCCCGCCAACATCATCGCTGTAAAGACGGCGTTGAACATCGGTACGACACAGGCCAAACTGTTCTCTTTGGAGATGAAAGGAGTCGTCAAGCCTTATGCAGGAGGATTCTATCACTTGCTGAAATAGGTTTTCCCACTTTTTTTCGCTACCTTTGCACTCATATATGAAGATAGGAAACATTGACTTCGGTGAACGCCCGCTCTTCCTCGCTCCCATGGAAGACGTGACGGACGTGGGCTTCCGTATGCTCTGCAAACGGTTTGGGGCGGCTATGGTATATACTGAGTTTGTCTCTGCCGACGCGATCATTCGCAGCATCAAGTCCACACTCGACAAGATGCACATCAATGATGAGGAGCGCCCGGTAGGCATTCAGATCTATGGCAAAGACGTGGACTCGATGGTCGAGGCGGCTAAAATTGTGGAATCGGTACACCCCGACATCATCGACATCAACTTCGGATGCCCGGTGAAGAAGGTAGCCGGAAAAGGCGCGGGAGCGGGGATGCTCAAGAACATTCCGCTCTTGCTTGACATCACAAGAGAGGTCGTCAAAGCCGTGAAAACGCCGGTAACGGTAAAAACGCGACTGGGATGGGACAAAGAAAACCTGACCATCACGGACTTGGCTGAGCAGTTGCAGGACTGCGGCATACAAGCGCTGACCATTCACGGACGCACGCGCAGCCAGATGTATACCGGCAATGCTAACTGGACACTCATCAAAGCCGTGAAAGACAACCCACGTATCCATATCCCAATCATTGGCAATGGCGACATCACCACACCGCAGGAGGCCGAAGACGCCTTTGACAACTATGGTGTAGATGCCGTCATGGTGGGACGAGCCACCTTTGGTCATCCCTGGATATTCCGAGAAATGCGGCAATATATCGATGCCGAGAAGACTCGTCGAGAGGGCGGCACTCCCGTAGCGCCTGCTCCCCTGACCATAGACGACAAGATCGGCATCCTGGAAGAACAACTGCGCATCAATGTAGAGCGCATTGACGAGTATCGCGGCATCCTCCACACACGCCGTCATCTGGCCGCCTCTCCTATCTTCAAAGGTATCCCCAACTTCCGACAGACACGTATCGCCATGCTCAGAGCAGAGACGGTCGAGGCGCTCACCGACATCCTCGAACAGTGCCGTGCCTACTTGAAGAGCGGGGAAGCGCAAGCATAGAGCGGGGAAAAAAGAACAAAGAGCGGGATCCAAAGCCTCGCAGCATCGTTTGCTCCTCTCTACCGCTGGGTTCTGTATGTGGCTGCTATGCAGCTGCTCCCCCCCCCTCGTCCCCTTAACAAGCAAGCAATCATCAACAAACAATGGCAGAAGACTTTGACATACATGAGGAAAAGCTCTCCTCTACAGAGAAAGAATTTGAGAACGCGCTACGTCCTCTGCGCTTCGACGACTTCAATGGTCAGCAGAAAGTAGTGGACAACCTGCGCATCTTCGTCGAGGCGGCCAAATACCGCGGCGAGCCCCTCGACCACACACTTCTCTACGGTCCTCCGGGTCTGGGAAAGACGACTTTGAGCAATATCATCGCCAATGAGCTCGGCGTAGGCTTCAAGATCACGTCCGGTCCCGTCCTTGACAAGCCGGGAGACCTGGCAGGCATCCTCACCTCGCTGGAGCCCAACGACGTGCTCTTCATCGACGAGATACACCGGCTGCAGCCCGTAGTGGAGGAGTATCTCTACTCAGCCATGGAGGACTACCGCATTGACATCATGATAGACAAGGGTCCGTCGGCAAGAAGCATACAGATCGATCTGAATCCCTTCACGCTGATTGGTGCCACCACGCGCTCCGGTATGCTCACTGCACCGTTGCGTGCCCGCTTTGGCATCAACATGCACCTGGAATACTACGACCCGGAGACGCTGAAGAAAATCATCAAGCGGTCGGCCGTGCTGCTAAAAGTACCTATCGAAGACGATGCCGCCATGGAGATCGCACGGCGCAGCCGTGGCACGCCACGTATCGCCAACGGTCTGTTACGCCGCGTGCGTGACTTCGCGCAAGTGAAAGGCAACGGCACCATCACCTCCGCCATCGCCCAGCTGTCGTTGGGTGCGCTGAACATCGACTCCTACGGTCTTGACGAGATCGACAACAAGATCTTGCTGACGATCATCGACAAGTTCCGTGGTGGTCCCGTCGGTGTCTCTACCATTGCCACAGCCATCGGAGAGGATGCCGACACGGTGGAGGAAGTCTATGAGCCGTTCCTGATCATGGAGGGATTTATCAAGCGCACACCACGCGGACGCATGGCGACAGCATTGGCTTACGAGCATTTAGGTCGGGACATCCGTTCGGCTAACCCTATGCAGCCCGAGCTGTTCTAAACATAAACAAGAAATGTGACCTATTATATATAAAGGATTTGACCTTATATATATAAGGAGTGAGCTATCCTCTTACGGGTATGGTACTTGAAAACGCCAAGCCGCTACTTGTATTATGGTAAGAAAAATAATTAAAAGAAAGATCGTTTAGACTTAGATAAAAAAAGAATGATGAACATCAAGAAATATTTTATAACCTTGGCGTTAGGCCTCTCGATGCTCTGTCCTGCGGCAGTGCAGGCACAACGCATGCAGCTCAACTTTGGGTCGAACAGTCCCTTACGCAAACTGCAAATAGCGGAGATGGCGATCAGCAATCTCTATGTCGATTCTGTCAACGAGCAGAAACTCGTTGAGGACGGCATCCGCGGCATGCTGGAAAAGCTCGATCCGCACTCCTCCTATTCTTCCGCCAAGGAAGCCAAGGCGCTCTCTGAGTCCCTCAACGGCTCGTTTGAGGGTATCGGTGTGCAGTTCAACATCCAGTCCGACACGCTGTTGGTCATACAACCCGTGTCGAAAGGCCCGTCGGAAAAGGTCGGCATTATGGCCGGTGACCGCATCATCAGCGTCAACGACACGGCTATCGCAGGCGTGAAAATGCCACAGGAAGAGATGATGAAGCGCCTGCGTGGCCCTAAGGCTACTCATGTGAAACTTGGCATTGTGCGCCGCGGCATTACCGGCACGCTGTATTTTGATGTTGTCAGAGACAAGATCCCGGTGAAAACGCTCGACGCCTTCTATATGATCAAGCCTCACGTGGGATATATCCGTATCGGCAGCTTCGGAGCCACTACCTACGATGAGTTTATGACGGCTGTGAACACGCTGAAAGGACAAGGTATGAAAGACATGATACTGGACTTGGAAGAGAACGGTGGGGGCTATCTGAATGCCGCTGTGGACATCGCCAACGAATTCTTGAAGAAGAACGATCTGATCGTCTACACGATAGGCCGGCGCGTGCCCAGAGAGGAATACAGGGCTAAAGGCAACGGACATCTCCTGGACGGAAAGGTAATCGTACTCGTCAACGAGTTCACGGCCTCTGCGGCAGAGATCGTCACCGGTGCCATACAAGACCAAGACCGCGGTATGGTCGTCGGCCGCCGCAGCTTTGGCAAAGGCCTTGTGCAGCGTCCGATACCCTTTGCTGACGGTAGCATGATGCGCCTGACGATCGCTCACTATTACACGCCGTCCGGTCGTTGCATCCAAAAGCCATATAAAAAAGGAGACTTGAAAGATTATGAAATGGAACTGGATGACCGCTACAAACACGGTGAACTCTACTCTGCCGACAGCATCCATTTTGCCGACTCGCTGAAGTTCTACACGATCCGCAAGCACCGCACAGTGTATGGCGGCGGCGGCATCATGCCAGACTACTTCGTGCCATTGGACACCACACTGTACACACGTCTCCATCGACAGCTGATGGCGAAAGGGATCGTCATCAAACACAACTTGAAATACATTGACGACAACCGCAAGGAACTGAAGAGTCAATATAAGTCTTTCAGCAATTTCCTACAGCAATACACTGTACCTCAGGCGCTCGTTGACAGTATTCTGGCTGACGGTAAGAAACAGAAGATTGAGCCGAAAGATGAAAAGGAACTCCAGCAAACGCTTCCCTATCTCAAAACTCAGCTAAAAGCACTTGTCGCAAGGGATATTTGGGACATGAATGAATATTTCCAAATTGTAAACGAAAAAAACAAAATTATCAGCAAAGCACTACAAATAATAAGCATAGAGCGGTAATATACTGTCAACAATGCTTAAAACTGTGTCTCAATCATTCACAATTTAAACATTATGTGCTGTTTTGAGAGAACAATAGGTGCAAAATCGTTGGTGGATAATTATTTAATGATTAAATTTGCTACATTAAATAACTATATAAAACAACGATTATGCCAAACCCGATTGACCTTGACGAGGCTCTCTTCCAGCGCATTGAATATTACATTATCCATGAGAAGATGTTCCTCCAGCCACGCCTCTCGCGTGAAGATGTGACGAATCGGGTGTATGTGCCCAGAAATAAGTTTGGTCAGCTCTTCGTCCGCTTTGCAGGCACCAACTTTGTCAACTACGTCAACAACCTCCGGCTGGACTTTGCCGTGAAGTTGCTCAAAGAGCATCAAGAATACTCTGTTGAAGCCGTGGCACGTGAATGCGGCATCCCAGCACCACAGACATTCTACAGAATATTCGTGAAGAAATACGGCATGACACCCACTGAATACAGAAAGAAATAACAAAGACGCCCCACCTTCCAAGCAAGAAGGTGGGGCGCTTTCTATATTAATGAGGTCGGGAAATTATCGCCAGATACGCTCTATAGAACCGACATCAACAAGCCATAGAACAGACAACAACAAGCCATAGAACCTTTATCAACAGGCCATCAAGCCTTTGAAACGGTTCATAGAACCATTATAAGCGCGCTATAAGGCTTTAATCGGAACGCGATAGAGCCATTAGCAGGCTTGCGCGAAAAATACAAGAGACACACAAACTACGCTTGCGGACGCAGGGTCAGCCCAAATACTTAGGGAGCATGGCCAAAGCCTTGTCCTCATTGGCTTCCATGATCTCACGCTCACCAGGCCCTTTGTCATTGATGCCACAGAGATGCAGGATGCCATGAATAATGACACGGTGCAGCTCATCATCGTAGGCCTTGCCAAACTGCTCGGCATTGCTGCGTACCGTGTCCAGCGAGATGACCATGTCACCATTGATCACGTCACCCTCATCATAGTCAAACGTGATGATGTCGGTGTAATAGTCGTGCCCAAGATACTGGTTGTTGACCTCAAGAATCTTCTCGTCGCTGACAAACATATAGCCAATCTCTCCTACCCGCCGACCATAGATGGCAGCTACAGCCTTGATCCAAGCTGTGGTAGAACGATGATTGAACTCCGGCATCTTTACGCCGTCTGACTGATAACTAATCATATTGTTGTGGATTAAAAGTCTATTTACAGGGTACAAACTTCAAGAGTCTACATAACTCCTAAACACTTTATTCCCGTTTCTTTCCTCCCGGCAACATCCAGGAAGCGTCTTTGTGGAAGTGGACGAGCTCACGATAGGCGGTAGACGAGATGCTTGTCATCTCCGGGCTGGCATAGATCAGCAGGGTTTCCAAACCGCCCAGCTTACGGTTGTAGTCTGCCTGCACACGCTCATACTCGAAATCTTGTATCGACCTCACGCCTTTGACGACATAATGCGCTCCGACGCGCTGAGCAAGGTCTATGGCCAAATCGTTATATGGTACCACCTCGATGCTTTTCTCGTCGCTGTAGAGTCTCTGAATGGCGTTTACGCGCTCTTCTATCGAATAAGCATGCTGCTTGCGGGGATTATCCCCCACTCCAATGACCAGTTTATCGAATAGTGGCAACGCCCGCCGCACGATCTCGTCGTGACCTATCGTAAACGGATCAAAGGAACCTACAAACAGACCTATACGTTGATTCTGATCTTGATTCATAAACCGTCATGTCCTCCTTTCCCTTCTGGTATTATATCCTTTTCTTTGCCTTGGTTGACAAGAGACACCATCCTTATTTATTAAAAATATCTTCCTTATCAATAAGGAAGATATTCCTTGTTGATCAAAGATGTCTTCCTTGCCTATCATAGATACGCTTATTCGCCATCATCGGCATTCGCCTCTTCTTCACCTTCGGGCTTATCCTCCTCGATCACTAAATTATCAATGATGAAGTTCTGACGCTCCATGGTATTCTTGCCCATATAGTATTCCAGAAGTTTCTGCACTTGGTCGTTCTTGTGCAAGGTGACCTGCTCGAGTCGTATGTCCGGACCGATGAAATGGGCAAACTCATCGGGAGAGATCTCACCCAAACCCTTGAATCGCGTGATCTCTGGGTCTGGTCCGAGGTCGCGAATCGCGTCAAGACGCTCCTGTTCGGTATAGCAATAACGGGTAACGAAGTCGCTCTTCTTCTCATTCTTAAGCAATTTGGCGTCTGCGTTAGCGATGACTTGTTTGTTCTTGATCTTAGAACGACGGTTGCGCACACGGAAGAGTGGCGTCTGCAAAACATAGACATGGCCCTTCTTGATCAGCTCGGGATAGAACTGCAAGAAGAAGGTGATGACCAGCAAACGGATGTGCATGCCATCGACATCAGCATCGGTGGCCACGATCACCTTATTATATCTCAGGTCGTCGAGTCCGTCCTCAATGTCCAAGGCTGCCTGAAGGAGGTTGAACTCTTCGTTTTCATAGACCACCTTCTTAGACAGGCCGAAGCAGTTAAGTGGCTTTCCTCTCAGTGAGAAGACAGCCTGCGTGTTGACATCGCGACTCTTGGTGATGCTACCACTTGCGGAGTCTCCCTCGGTGATAAAGATGGAGGATTCCTCCTTGCGATCGTCACGGACATCACAGAAATGAATGCGACAGTCGCGAAGCTTGCGGTTGTGAAGGTTGGCTTTCTTGGCACGCTCACGTGCCAACTTGGTGACTCCGGCCATCGCCTTACGCTCGCGTTCACTCTCCTTGACCTTGTTTTCAAGCACGTCAGCAACGTCCTCTTTATGGATATGCAGGTAGTTGTCGACCTCACGCTTGATAAAATCACCGACATACTTGTTGATAGTCTCGCCGCCGGGTTCCATGAGTGTAGAGCCAAGCTTGATCTTTGTCTGACTCTCAAACACTGGCTCCTCTACATTGATGGCGATGGCTGCAACAATACCATTGCGGATATCGGTGTACTCGTAGTTCTTATCGAAGAACTCCTTAATCGTTTTGGCAATATGCTCTTTGAAAGCACTCTGATGCGTACCGCCCTGTGTGGTATGCTGTCCATTGACAAAGCTATGATATTCCTCACCATACTGATTGGTATGGGTAAAGGCGATCTCAATATCCTCTCCCTTGATGTGCACGATAGGATAGAGCGGATCGACAGTCATATTGTCAACCAGCAGGTCCTCCAAACCATTGCGGCTCTTGATACGCCGCCCGTTGTACATGATCGTCAGACCGGAGTTGAGGTAGGTATAGTTGCGGAGCATGGTCTCCACAAACTCGTCATGGAACGAATAGTTCTTAAACAGCGTATCATCAGGCTGGAAGAAGATATAGGTACCATTCTCGTCCTGAGTCTCTTCGGTATGGTCTTCCTTCAGCACACCTTTCTCAAAGACCAGGCAGCGCACCGTACCGTCGCGATAGCTCTTCACCTCAAAGCGGGAACTCAAAGCATTGACGGCCTTGACGCCGACGCCATTCAGTCCCACACTTTTCTTAAAAGCTTTGGAATCGTATTTACCTCCTGTATTGAGCACAGAGACCGCTTCGACGAGCTTGCCCTGAGGGATGCCACGTCCATAGTCACGGACAGAGACACACAGATTGTCAATGATATCCACTTCTATGCGGTCTCCTGCATGCATCTTGAACTCATCTATAGAGTTGTCGATGACTTCCTTTAACAACACATACACGCCATCCTCAGGCAGTGAGCCGTCGCCCAAGCGCCCGATATACATACCGGGACGTGTGCGCACATGCTCCATGTCACTGAGGTGACGTATGTTGTCATCTGTGTAAGCCACTGTGGGCTGTTCCTGCGTTTTGTTGGTATTATTTTTATTTTCAGACATTTAGTTATGACAGGATGAGGGGGTTACAATATGATCGCGTCAGTCGATAGCCTTGCGATAGCAACGACGACGCTTATGATTGATGTGTTCCAACGCGCTCCATTGGCTTTGCACGCCACTGTTGCTTTCCATCTCCACCTGCGATTCTCCCCACTTGATACCATAGTCGATGTATCTTGGGATCAGATCGGCGAAGAGCAGTGCGTTGGCTCCTTTGGCGCGGTATTCAGGACGGAAGCCGATGAGCAGCAAGTCCACGCCATCGGTCTTGTGGAATTTGGCCGCTCTCAGCACATGCCACCAGCCAAATGGCAGCAAGCGTCCACGATGGCACTTCTGCATGGCGTGCGACAGCGAAGGCATGGTGATGCCTACTCCGGCGATACGGTCATTGTTGTTGCTGTCAACAATCACCGTTACGAGATTGAGATCCAAGGCGGGCATATACGACTTGACGTATTGATCGATCTGTCGCTCCGTAAGCGTCACGAAACCATACAGGTCTTTATATGTCTCATTGATGACACGGAAGACCTCATGGGCATAGCCGTTGCGTATGTCTGCCTTGGTGATCTTCTTCACGTGCAGATTGTATCTCTTCTCCACAATCGTGGCGAGCTTCTCATATTTCTCGGGCACCTTATCAGGCACAGGCATGTAATATTCTACATAGTCGTTGTCTTTCTCCCAACCGCCCAGCTTTTCCATGTGCTCGGGATAGTAAGCATAGTTGTAGATGGTAGGCATGGTTCCGAGCTTATCAAAGCCCCAGGTGAGCATGCCTTCAGGGTCGAGGTCGGTAAATCCAAGCGGTCCGACGACAGAGTTCATACCTTTCTTGCGCCCATATTCAGCCACAGCATCGAGCAACGCCTGGCTTACTTCAATGTCATCAATGAAGTCGATCCACCCAAAACGCACGTCTTTGACGTTCCACCGTTCATTGGCGCGATGATTGATAATGGCAGCCACACGACCAGCCAACTTCCCATCCTTGTAAGCAAGATAATATTCTGCCTCACAGAAGTCAAAAGCCACATTCTTGTCTTTGCGCAATGTTGCCATCTCATCAATGAACAGATTAGGCACATCGTAAGGGCAACCTGCATAAAGGTCATAGTGGAAATCTATAAATGTGGCGAGCTCTTTGCGTGTCTCTACCTTCTTTATTTCTACAGACATGAATGAATCTCTTATATTTAACGATTAAAGACTTGCAAAGGTAGTGATTTTAAGTCAAATAGCAAAGGGTATTGATCAAATTAACAATTTCTATTCAACAGGCCGACCTCTACCTTCTGCTGAAAGAATACTACGTTTAAGGAGAATCGAGAAGACACCCTCACGATGTTGAAGGAAAGAAGAGACACAATTGCAGGAAAGACGGGATACTGTTGCAGGAAAGACGGGATCCTGTTGCAGAATTATGAGACAGGGCGACACAAGAACAAGAGATGCTTGTGCCGGATGGTGGTAGCAAATATATAGCTATTGCCCCCATCACGCAGACGGAGCCGTTTGCGAAGCTCCACAGCGGTCATGGGAAAGTTGCGCACAGCCACGTTGGCCTGGTCAACGTCTTTCAGCGCCAGTTTCACTTCACGCTTATTGAGCGATGAAATGGCCAAGATTTCAAACTGACGGCCGGGGAAGTCCGGAATCATCTCATGTGAAAGGTACAGATGAGAATTGGCGTCTGCCATGTCCAAATCATATTTCGCACACAGTTCAGAGAAACATCCGGCCTTCATCAGACTGGCATTTGGGGCATACAAGAAACGATAGTCCTGTAGTTGCTCAGCATTGCAGTAGCGGACGGCAGTCGGCATCTCTTTCTCCGCATTATATGTAAATGTCTTGCTATCGTTGACGCAGGTCACTGTCAATGGGTGTTGATGATGCGTAGCCACCAACAACAGTTCCTTGCACTCATTATGCACAGAGAGTATATGCACGTCAAAGGACACGGCTTGCGAAGTGGCTTTCCTCAGTTGTCTGACAGCCTCATGCCAGTCAAGCATCGGCGAGAGCTTCATCATCACTCCCGTAGACAGTAGCATCATCCTGTCGAAGAGCTGTAACACATCCGGCGTGCAAGTCTCCATTCCGGCGACCTTTCTTCCCTGCACATCACGCCGGGCCGGATCTATGAAGAAGAAACGCCGGACATCATCCTGCAAGTCTGCAAGAAACTTCATGCTGTCGTCGTTGACAATAACAGCATCGGGCAAGCCCAGACAAGGCATATTATGGCGTGCCAGACGGCACAAATGCCCGTCACGCTCCACATATACCGCTTTGCCAAAAGCCTGTGCCAGAAACGAGAAATCAACGCCCCAGCCGCCTGTGAGATCCACGAGGGTCGTATCCCTACTCTGTTCTCCAAGTATCGTCGCTATGAGTCGCTGCTTATATTCCGCCGTTGCCTGCGAGCTACATTGTTCCATATTGAGATGAGGAGGATAGATGATGTCCTTGCAAGCAGCCCACCTTGGCACCTTCTCCACAGCCTTTTTCCACCCCGCGATCTGGTTCAGCACATATGACATATCCACCTCTGGATACCTGTCGGCCTGCAAGGCAAGTTGTCTCACGTCGTCCTCACGATGTTGCAATACAAAGTCAGTTATTACAATATTACACATAAAATATTCAAAAACAGAACAATTATTATTATTATATAACGCAAAATTATCGCAATATATTTGGTCATATCAAATATATTTTCTATATTTGCAATGTGAAGCTTTATATCCAATCTATTTAATAGAACCATGAAAACGAGTAGTAAAAACCTAGCTGGCATCTTCCAAGAGGAAGACATCCAAAGGAAAAAGAATGAAGAAGAAAGTCTCTGCCAAAATCTTGGTGGAGAGATATGGTATCAATAAGTATTAATTCAATCCTATTGAAGAAACAGAGAGAGGGGTCGATCCGGTGAGGGTCGACCCTCGTTGTTTTATAATGAACTAAGCATCGTTGCCTAAAGCCTATAGCCTCTATTTATCATGCTTACAGCCTGTTGACTGACGCTTACGTAATGCTGACCAGCACTTATAAGTGTGTCGACTCATAAAATAAGGAGTCCTGCTTGCGCTTGGACTCCTTATTTATATATACGTGACTTAGTCAGCAACATAGGCATGACTTAGTCAGCCAGCTTAGCCTTGATAAACTCGCGGTTGAGACGTGCGATGTTGGCGATAGACTCGTTCTTCGGGCACTCAGCCTCGCAGGCGCGGGTGTTGGTGCAGTTACCGAAGCCGAGTTCCTCCATCTTAGCGACCATAGCCTTGGCCCGCTTAGCAGCCTCAGGACGGCCTTGTGGCAGCAGAGCGAACTGGCTCACCTTGGAGCTGACGAAGAGCATGGCAGAGCCATTCTTGCAGGCAGCTACGCAAGCGCCACAGCCGATGCAGGTAGCGCAGTCCATAGCCTCGTCGGCATCCTGCTTAGGAATGAGGATGGCATTGGCATCCTGAGCCTGACCAGTGCGCACAGAGGTGTAACCGCCAGCGGCGATGATCTTGTCAAAAGCAGAGCGGTCGACCATACAGTCCTTGATGACAGGGAAGGCAGCAGAACGCCAGGGCTCCACAGTGATCACGTCACCATCGTGGAAACGACGCATATAGAGCTGGCAAGTAGTAGCTCCCTGAGCAGGTCCGTGAGGATGACCGTTGATGTAGAGCGAGCACATACCGCAGATACCCTCGCGGCAGTCGTGGTCAAAGACGAACGGCTCTTTGTTGGCCTCGATGAGCTGCTCGTTGAGGATGTCCAGCATCTCCAGGAAAGAGGTGTCGCCAGGGATATCCTTCATCTCAAAGGTATCAAAGTGACCCTCAGCCGTGGGGCCATTCTGACGCCATACTTTCAGTGTGAATGAAATATTTGTATCCATTGTCTTGATTCCTTAATTAAGATTTATAGTTTCTCGTCTGAACCTTGATGTACTGATAGTTCAGGTCTTCCTTGAGCAGTTCAGGAGCCGTCTCGTCAGAGCCGTTGTACTTCCAGCAAGCCACATACATGTAGTTCTCGTCATCACGCTTAGCCTCGCCGTCCTCGGTCTGGCTCTCCTCGCGGAAGTGTCCACCGCAGCTTTCGTTACGGTTCAGGGCATCATAAGCGATCAGCTCGCCCATGGTGATGAAGTCACGCAGATGGATAGCCTTGTCAAGCTCCACGTTCAGACCCTCGCGAGTACCAGGGATGCGCACATGCTCGTCAAACTCTACGCGGATGTCCTTGAGCATCTTCAGAGCCTTTTCCAGTCCCTCCTTGTTACGTGCCATACCGACGTAGTCCCACATGATGCCGTAGAGCTTCTTATGGATGGAGTCGACACTCTGGTCGTGGTACTTGGTGTTCATCAGGCGCTGCATCTCAGCCTCCACGCCTTTCTCAGCCTCCTCGAACTCCGGACGGCCGGTGCTGTACAAAGGCACAGTGATCTGGTCAGACAGATAGTTCTGCATAGTATAAGGAATCACGAAGTAGCCGTCACTCAAGCCCTGCATCAAAGCAGAAGCACCCAGACGGTTAGCACCGTGGTCAGAGAAGTTGCACTCACCCAGAGCGAAGAGACCCTTGATGGAAGTCTGCAACTCATAGTCTACCCACAGACCACCCATCGTATAGTGGATAGCGGGGAAGATCATCATCGGGTTATCGTGCGGATCAACGTCGGTGATCTCCTGATACATATCGAAGAGGTTGCCATAACGCTGGTCTACAACGTCACGGCCCAGGCGCTGGAAAGCCTCGGAGAAATCGAGGAACACAGCCAGACCGGTGTTGTTCACGCCATAGCCCTTGTCGGTACGCTCCTTAGCGGCACGGGAAGCCACGTCACGGGGCACGAGATTACCGAAGGCAGGATAACGGCGCTCCAAGTAGTAGTCACGGTCTTCCTCTGGAATGTCACGACCCTTGATCTCACCACGCTGGAGTTTCTGAGCGTCCTCAAGCTTCTTCGGTACCCAGATACGGCCGTCGTTACGCAGAGACTCGGACATCAGCGTCAGCTTACTCTGCTTGTCACCATGTACAGGAATACAAGTCGGGTGGATCTGAACGAAGCAGGGGTTAGCGAAGTAAGCGCCCTTGCGATAAGCCTGCAGTGCAGCGGTGCAGTTGCAGCCCATGGCGTTGGTGGAGAGGAAGTAAGTATTTCCGTATCCACCGGTAGCGAGGCAGACAGCGTGAGCGGAGTAGCGCTCGAGCTTACCGGTTACCAGGTTCTTGGCAATGATGCCGCGTGCGCGACCGTCGATGATAACGACATCCTCCATCTCGGTACGAGTGTGGAGCTCCACGCTACCGCGGTTGACCTCTTTCATCAGAGAAGAGTAAGCGCCGAGCAACAGCTGCTGGCCGGTCTGACCCTTGGCATAGAATGTACGGCTGACCTGCACACCACCGAAAGAGCGGTTGGCGAGCATGCCACCATACTCACGTGCGAAAGGCACGCCCTGTGCGACGCACTGGTCGATGATGTTTGCACTGACCTCAGCCAGACGATAGACGTTGGCCTCACGTGCGCGGTAGTCACCACCTTTGATCGTATCGTAGAACAGACGGTAGACGCAGTCGCCATCGTTCTGGTAGTTCTTTGCGGCATTGATACCACCCTGAGCCGCGATAGAGTGAGCGCGACGGGGTGAATCCTGGATACAGAAGTTAATCACATGGAAGCCCATCTCACCCAGAGAGGCAGCAGCACTGGCACCAGCCAGACCGGTACCCACGACGATGATGCTCAGCTTACGCTTGTTGGCGGGGTTGACCAGTTTCTGATGCGCTTTATAGTTGGTCCATTTTTCAGCCAAAGGGCCTTCAGGAATCTTAGAATCTATTTGTGACATAATTAGTTGATGCTAATGATAAATGATGTAAGGAATCGGATTTAAGCATTGCACATGCTGGGGGCAAAGCCGAGCCAAAAGGACAGAATCAAGAAGGCAAAGACAGCCATGAGGATGGTGACATATACCAGACCGATGCACTGCCAGCGCTTCAGCCAAATCTTGCCGCTCCATCCCAGTGTCTGCATAGCGCTCCAGAAGCCGTGAGAGAGGTGGAACCAGATGGCGCAGATCCAGATCAGATACAGAATAGAGAACAGAGGATTGGAGAAAGTGTCCTGAATCCAGGCGAAGCCGTCAGCAGGATCGTGTGCGACCTCGATGCCAGCAAGCTCTGCAAACATCATGTGACCCCAGAAGTTGTAAAGGTGGAGCACGATGCCGATGAGGATGATCAGACCGAGCACGAGCATGTTCTGCGAAGCCCAGCTCACCTCAGGACGGCGGCTTGTCACCTCATAGCGCTGCTCACCACGTGCACGACGGTTCTGAGCTGTCAGGATGAAAGCGTAGACGATGTGACACACGGCCAAGAAAGCCAGGCCCAAAGTACCAGCCACTGCATACCAGTTGCTTCCCAAAAAACCGCAAACCGTGTTGTACGCATCCCCGGAGAAGAATGCGGCAACATTCATGCAGCAGTGGAAAGTCAAGAATAGAATAAGGCAGATGCCGGTCACCGACATCACAACTTTTCTACCAATCGGAGAATTGATTAACCACATAAATGATTGACTTTTAATTATTTAACTGTTAGATAAATCCGATATTAACACTTTTAAGCATCCATCTGAGTGCAGCATTCCATCCCCCTATACCTTATATATAGTAGGAGGTGCCGTTTTCAGTATGCAAAAATACTATATTTTAGCGATAATTCAAAGCAAAAGCGATAAAAATTGAATTTAATTTCTTACTTTTGCCAAAAAAGACAGAAACATGGAATTATACTATGATGTTATCGTCATCGGCGGAGGCCATGCCGGATGCGAGGCCGCCACGGCAGCAGCCAACATAGGCGCCAAGACGCTGCTGGTGACGATGGACATGAACAAGATCGGACAGATGAGTTGCAACCCTGCCGTAGGTGGTATCGCGAAAGGGCAGATCGTAAGGGAAATCGACGCGCTCGGCGGACAGATGGCAAAGGTTACTGATGCCACCGCCATACAGTTCCGTATGCTCAACCGCGGCAAAGGTCCTGCCGTGTGGTCACCGCGCGCGCAGTGCGACAGGGGAAAGTTTATCTGGAGGTGGCGGTCTACACTCGACTGCACCCCGAACCTCGACATCTGGCAAGATCAGGCAGACGAACTGCTCGTAGAGAACGGGAAGGCCGTCGGTGTGCGCACGATATGGGGCGTGGAGATCCACGCAAAGAGCGTCGTCATTACGGCCGGCACCTTTCTCAATGGTTTGATGCACGTCGGACGGCATAAGGTTCCGGGCGGACGCTGCGCCGAACCGGCCGTCGCGCACCTTACGGAGTCGATCACACGATGGGGCATTCGCTCCGCAAGAATGAAGACAGGTACGCCCGTGCGGCTCGACAAGCGCACGATACATTTCGAAGATACCGAGCGACAAGACGGCGAAGCAGACTTTCATCAGTTCAGTTACATGGCGCCACACCGCATTCTGAAGCAGTTGCCCTGCTGGACTTGCTACACCAATAAGAGCGTACACGACATACTGAAAGCCGACCTCGACAATTCTCCGCTGTTCAACGGACAGATACTGTCCACCGGTCCGCGCTACTGCCCGAGCATAGAGACGAAGCTCGTCACATTCCCCGACAAGGACCAGCATCCGCTGTTCATCGAGCCGGAAGGCGAGGACACCAACGAGATGTATCTCAACGGTTTCTCATCCTCCATGCCGATGGAGACACAGCTGCGCGCTCTTCGGCAGATTCCCGCACTGCGCAACGCGAAGGCTTACCGTCCCGGTTATGCCATCGAATATGATTATTTCGATCCGACACAACTCGATCACTCGTTGGAGTCAAAGGTCATTAAGGGATTGTACTTCGCCGGACAAGTCAACGGTACGACGGGATACGAGGAAGCCGGAGGCCAGGGCACCGTGGCAGGAATCAATGCTGCCATCCATTGCGGTGGCGGCGAACCTTTCGTGATGGACAGGGACGAGAGCTACATCGGTGTACTGATCGATGACCTGACGACGAAGGGTGTCGACGAGCCTTACCGCATGTTCACCTCAAGAGCCGAGTACCGCATCCTCCTCAGACAGGACGATGCCGACGCACGACTGACGGAGAAATCCTATCATTTAGGTCTTGCAAAGCGTGATCGCCTTGACTGGTGGTTGCAGAAAAAAGCGGGTATCGACCAAATCATCAACTATTGCAGCACCACAAACGTAAAACCACACGATATCAATAGCGCACTGGAAGCGCTCGGATCCACCCCACTCCACTTTAGTTGCAAAATTTCAGACCTTGTCGCCCGCCCGCAGTTATCGCTGAAAAATATCGCTGAAGTATTACCCGAACTGAAAGCAGTACTTGAATCGCCCGAGAACAGAAAAGAAGAAATCGCAGAAGCTGCCGAGATCAAGATGAAATATAAGGGATACATTGAGCGTGAGAAAATCGTCGCAGATAAGATGCACCGCTTAGAAGGCATTAAAATCCGTGGTCATTTCAAGTACAGCGAAATTCAGGAAATCAGCACGGAGGGTCGTCAAAAACTTGAGCATATCGATCCGGAAACACTTGCTCAGGCCAGCCGCATACCGGGTGTATCACCAAGCGACATCAATGTGCTACTCGTGATGATGGGGAGATAAGCACGAGCTGCCGCTCTTCTCACACTTCAAGATCAATTGGACGGAAATCATAAAAGTTTCACGTGAAACTGTAAAACGTATAAGATATTGAAATAAAGCCACTTAATCATTAAAGTAAAACGTAAAAGATGAACAAACAAATCTTATTGGATAATCTGCGTGTCATTCCTGACTGGCCGATTAAAGGAGTTCATTTCAGGGATATAACAACGATGTTTAAGAGTCCCGAATGCATTCAAGAACTGAGCAATGCCATGTATGATCTCTACAAGGACAAAGGCATTACTAAGATCGTGGGCATAGAGAGCAGAGGCTTCGTCCTCAGTTCTGCTGCTGCCTACCTTCTTCACGCCGGCATCGTTCTTTGCCGCAAGCCGGGCAAACTCCCCTGCGAGACAATCCAGCAAAGCTACGCCAAAGAATATGGTGCCGACACGATCGAAATCCATAAAGACGCTATTACGCCCGACGACGTGGTGCTGCTCCATGATGATCTCCTTGCCACGGGCGGCACAATGAAGGCTGCTTGCGACCTCGTCAAGAAGTTTCATCCCAAGAAGATATATTGCAACTTCATCATAGAATTGCAATCCGAATTTCTCCACGCACGCGACATCTTCGACAAGGACATTGAGGTTACAAGCCTCTTGCAGTTCTGATAGACTTCAAAATCACAAAGCCAAGACCGCCAAAACGGTCTTGGCCTTTTAGCCTATAATCGAAGTGAAATTAGCAGAAACAAATGCTGCGCGCCAACGCAGCCCTCAATGCAAAGAGAAGCAAAGCCGTTTATGACCCGCTACACGACGGATGCAGACGGAATCAATAGGCTTACAGTATTTGTTTCACGTGAAACTGACAACATGCTTATATATAGTAGATAAAGGTAAAGACGACCATGACAAGAGAAGAAAACGACAAGAGACTGGCAAAACTCAAGAACATTGTACTTAATATGCCAGAGAAACCAGGCTCCTATCAGTTCTATGACAAGGATCATGTCATCATATATGTAGGTAAGGCAAAGAAACTCAAAAGCCGTGTCTCCACTTATTTCCATAAAGAAGTAGATCGCTTTAAGACCAAGGTATTGGTGAGCAAGATAGAAGACATCAGCTATTCGGTCGTCAACAGTGAGGAAGACGCGCTGCTGCTCGAAAACGCGCTCATTAAGAAATACAATCCCCGCTACAATGTACTGCTCAAAGACGGTAAGACCTATCCCAGCATTTGCGTGACCAACGAATACTTTCCCCGTATTTTCAAGACACGTCACATCAACAAGCGCTACGGTACTTACTTCGGACCTTTTCCCCATATCTCGGCCATGTACAACGTGTTGGAACTCATCAAAAGAGCGTTTAAGCCACGTTCCTGCCGCCAGCCGATCACCCGA
Organism: uncultured Prevotella sp.; assembly: GCA_900540375.1. Lineage (GTDB taxonomy): Bacteria > Bacteroidota > Bacteroidia > Bacteroidales > Bacteroidaceae > Prevotella. The sequence goes on from UQFS01000003.1 coordinate 73,015, forward strand.
GAGGGCGTGGAACAGCACAAATACAAGCCTTGTCTGGAATATCATATCCACAACTGTGAGGGTTGCTGCATCGGCAAGCAGAGCTACGAGGACTACCAGGAGAATATGCGGCAGGCGCGAGAGGTGCTCAAAGGCAACACGCGTGCACTCAGCGAATGGGTCTATACGCGCATGATGGCCAACGCCAAACTGTTGAAATTCGAGGAAGCAGAGCGCCTCAAGCAACGTTATCTGCTTCTGCAGGAGTTCGTCTCCAAGAGTGAGGTCGTCAGCCATACGATCAACGACGTCGACGTCTTCACCATCACAGACGACGATCAGAAGAAGAACGCCTTTATCAACTACATCCATGTCACCAACGGCACGATCAACCAAAGCTTCACCTATGAGTATAAGCGCAAGCTGGAGGAGACCGATCAGGACCTGCTGCTACAAGCCATCCCAGAGATTCGTGAGCGCTTCAAAAGCAAGGCGAAGGAGATCATCGTGCCCTTTGAGATGGACTGGACGCTGACAGATGCCACCTTCACCGTGCCGCAGCGGGGTGACAAACACCACCTTTTGGAACTCTCGGAGATGAACGGCAAGCAGTACAAATTCGACCGTCTGAAACAAAGCGACAAGCTCAATCCCGAACAAAAACAGACACGGCTGATGAAGGAACTGCAAGACCGGTTGCAACTGCCCAGGCTCCCCTACCAGATAGAATGTTTCGACAACTCCAACATCTCCGGTACGGATGCCGTAGCGGCTTGCATTGTCTACAAAGGCATGAAGCCCTCGAAGAAAGACTATCGCAAGTATAATATCAAGACGGTGGTAGGCCCTGACGACTATGCTTCCATGCAGGAGGTGGTGCGCCGCCGCTACGGTCGCATGAAAGAGGAAGGAACGCCCCTTCCGGACCTCATCATCACCGATGGCGGAAAAGGCCAGATGGATGTTGTCAGGGAAGTTGTGGAGGATGAACTCCATCTGCAGATTCCGATCGCCGGCCTTGCCAAGGACGACCGTCACCGCACCAATGAGCTGCTCTATGGCTTCCCGCCACAGGTGATCGGCATGAAAACTGACTCAGAGCTTTTCCGTGTGCTCACGCAGATACAGGACGAGGTGCACCGCTTCGCCATCACCTTCCACCGCGACAAGCGTTCCAAGCACGCTCTGCACTCAGAGCTCGACGACATCAAAGGCATAGGCAGCAAGACAGCCGCGACGCTGCTCAAGGTCTTTAAGTCTGTCAAGAACATCAAGGGAGCAACACTTGACCAGCTTGCCATCACCATCGGGCCAGCCAAAGCCCAGCTGGTTTATGATCACTTTCAGCAAGGACAGCAGCAGGAAGAAGAGATGTAGAGAGGACAAGAGAGGGAAGCGGGGGGAGTAGATAAACGCTCCGCACTTGCTTGACAAAAGGCTCCACAGAGGCTTGCCAAAGGCCGCACAGAGGCTTGCCAAAGGCCACACAGGAGCTTGCCAAAGGGGCATGTGCGCTTCCTAAAGGGCTCGCTCTTGCTTATAAGCAAGAGAGCAGAACTCAAGGGAAGAAGAGCGGAACGACTATACTGGCCTTTCCTCGCAAAGACGCGACAAGAAGAAGGATTTGCAATTAATTGGTTATCAGATAGTTATCTACTTTTTCTTCAAAACCGGTCAGCTTTCTCTTCCCTGCTGATTGGCGTAAGCTCCAGGGCGCTCCCCATAGATGAAGACTGGGAAGCGACGCTTTTTGTTTTGTGTTTTTATTGACAAAAACATGTCAGCGAAAGGTTTCATTCCAGAGAGAAACTTTTGGTGAAAAAGCGACTCTGACAGGTTGATGATGGCAAAATAACTAACTCAAAACGTCAAAAAGCCCTTCTTTCATTGTCATTCTTGCTGTTTTTAGCTATCAGAAAGGCTTTTTGATGTGGTCAGAAAGCCTTTCTGATGAAAAATTCTCTAGAGAATTTTTCGTCAAAGTACCTTGTTGAGAAAAGCCCGAAAACAGGCTATTTCATAAGATCCTATGTTACAGCGTTTTATAAAAACCTCTCAATTTTCGCAAAATCGCACGAAAATAGAGCTTGGTGAAAAAGAATCGATTCTCAGGGGCTCTAAAATGTCAGTTTACAAGACACTTCGGCATTGAATGAAAAAGCGAGGAGGATAAGGGCTGAAAATCCGATGGCATTGTGGTGAGCGCCAAGTAGAGCACAAGGGGTAATGATCAGCAGATTGAGCGATCAACGAGTAGATTTTCAGATAAAACTATCGTGTTTTGGAATAAATTGCTTAAATTTGTAGGTTGCAAAACAAGAAGAGAAAACAATAATGAAAATCGTAATACAGCGTGTCAGTCATGCTTCGGTGACGATAGAGGGCAAGGTGAAGTCCAGCATTGGCCGCGGCTACCTCATCCTTTTAGGAATAGGCATCGACGACGATGAGGAGGATATCCGGTGGCTGGTGAAGAAGATCATAGGCCTGCGCGTCTTCGATGATGCCAATGGCGTGATGAACCTCAGCATCGGCGACGTAGGCGGTGACATCATCGTCGTGAGCCAGTTCACACTCATGGCCAGCACCAAGAAAGGCAATCGTCCCAGCTGGATCAAGGCGGCGCCCCACTCCGTCTCCATCCCCCTCTATGAGCGTTTCTGCAAGGAGCTGCGGGAGGCTTTCGGCAAGCCGATCGGCACCGGAGAGTTTGGCGCTGACATGAAGGTGGAACTGCTCAACGACGGACCCGTAACCATCTGCATAGACACAAAAAACAAGGAATAAGACCATTAAATGCCGCCCCTGGCATAAGACATCAGGGCGGTGACTAAACAATAGAATATGGAGAACCAATCGCTCACCCTTGAAGAGGCCCAACAGCAGGTAGACAGCTGGATCAAGACCTATGGCGTGCGCTATTTCAGCGAGTTGACCAACATGACTGTCCTCACAGAGGAAGTCGGTGAACTCGCCCGCGTGATGGCCCGCAAATATGGCGACCAGAGCTTCAAAGCCGGCGAGAAAGACAATCTCGGAGAGGAAATGGCAGACATTTTCTGGGTGCTCTGCTGCCTGGCCAACCAGACCGGCGTGGACCTCACAGAGGAGTTCAGAAAGAGCATGGACAAGAAGACAAAACGTGACGCGGCAAGACACAAGGACAATCCTAAGCTCAAGGACCAGTACAACCAATAGCTACACACCAACAACGGCCCATAGCAACTCATTCATAACTCATCAAATCATACTCATATGGCATACACAAAAGACATCGAGCCCACCATACAGCCGGGCAGCCTGAAGGCGAAAGTAGAGAACGTCCGTAAAAGCAACGAACCGAAAGAAGATAAATACGAGCAGGCACTGCACAAATACAACTGCGACGTCGACGAGGCAGAGGTGAAAGCCGCCGTCGCGAAGATCATCGCAGAGAAGGTGCCCGAAAACGACAACGAGGACGTGAAAAAGTTCCTTCTCGGCAGCGTGGAGCTCACCAGTCTCCACACCACCGACACAGACGAAAGCATTCTGGCCATGACCGAAAAGGTCAACAAGTTCGACGAGGCCTATCCCGACCTACCCCATGTGGCTACAATCTGCGTCTATCCCAACTTTGCGCATATCGTCAGTCAGAGCCTCGAAGTAGATGGCGTCGAGGTAGCGGTCGTCTCCGGCTCCTTTCCTTCCTCACAGACGTTTGTAGAGGTGAAAGTGGCCGAGACTGCGCTGGCTATCAAGGACGGCGCAACAAACGTGGATATCGTCCTGCCCGTAGGCAAGTTCCTCAGCGGCGACTACGAGGGTCTGGCCGACGATATCGATGAACTGAAGCAGACCTGCGGTGAGGTACCCATGAAGGTGATCCTCGAAACCTGCGACCTGGGTAGCCTCAGCAACGTGAAGAAAGCGGCCTTGCTGGCGATGTATTCCGGTGCTGACTATATCAAAACCTCAACAGGAAAAGAGAAGCAAGGAGCCACGCCAGAGGGTGTTTATGTCATGGCGCATGCCATCAAGGAGTACTACGAGCAGACGGGCCGTGTCGTCGGGCTGAAGCCTGCCGGTGGCATCAACACGGTCAAGGATGCTGTGACCTACTACACCATCGTGAAGGAAGTCCTCGGTGAGAAGTGGCTCACCAATAAGCTCTTCCGCCTTGGCACGAGTCGCTTGACCAACCTGCTGCTCAGCGACGTGCTCGGCAAAGAGACCAAGTGGTACTAAGACAAGGAAAACATCCAATAAATGCGAAAGGGAGCAACCTCAATGAGGCTGCTCCCTTTTATGATAGATGGCGGATGATCAAGCTATGATTAGATATTCCGCTCAATGACATAGTCAAGATAGGCTCTGAGGCTCTTGCGCACGTCATCATCATGTACCTCATGCTCAAGGAAATAAACGCTCTCGGCATGAAGCTCCCACATGCGCTGATCGGCATATTCTATACCTCCGTTCTCTTTCGTAAACTTGACGAGCTCCGCGATCTCCTCCTTGGTCACGGTACCTGCTTTCACCTTCTTGGCCAGGGCAAGCATCTCCTGGCTGCCGGTGGAGCGCAGCGCATGGATGACGGGCAGCGTGAGCTTGCCCTCGGCCATGTCGTTGCCGGTAGGCTTACCGACGTTGGCCTGGTCGTAATAGTCAAAAATGTCGTCACGGATCTGGAAGATAATGCCCAAGTTCTGACCGAACTTCTTGGCCTCCTGAATCTCTTCCTCTGGCGCTCCTGCCGACAACGCGCCGATGGCAGCGCAAGCCTCGAAGAGTGCTGCCGTCTTTTGCTTGATCACTTGATAGTAGACTTCCTCCGAAATATCTTGGTTCTGGATATTGGAAAGCTGCAGAATCTCACCATTGGACAGCGTGCGACCGAGCTCGGCAAGATGCCTTACGATGGTCTCAGAATGCGTATAGCTGACATGCAGCAAGGCCGTTGAGAGGATATAATCGCCCACGAGCACAGCCACCTTATTGTCAAACATCGCATTGACGCTCTTCTGCCCACGCCGTTCTCCACTCTCGTCCACGACATCGTCGTGCACGAGCGAGGCCGTGTGCAGCAGCTCCAAACCCACTGCCGCATGCTGTGTGATATCAGAGATCTCGCCGAAGTTCTTGGCCATGAGAAGTATCAATATAGGACGCATACGCTTGCCTGCGCGGTTGCGGATGTGCTCCAGCGCCTGCGACAAAAGCCCGTCGGCATGCGACAACGACTTGTTGAAAAGATCGATGAAATCGCACAATTCTGAGCTGATAGGTTGCTTGATGATCGACAAATAATCCATGCTATAGTAATCTTTGATACAAAATTAGTTATTTTAATTGGATAATATGGCAATAATTTCGTAATTTTACAAATAAAAACGAAATATCAAATGAACAAGCTCTTCTTACTTGACGCTTACGCCATCATTTTCCGGGCGTACTATGCCTTTATCAACCGACCGACCATCAACTCCAAAGGCCTGAACACCTCCGCTATCCTGGGCTTTTGCAACACGTTGAGGGAGATCATTGACAAAGAGCATCCTACCCATCTTGGCGTGGCCTTCGACCACGGCAGGACTTTCCGCCACGAGGCTTATCCACCCTACAAGGCACAGCGCGAGGAGACACCGGAAGACATCAAGCTCAGCGTACCTTATATAAAGGAGATCCTACAGGCCATGCACATCCCCGTCTTGCAGGCCGACGGCTTTGAGGCCGACGACGTCATCGGCACGCTGGCAACCAAAGCCGGGCAGGCCGGAGTGGAGACCTATATGCTCACCCCCGACAAGGACTATGGACAGCTCATCGCGCCAAACGTCTTTATGTTCAAACCACGCCACGGAGGTGGCTATGACAAAATCGGCGAGAGCGAGATCAAAGAGAAGTATGGTATCGACTCCGCGCACAAGGTCATCGACCTGCTGGCCCTCATGGGTGACTCAGCCGACAACTATCCCGGTTGCCCCGGCGTAGGAGAGAAGACTGCCGTGAAGTTGATCAATGAGTTCGGATCGTGTGAAGAGCTCCTCACCCACGCCGACCGGCTCAAAGGAAAAATGCGGGAGAAGGTGGAAAACGCCAAAGACGACATCAAGATGTCGAAGTTCCTCGCCACCATCCGCACCGATGTGCCCATCGAGCTCAACCTCGACGAACTGAAGATGACCGAGCCCGACGAGAAGCAACTCAGCGAGATCTTCGCACAACTCGAGTTTAAGCGACTTGCCGAGAAATTTCTCCATAAGGCTGAAAATGCCAAGAAGAACGCTCCAAAACAGCCTTCTCTTTTTGACGAAATTCCGACCGACGGGTCAGTTGCCGCTGAAAATTCGATTCTCGCAAGCCTTAAAACGACCCCTCACGAGTATCAACTGATTGATAACAAGCAAGATGTGTCTCAACTTTATGACTTTTTGAGGACAAAAGAAATTCTCAGTTTAGACACAGAAACCACTTCAACAAGCCCCGTCGACGCCGAATTGGTCGGTTTGAGCTTCGCTGTTGAGGAAAACAAGGCATATTATGTGGCGATACCAGCCAATCGTGAAGAAGCCTTGCAATATGTTAACATATTCAAACCTCTCTATGAGAACACGGAAACGCTCAAGGTCGGACAGAACATCAAGTACGACTATGAGGTACTCCGCAACTATGGCGTCGACATCCAGGGCCGCATGTTCGACACCATGCTCGCCCACTATGTGCTTCAGCCCGAACTGCATCACAACATGGACTTCATGGCCGAGACACTCCTCCACTACCGTACCATACACATCGAAGAGCTCATCGGACCCAAAGGAAAGCATCAGAAGAACATGCGCGACCTGGATCCTAAAGATGTATATGAATACGCGGCTGAGGATGCCGACGTCACTTTGAAGCTGAAAAACGTGCTCGAGCCCATGCTCAAGGAGAAGGGAATGGAGCGGCTGTTCTGGGACATCGAGATGCCACTCGTCAAGGTTCTCGCCGACATGGAGCTCAACGGCGTCTGCCTCGACACCGACTCGCTCAAAGAGACGGAGCGCATCTTCAAGGAGCGCATGGCCCACTATGAGCAGTACGCCTATGAGCTCGCAGGCGAAACGTTCAACATCAGCAGCCCCAAGCAGGTCGGCGACATCCTCTTCGGCAAGATGCAGCTCCTCGACAAACCCAAGAAGACGCGCACAGGACAGTATGTCACCTCTGAGGAGGTACTGCTTCAGTTGCGCGACAAGGCTCCTATCGTCGACGACATCCTCAATTACCGTGGACTGAAAAAGCTCCTCGGCACCTATGTCGAGGCATTGCCACTGTTGATCAACAAGCGCACGGGACATATCCATACGTCGTTCAATCAGGCAGTTACCGCCACGGGGCGACTCTCATCCTCAGACCCTAACCTGCAGAACATTCCCGTGCGTGACGACGACGGCAAGGAGATCCGCAAATGCTTCGTGCCCGAGCCGGGCTGCCTCTTCTTCTCCGCTGACTACAGCCAGATAGAGTTGCGCATCATGGCTCACCTCAGTGGCGATGAGAATATGACAGAGGCGTTCCGCGAGGGACTGGACATCCACCGCGCCACCGCCGCCAAGATATGGAAAGAACCCCTTGATGAGGTCACCGACGCACAGCGCAAGAAGGCCAAGCAAGCCAACTTCGGCATCATCTACGGCATCACTGCCTTTGGTCTGGCGCAGCGCATGGGCATTCCCAACGGTGAGGCACGACAGCTCATCCAGGACTATTTCGCTACCTTCCCCAAAGTCCATGCGTTCATGGAAAACGCCATCACGACGGCACGAGAGAAGAAATATGCTGAGACGATGTTTGGCCGGCGCCGCTATCTGCCCGATATAGACTCCAAGAACGGCACCGTGCGAGGCTTTGCTGAGCGCAATGCCATCAACGCGCCCATTCAGGGATCGGAAGCCGACATCATCAAGATAGCCATGATACGCATCTGGCGACGCTTCAAAGAGGAAGGCATACGATCCAAAATGATCCTTCAGGTGCACGACGAACTCAACTTCAGCGTCTATCCCGAAGAGAGAGACAAGGTAGAGAACATCGTCCTCACCGAGATGCAAAACGCCTGTCAACTCAGCGTACCACTGATTGCTGACGCCGGTTGGGGAAAGAACTGGCTGGAAGCGCACTAAAGTAAAGATGTCAGACAATTCCAAATTTCTTATAAGATTTTCGAAATCGACTCCAAAAATCTTATAAGAAATTGGGAATTTAACAGTTACCTTTGCCCACCTCAGATATTTTTCTTACTTTTGCAAACAGAAAAGATATAAACGCTTATATAAAGACATGTCATTAAAATGTGGTATTGTAGGCTTACCAAACGTGGGAAAGTCTACTTTGTTCAATTGCTTATCCAGTGCTAAGGCACAGGCCGCTAACTTCCCCTTCTGTACGATCGAACCCAACTTAGGCGTGATTACGGTGCCCGACGAGCGACTCACAAAACTTGCCGAAATCGTGCACCCGGGACGTATCGTGCCTGCTACCTGCGAGATCGTGGACATTGCAGGACTGGTGAAAGGCGCTTCCAAAGGCGAAGGACTCGGCAACAAGTTCCTCGGAAACATCCGCGAATGCGATGCCATCATTCATGTCATCCGCTGCTTCGACGACGACAACGTGGTGCGCGAGGGCGGTGCTCCCGTAGACCCTATCGCCGACAAGGAAACCATTGATACCGAGCTGCAGCTCAAAGACTTGGAGACTATCGAAGGACAAATGGCCAAGCAGGAGAAGATCGCTGCTACCGGCAACAAAGACGCCAAGGTTCTGGTGTCTGTCCTCAAGGCTTATAAAGAGGTTCTCGACCGTGGCGAGAACGCCCGCTCGGTGACTTTCGACACCAAGGAAGCGCAGCAGGCCGCTCACGACCTCTTCCTGCTCACCACCAAACCGGTGCTTTATGTCTGCAATGTCGACGAGCAGAGTGCCAAAACAGGCAATGACTACTCCAAGAAAATAGAGGAGATCGCAACCCAAGAGGGCGCCGAAGCCATGGTCATCGCTGCCAAGACAGAGGAAGATATCGCCTCGCTCGACACCTATGAGGACAAGAAGCTCTTCCTCGACGAGCTGGGACTGGAGGAGAGCGGCGTCAACCGACTCATCAAGAAAGCCTATCATCTGCTCAACCTGCAGACGTTTATCACCGCAGGCGAGATGGAGGTGAAGGCCTGGACTTTCCATAAGGGCTGGAAGGCACCACAGTGCGCTGGTGTCATCCACACCGACTTCGAGAAGGGATTCATCCGCGCTGAGGTCATCAAGTACGAGGACTATATCAAGTACGGATCTGAGGCCGCTGTGCGCGAGGCCGGTAAGCTCGGCATCGAGGGCAAGGACTATGAGGTGCAGGACGGCGACATCATGCACTTCCGCTTCAACGTCTAAGCCACGGATGCCTTACCCTATTACACATATCTTATAAGCTAAAAAGGCACATATCATGTCAACATTACTCTCTTATATCGTCTGGGATCCAGACCAAGTCATGTTCCACGTGGGACATTTTGGCGTTCGTTGGTATGCCGTATGCTGGATGGTCGGTCTGATTCTGGGCTACTTGCTCATGCAACGACTCTATAAACAGCAGCATATCCCCGACGAGAAGTTCGAGCCGCTGTTTATCTATATCTTTGTTTCTGTGTTGGTGGGTGCGCGACTGGGCCACTGCCTGTTCTATCAGCCCGACTATTTCCTCTCATCCTGGGATCATTTCATAGAGATGCTCGTCCCTATGCATCACATGCCCGACGGCTCTTGGAAATACACCGGCTATGAGGGACTGGCCTCACATGGCGGCGTGATCGGTATGATCATTGCCATCTTCATCTACTGCCATCGCAACAAGATCTCACCCTGGGTAGTGTTTGACAATATGGGCATCTGCTCCTGCGTCACAGCCACCTTCATCCGCTTGGGCAATCTGATGAACAGTGAGATCATCGGCAAGGTGACCGATGTGCCTTGGGCTTTCATCTTCGAGCGTGTAGACCAGTATCCGCGTCATCCCGGCCAGCTCTATGAGGCCCTGTCCTACGCCTGCTTCTTTGTGATCATCTATCTCGTCTATCGCAAACACCGCGACATGGTTGGCAGTGGACTCTACCTCGGACTGTGCCTCACGCTGGTGTTTGCAGCCCGCTTCCTCATCGAGTATACCAAAGATATCCAGGAAGCTTTCGAGGCCAACATGCCACTGGATATGGGACAGCTGCTGTCGATTCCGTTTATCATCATCGGCATCCTGTGCATCCTCCACGCAAAGAAGTTCAAAACCGTAAAGAAAGACTGAGCCTACATCAGTCCGTCAACGAATAACGACCTCCAGCCAAGGCAAACAACCTGAGCCTTTGCTGGAGGTTTTTTGTTTTCTTCCTCACTGCAACAACAAAAGCAAGCTACACATATAAAAAAAGCTAAATTAGTAGAGGATGTCAAAGTTTTAGACTAATTTTGCACCTTAGATTGATATATTGCGCAAAATATGAGTTTGACAAAGTTTGCAAGCAAGTTGTTCAAACCACGACAATATGAGCTCGAGAAGCACTATACTCAACCCGAGGCTCTCCAACGCCGTGCGTTGCACTACCTGCTTGAGAAGGGTAAATATACCGAATATGGACGCAACCACATGCTGGCAAGTACGCACAGCTACGACGATTTCGTCAACAATGTGCCCATTAATACATACGAAGAACTGAAAAGCGACATCGATCGTATGCGTCATGGCGAGGCCAACGTATTGTGGCCCGGCGTGGTGAAATGGTATGCTAAATCCTCAGGAACCACCAATGACAAGTCGAAGTTCATCCCTGTTTCTTCCGACGGACTGCACAACATTCACTATAAAGGCGGTGCCGACGTGGTCACTGTCTACCTTCGCAACCATCCCGGCAGCCGCCTCTTCGACGGCAAGTCGCTCATCCTCGGTGGCAGCCACTCGCCCAACTACAATGTGGAAGGCTCACTCGTGGGTGACCTCAGTGCCATCCTCATTGAGAATATCAACCCGATTGCCAACCTCTTCCGCGTGCCGAAGAAGCAGACGGCCCTGCTTTCCGACTTTGAAGTCAAACGCGACCGCATTGCCCACGAATGTCTGAAATGCAATGTGACCAACATCTCCGGTGTGCCATCGTGGATGCTTAGCGTGCTCGTGCGCGTGCTGGAGATCTCCGGAAAAGAGCATATTGAGGATGTGTGGCCCAATCTGGAGGTGTTCTTCCACGGCGGTATTGCCTTCACGCCCTATCGCAAGCAGTATGAGCAGATCATCACCTCACCGAAGATGCACTATATGGAGACCTACAACGCTTCTGAGGGTTTCTTCGGACTGCAGGACGATCCCACTGATAAAAGCATGCTCCTGATGCTCGACTACGGCGTGTTTTATGAATTCATCCCCTTGGAGGATGTAGGAAAAGACAACCCGAGCATCGTGCCGCTCGAAGGAGTGGAACTCGGACGCAACTACGCGATTGTCATCACCACGTCGTGCGGACTGTGGCGCTACATGATCGGTGACACCATCAGCTTCACGTCCAAACGGCCGTACAAATTCATCATCACCGGGCGTACCAAGCACTTTATCAATGCCTTCGGCGAGGAACTGATCATGGACAACGCTGAGAAGGGACTCGACTACGCCTGCGAGAAGACCGGTGCGCAAGTCAAGGAATACACGGCAGCTCCTGTCTACATGGATGAAAATGCCAAGTGCCGCCATCAGTGGCTGATCGAGTTCTCCGTAGAGCCCGACAGCCTGAACCGTTTCGCCGACCTCCTTGACAAGAAGCTCCAGGAGATCAATTCAGACTACGAGGCTAAGCGCTCACACAACGTAACGCTACAGCATCTCGAAGTCGTCAAGGCAAGACCCAATCTCTTCAACGACTGGCTCAAATCCAAAGGCAAGCTCGGCGGACAACATAAGGTGCCGCGACTGAGCAACTCCAGAAAGAATATGGATGAATTGCTGGAGATGAACCATAAAGAAAACGAATAGTTCCGTCACTCTGCCACGCCCTTTACAGGCTCATCTCACAGTCTGCCGGGGACCACAAAAGTGCAGAGCATAAACGAGTATAGACCATGGACAAGCATAACAAGCATATCGAATGGAAAGAGACTGGCAGCCGCTTGCTGCTCTTCACCCTCTCTTTTCTTTTCCTGCTTCTGCTCCACTCGTGTGCCCGCATGGGACAGCCCGATGGTGGCTGGTACGATGAGACACCGCCTAAAGTGGTCGGTGCCAATCCTGACGACCATGCCACCAATGTGCACCGCAAGCACATATACATCAACTTTGATGAGTTCATCACCATCGACAACCCTACAGAGAACGTGGTTGTATCGCCGCCACAACTTGAGGCGCCCGAGATCAAGGGACAAGGCAAGCGCATCAGCGTGGAGCTTATGGACTCTTTGAAACCCAACACTACCTACACGATAGACTTCTCCAACGCCATCTCTGACAACAACGAGGGCAATCCGCTGGGCAACTATACCTATAGTTTCTCCACCGGCGACCACATCGATACGCTCGAAGTGGCCGGTTACGTGCTTGAAGCCGACAATTTGGAGCCGGTCAAAGGCATCCTCGTGGGGCTGTACAGCAACATGGAGGACAGCGCATTTCAGAAGACTCCCATGATGCGCGTGTCGCGCACTGACTCCCGCGGACACTTTATCATACGTGGAGTAGCCCCCGGCTCTTACCGCATCTACGCCCTCAAAGACGCTGACGGTGACTATCGTTATGCTCAAAAGAGCGAGATGATTGCCTTCAACCATCAAACGGTCACACCGACATTCAAGCCCGATGTCAGACAGGACACGACGTGGCTCGACACGCTCCACATCGCCAGCATCACCGATGTACACTACACTCATTATCTCCCGGACGACATTTGTCTGCGTGCCTTCACCGGTATCAACACCGACCGATACTTCGTCAAGGCTGAACGCAGGGAAGCCAATCACTTCACACTCTTCTACACCTATGGTGACGCAGACCTTCCTAAGCTCCGTGGACTCAACTTCAATGCCGACAATGCCTTCATTATCGATCCGTCAGCTAAGCGCGATACCATCACCTACTGGCTGCGCGACACGGCACTGATCAACCAGGACACACTCGAAGTGGAGCTTCAGCACCATATCACCGACTCGCTCGGGGTGCTCCGTCTGCGCACCGACACGCTCACCATCCTATCTAAACAGCCCTATGCCAAACGGCTGAAAAAACAAAAGAAAGCCTACGACAAATGGGTAAAAGAGCAGGAGAAGAAAAAGAAAAAGGGAGAACCTTACGACTCGGTCATGGCCGTGAAGCCGCTCGAAACAGCCATCACACCCGGCAGCGAGATGGATCCGGACCAAAACGTCACCATGACGTCACAAGTACCCATCAAGGACATAGACATCGAAAAGATGGTGCATCTCTATTCCCAACCGCCCGGCGACTCGCTATGGTACCGCGAGCCCTTCGAGATGACACGCGTCAATGCCCTCTCCTACCTGCTCAAGGCATCGTGGAAACCCGATTATCAATACAGCTTAGAGATTGACAGTACCGCTTTCCAGTCCATCTACGGTGATCTGTCAGCCAAGATCAAGACCGGACTGAAGGTGCGCAGTAACGACACCTATGCCTCGTTGCTCGTCACCATCAACGGCATGCAGGGCAAGCACATCATCGCACAACTCATGGACGAGGGCGACAAGGTCGTCAAGCAAGCCTTCACAGACAACGGCCAGGCGGAGTTCTACTACCTCAAGGAGGGTAAGTACTACCTGAGGATGATCGAGGATACCAACGGCAACAAACAGTGGGATACAGGCGATTTCGGTAAGGACATAGAACCGGAGCCCGTCTATTACTATCCCGAAGTGATTGAGTGCCGCGCCAAATGGGACGCCTCACGCTCATGGGATCCTACAGCCACACCACTCTATCGCCAAAAGCCATCGGCCATCACCAAGCAAAAGGCTGATAAGCAAAAGCAGGTGCAGCATAGAAATGCCGACAGAGCCAAGAAGCTCGGCATTCAATACATCCCTAAGCCCTAAGCCGCGATAGTAAGGGGGACGGCTTCATGCTTTCCCTAACTACTGCTTCTGTATAAGCACACAGATTGTTCTATATAAGTATCAAGACAGAATAACAAAATCAAGAAATGATGAAAACACTGAAAATCTGGTTTGTCAGTCTTGTGCTGGCCATAATCGCCACGCAAGCCGGAGCGCAGTGCACCTTCCGAAACACTGCGTTTAAGTCAGGAGAGTTTCTCTCCTACAACCTCTATTATAATTGGAAGTTCGTATGGGTAAAGGCTGGCTTCGCCTCGTTCTCTACCATAAAGAGTGTCTACAAAGGCACGCCGGCGTGGCGCGGCAGCCTCATCACACGTGGCAACAACCGCGTTGATGACTTCTTTGTGCTTCGCGACACCCTGCTGTGCTACAACAGCCTGGATATGGCACCGCTCTATTATCGCAAAGGCGCACGAGAAGGCAACCGATACACGGTCGACGAGGTGTTCTACTCCTACCCTGATGGCAAGTGTCACGTCATGCAGCACCGTAAGAAGCACGATGGAAAGAACGAATGGGAAAATCACACCTACAACGACTGTGTATACGACATGATGAGCATTTTCCTGCGTGCCCGCTCTTTCAATCCCGAGGGTTGGAAGAAAGGTCACGATGTCGACTTCCCTATGGTCGACGGCAATGGCCGTGACCCCGCACGTCTGCACTATGAAGGAAAGGTCAATATCAAAGCCGATGATGGTCACACCTACCGCTGTCTGAAACTGGCTTATCTCGAAAGCGAGGACGGAAAGCCCTATAAAAAGATCGTAGATTTCTTTGTCAGCGACGATGCCAACCATATCCCCGTACGCTTGGATCTCCACCTCCGCTTCGGCTCTGCCAAAGCCTTCCTGGTAGGATATAAGGGCGTGAAAGGTGAGATCCTGTCACGCGTGAAGTAAAACCATGCCCGCAACAGGCAAGGAATAAAGTCTCAGCAGGCAAGAATGAGAGCCTCCATAGACAAAAATGAAAGTCCCATCAGGCAAGGAAGAAATCTTCTACAGGCAAGAACGATGGTTCCAACAGACATAAAAGCAACAACTCACAAACTATTTATTGTAAATAACGAGCGCTGGGAGCTTGTTTCCGACCCGATGAATATTTTACCTATAATAACAGAAAAAGCCCCTCACAGACCAAGGAAATGGCCGCGAGGGGCTTTTCTGTTTTGTTTATGCTAAAAGCCTTATGGAATTCTTCTGTTTTTCGGTTAAAAACAAGCCAAAAGGAATGAGAAGGCAAGACTATCAGTAAAGAAAGACAAGACAAAAGGACTCAGACAGCAAGCTCGTCAGTCAAAGATGCATTTCATGTTCCTTTCCAGTTGTCCCACACTGCTGGCTCCTACGAGCACACTGGTGATTCCCTTCTGATGAAGAATCCACGACAGCGCATTCTCGGCAAGAGTATGCCCCTGAGCCTGCGCCTCACTGTTGAGCTGACGTAGGCGTGCCAACAGTTCCTGAGTGAGCTTGTCAGCGGTCAAGGAACCGCCTTGCGCCATACGGGAGTCCTGCGGAATACCATTGAGATAGCGGTCGGTGAGCAGTCCCTGCGCCAACGGCGAGAAGCTGATAAAGCCGATGCCATGCTCGCAGCAGTAGTCCAGGATGCCCTCATCGATCGGTTCGTGGTCGATCATATTGACCCGTCCCTGATAGATAAGCAAAGGTACATCGTGGTCACGAAGGTACTTGTCAGCAACCTTCAAGGCTTCCAGTGGCCAGCGCGAGATGCCCACATAGAGCGCCTTGCCCGCTCTGACGATATCCGCCAAGGCTTGCAAGGTCTCCTCCAACGGCGTCTGGGGGTCGTAGCGATGGCTGTAAAAGAGGTCGACATAGTCCAGTCCCATTCGCCGGAGGCTTTGGTCGATGCTTGCCATGAGGTATTTGCGCGAGCTCCAATTGCCGTAAGGTCCCGGCCACATGTCGTAACCGGCCTTTGTGGAAATGAAGAGCTCATCGCGATAACGGCTGAAATCGTCACAGAGAAGCCTGCCCATGGTCTCTTCCGCCGATCCGTAGGGAGGTCCATAATTGTTTGCCAAATCGAAGTGAGTGATGCCGTGATCGAAAGCGTAGTGCGTGATGTCGCGCGCACGCTCGTAGCTGTCAGCGCCGCCGAAGTTGTGCCAAAAGCCCAAACTCACTTTAGGCAACAGCACACCCGACCGTCCGCAACGACGGTAAAGGCTGCCGCTTTGGTCATAACGGCTGTCTGCGGCGATATAAGGCTTCCTCAGCTCCATCTCGCTCAGCGTTCTGCTCTTCGTGTTGATATTCATTGCTATGTCTTAAAGTAGAGGATTTTGTTGACGATATTGCCCCACGGCTCCTATTAAAAAGCGCCGTGGGGCAAAGAGAGTCCTACCCTTGCCGGTCGGACTTGATGAGTTGCAGCAGACGATCCACGGCCTCATCCTCCGGAATATTCTTTTCCACACATTCCTGTCCACGGTAGAGTGAGACCTTTCCCGGTCCTGCGCCCACATAACCGTAGTCCGCGTCGGCCATCTCGCCCGGCCCGTTGACGATGCATCCCATGATGCCGATCTTCAGTCCGTGCATGTCTTTAGTGGCCTCCCTGATGCGGGCAATCGTCGTGCGCAGGTCGTAGAGTGTACGTCCACAGCCCGGACAACTGATATACTCCGTGCGCGATGTACGCAGACGGGCAGCCTGCAAGATGCCAAAAGCCGTATCCTCAATGTCGCCGACACTGATATTACCCTTGTTCATCAGCCAGATGCCATCAGTGAGTCCGTCCATCATCAGTGTGCCCATGTCGGCGGCAGCCTCCAACTGGAACTCTTCCTTGTCATTGAGTTGGTACATCTGCGCGAAGACAACGGGATTGCTGACCTCAGCGGTCATCATCTCATGAACGAGCGCACGCTGATTACCGAGCCTGTTCTGCAGGTTGCTCGCGCAGACAACGACCACTTCCGGATGTGCCTTCAGACAAGCCAGATACTCAGCACTCGGTGTGCCGAACTGGAGCACGAGGAACTTCACGTCGCTCTGCACCATACCCACCAGCGGCATGGCCACCACGGGGAAGATAGGATAGAACACAGCCTTGCCCTGCGCCTTATCGAGATTACCCTCACCTTGCAGCCGTGCAAAGACATCGTAGTCGAGGATGTAATGCCGTCCCGGCAGCGGATGCTCAGGCACCTGCTGCCCTACATAGACGTAGTCAGCCTTACCGGCATAGTCGGCCTGCTCAGCCGAGACGATGACAACAGGAACGTGTGCGCCTCCCACATTACCGACCGGCTGGGTCTCGCGACGTGTGGGACGGAGCCAGTCAAAGCCTTCGTAGGTCTCGCCGGGGACGATCAGACTGCCAGCCTTGCGACCGATATAGTCCACAAGATGGCGGGCTACGGGTATCTCAGCCTCAGGTTCCTCGGACAACGACACGCGCACGGTGTCGCCAATGCCGTCGGCCAGCAGCGCACCGATGCCTACCGCACTCTTGATACGGCCGTCCTCGCCCTCTCCGGCTTCCGTCACGCCGAGATGAAGCGGGTAGTGCATGTCTTCCTTGTCCATTTGGTTGACGAGCAGTCTCACCGACCGCACCATGACCACCGTGTTGGAAGCCTTGATAGAGATCACCACATCGTCGAAATGCTCTTTCTTGCAGATACGCAAAAACTCCATGCAGCTCTCCACAATACCTTCCGGTGTGTCACCATAGCGGTTGCGGATACGATCCGAGAGCGAGCCGTGGTTCACGCCAATGCGAATGGCAGTGTGATGCTCCTTGCAGATATTCAGGAAGGGCACAAAGCGGTCCTCTATCTTCTTCAGTTCTTCGGCATATTCCTCATCGGTATATTCTTTCTTGATGAACTTACGTGCCGGGTCGACATAGTTGCCCGGATTGACACGCACTTTCTCGGCATAGAGCGCAGCCACGTCAGCCACGCGAGGATTGAAATGCACGTCGGCGACGAGTGGCGTAGCGAAGCCGTCACTGCGTATTCCATCGTGAATGTTCTTGAGATTCTCTGCTTCGCGCACTCCCTGCGTGGTCAGTCTGACGAGTTCTCCTCCTGCTTTAATAATGCGTTCAGCCTGCTCCACGCAAGCCTGCGTATCATCGGTGTCGGTAGTGGTCATGGACTGGATGCGTATCGGATTGTCTCCTCCCATGTCCAGTCTGCCGATATGCACGACCGAAGTCTCGCGCCGATGATAGTTAAACAAATCGACCATATCTGTTGATGAGTTGGTATGTTGATGAGCGAAAGGAGCCCTAAGGAGGACTCCGTCGCTTAGTTGCACTTATAGGTATATTTCACCTCTTTGAGGTCAGCGTTGGCTTTCTCGATCTTCTTGCCGAGTCCAGCCTTCCAGGCCTCCACCTTTTTGGCGACATCCTCGTCACCCAGGGCGATCATCTCAGCGGCAAGGATGGCAGCATTCTGTGCGCCGTTGACACCGACAGTGGCTACGGGGATCCCCGGTGGCATCTGTATGATGCTCAGCATGGCATCGAGACCGTCGAGTATGCCTTTGATGGGCACACCGATGACGGGCAGCGGTGTTGAGGCAGCGATGACGCCGGGCAGAGCGGCAGCCATACCGGCACCGGCAATGATGACTTTGATGCCGCGCTCCTTGGCTCCCTTGGCGAAAGCCTCCACAGCGTCGGGTGTGCGATGAGCCGACAATGCATTGACCTCAAAGGGGATCTGCTGGTCGTCGAGCCACTTACATGCTTTTTCCATGATGGGCAGATCACTTGTCGAACCCATGATGATACTTACTAATGGTTTCATACTTATGTCTTTTAAATCTATGGTATCTGATTGATGTCTTTATTTGTTCTCTCGCAGCCAAAGCGTTTCGGCTGCCTACAGAATCGTCCAGAAGCCCACAACCACGCCTACAAGGAAGCCCATAACCACTTGCGTGAGTGTATGCTGACGCAGGATCATGCGGCTGCTGCCCACCAGTCCCGCAATGAGAATGACGAGACAGAACCACCAGATCGGGTTGAAGGCGAAGAGAATGGAGAACGCTACCAGTGCCCCGGCGAAGCCGCCTATGGCTGCCGTATGGGTGGAGATCTTCCACCAAACGTTGATGACGGCACAGACAATCTGTATCATCAGTGCTGCCACAAGGATGTTGGCCATGAACTGCGGAATGCGCAACAGGCTCATGATGTAGTAGCAACAGAAGTAGCAAAGGATGGCGATGATGTAAGGAACCATGCGTCGCTCCTTCTTGCCCATCTCCAATGGTGTCCAGCCTTGGTAGCGGCGATAAACATGGATCAGCAGCGAGGGGAAGAGAATGGTGAAGAGATACACCATAAACACCACGCTGAGTTTGTATTGCCACGGCATGATGCTCAGATAGCTGAAGGTGAACAGGGCGATGAGGCCGACGATCGGCAGATAGAACGGCGTGAAGATCAGGCTCATCAGCCTTGCTGTCAATATAATATTCTTTTCTTTCATCATCATATCTTTCTCAGGCGTGCTACGGGCACACCCAGTTGCTCACGGTATTTGGCCACTGTGCGCCGTGCGATGGGGAAGCCTTTCTCCTTCATCATGGCGGCGAGGGCATCGTCGCTGAGCGGTTTGTGCTTATCCTCCTGCTCCAGGATGTCGCGAAGCGCCACCTTGATCTTTCTTGTCGACATCTCCTCTCCGTCCTTGGTGACGTAGCTGTCGGAGAAGAAGAAACGCAGGGGGAACGTACCCCAGCGGGTTTGTGCGTACTTCACATTGCACACGCGCGAGATGGTGGAGATGTCGAGACCGGTCTTCTGCGCGATGTCTTTCAGGATCATCGGGCGCAAGTCTGCCTCGTCGCCGTCCTGGAAATACTTCTTCTGCCAGTCGATGATGGCCTTCATCGTGACGTAGAGTGTGTGTCTACGCTGCTTGACGGCATCGATATATCCCTGTGCCTTGTCGAGTTTCTCCTTGGCATAGAGCAGTGCCTCCTTATCCTGGCGGTTCATCTTCGCCTTGTTATTTTTATAGGTGTCGACAAGGTCGGAGAAAGTTTGGGACACTTTCAAGTCGGGAATACGGCCATTGTTGAGCATGAACGTCACGTTGCCGTCATCGTCTGTGTCCACGATAAAGTCGGGCGTGATCTGCTGCAGGTTGCGTCCCATCGCCTCACCGAGCGAGGCTCCGGGTTTCGGGTTGAGCCTGCGAATCTCATTGCGCAGTGCGATCGCCTGCCCGCCGGTGAGCTGCAAGGCCTGTGAGATTCTGTCCCACCGCTTATGCGTGAAATCCTCGAAATAGTCTTTGATAACACTCTCCATCAAGTCACGCACCTTTCCTTTCGGTCTCCTCCGTATCTGCAACAGCAGACACTCCTGCAGGTTTCGGGCTCCGATGCCGGCAGGATCAAAGGTCTGCAGGAGCTTGAGCAGCTTTTCTATCTCAGCCGTAGACACGTCGATGCTGTGATAGATAGCCAGTTCGTCAGTGATGTCGTCGAGGCTTTTTCTCAGCAGTCCGTCACTGTCAAGCGACCCGATCAGGTATTCCATGATCGTCTGCTGCTGTTCGGTGAGCTCCAACTCGCCCATCTGCTCCTTCAGCTTGTCATAGAACGATGTCGTGTCACCCCACACCATCTCTTCCCGGTCAGCGTCGTCAGCGCCGGATCCGCCGTAGTAAGAGGATTCGGCAGAGGGCATCGCGTCGTCGCGTCCCAAATCCTCAAGGGCACTGTCCAAGGCATCCTCCCGCTCTTCTCGTTCCGATTTCACCTCGTAATCTTCTTGTTCGCCGTCACCATAAGCGTCGGACAGACGATCATCGCGGTCGTCACTTTCCCCTATCTCGTCAGGCTCATGGTCGTCTTGCTCAAGTGCCGGGTTGTCGTCGAGTTCAGCGTTGACGTTCTGCTCGAGCTCTGCCAAGGGCATCTCCAGCAGTTTGACCTGCAGCATCTGCTGTTGCGAGAGCCTTTGCTGCTGGAGTTGTTGTTGTGTCTCAGTCTGTATTAACTTTTGTACCATAACATGCTGTGTAGAGGGTGGAGGTCTATTTCCAGTAATCTGTCAGTTGTGCGGCCAAAGCGGCCAGCTTTTCTGGATCGTCATTGCCAAAGCGTCGCCAAATGATTCGGCAAGGCACGTAGAGCGGACTCTTGCGTCCCTCATTCTCACTAAGGAAAGGATCGCAGGCCTGATAGACGGTCATGATGCCGGCAACTTCCTTCGCGCTCATGCGCAACTGCTTTGCCAGCGCTGCCACCTCTGGCGTGTCGGCCACCATCGTTGCCGGCACCAACTGGTAATAGAGGTTGAGAATGGCGATAAGCTTCACCGGCGTGACGGCATCCTTGCCCCTCGCTGCCTCCTCGGCGCTGACGGGTTTGAAGTCGCGTTCCCACTCTCTGGTAGCCTCCACACCGTCGTAGAACTCCTCGGCATTGCCGAAGCCGTCCATCATCTGCAGTTTTTTCACCACAGCCTTCAGTCGCACAGGCTTCTCGGCATAGCGGTTCCATAGCTCTTGGAGCAGCGGTGTGTCGATGCGGCGCAGGCGGAAGAGCTTGCGATAGATATACTGTGGCTTGAGATGTGTGCGCAATGCCACGTCGATGAGAGCGCGGCTGTAAAGGGGCTTCACGCCTTGCGGAGCCTTGAGATAGAGTTGCAGGAGCAGCAACCAGTAATCGTCTTGCCAAAGTCTTGCCATAATCTTAGGATTTAGGTGCTGTTGACATCATTTCTTCGTTCTGTCTACAAAGATACGTCTTTTTCTGTTTGGTTGCACCTTTTCTCCGCTCTTTTTTACAGATAAAAGCGATACATGGCCTTAAAACAATAGAGAGGTCCTCATGAGACCTCTCTATCGTTTGTCTTTTACCATTCTCCTTGCTGCACCATCTTCTCGCTGTCCCAAGGAGCGGGCGCACCGCCGAGATACTTGTGGAACCACTCGAGGTGGGCATTGTAGTAGAGCGGCATGGACTTCAGCGAGCTGGGCCAGTGGCCGTCATTGTCAAAGACGATCAGACGCGAAGGGATGCCCAACGACTGCAACGTGGAGAAATATTGCAGGCTCTGGGTGTAGCTGACACGATAGTCCCGCTCGCCGGTGATGATCAGCGTAGGCGTGGCGAAGTTCTTGACATAGCTCGACGGACTCCACTTGGTGTAGAGTTCAGAGTTCCAGGGCTGGCCTTCGAGGTCGAAGTTGGGGAACCAGAGCTCTTCGGTAGCGCCCCACATCGAGCGCAGGTCAAAGAGTCCCATCATCGAGGCCAGGCACTTGAAGCGCTTGGTCTGCCCTTGCACCCAGTTCATAAAGTAGCCGCCATAGCTCCATCCCATCGCTCCCATGCGCGTAGAGTCGACATAGGCGAGCTGCGCAAGCTTGTCGGTAGCCTTCATAAAGTCTTCGAAGGGGTAGCTGCCCCAATGTCCGCTGATGTCGCGGCAGAACTGTTGTCCGTAGCCCGTGGAGCCGTGGATATTAGGATAGGCCACTACATAACCTGCACCGGGGTAGACTTGCCAGTCGGGACGGAAGGAATCCATCCACTGCATCTGTGGTCCTCCATGTACATTGATGACCAATGGATACTTCTTATTAGGGTCGAAGCCGTACGGTTTCACGATGAACACCTCCACAGAGTCGCCTTTGGCTCCCTTGATCCACATGGTCTCAGAGGGACGGATGTCCACCGTGGACTCCAGACTGTCGTTGAGGTGTGTC
This sequence comes from uncultured Prevotella sp., assembly GCA_900540375.1. Lineage (GTDB taxonomy): Bacteria > Bacteroidota > Bacteroidia > Bacteroidales > Bacteroidaceae > Prevotella. The sequence goes on from UQFS01000003.1 coordinate 95,834, forward strand.
ACCTGCGTTTCCATCAGCTCTGCGCGTCCTTTGGCTGCCGCGATGGCCTTGGCAGTGGCGTGGTAGACAGCCGACGGCTTGCCGGTACGCGAATAAGTATAGTAGAATCCACCCTTACCATCGAAGTCGAAGCTGCCGATAGCGCGGTTGGCGATGACCTTAGTGATGAGGTCGTTCTTCAAGTCGATACGATAGAGGGGCTCATAGCCGCGCTCCTCGCCCAGGAAATAGATGGCCTTGGAGTCAGGAGTCCATTTATAGTCATCGACCCAGTTGTCGAATTTCTCGGTGAGCACACGTTTCTGTCCAGTCTTGCGGTCGTAGAGTCCGAGGATGAAACGGTCGCTCTCGTAGCCGGGCATGCGCTGGAAGCGGTAGGCGATGTAGCGGCCGTCGGGCGAATACTGCGGTGAGCCATCCCATGCCTTGTTTTCTGCCGTGATGTTCTTTGCCTCGCCGCCGGTCACGGGCACTATCCACAGGTCGCAATTCGTCGTGGCCTCAGGATGCTCGTCGTGGTTGCTCAGATAGCAAAGCTCCTTGGAGTCGGGTGAGAACACAAAGCCCGAAGGACCATTGGGCGAGAACACCGGTGAGTGGAAACGTCCCGGCGTGACATCGGTATAGGTCTTGTCCTTAAGATTGTAGACGATGATATGCCAATACTTCCCGTCGCTGTATTCCGTCCAATGGCGATAGAGCAGATGATCAGCGAGATGGGCCTGGATAGGATTCTTTGCCTTGCGCTCGATGGCGGCCTTGTTAGCCTTTCCGTCAGCGCCGCCGATCTCGGGATAAACCTCTGCGGCAAACGCAATCAGGTTGCCGTCGGGCGACACGGTGGCGCCGTCGATGCCCAAGGCATAGTCGGTGAGCTGTGTAGCCTTGCCGTCGCGCCAGGCATAAAGCTGAGATGAGCCGCTGGCCGTGGAGACATAGTAGAGCGTATGACCGTCGGCTGACCAGAACGGCGAGAAGCTCTTGTTGTCAGTGGTGATGGTCTTGCCGTTCACGACAATGTTGCTGTAGTTCTTCTGAGCCTTCAGGTCAGAGCGGCTGGCGCCGTAGGCAAGCTCACCGGTGGCCGACACAGTCGGACCGGAAGCGTATTGCAACCGATAGATATCCTCAATGGTGAACGCCCGCTTCTGTGCTGCCAATGGCAGGGAAAGGAGCAGAGCCAGGGAGAAAATTGTTGTTTTCTTCATATATCGTAGAATTTATGATGCAAAGATAATGATTTTCTTTTAGACAGAATAACAAAGTATACAGATAAGCAGCTACAAAAATAAAAAGACAGAGTAACATAGTAAACACAAGTCACACTATATGTTTGCTATGTTACTCCGTCTCTTAATAATATGTCTACTTTGTTACTCTGTCTTTTAAAAAACGTTTTTACTTTGTTACTCTGTCTTCTACAGAGCCCAAGTAGTGCCGTCCTTGGTGTCGTTGATGACGAAGCCGGCATCGTTGAGCGCATCGCGGATCTGATCGCTGGTGGCCCAGTCTTTAGCCTCCTTGGCCTGCTGACGCAGGCGGAGCACCATCTCCATGACCTTGCCATAAGCCTTCTCGCGACTGGCGTTACCCTCAGCGGCATCGTCTTTCAGACCTAAGAGGTCGAAGGTGAAGAGACGCATGGTGTCGCCGAGCTCCTTGAGATCGTCGGCAGAGATCTTAGCCTTGTGATCGACAAGCTGGTTGACGAGATGGCAAGCCTCAAAGAGTGCGCTGATGACCAGCGGCGTCTGCAAGTCGTCGTTCATGGCGTCGTAGCAGCGCTGACGCAACTCCTTGACAAACTTCTGCACCTCGGGTTGCGATCCCTTGGCGGCCTGCACGCGGCCTAAGTCCTTGATGCCCTTCATCAGACGGTCGTAGCCTTTCTGTGCGGCCTTGAGCGCGTCGTTGGAGAAGTCCACTGTGCCACGGTAGTGAGCCGAGAGGATGAAGAAGCGAATCGTCATGGGCGAATAGGCCTGCTCCAGTGTGGGATGGTTGCCGGTGAAGAACTGCTCGAGTGTGATGAAGTTGCCGAGGCTTTTACCCATCTTCTGTCCGTTGATGGTAATCATGTTGTTGTGCATCCAGTAATGCACCATCTGATCGCCCTGAGAGGCTACTGCCTGCGCGATCTCGCACTCGTGATGCGGGAAGATCAGGTCCATGCCACCGCCGTGAATGTCGAAGTGGTTGCCGAGATACTTGCGTCCCATGGCCGTGCACTCGCAGTGCCAGCCGGGATATCCTTGGCTCCAGGGACTGGGCCAATGCATGATGTGCTCCGGTGTCGCCTTTTTCCACAGGGCGAAATCGTACTGATGCTTCTTCTCCCCCACTCCGTTGAGCTCTCGGCTGTTGTCCTTGATGTCGGTGAGATTACGTCCGGAGAGGATGCCATAGTGGTATTTCTGGTCGTATTTCTCCACGTCGAAGTAGATAGAGCCATTGCTTTCGTAGGCGAAGCCATTGTTCATGATCTCTTTGACAAGCTCTTCCTGCTCAATGATATGTCCCGTTGCGTGGGGCTCGATCGACGGCGGCAGCACGTTGAGCATGTCCATGGCCTTGTGATAGCGGTTGGTATAGTACTGCGCGATCTCCATGGGCTCGAGCTGCTCCAGGCGCGCCTTCTTCTCGATCTTGTCGTCACCTTCGTCGGCGTCGTGCTCAAGATGACCCACATCAGTGATGTTGCGCACGTAGCGAACCTTGTATCCCAGATGCTTCAGATAGCGGAAGAGCACGTCGAAAGTAATGGCCGGACGGGCATGACCCAAGTGCGGATCACCGTAGACGGTTGGTCCGCAAACATACATACCCACGTGAGGGGCATTCAAAGGCTTGAAGAGCTCCTTGCTGCGGGTGAGCGTATTATAAATCAATAAATTCTGTTCCATATTCCCAAACGTTGTTTATTATAGATGCAAAGTTAATGATTTATTTCGAAATAGACAATAAAGACAAAGAAGAATAGCACGATAGGGCCGGTAGCTTGAAAACTGTAACGCACTGTTGCAGAGCCCCTTGGTAAGAATGCGTCCGCCGAAACAAAAATAAAGAAGGGGCTAAAGCTCACTGAGCCGTCCCCTACTCGGCGATAATATATAATCAACTGCTTTTTTATGGAAACCATCCGTTTCCGCTGCAAACTTACGAAATTAAAATGGAAACAGGCTGGTCCAAATTGGTCCAAATTCAATCCAGCACTAAAAAAGCCTCTTTTCTCGTCATAGGAAGTCGCTTCTCTCTCACAGGAAGCACGCTTGTTTATCAAGTGTATTGCGCTGTTATTTCTTTACAAAACACCTTCAACATTTTCTTGCAATCTAGAGAACGAAATCTCACGCTTGGCTTCTCAAAATCAGAAAAAGCAAGCGGCTCCATCTGATTTCCGGCTTTTCTTAGGCTCAGAAAGGCACTTTGACACTGTCATCTCGGCGTGATGACAAGGTCAGAAAGGCGAGATGACAGTGTCAAAGTACCTTTCTGACCAAAAATTCTCTAGAGAATTTTTCGAGAAAAGCCCTTTCTGATTTTCACAAAAAGCACACACTTCCATAACACACTGATTATCCGAAAGATACAAAAACGAGCTATTTTTCGCAAAAATCAGCCCGAAGGAGGTCTTCGTGAAAAAGAATCGATTCTCAGAGCCCGTTTTTTGTCAGAAAACACAACAACGGGAAGATGAAGCCCACATAAGGTTGTCCGCTCCTCTTTACTTCTTTACCTCTTATATTCTCAGCTTTACTCATTTACCTTTTTACTTTTTTACCTTTATCTTATTTCTTCCATCTTCACCAAGTCGTAGCCTTTGATCTGAACGACGATGAGGTGGAGCTGTGTGCCGTGGAGCATGCTCTGGAGCTTGCGGTCGGCTGCGTAGGTCTTGATTTGAGTGACGGCATCGGCCCACTGCTGTGCGGTCTCAGCGTCGGTAGCATCGGTCCTGAGATACTTCAACTCTAAGATATAGCTGTGCGCAACCATCGGATAAACCGTATAGTTGGGCAGCAAGAAGAAGTCGCAGTAGCCGTGGGAGAACTCCATCTCGGGAGCTACGAGATAATAAGGGTCAAGCGAGAGGAAAGCATTCATGAAACCTTGCAGGTTGCGCTCGCCTTCGATAAGCTGTCGCACGGCCGTGGTGTCGTGATAAGCTTTGAGTATATAGTCCATCATCGGGCGCCAGTCGCCCTCCGCAGCCGCCTGATAGAACGGGATATTTAGCTGCGAAACTGCGACAGAATGAATCTGCTGGAAGGCCTGCATGAGGTAGGTGTAGTATTGTTTGCGCACGTTGTTGTTCGGAATGCCCAACTTCAGCGCAGCGCCTAAGGTGCCGCGAATGGTAAGCATACCGTAATAAAAGAGCAGACTGACGAAGTTGTCCTCATCGGTAATGTTCTCCGCAGGGAAGTAGCTGTTGATCATCGCAAAGGTGTAGCCCGTGTGCACGATGTCGTAAATGGTTTGCCGACGCTCCTCCGTCATGTTGCCAATCTCGATAAGGTTGCGCAGCTTCTTATAATCGGTCTTTGTGTTCGGGTCGACCATCTCGTCCGGCTTGCGTCCTGTATCGATTAGCGTACTCATATAGTAGCAGACCATATCGCTGTTGAACATGCTGGGCTCACGACCGAAACTGTCTTTGGCAAAGCAATAGTTGTCATACCACGGTTTGATGTCGTCGATGATGCTGTCCTCTGTAACTTCCGGCTTGATAGCTCCCACCTCTTTGTAATAACGAATCATCTGTCGCACCTCTTCCTCAGAGAAGCCAAGCATCTGGTTGAAGCGCGAGTCGATGGTCATGTTCAGCGCGATGTTGTAACCACTTGTCAGGTCGTCAAGCGTGATGGGGGCGACGCCGAGCATGATAATGCGGTGGAACATCGGCTTGAAGATCTTAAACACGTCGCGGTAGAAGCCCGTGCCGTGAGTAAGGTCATGGTAAGCTTTTTGCCCCTTTACATTCAATACGTTGTTGGTAAAGTTGTCGTATTCGTCAACAATAAGGTATAGTGGATACCCTGCTGCATGGGCTGCATCACTGATAAAGTTAAGCTTTTGCTCCCCTCTCTTTATCTGTTTCAACTCATCTGCGAAGGTATCAGGATAAAATCGTGCGTAGGCCCTTGCAAAACTATCGCAGCGCACCTCCATGTAAAGATCGAAGTTCTCTCGCAAGCGATCCACATCGCTACCCACACGCGAGAAATCAAGGTGCAGCACCTGGAAACTATTGTGGAACTCCGTTGGATGGTCTGCTACATACATCCCCTTGAACAACGTCTGAAAGTTGTCCTTTTCGTTGATGTCGTAGTAGGCTTCAAGCATGTTCAGAAACAAGCTCTTGCCGAAGCGGCGCGGGCGTACGAGGAACAGAAAGTGTCCAGCCTGCTCCATCCGCTCGAGGAACATGCTCTTATCTACCAAATAAAGTCCTTCCTTCCGCACCTGCTTGAAGTCAGCAATGCCATAGGGTATTTTCTTGAAATCCTTGCTCATCATTTCTTCTCCTTGCACTTGTCTTTTCTGCAAATATACGCCATTTCCTCAATATATGCAAGCATTTAAGATAAAAAAGGATAGAGTTGCAAAAGAGACAACGCTTGCTTAACGGCAATCAAAAAAGGGACGGCCCCCGAAAGGTCCGTTCCTTTATGGTGTTACTTTTTCTTTTTTCCGCTTCCGCGGTGGCCTTTGCCCTGATGGCGGCCCTTGCTCTTGGCAGCCTCAGCGGCAATATCGCCCATGTCGGATATGGCTGCACGCGCGTCGTCATGCGGACTTGAAGCTGACGGCGTATCGGTCTTGCCATCATCACCGTCCTTGGCAATAACAAAGTCGAGCTGACGGCGCTCCATGTTGGCACGGTCCACACGAATGCGGACAGGATCTCCAAGCTGATACTTATGATGATGGCGGCGGCCACGCAGCAGAAAGTTCTTCTCGTCAAAATCGTAGTAGTCATCATCAAGATCACGCATGGGCACCATGCCCTCGCAGTGGTTGGAGTCGATCTCGGCGTAGATGCCATAGCTCGTGATGCCGCTGATATGAGCGTCATAGACCTCGCCGATATGGTCACCCATGAACTCCACCATCTTGTACTTGATGGAATCACGCTCAGCATTCTGTGCGATCTGTTCCATGTCGGAGCAGTGCTCACAGAGCTCCTCATAGTGTTTCTCGTTGGCCGAGCGCCCGCCCTGCTGATATTTCGTCAGCAATCGGTGCACCATCGTGTCGGGATAGCGGCGGATCGGCGACGTGAAGTGAGTGTAATATTCAAACCCCAGTCCGAAGTGTCCGATGTTGTGCACGCTGTACTTAGCCTTCATCATCGCACGCAGCGCCACACTTTGGATGAGTTTCTGCTCACGTTTGCCCTCGCACTCGTCCATGAGCTTGTTGATACTCTTGGCCATGGCACCACGTGTGCCGTCGGTCTTGACCTTATATCCGAACTTGACGATGAACTGTCGGAGCGTCTCCATCTTCTCAGGATCCGGGTTGTCGTGAATACGATAAGGGAAAACTTTGGTCTTCTTACCCTTGGGCACACGACCCACACTCTCGGCAACCGTGCGGTTGGCTAACAGCATGAACTCCTCGATGAGCTTGTTGGCATCCTTTGACCGCTTGAAATAGCAACGGGTGGGATGGCCTTTCTCGTCAACGTCGAAATGCAGTTCCTCGGTATCGAACTTCACAGAACCGTCTTTAAATCTCTTTTCACGCAGCTTCTTGGCCAGTCGGTCAAGGGTACAGAGTTCCCATCCGTACGCATCCTTATAGCCTGCTGCACCCGGATCGGGAGCCGGCTGTCCCTGTCCGTCCACGACACCGTTGTCCTCCAGTACCTGCTGCGCCTCCTCATAAGCATAGCGACGGTTGGAGCGGATGATCGTGTGGACAATGCGCGAGCGCTTGACGTTGGCATCCTCGTCGAGATCAAAGATGACACTAAACGTCAGCTTGTCCTCATTGGGACGCAACGAGCAGACAAAGTTGCAAAGGCGCTCCGGCAACATCGGTATCGTGCGGTCGACGAGATAGACCGACGTGGCGCGCTTCACAGCCTCACGGTCGATGATACTTCCTTCGGTGACATAGTGCGAAACATCGGCAATATGCACACCAACCTGATAGAGTCCTTCGTCGAGCTTCTTGATGGAGAGGGCATCATCGAAGTCTTTGGCATCGGCCGGGTCAATGGTGCAGGTCCATGTATCGCGGAAGTCCTCACGCTCGGCAACGTCTTCGGGCGTGATCTCGCCCGTGATCTTCTCCGCGGCATCCTCCACGTTCTTAGGATACTTATAAGGCAAACCATACTGTGCGAGAATGGAGCACATCTCAGCATTGTTCTCTCCTGTCTTGCCGAGCACGTCAACGACTTCGCCAATCGGATTCTTATGATTCTCGTCAGGCCACTGAAGGATCTTCACGAGCACCTTATCATCGCTCTTTCCGCCCTTGAGTCTTTTCTTAGGAATAAGAATGTCCTGCACGAAAGTACTGTTTTGCGTGACGCAGAAGGCAATGTCGCGGTCCACACGCAACCGGCCGACAAAGGTGTCCTTGGCGCGGCTGAGGATCTCTATGACCTGTGCTTCCTTGATATGCTTTTGGCGACGTGCCATGAACGAAACCTTAACACGGTCACCCGTTAGTGCTGACATGGAGTTGCGCTCAGCCACGAAGATCGGTTTGTCACTGCCGTCGGCGATGAACGAGTTCTTGCCGTTGGGCTTACGCACGAAGGTTCCCTCCTGCACCTGTCCTTTGGTGTTGAGCTGATAAGCGTTCTCACCCTTCTTGGTGATGAAGTCGTCCCATGCCATCTCTTCCATGATGTCCATGGCAAGCATCTTCAAAGGATGCGTGTCGAGATGAAGCGCACGGAATATGTCTTTCAGTGTTAGTTTCTTTCCTGGTTGCGATGAGAAGAATTGTTCCAACTGTTGGACAAGCTGCTTCTTAGAGATGCGCTTACCCGCTTTCTTACCTTTTCCCATAGGCTAATGTTCTAAAAGATGAATTTGACATGCAAATTAACGAAAAAGAATTGAATAATCCTAATATCGTTTGGATTATTTTGCTTAAAATCTGAAATATGTAGTATCTTTGTAATCAAATAGAAACTATGAACATTCTCATCACCGGTGCCAGTGGCTTCATTGGCAGTTTTATCGTAGAGGAAGCGATCCGCCGAGGCTTCGAGACTTGGGCCGCCGTACGCAAGAGCAGCTCACGTGCCTATCTGCAAGACCCGCGCATCCACTTCATCGAACTGGACTTTTCCTCCAAAGACAAACTCGCGGAGCAGCTCCGAGGACATGACTTTGACTATGTCGTACATGCCGCCGGCGTGACAAAGTGCCTGCATCCCGACGACTTCTTCCGCGTGAACTATGAGGGAACACGCAATCTGGTGGAGGCCATCCTGGAACTGCACATGCCCATGCGACGCTTCATCTACATGAGCAGCCTGAGCATCTTCGGTGCCATCAGGGAGCAGCAACCCTATCACTGCATCACCGAGCACGACACACCACGCCCCAACACGGCCTACGGACACAGTAAGCTCATGGCCGAGAAATTCCTCGACAGCGTGGGCAACGAATTCAACTATATAGTCCTCAGACCTACCGGCGTATATGGTCCGAGAGAGAAGGACTACTATCTGATGGCCAAAAGCATCAAGCAACACATCGACTTCGCGGTAGGTTTCAAACGTCAGGACATTACTTTCGTGTATGTCAAGGACGTGGTGCAAGCTGTCTTCCTGGCCCTCGACCATGGCATGTCGGGCAGGAAATACTTTCTCTCTGACGGTGAAGTCTACCAGAGCTCGACATTCAGCGACGAGCTTCGTCAAGCCATGGGACGTCCGTGGTGGATACGTATCAAGGCGCCGATTGCTGCACTGAGGCTCATCACCTGGTGCGGAGAGTACTATGGCAGGCTCACGGGACACATCACAGCCCTGAACAACGACAAATACAATATCCTGCGGCAACGCAACTGGCGCTGCGACATAGAGCCCGCCTGCGACGAGCTCGGCTTCCATCCCCAATATCAACTCCACCGCGGCGTACAGCTCACCGTGAAATGGTATCAAGAAAACAATTGGCTATAATGCAACTCAAGAAATGGTTTGAAATAGAAAAGCATCCCCACAAGGGTCCGATGCTCCTCGAATGGGTGGTCATCGGCTACATGGTCTTCACCCTGCTCATCATCCTCTTCTGCTTCACCAAGGTGCAGCATCCCGAAGCAATGATTTGGGACAGAGTAAGGTTAGGAGCAATCACACTGGCCATGTGGGTGGTCTACCGGCTCGTTCCTTGCCGTGTGACACGACTGATAAGAGTGGCGGTACAATTAGTAATGCTGAGTTGGTGGTACGGCGATACTTACCAGATCAACCGTATGCTGCCGAATCTCGATCACGTCTTTGCGTCGTTGGAACAGCAACTCTTTGGCTTCCAGCCCGCGTTGGTGTTTTGTGAGCGCTTTCCTCAGCATTGGATCAGTGAAATCCTCGACATGGCCTATGCAAGCTATTTCCTGCTTTTTGTGGGCACAATACTCTATTATTTCTTTAAACGCTATGACGACTTCGAGCGCTGCTCCCTCGTCATTCTGGCCTCGTTTTTTAGTTTCTATGCTATCTACGACCTGCTGCCTGTCGCCGGACCGATGTATTACTATCATGCGGTCGGCGTAGAGAAAATAGCCGCCGGCATCTTCCCCGATGTAGCAGACTATTTCAACACCCACACCGAGATGATGAAAAGCCCAGGATACAGCGACGGCATCTTCTACCACCTCATCACCGACGTGCACAATGCGGGCGAGCACCCCACTGCGGCTTTCCCCAGTTCACATGTAGGCATATCGATTATCGCCCTGCTGCTGGCCTGGCGCTCACGCAGCAAAGGGCTCTTCTTCGCGTTGCTGCCGTTCGTCGTGCTGATCTGCTTCGCCACGGTATATATCCGTGCGCACTATGCCATCGACGTCCTGGGCGGTATTATTGCTGCCATAGCGTTCTATTTCCTTTGGAATTACATCTACTCGATTACGTGCAAACAAAAAGTGCAATGAAACGGCACATTGCGTTTCACTGCACTGATATCTGTCTTGCTGTTGTCAGAACCGTCGCCGACGGTGACTGACAACAGCTTTTATATGCTCTTCGTTTTCTACTTTTCAAGGCTTCTCCTTACAGGATACCACACAGCGAGCCAGCCCGTGGCGATAACCGTCAGGAAGATCAGCAGCACGTCGCTGTAGTGAACGCTCACCGGATAGGCATTGACGACAAACGTGCCGTCGCTGCTACCCATCTTCACAAAGCCGTATTGCTGTTGCAGCCAACAGAGCAGCAAACCCAACAGAATGCCTAAGATGGCTCCAAAGACACTGATCAAGCGGCCCTCGAAAAGGAAGATGCGACGGATCTGTTTATCAGAAGCGCCCAAGTTGCGTAGTGTGACGACATCGTCCTTCTTGTCGATGATCAGCATCGAGAGCGAACCGATGATGTTGAAACAGGCAACGATGAGGATAAACGTCAGGAAGATGTAGGCCATGAGCTTTTCCACTTTCATGATCTTGAACGTGTCGCTCTGCTGCTCAAAGCGGTCAAGGACCTGATACTTCTTACCTGCGACCTTCTGCATCCGTTCCTTGACACTTTCCAGATTCGATCCTGCTTTCAGTCTTAACTCCAAAGCAGACACCATGCCCTGCTGGTTAAACAAGTTCTGGGCAAAGCCCAGACTGGTGACAATATAGCTCTTGTCGTACTTACCCTGATTGACCGAGAATACCACACCGGGGGAGATCAGCGAGTCGACAACAAAGCCCGACTGCGGATCGGTCATGTCGAGCTGTCCCTCACGCTGTGGAGCGTAAATCTTGAGGTAGCCTTTCCAATTGGCTCCCAAGCCTAAGGTCTGAGCCAGACGGATGCCCGGAGTACCATACTGCAGGTTGGCCGTATGGAGCTGGAATTGGCCGTCGCCATAGAGAATCTCGGTGATATGAGTCAGCTGCGGGAAGTTGTCGTCCACACCTTTTATCGTCACCATGGCCTGCTTACCGTTGTAGATGGCCAGCGCCATGTCCTCCACAGTACCCATAGCCACGTCGACCTCAGGGAAATGACTGATCTTTGTGAGGATCGGATCATCGGCCGGAACGGTCTTGCCTTCCACGGGCACAACCTTCAACTGCGGGTCGAAGTTCGTGAAGAAGCTGGCCACCAGGTCATGGAAGCCGTTGAACACCGACAAAATGATAACGAGGGCCATCGTAGCCACAGCCACACCGATGACAGAGATCAGGGAAATCACATTGATGGCGTGGGTCTTCTTCTTGGAGAAGAGATAACGCCGCGCCACAAAGAATGGAAAATTCATTGAAACCTCTATTACTTCTTATTGAGCAACTCGTCGATGTGGTCGATATAATCCAGACTGTCGTCGAGGAAGAAGCGAAGCTCCGGAATGATGCGCAGCTGGTTGTGGACGCGACGTCCGAGCTCATAGCGGATGCTCTTCTCGTTGCCCTTGATGTTGTTGAGCAGCTCCTCTGCCTTTGCAGAAGGGAAGATGCTCAGATAAGCCGTACAAATGCTCAGGTCAGGACTGATGCGCACACGGGTGACACTGACGAGGACACCGTGCATGGCTCGTGTCTGACTTTGAAATATCTCAGCCAGCTCCCTCTGAAGGAGCCGGGCGATTCGGTTCTGTCTTGTTTCTTGCATAGCAAATGAATATTTGAAGTTTTTATCCTAATTCTATATGTTCCACGTGCACCCGCTCATGGAGGAAGATAGAAGCGCTCTCCTTGAATTTATCGGGATTCTCGGTCGTATAATACTTGACCGTGCCCCCCGTGGTCAGCCGTGATGCCATGCCGGCGTGGCGATGGAGATAGGCCTTCAAACTATCGGCCACATACTCTCCCTGAGGAACAATGCGCACGCCGGGCTGCACATACTTCAGGATCTTTGGCATCAGCAGAGGGAAATGGGTACAACCCAGGATGATCGTATCAATGTCGGGGTCGAGTTGCATGAGCTGGTCAATGCGCTTCTTGACGAAATAATCAGCACCGGGAGAGTCAGCCTCGTTGTATTCCACTAAAGGCACCCAAAACGGGCAGGCCTGTCCCGTCACCTTGAGGCTGGGCCAGAGCTTAGCGATCTCCATGTCATAGCTATGGCTCCTCACCGTACCCTCCGTGGCGAGCAGTCCCACATGGCCGTTGCGTGTGAGCCTACCGATGATCTCTGCCGTAGGCCGAATGACGCCAAGCACGCGCCGCTTGGGATCCCACAGTGGCAGATCGTGCTGCTGGATCGAGCGCAACGCCTTTGCCGACGCCGTGTTGCAGCCAAGGATCACCAGCTGACAACCCATTTCGAACAGCTTCTGCACGGCCTGACGAGTAAACTCATAGACAACATCAAACGAGCGAGGGCCATAAGGAGCTCGCGCATTGTCGCCAAGATAGATGTAATCGTACTGCGGCAACAACTGCCGGATGCCGTGCAGTATCGTCAATCCCCCATAGCCGGAATCAAAAATGCCTATAGGTCCGGGGGTCGCAGGGAAGGACTCCTTAACGGCTGCAGACGCTTTGACCTGATCATCAATGCTTGTATTCATCTCACAACTCCTTATTTATATGATAGCAGACGGGTAGTATTATATTGGGTGAACGGCTCCGCCGCTATTTGGCAGCCGACAGCACATCGGCCGTGATGTCTATTCCCATCTCCGGATTGACGAAGGGCAGTGCGCCGTTGTCAGTGTTGAGCACGAAAGCCAGTCCCTTGACATGGCCTACACGCTGGATGGCTGCCGCCAATTTCTCACGCAAAGGCTGGTAAGCGTCCTGCTCTGCGTTTTTCAGATATTGCTTGGCCTGTTCCTTAAACGTTTGGTTTTTCTCCATCAACTCTTGCAGTTCGGCTTGCCGTTTCTCGCGGATCGACGGTGCAAAAGTGCTCTGCCCATCGAGAAATGCCTCATATTTGGCATTGAACTCATCCTCCACACGCTTCATCTCAGCATCGTATTTTGCCTTCAGATCGGCTATAGAGCGTCTGGTCTCTGCATAGCCCGGCATGGCCTCCAAAGCGCTCTGACAGCTAAGAAAACCATAATGAAACGACGGAACGGCCTGCTGAGACGGCACTGCACCTGTGGATGACACAGTAGACGGCACTGTGCCCTGCGCAAAAAGCGGACTGCCGAGAAATAGGAAAAAAACACTAACAAACAAATGCCTCATGGTTGGAAAGATTATTGTTGACAATACGGAGACGGATAATGGATAAGGATTGCACCAACGAAATCCGAACGACAAGTTGCGCTAAACGAAAGCACAGTCCTAAAAAGACAGCAAGAGGTGAGGGTATGCCACGTAGCGCACCCTCACCCCCAGCTCCTCGTCATGCCGAGGAAAGAGCAATGCCTTTTACTTCATCTTGCTGATTTCAGCCTGCACTTTAGCAGTGACATCCTCTACATTGGTGCCAGTGTAGACAGCGGCACCCTCTTCGAAGATGTAAGTGAAGCCACCAGTCTTGCCGACACTCTCAATGGCTTTGCGCACCTTCTCCACGACAGGCTGCATCTTGTCCTGCTGTGCTTTCTGCAGAGCCTGCTGATTGTCGCTATAGGTCTGCTGAATCTTCTGATAGAGCGTATTGAGCTCTTCCTCTTTCTGCTTCTGAGCAGTTGGGTTCATGGTGCTCTTTGCCTTGTCATAAGCATCGCTTTGACGCTTCAGCTCGTCCTGCATGCCTTTCAGATCATTCTCATACTGTTTGGCTGTAGCCTGGAGTTCTCCGTTGATCTTAGCGATTTCAGGCAGATTCTGCATGATGGTCTGTGTATTGACTTTGCCGAACTTCTGGGCGAAAGTAGCCAGAGGAGCCATCAGCATTAACATTAAAAGTAACTTTTTCATGATTGATTGTTTTTATTGTTTTTATTGTCTTTTACTTTCCATATCCCAGTTTCCGGAGCACCTCATCAGAGATATCGATCTTCGGTGAGCCGAAGATGATAGCGGTATCGGAGGCGCGATCAAGCACAAGGCTGTATCCGCGGAGCTCAGAGATGTCCTTCACCGCATTGTAGATCTCCTCCTGAATAGGTGACATCAGGCTTTCGCGCTTCTTGAAGAGCTCACCTTCGGGGCCGAAATATTTCTGTTTGAGGTCAGCAGCCTCCTTTTCTTTCTGCATGATCTGATCCTGTTTGGCCTTTTTTTGCTCCTGCGAGAGGAATACCATCTCATTCTGATAGTTCTTGTACATGGTAGCCGCCTCGGTGTTTAGCGCCTCTACCTCAGCCTGCCACTTCTTTGACACTTGATTGAGCTGCTCATTGGCACGCTCATAGGCCGGTATGTTTTTCAGCACATAATCCATGTCCACCAATGCGAACTTCTGTGCATTGGCCTTTGAGAATGGCATGAAGGCGAAGAGACAGAGTAGAAGGATGCCACCCAGTCTGCTCCAATTGCTTTTTACAATCATCTGCTTCATATTCAATTTCCTTTTTATTGATAAGTGGGCTATCCCTGCGACGCTTATCTGAACTAAATGTTACAGAGAAGCCCATATCCTTTAGTGTTTTTTTGCTTTTCAGCAGTTTCGTTGACGGGAATACGCTCCGGCGTTGCATCCAGGCGTCTTTCCGTCATACGCTTCTCATGCTTTCTTTACTTCGATTTAGAACTCCTGACCGAGGACGAAGTGGAACTGGCTGCCACCCTTGCTGCCGTTGTTGTCCTTGTCGAAGCCGTAAGCCCAGTCAATACCCATCAAGCCGACCATAGGCAGATAGATACGCACACCGACACCGGCCGAGCGCTTCATCTGGAAAGGATTGAACTTTCTCGTCTCTGTCCAGGCGTTACCACCCTCCACGAAGGTCAATCCGTAGATCGTCGTATTGCCTAACAGGAACGGATAACGCAACTCCAGCGACATGCGGTCATAGGCATAGCCCTCAGAGCCCCAAGGCGTGAGAGAGCCATTCTCGTAACCACGCAGTCCGATAGTTTCCTCTCCATAGGTGCTGGAATAGCCGCTCATTCCGTCACCACCGACGTAGAACGTCTCAAACGGACTCTTCTTGTACTTGTTGTAGCTGCCCAGAATACCCAACTCCACGCGCGTCATGAGCACGAAGCACTTCTGGGCACTTGTCAGAGCCGTGAAGGTACGGGCCTTGAACTTCCACTTGTTGTATTCTATCCAGCGGTATTTCTCCTGCTGCTCTCTGACATAGTTGGCAGAGTATGAGTTTGTAGCCAGATTCTTATAGTCTTTGCCGTCCCACTTACTCCATGGCGGAGTGAGCGTGACACTGGCAGTGAACTCGGAACCGCGGCGTGGGAAGAGCTGGTTGTCCGTAGACGAGCGGTTGATGGCAACGCTCAGGTTGAGGTTATTGCTGTTACCCGTAGTCATCAAATTAGAGTAATAACGCCAGTTTTTCAGCATGTAGCGGGTAAACGAGAGCTCCACCGAGAGGTTGAAGTAGTCGTCGGGCCAGCGCAGGCGCTTACCCCATCCGATGCTCGCTCCGAGGAGTTTGACATACTTGTCGGGGTCGTAGTAGTTCTCGTAATTGCTATAGTTGTAAGAATAGCTGTTGTAGCCGTAGAGCGACTGCAGGTAATTGTTCTGCCAAGCCGAGTTGTAGAAGTTGCTCGATACATCGGTCTGCTTGGAGTAGAACGCACTGACAGAGAACTGAATAGGCCGCTTGCCGCCAAACCAGTTAGTGGAGTAGCTGGTGTTGTAGCTCTGATAGTAAGAGCCATTGGTCTGTACGCCGATGGAGAGTTTCTCACCGTCGCCGATAGGCATAATTCCGCGGTGCTCCTTATTCTTATTGAACAGGTTGGCCATAGAGAAGTTGTTGAGCGTCAATCCCACGCGTCCGATGATACCCGTCTGGCCCCATCCGAGTGAGAACTCAATCTGGTCGTTGGATTTCTGGGTCAAGTTCCAGTTGATATCCACCGTTCCGTCCTCAGCATTTGGCTTGACATCCGGTGTCACCTTTTCCGGATCGAAGAATCCCATAGAGGCCAACTCACGTGCGGAACGCATGAGGGCTTCCTTAGAGAAGAGGTCTCCCGGCTTGGTGCGAAGTTCACGGCGCACCACATTCTCATAGAGACGGTCATTACCATTGATGCGTACATGGCTTAGATGGGCCTGCGGGCCTTCCTGCACGCGCATCTCCAGGTCGATGGAGTCACCGACGATATTCTGCTCAGCAGGGTCGATGGAGGAGAAGACGTAACCATTGTTGTAGTAGAGGTTGGACACAGCGTCGTCGTCTTCTCTGAGTCGCTTGTTGAGCAACTTCTGATTGTAGACATCGCCCCTCCGCATTCCCAGCAGATTAGAGAGGTAGGCTGAGTTGTAGACCGTATTGCCCACCCAGTGGATATTACGGATATAGTATTTCTTGCCCTCGTCTACTTTGATGTAGACATTGACATGTTTGGGGTCGTTGTTCCACACGCTGTCCTTCAGGATCGTGGCGTCGCGGTAGCCCAACTCATAGTATTTCTCAATGAGCTTCTCCTTGTCAGCTTTCCAGCGCTCAGGGGTGAACTTCTTTGATTTCAGGAAGGTAGAGAGCTTTCCGGCCTCATGGGTCTTGGCAAAGGCGCCCTTGTGGAAGAGGCCGCCCTTGATTCTCAAGTTGCTCAGAAACTTGTTTCCCTCGATGTAGATATTCCGCACCTTGATCTTATCCTTCTTGTCGATGATGACGTCGAGGATGACCTGGTTCTTACCGGTGACGTCGGGACGCTGCTGAATCTCGATATCTGCATTCTTGTAACCCTTGTCGTCGAAGTATTTCTTGGCCAGGATCTTGGCACGGTCGATCATGTTTGGCGTGATCTGTCCACCTTGCAGGATACCGAGTTTCTTCTCCATATCCTCTTTCTCGCTCTTCTTCAGTCCCACGTAGTTGATGGTGGAGACACGGGGGCGCGCCTTCAGAGAGATATGCAGATAGATCTTATCACCCACGATAGAGTCGGCAGAGATCTTCACGTCGGAAAAGAGACCGTGCTTCCAATAGCGCTTGACAGCCTCCGTGATTTCCGTTCCGGGCACTGAAATATGCTGTCCGACAGAGAGTCCGGAGATGCCTGTAAGCATATAATCCTCATAACCGTCAATACCGGAGACGCTGAAGCCACCGATAACGAGGTCACGCGGCGTGCCGGCATAGTTGATGTCGGGGTGTACGATTTGCTCCTGCGCCTGCACGGTGGCCACGATGGCCATGGCAAGACAAGCTGCCAGGACTTTTTTCTTATTATGATGCATCTTCAAAGAATTGTCGTTTATGATTATATGTTATCCTCGGTATTCTCTTCCACCTGCTGCTCAGTCTTGCCGAAGCGGCGCTGTCGCGACTGGTAACTTTGGATGGCCTTGTGCAAGTCCTCCTCAGAGAAGTCGGGCCAATAGGTGTCACAGAAATAGAGCTCGCTATAAGCGATCTGCCAAAGCAGGAAGTTGCTGATGCGCAGCTCGCCGCCTGTACGAATCAGCAGGTCGGGGTCGGGCATGAAGCTCGTCTGCATGTGCTGGTTGATGAGGTCTTCTGTGATATCGAAGCTCTCGACATGCTGCCGCCCGAGACGCCAAGGCCGCGTACGCTCCTCGATGATGTCTTTCACAGCTTGCGTGATTTCCCAACGCGAGGAGTAGCTCAGTGCCACGACCATCGTCATGGCTTTGTTGTCCTTAGTGTGCTCTTCTGTCTCCTTGAGTTTCTGCTGCACCTCGTCGGGCAAACGCTTCATGTCGCCAATGACACGGAATCTGACGTTGTTCTTCATGAAAATCTCATCCTCAAGCGAGGTGAGCACGAGTCCCATCAGCGCATGGATCTCAGTGGCAGGACGGTTCCAGTTCTCTGTGGAGAAGGTGTAGAGCGTGAGATATTTCACACCGAGCCGCACACACTCGGAAGTGATCCGGCGCACAGTGTCCACCCCCGCCTGATGACCGTAGGAGCGGTCTTTACCGCGCTCAGTAGCCCAACGACCATTGCCATCCATGATGATGGCGATGTGTTGTGGGATCCTTGTCATATCGAGTTCTGCCATATCTAAAATTCTTTATTGCACGTTGTACATTTGGGTGAGAAGCTGTAGGTGAGTGTTGCTTGCAGCAGTGAGTAGCAATCTGTGTTTTTAAACAGTCCGCTGCTTTTGATGTAATAGGGATCTTTCACCCCGTCGAGCTCATCGTTCTGCGCGAAATGTATGGACCATTCCAGTCCTAAGTTCACCCGTTCACCGATTTTGTATTTCACTCCCAAGCCTAAAGGCAGGTTAAAGGCCACCTTGCCTTTCTTGGCTCCATCGGTTTGTTTCACGTCGGCGTAGGTCATGCCCAATCCCGCAAAGACAAAAGGCGTAAGCCGTTTGGCGCCTCTGTAGTCCCTTCCGGTGCCGTATGGCCAGAAATTCAACTCATAGAGCACAGAGGCATCGCAGAGTGAGTTCTTAAAGGTATAGACCTGATCAGCATAGTCGGGATAATAGGTCTCCACATCTGCCGATGAGCCTTTCATCGTGCCTTTGGCCACATTGAGCCGCAATGCCATATAAGGGTTGAAGACATATCTTCCCATCAACGACACGGCAGGCTGGAGATCTTTCGTCAGGCTGCCGTTGAAATCTCCGAGATAGCCCATCACGCCTGCGCCGACACCGACCTCAAGCCGATATTCGCTGTCGTCCTGCGCCATGGATGGGATCGCCGTCAAGACCAGGATGACAAGGGAAGCAAGCTGCCGCAACATCATACGCACGTTGTTTTCTGAACGCCTACTCATACTCAGCCCACCCGTAGCGGGTCAGCCGACCGTAGTATACTGCCGGCGAGGCAGACGTGGAGAAGTAGATCATTCCCTTCTGTCCCATTGTCATCGCTGCCGGCACTGAAGCGCCCACGAGAGCGGTTGGAAGCGTATAGGTAGTCTCTGCCGACCATGTGAGTCCCTGATCAAGACTGCTGTAGATGGTCTTCAGATCCCCACCGACAGCCAGAAGCTTACCCTCACAGTTCACCACTTGCAGGTTGCTGAGGCTGGGAAGTGTCTTCTGATTATATTCGTCGTCGGTGAAGAGATACCACGGCTGGCTCTGTACGCCGTTGCCGTTTTCCTCCACCTTCGCCCATGTCACGGTCTTGCCGTTGCGGTTTCCGATCAACAGCAGGTTGTAAGTATTGTCGTTGGTGACCGCAGCCGAGCAGACAAAGTTCAAATCTGTTTCCGGCAGATTACCTGCCGCATCGTCCAAAGCATCCGCAGTCCACACAGCGCCCCGGCCCGACGAATAGCTGAGACCCGCGTCCGTCAGCGCATAAAGTCGTGCTGGCGTAGCGCCCAACAGCTGCTTGACGCCACTCAGCGTGGCTACAGTCTGCCATTGCTCTCCGTCGCTGGTACGAAGAAGCGCATTGCCGTCAAGGACATAGACACAGCCCTGCTGCACGGCAACATTCTTATAAGCATCGCCCCCGAAAGATCGGCTCAGCTGTTTCCAAGTCTGATTGCTGTAGACATAGCCCACGGTAGCACCATCCTTTAAGCCGAAGAGATAGAGCTCTTCGCCGTTGACGACCATCCGGCGGTCGGTAACGGTCTGGAGAGCAGGCGCATCCATGGCGTTCCACTTAAAGACATCGCCCTCCTGCCGGTGCACGTTGAGCTTCACAGTATACTCGCGATAGGCAGTGCCTTGAGTGTTATAGACGCGCACACGCACGGGATTCGTGAAGTCGATAGAGTCTGCAGAGGAGTAGTAAACCAACGAATCCTGCCCGGCCTTATTCTTCAGGTTGAGCACAATACTCCCGCTGTTCTTACTGGAAATCGTCGCAAGAACATGAGCGGCATCGGTCCCTACGGGCAAAGAATCAGGATTATAAATCAGCCGTTGCTGCTGATCGATGGAGAAGGCATAGCCCGACACGGTCAGCGAAGTCTTATACACGCTGTCCATCACGCCATCAGAAGCGGTGGTGTGGATGTATCTGTTGACGGCACTGAGCGAGAATGCTGTCACTGCAGTATCGTCATAGTAGGTTATTTCATCTTCATCGGAGTTGAGGCATGAAGAAAATGCAAACAAAGCCAAAGCCATGCAGGCAAATGCCAAGAACTTCTTTATCATTTTCGCGCGATATATTATTTTAGTTGCAAATTTACTTAGAATTCTCGGAAATAAAGCGGTTTTTCCCGAATATTATGTAAAAAGTCGCTTTTGTCAAGTGATTTTAAGTTTGTTTAGTGCTTATTGGCGATAGGGTACAAAAAAAAGACAATACAATCACTTGCACTGTCTTCTTCGTAGAACAATGTTATTCAACGTGGTTGTTCACCAAGAAAAAAACGCTTAGCGTGGTCATCAATATGACCAAAACCAACATTGATATAGATTCTAAATCTAATAACATCATCCTAACTTTACCTTAAAAAATCTATCAAACTACTAACCTAATGAAACTTTATGTATATCTTCTCACGAAGACGGTGCAAAGATAAGCAATAGTCGAGAATCCTCCAAATAATATTCACTATATTTTCAGTCGGATGACAAAAAAAGTCTGTTGGGGTAAAAAATAGGCGCTAAAACAGCACAAAAAGCCCATTCTGTGCAAGGAATCATAGGTGCATAGACACTAAAAAACCTCCCCAGTACCGAGGTACTGAGGAGGTGTTATGTCGAAGACTGTCTCTCACTATCTACAAGAGGGATTTACACTCTTTATATATATAGGAGAAAACGTCTTGCCGTATCAACTTTCTTCAAGACGATTAGAGCTGAGGACCAGCAGCAACCAGAGCCTTACCAGCCTCGTTGCCCTCGTACTTCTTGAAGTTCTTGATGAAGCGCTGTGCCAGATCCTTAGCCTTAGCGTCCCACTCAGAAGCGTCCTTGTATGTATCGCGAGGATCCAGGATGTCCTTGTTCACACCTTCGAGCTCTGTAGGAACAACGAAGTTGAAATAAGGAATGGTCTTCGTAGGAGCATTGTCGATCTCGTGATCCAGGATGCGGTCGATGATACCACGTGTATCGCGGATAGAGATACGTTTGCCGGTACCGTTCCAGCCAGTGTTGACCAGATAAGCCTTAGCACCGCTCTTCTCCATATGGCGAACCAGCTCCTCAGCATACTTTGTAGGATGCAGCTCGAGGAAGGCCTGACCGAAGCAAGCAGAGAAAGTAGGAGTCGGCTCTGTGATACCGCGCTCTGTACCAGCCAGCTTAGCTGTGAAGCCAGAGAGGAAGTAGTATTTGGTCTGCTCTGCGTTCAGGATAGACACTGGAGGCAGCACACCGAAAGCATCAGCGCTCAGGAAGATCACCTGCTTAGCAGCCGGACCCTGGCTCTCAGGACGCTGGATGTTCTTGATGTGATAGATAGGATAGCTGACACGTGTGTTCTCGGTGACGCTCTTGTCTGAGAAGTCAACCTTGCCGTTCTCGTCAACAGTAACGTTCTCCAACAGAGCATCGCGTGTGATAGCACCGTAGATGTCAGGTTCAGCCTCCTTATCGAGGTTGATGACCTTAGCGTAGCAACCGCCCTCGAGGTTGAACACGCCCTTGTCGTCCCATCCGTGCTCGTCGTCGCCGATGAGCTTACGCTTAGGATCGGTAGACAGAGTAGTCTTACCTGTACCAGACAGACCGAAGAAGATAGCAGTGTTCTCACCGTTCATATCGGTGTTGGCAGAGCAGTGCATGGAAGCGATGCCACGGAGAGGCAAGAAGTAGTTCTGCATAGAGAACATACCCTTCTTCATCTCACCACCGTACCATGTGTTGATGATAACCTGCTCCTTGCTGGTGACATTGAACACGACAGCTGTCTCAGAGTGCAGACCGAGCTCTTTCCAATTCTCGACCTTAGCCTTAGAAGCATTGAAGACGATGAAGTCCGGCTCCTGCTCGAAGTCAGCAGTTGTCTTAGGACGGATGAACATATTTGTCACGAAGTGAGCCTGCCAAGCAACCTCCACGATGAAGCGAACCTTCATACGAGTGTCGCGGTGTGTACCGCAAAAGCCATCAACGACATACAGCTTCTTGTTAGACAGCTCCTCGAGAGCGATCTTCTTGACAGCTTTCCAAGTCTCCTTAGAAGCGCGGTGGTTGTCGTTGTGATACTCCTCAGAGTCCCACCATACAGTGTCGTGAGAAGTCTCATCGTCAACGATGAACTTGTCCTTAGGAGAACGACCCGTGTAAATACCGGTCATGCAGTTCACTGCACCTAACTCGGTCTCCTGGCACTTGTCGTAGCCCTCAAGACCTTCCTTGGTCTCCTCGTTGAACAGCACCTCGTAAGAAGGATTGTACAGAACCTCAGCAGTACCTGTCTGAATTCCGTAGCCTGCTAAAACTGATTTATCAAACTTTGCCATTTTATAAAATGTATTTAAGTTGTGAATGGTATTCCAAGTCCATTTAAAACAATTGCAAAGGTAGCAAAAAGATAATTTCTCCCAAAAGTTTGCAGCAGAAATTTCCCGCCCCTACAAGGCTTTTTAGGTTAAAGATTATAAAAACAGACCTCTCTTTGCGGTTTTGACATTTGCACTTTGCAAAAACTAACTACCTTTGTATCACACCTTTTACAATTCATACAAAACACAAAGACACCAAATCATTAAGATGGAAGTTATCGACTTATCCAAAGAAAACAGTATCATCGGGCAGTATATGGCTGAGATGCGCGACGCTGAGTATCAGAAAAACCGTCTGCTCTTCCGCAACAATATCATGCGCGTGGGCGAATATGAGGCCTTCGAAGTTTCCAAACGCCTCCACTATGAACAGCACGACGTGGCCACGCCTTTAGGCATCGCACGCGTCAACGTGCCGTCGGACAAGATTGTGCTGGCCACGATCTTCCGTGCCGGACTGCCTTTTCATCAGGGCTTTCTCAACATCTTCGACCATGCGGGCAACGCCTTTGTCTCGGCCTACCGCGAATATACCGACAAGGAACACCGCAAGGTAGGCATCCACGTCGAGTATCTCGCCACGCCAAGCATCGACGCCAAGACGCTCATCATCGCCGACCCAATGCTCGCCACCGGTGGCAGCATGGAGCTGGGCTACAAGGCTTTCCTGTCGAAAGGCACGCCCAAGCGCATCCATGTCTGCTGCGTCATCGCCACAGAAGAGGGCATTGACCATATCAAATCGGTATTCCCCGACGACAAGACCACGATCTGGTGCGCCGCCATCGACCCGGGAATGAACGAGCACAAATACATCGTACCGGGATTCGGCGACGCCGGCGACCTCTGTTACGGCGACAAGCTCTGACCGACAATAGGACTCCACAACAACGATGATGGAGGGCTGACCGTCAGCATCTGTCGTTTATTTCGCCGTGAAGCCATGAAAGATACCACGAAATTTGTCAGAAACATAAATTATTGGTATCTTTGCACCAACACAGCGAAGAGCTTTTAAGAGATGATGCAAGCAATGATTTTCGCAGCAGGCTTGGGCACACGCCTCAAGCCCCTCACCGACCACATGCCCAAAGCAATGGTGGAGGTTGGCGGTGAGCCCCTGCTCAAACGCGTAATCTTCAAATTGCGTGATGCCGGTGTCACGCGCTTTGTGGTCAACGTTCACCATTTCGCCGGTCAGATCGTTGACTACCTCAATGCCAACAACAACTTTGGGCTGGACATCCGCGTCAGCGATGAGAGCGAGCAACTTCTTGACACCGGTGGCGGCATACGCCACGCGGCCCCTCTCTTCGCCCCTCACTACCCTATCCTTATTCATAATGTAGACATTCTGAGCAATGTCGACCTCGGCAAGTTCTACCGACTTGACCCGAAGGTGATGTGCCCGGAGTGCGGCGTGCCGCATGTCTTGTCCGGCGCACAACTGCTCGTCAGCTGGCGCAAGACGCGTCGCTATCTGCTCTTCAACGACCAGATGCTCCTCGTCGGCTGGGTGAATATCGAGACGGGCGAGGTGAAAACGCCGTGGCCCGACGTGCGCGAGGCGCTTTCACAGGTGAAGTTTCCGCTCACTGTCAGCGAAGAGCAACCACCGTTGCTCGCCGAACGCTACCACATGTATGCCTTCAGTGGCATCCACACCTTCTCCCCCACTCTATTCCCCAAGATGGTTGGCTGGCCGGAAAAGTTCCCGATCATGGACTTCTATCTCAAGACGTGCCGCGACGTGCCCATCAAAGGATATGTCAAAAACGACCTCCTTCTCCTCGACGTAGGCAAGCAAGACACGCTGGCCGAAGCGGAGCTGTTCCTCAAAACGCTGTAGTCATTCAACATTCATCATTGAACACTCAACATTAACATATCGTTTATGCAACAGAAGATTATCATTCTTGATTTCGGATCGCAGACCACGCAGCTCATCGGCCGTCGTGTCCGCGAGCTGGATACCTTCTGCGAGATTCTGCCATACAACAAGTTTCCCAAGGACGACACGGGTGTCATCGGTGTCATCCTCAGCGGCAGTCCTTACTCTGTCCACGACAAGGAAGCCTTCAAGGTAGACCTCAGCCAATTCATCGGCAAGTATCCGGTTCTGGGCATCTGCTACGGTGCGCAGTTCATCAGCTACTCCGGTGGCGGCAAGGTAGAGCGGACCGGTACCCGTGAGTACGGCCGCGCCAATCTCCAGCAGTTCGATGCCAGCAATCCGCTCTTCAAAGACTTTAAGCCCAACTCGCAGGTGTGGATGAGCCACGGCGACACGATCACCGCCATCCCGAGCGACTACCATGTCATCGGCTCCACCGCCGACGTGAAGTACGCTGCCTTCGCCAGCGACACCCATCCCGTGTGGTGCGTGCAGTTCCACCCCGAGGTGTACCACAGCACACAGGGCATACAGCTGCTCCGCAACTTCGTCGTGGACATCTGCGGCAGCCGCCAGGAGTGGAGCCCCGCCTCGTTTGTCGACTCCACCGTCAAGGAGCTGAAAGAGCAGCTCGGCAACGACCGCGTCATCCTCGGCCTTTCCGGCGGTGTGGACTCCAGCGTCTGCGCTACCCTGCTCCACCGTGCCATCGGCAAGAACCTCACATGTATCTTCGTCGACCACGGCATGCTGCGCAAGAATGAGTTCAAGGAGGTCATGGAAGCCTACAATGGTCTGGGACTGAACGTCATCGGCGTGGATGCCAGCGAGAAGTTCTTCAAGGACCTCGAAGGCGTCACCGACCCGGAGAAGAAGCGCAAGATCATCGGCCGCGACTTCGTGGAGATCTTCAACGCCGAGGCTAAGAAGATCACCGACGCCAAATGGCTCGCCCAAGGCACCATCTATCCCGACCGCATCGAGAGCCTGAGCATCACCGGCATGACCATCAAGAGCCACCACAATGTGGGCGGACTGCCTAAAGACATGAAGCTTCAGCTCTGCGAACCGCTGAAATGGCTGTTCAAGGACGAGGTGCGTCGCGTGGGCTATCAGTTGCAGATGCCTGAGCGTCTCATCAAGCGTCATCCTTTCCCGGGCCCCGGTCTCGCCGTGCGAATCCTTGGCGACATCACCCGCGAAAAGGTGCGCATCCTGCAAGATGCCGACGATATCTACATCGAAAAGATGCACGACTACAAGATGTCGGACGGCACAAGCCTCTACGACCACGTCTGGCAGGCCGGCACCGTGCTGCTCTCCACCATCCGCTCCGTCGGAGTGATGGGCGACGAGCGCACCTATGAGCATCCCGTAGCCCTGCGCGCCGTGACCTCCATGGACGCTATGACGGCCGACTGGGCCCGTCTGCCCTATGACTTCATGGCCGACGTGAGCAACGAGATCATCCGCAAGGTCAAAGGTGTCAACCGCGTTTGCTATGACATCTCCTCAAAACCGCCTTCGACAATTGAGTGGGAGTAGAAGAGAAGAAATACCAACGACAAAAAATCTCGGTACGGAGTAGTGCTCTGTACTGGGATTTTTTTGTAGCCATAGTCGGCTTATCAACAGATTGTTCTTGAATGATAGATTGATGATAGACTCCACAAGCAAGGCATGTCAGACAACGTAGATTTATCTTAACAAAAGTAGGTTCTTCACAACTTTCAATTTAGAGAGCGAGGAAGCGAACTTTATGGTATCATCGCCTCATTTTTGCCTCTTCTGAAGCACAAAAAGGTACTTTGATGCTCTCATCTCGGTAGTTTGACAGGATCATTACGCTTATTTCACTCGGTCATTAGGCTTATTTCATCGTTAGAAATAGGCGTGATGACAAGAAATTCTCTAGAGAATTTTGCAAGATAAAGGCTATTTCATTGCATTGCAAAAGTCGCATATTTATAATACTCTGATTTTCTGATATTTACAAAAACACGCTGATTTTCGCAAAAATCAGAGCAAGACAGGCCTTCGTCGAAAAGAATCGATTCTCAGAGGCGGAAAAATATCATCTTACAAGACAAAAGAGACAAAACAATCATGTTGCATTTCCTTGCTGTCTCAATCCACTTGTGCACAATCGCGGCGAGGAAGTGTTTCTTTTGATGACGAACTTGTTCTAATCCCAAGCCAATAAGCGGAATATTTGAGAAAAGCAAATATTCCGGCGAAAAATCATCCTAATAAATGAGGATACCCCTGTTCCAGCTAAATTCCTTACCTTTGCACTCTATCAACAACAATAATAATGGTCATGGCCAAAGTCTTCACCCATTTCTCATCCGACAGCGACAGCCGGCGCGACGAGCTGATCCACATCATCGAACACAGTGTAGAGCACCTCACGCTCGCCGAGCTTGAGGCACTCTACTACGATCTCGTGTCGAAAGACTACATCCGGTAGACTTCCACA
Source organism: uncultured Prevotella sp. (assembly GCA_900540375.1). Classification (GTDB taxonomy): domain Bacteria; phylum Bacteroidota; class Bacteroidia; order Bacteroidales; family Bacteroidaceae; genus Prevotella. The sequence continues at coordinate 122,793 of UQFS01000003.1, forward strand.
CGAGGTGAAAAGAACCGTGTCTCCCTACTCTATGGCATCCGGTCCCCGCATGATCTCGTCCAGCGAATTCTGCATTAGTTTCTTCTTGGCAGCATCATAGCTGAGATGGTCATGCCCCATCACCATGTGCACGGCACGATCGATGAGCTTATCGTTAGTCAGCTCCATATCGACCATTTTATTGCCCTTGACACGTCCGAGACGTATCATCACGGTGGTGGAAATCATGTTGAGCACCATCTTCTGCGCTGTTCCCGACTTCATGCGCGATGAACCGGTGACAAATTCCGGACCGACAATGGTCACCACGGGATAGTCACTCTCAGTCTCCAAGGGTGTATCGGGATTGCTGGTGATGCATCCCGTGACCACACCATGGCGACGCGCTTCACACAAGGCACCCACCACGTAAGGTGTAGTGCCTGAGGCTGCGATGCCGACGACGGTGTCATCGGAGGACAGCCCCTGTTCCACCAAGTCTTTCCAACCCTGCTGTCCATCATCCTCGGCATGCTCCACAGCTTGGCGCAGCGCTGTGTCGCCACCCGCAATCAACCCTACCACAAGGCGCGGATCAGTGCCATAGGTAGGTGGCAACTCCGAGGCGTCGAGCACACCAAGACGTCCACTTGTGCCCGCACCAATATAGAAAAGGCGCCCTCCTCGCTTCATGCGCTCCACGATTGTCTCTGTGAGCCGTGTGATCTGAGGCAGCGCCTGCTCCACGGCATCCGCCACGCAATGATCTTCGCGGTTGATGTCACAAAGCAACTCAGCTACCGGCCTCTGCTCCAAATCATCATAGTGCGAAGCCTCTTCCGTGATCCGTCGCATCGTCCAAACTTAATAAGCGTTACTTCTGCTCCTTGAGCAAGTCACGGATCTCCGTGAGAAGCTTCTCCTCATTGCTCGGTGCCGGTGGCGCAGCGGGCTCTTCCTTCTTCTTGCGTGTGAGTGCGTTGATGCCCTTGACCAAGAGGAAAACGCAGAAAGCGATGATCACAAAGTCGATGAGCGTCTGGATGAAGTTGCCATAGTTGATGGTGGCAGGCTTCATCTGCTCCACGCCAGGGATGACAACGCTGGGCAACGTCACCTTCAGGTCGGAGAAGTTCACGCCTCCGATCAGCCATCCGATAGGCGGCATGATGATGTCGTCAACGACACTGCTCACAATCTTACCAAACGCACCGCCGATGATCACACCAACAGCCATGTCTACTGCATTGCCCTTGACGGCAAAATTCTTGAATTCTTGAATAAATTTACTCATAACTACTTTACTGTAAATAGCGAAAAGCCCATTTTGTCAAGTGGACTTAACACTCTGAAAGACGTTTAATTTATTTAATACTTATAGCTTGTGCAAAATTAGAAAATAATTTGTATCTTTGCAATCGATAAGCAAGAAAGTTCTTGCGAGACAACAAAAAAACGCATTTCCGACAAAGAGAACACATTTTATAACCCTTTATAAATAATAGAAGTAAAATGGCAAATGTTAAAGTAGCTATCAATGGTTTCGGTCGTATCGGCCGTCTCGCATTCCGCCAGATGTTCGCAGCTCCTGGCTATGATGTTGTTGCTATCAACGACCTGACCAGCCCGAAGATGCTGGCTCAACTCCTGAAGTATGATACCACACACGGTGGTTATCAGGGCATCATCGGTGGCGAGAAGAAGCACACCGTAGAGTACAAGGATGCTCAGTACGCTGAGGACGGCCGCACGGTCACCGTTCCTGGCTCTATCACTGTTGACGGCAAAGAGATCACTATCTACGCTAAGCCTAACGCAGCAGAACTGCCTTGGGGCGAGCTCGATGTAGACGTTGTTCTCGAGTGCACAGGTTTCTATACATCTAAGGCTAAGTCTGAGGCTCACCTGAAAGCTGGCGCTAAGAAGGTTGTTATCTCCGCTCCTGCTGGCAACGACCTGAAGACTATCGTCTACAATGTCAACCACAAGACTCTGACATCTGAGGATAAGGTCATCAGCGCTGCATCTTGCACCACCAACTGTCTCGCTCCTATGGCCCAGGCCCTGAACAATGTCTATCCTATCCAGGCTGGTATCATGCAGACCATCCACGCCTACACTGGCGATCAGATGATCCTCGACGGTCCTCAGCGCAAGGGTAATCTGCGTCGCAGCCGTGCCGGTGCTTGCAACATCACTCCTGCTTCCTCTGGCGCTGCCAAGGCTATCGGCCTGGTTCTGCCCGAGCTGAACGGCAAGCTGATCGGTGCTGCACAGCGTGTACCTGTGCCAGACGGTTCTACAACTCTGCTCTATGCTGTTGTTAAGGGCAAGGATGTAACTGTTGACAGCGTTAACGCCGCTATGAAGGCTGCTGCTAACGAGAGCTTCGGTTACAACGACGAGGAGATCGTTTCTTCTGATATCCTCGGCATGCGCTTCGGTTCTCTCTTCGACGCTACTCAGACAATGGTTGTGAAGCTCGATGACGATACTTATGAGGTGCAGGTTGTTTCTTGGTACGACAACGAGAACTCTTACACTTCTCAGATGGTTCGCACCATCAAGTACTTCGCAGAGCTGAAGTAATACCCGAGAAGGTAACAACTCTGAAATAACAAGGTCCGTAGTTTCGTACTGCGGGCCTTTTTTGTTTTTGTACCAGAAACGCGCCGTGAGGGCATACACCTTATTATATATAATAGCGCTCTCCCTATTATGATAATAGCACACTATATCAAAATTCACGTGTTTTTTGTCAATAATAACCGCGAATAGTAAGATAAACACGCTATCTTTGCAACCGTACTACAATCAATAAACAAGAATTGACTATAACTAAGAACATGATGACCAATCAGATGACATCCATCTACTTGCTCAGCAATGACCAGGATATCCACTGGGGACTGACCGTCAGCACAGTGGGTTACCAGCATATCGCACCCGGAGAAGCCTATCCTCCCAAAGGACATCCACAGGCCTATTCGTTCCAGGCGGGTAGGGGACGCGTGCTCGACGAGTATCAGTTTGTCTACATCTCCCGTGGACGAGGTGTCTTCGAGTCAAAGAGCTTCGGACAAGCAACGGTCGGGGAGGGCGACATGTTTCTGCTCTTCCCCGGTGAGTGGCACAACTACCAACCCGACGAAGCCACCGGATGGGACGAATACTGGATAGGATTCAAAGGACTGAACATCGACAGCCGCGTGAGCAATGGCTTCTTCCTGCCACGTGAACCGGTCTTCCATGTGGGTCTCAACGAGGACATCGTGCGGCTCTACCGCAACGCCATCACCATCGCAAGCGAGCAGGGCATAGGATTCCAACAGATGCTCGGCGGCGTGGCAAACATGCTGCAAGGCTGCGCCTTCGCTCTCAACCGCCACAACACCTTCGAGGATCAGCAGGCCACAGAAGCCATCCATAAGGCAAAAATCATCATGACGGAGAAGTTCAACGAGAAGATCGGACCCACAGATGTCGCTGATGCCATCAACATGGGATACTCCAAGTTCCGACGACTCTTCAAGGAATATACGGGCTACGCGCCTTTGCAATACTTGCAGGAGATCCGCCTCCAACGCAGCAAACAACTGCTCGTAGGCACTGATCTCAGCCTCACCGAGATAGCCGACCGCGTAGGATACGACAATGCCGACTATTTCTCCGCTGCTTTCAAAAAGAAAAACCATATTACACCAGCCAATTTCCGAAAGAAAAGATGAAACACTATTTAGCCATTGATCTGGGAGCCACCTCCGGCCGTACTATCGTCGGCACACTCGACAAAGGCCGCGTCGCCCTTGAGGAGCTCACCCGCTTCGACAACCCGCTCATCGCTTTGAGCGGACATCTCTATTGGGATCTCTACACTCTCTATAACGAAATCATACGCGGACTGCAGCTCGCTGCACAGCGCGGCATCGATATTCAGAGTATCGGTATCGACACCTGGGGCTGCGACTTCGCGCTCTTCGGCGACGACGGCGCGCTGCTCGGCAACCCCGTCGCCTATCGCGACCCGCATACCAACGGTATGATGGAGCGCTTCTTCAACGACCGCATGGCCAAAGACGAGGTCTACAGGCGCACCGGCATACAGTTTATGAACTTCAACAGCCTCTTCCAGCTCTATGCCATGGAGCAGCACCATAACAGTGCTTTAAAAGCTGCCAAGAAGATACTCTTCATCCCTGATGCTCTCGGATACATGCTCACAGGTAAAGCTGCCTGCGAGTACACCGTGGCATCAACGTCTCAGCTGCTCAATCCCGCTACCGGCGACCTCGACGAGGAACTACTTCGCGCACTCGGCCTCTCCCGCGATGTCTTTGAACCAATGGCTATGCCCGGCACCATCCTCGGCACGCTCACGCCGGAAGTACAGAAGCTCACAGGACTCGGAGCCGTACCGGTAATCACCGTCGCAGGTCACGACACAGCCAGCGCCGTGGCCGCCGTACCTGCAAAGGACGAGCACTTCGCTTATCTCAGCAGCGGCACGTGGAGCCTCATGGGCATAGAGACGCCTAAGGCCATCATCAACGCTGAGAGCCAAGAGCACAACTTCACCAACGAGGGAGGCATCGACGGCACCACACGCTTCCTGAAGAATATCTGCGGCATGTGGATGTATGAGTGTTGCCGACGTGAATGGAAGAAACAGATTCTTGCAGAGGAATACGATGAGACGATAGCCCAACAGCGCATCAGCGAGGAGCTCAGCCACCAGCGCCTGCAGGACGACGCCATGAAAGAGGCTCCCAACCGCACACTCGTCAACCCCGACGACCCGATGTTCGCCTCACCGGACTCCATGCTGCAAGCTATCCGGAACTACTGCGAGGCTCACAATCAGCCTATTCCTGAAACACGGGCTCAGGTATGCCGCTGTCTCTTCGACTCTCTCGTCAACCGTTACAAGACCGTCTTTGGCTGGCTTCAGAACTTCGCACCGTTTGCCATCGACACGCTGCACATCATCGGAGGCGGTAGCCTCAACGCTTATCTCAACCAGATGACCGCTGACGCACTCGGCGTGACCGTACTTGCCGGACCGCAGGAAGGCACAGCTCTCGGCAACATCATGCTTCAGGCTAAGGCCAACGGTGGAGTAGGGGACATCTGGGACATGCGACACGTCATCGCACAAAGCATCACACTGAAAGAATATCAACCAAATAAATAAAGACCAATATGACAACGAAACAAATCCAACAGAACTATGAGATCGCCCGCGAGCGCTATGCAGCTCTCGGTGTAGACACTGACAAAGCCCTGGAAACGCTCCAGCATACACCCATCAGCCTCCATTGCTGGCAGGCCGACGATGTCGTCGGCTTCGAGCGCGGAGAGGCTGCTTCCGGCGGCATTCAGGCTACAGGCAACTATCCGGGACGCGCCCGCAACATCGAGGAGCTGCGCCAGGATGTCGACAAAGTGCTCTCTTTGCTTGGCGGTACCTTCCGTTTCAATCTCCACGAGACCTACGGCGAGTTCGGCGGAAAGTTTGTAGACCGTGACCAAGTGGAACCCAAAAACTTCGAAGGCTGGATGCAGTGGGCTAAGGAGCGCCACATGAGCCTCGACTTCAACTCCACATCGTTCTCACATCCCAAGAGCGGCTCACTGACACTGGCCAATCCCGACAAGGAGATCCGCGAGTTCTGGATTGAGCATACCAGGCGCTGCCGCCGCATCGCCGACACCATGGGTAAGGCACAGGGCGATCCCTGTATCATGAACATCTGGATCCACGACGGCAGCAAAGACCTCACCGTCGAGAAATACCGCTACCGCGAGATCCTCAAGAACAGCCTCGACGACATCCTCGCCGAGAAGCTTCAGAATATGAAGGACTGCCTCGAGGCCAAGCTCTTCGGCATCGGACTGGAAGCTTACACCGTCGGCTCGCACGACTTCTATGCCGGCTACTGCTCCAAGAACAATGTCATCTACACGCTCGACACCGGTCACTATGAGCCCACGGAGAACGTCTCCGATGCCGTCTCCTCGCTGTTGCTCTTTGTGCCGGAGCTGATGCTTCATGTCAGCCGCCCCATGCACTGGGACAGCGACCATGTGACGCTCTTCGACGACAACACACGCAATCTCTTCTCAGAGCTCGTACGCGCCGACGCCCTCGACCGTGCTCACATCGGTCTCGACTATTTCGACGCGAGCATCAACCGCATCGGTGCTTACATCATCGGCGTGCGCGCTGCACAGAAGAGCCTGCTGCAGGCTTTGCTCGAGCCACTGTCCAAGCTCCGCCAATACGAGGATGAGGGTCGCCTCTTCGAGCGCCTCGCCCTGTTGGAGGAAGAGAAGACGCTGCCGCTCGGCGCTGTCTATGACTATTTCAACATGAAGAACAACGTGCCCGTGGCCGAGGACTACCTCGCCGACGTGGAGCAATACGAGAAAGACGTGCTCAGCAAGCGCTGACACATTCCACCCACTGTCTACCGACTATGGAGATATTGATAGGATTATTGATTATCGCTGCCGGCGCCTTCTGCCAGTCGAGCTGCTACGTGCCCATCAACAAAGTCAAGGATTGGAGTTGGGAGAGCTACTGGCTCGTGCAGGGCGTCTTTGCCTGGCTCATCCTGCCACTGTTGGGTGCTGAGTTAGCAGTGCCGTCCGGTCATGGTCTCATGGAACTGTTGGCAGGTGCCAATCGTTTCCATGTGGCCATGACAGTGTTCTTTGGTGTGCTGTGGGGCGTAGGCGGACTGACCTTCGGTCTGTCGATGCGCTACCTCGGCGTGGCCCTCGGACAGTCCATCGCCTTGGGTACCTGTGCGGGGCTGGGCACGATCATGGGACCGGTACTCATCAACGCGTTCTTCCCCGAAGAGCACGCCCTCAACCAACTGACCGCTTCTGTACTCATCGGTGTCGCCGTCACCCTTCTCGGCATTGCCATCATCGGATGGGCCGGAAAGCGCAAGACTGCCACACTCTCGGAAGAAGAGAAACGCAAAACCGTCAAAGACTTCAACTTCCCAAAGGGCATCACCATCGCGCTGCTCGCCGGTTTCATGAGCGGTTGTTTCAACGTAGGACTGGAGTTCGGCAAGGACATCAACTTCGGTGAACTGACGCCGGCCATGTACCGCACGCTGCCCGCCACACTGCTTGTCACCCTTGGCGGCTTCGTGACAAACGCCGTCTATTGCTTATGGCAGAACCAGCACAACCACACATGGAGCGACTACAGCAAGGGGAAGGTATGGGCCAACAACCTCTTCTTCTGCTTCCTCGCCGGTGCACTATGGTACAGCCAGTTCTTCGGACTCTCCTTAGGCAAGGGCTTCCTCACCGATTCGTCTGTGCTCACCACGCTCTCGTTCTGCATTCTCATGGCGCTGAATGTGGTCTTCAGCAATGTGTGGGGCATCATCCTTAAGGAATGGAAAGGCTGCGACCGCACCACGATAGCCATCCTCGTCACGGGTATCGTCGTGCTGCTCATCTCCTGCTTCCTTCCGCAAATCATTTGAATCAAATCATCATCACTTATGAAGAGTATATTGGAAAACCGACCTGCCTTGAAAGAGGAGATCGAGAAGATTGCCGAAGTGGCCGGATACCTATGGACAAACGGGTGGGCCGAGCGCAACGGCGGTAACATCACGGTGAACATCACAGATCTCGTTGACGACGACATACGCCAGATGCCTGCCATCACTGAGCCGATCGCCATCGGTGAGAAACTGTCACATCTGCGCGGCACCTATTTCTTCTGCAAGGGCACCGGCAAGCGTATGCGCGACCTCGCACGCCGTCCGATGGACAACGGCAGTATCATCCGTATCCTCGATGACTGCGAGCACTACGAGATCATTGCCGACAACCCTGTCATGCCTACCAGCGAGTTGCCCTCACACCTCCTGGTCCACGACAAGCAGGTGGAGACGGGCAGTGGCTACAAGGCTACGCTGCACACCCATCCGATAGAGTTAGTGGCTATGAGCCATCACCGCCCGTTCTTGGAGAAGGATGTGCTCACCCGACTGCTGTGGAGCATGATTCCTGAGACCAAAGCGTTCTGTCCGTTAGGACTGGGCATTGTGCCTTACGAGCTCCCCGGCAGCGTGAAGTTGGCTGAGGGTACGCTCAAGGCCCTGGCCGACTACGATGTCGTGCTGTGGGAAAAGCACGGTGTCTTTGCCAAAGGCAAGGACATCATGGATGCCTTCGATCAGGTCGACGTGCTGTCGAAGAGCGCAAAGATCTATATTGGCAGCCGTGCAATGGGCTATGAACCCGAGGGCATGAGCAACGAACAGATGAAGGAGATGACCCAAGCCTTCCATTTGCCTAAATAAGGCTGCCTTCTCATCTGAAATAAAAGCATTTATATTCACAAGGGCATTGGTCCCAAACAGTGCACGCTCTGTTTAGTACTGCAAGCCCTTATATCCCACGACCCTTTTGTCTTCATCGGCAAAAGGGTCGTTGATTTCATTTCTCTCTTTGCCATCTCTTGTCTTATTGCAAGAAATTATGTATAATGCAATATTATTTCATTTATTATAACTACATTTGCAACGTAAACAGAAAATTACAACGGAATTCGCTACATTTGCCTATGCTAAGAAAGCGGAAGGCAAAGTCCTCCCTAAAAAATAAATGAATAGAGTAAAAGCATGAATATCTATAATGGTTTTAAGGCAATGATCTTCTCTGACGGCGAAAGCCTTCAGAAGAAGACCATTGCTGTTAAGGGCATAGTGTTCTACGCAAAATACTTTGCCATCACTTACCCTATTCTCTTCACACTGGCCATTTTGGCTCATCTATTGAAATGGGACATCAGCAATCATATCGTCAATGGAGTATTCCGTGAGGCCATCATGGGGCATCCAATGAATGCCATCATTGTCATCGCCTTGTTTGCACCTCTGTTAGAGGAGATCGTCTTTCGTTTGTGGCGAGGCTGTGTCAAAAGTCCATTTTGAGCTATCTTCGAATTTAACACTTTAAAGCCCGAACTTTCACAAGCTCGGGCTTTGTTATGTCCCAAAAAAAATGTAATTTTGGGTATTGAATTTAAGCTATGGCAAAGGTACAATTTAAAGCTTACACCCCCAACGAAATTGTTCTTTTTCCTTCCAATCTGGGAGAAAGAATTCC
>UQFS01000004.1 GCA_900540375.1 uncultured Prevotella sp.
ATCCCTATGGACCCTTTGGGGAAAATTCCAGAAAGAAGAAACTTCTGTCAATAAAAATAGGCAGCTATCAAATCGAAACCTGATAGCTGCCTAATTTATGATAGGCTGGGCCAAAATCTGACTTTTGACACAGCCCCTTGCTATCAGTTCTTTTTGTCTGTGTTACCTGGCACTGACCTTCTTCCAAGGAACGCTCGTCTATCCAAAGTTGATAACGTATGGCTTGCATGGTTTTACCGATTCCGCGTTCTTGACAGCCGTCGGCTCCAAGCTCCTTTGGTCGTTTCTGGCAAGCGGTCTGACAGTTGCTATCTTTACGATGTTGCAGTCTCGCATTACTCCCAAGGTCAAAGACGTAGCGGCAGCGGTCTCTGTGCTTCTCTTTATGCTCCTGCATGTCACCAACTATGATCTTTCCTTGCCCCTCTTACCTCTTGCCGTCATCATGTGCACCCCTCAGCTTCTGTTAGGCATCACCGCCACCTATTTCAGACGCCACCTTGGTTTCTTTTATGGCTACCTGCTCCACATCCTCGTTAACTTTATCACAGTAAGCGGTTACATATTGAATGAACAAAACGTTTTAGGGGGCTGATTTTATCCTCCAATGCACGCTAAACTGATAACAAATCAACAAAGACAACAGATGAATAGAAACAATATCTTTTGGTAGCGATTTGCCATAGCTTTTCTTTGTTGGTATCATCTGTTTAGTTCCGTTCTTGCAAAATAGTCATTTGTAGCCCGATTATGTAACTTTATGTCGAATAAAAATAGTACCTTTGCATTGAAATGCCAGTTACGCAATGAAAAACATATTCAAACTTATTCTTTCTTTGCTGATAGCTATAAACCTTGCCGGCTGCAATGACAAACAAAGCCGCCGTATCTCTGCCATCATACCATTGGTGGAAAGTAGGCCGGACAGTGCACTTACCTTGCTCAACAAGATTGACCAAGCGCAGCTGTCAGAAAAAGCCATCGCTTTATATTCCATGGCTTATACCATAGCGCAAGACAAGACTGGAATAGACGTTGACAACGACTCTCTTCTCCGTAACGCGTATAATTGGTATAATGACAAGCCTGCTGATAGTCTCTATGCCAAATGTGAGTACTACATGGGGAAATATTATGCCTTGAACGACAGCAGTGAAAAAGCGCTTCGCTGCTTCTCCAATTCTGTCAATGTTGCAAAACGACAAGATGATTACTATACACAAAGTCTGGCGTTGGTTCAATTATCGCTTATAGTCAGGGAATATAATCCTGATCTTGCAATACAGTATTCTATTGATGCTGATAAGCTATATAATAAAGTGAAGAATGGCCCAGGGAGTAACAAAGTCTATACCCTACTGAATTTGGCCGAGTGCTATTCCTTTAAAGAGGGCGGAATTAAACAAAGCTTCATTATCGCCTGGCAGGCAGTCAGACAAGCAATTGGGCGAAAAGATACGCTGGCGTTGGGTGACGCTTATCAGGATTTGTCTGCCTTTTGGAGTCTCTTAGGCAATAAGGACTCTGTCTTGTACACTTCAAAACTGTCATTTTTGTACAAGAAAAAGCATGATACGTCATCGGTCTTGTCACTGGCATGGGCGTATTGTGATGTTGATTCTTTACAAGCGTCTGAAAGACTGATAAAATCGATTTCAAGACGGGAGTATCTTCAATATGGAAGTTCTATATATTCTTTACTTTACGCAATGGCCTTGAAGAAAAACAATTTGCAGAAGGCAAATGTATATAAAGATTCTCTAGTGGCAGCACTCGAATCCATGAATTCTGCTAATGCGAAAGCAAAAGATGCATATTATAATAAGGTAATAAGGAAAGAGCGGCAACGAGCAAGGGAACAAAATGAAAGCCGATTCAAAACATGGACCATTATTAGCATCATTATCGTCTCGATAATTATTATCGCATTCATATTGTATATTTCAAGATATAGAAGAGCGCAAATGCAAAGACTTAATGAAGAACAGCAAGAGCGCAAGCGCTTGATAATAGAGCATCAAAGCACGCAAATATCCACAATGCGTAATTTCCTTATGCGTAAGATTAGCATATTACACAAATTGGAATCGTTGAAAACTGGCATGGCCAAGCAGGTTTTGCTGTCTGATTTTGATTGGGAAGAACTTGAAGTCTTTCTGAATAGTTCTGACAACGAGTTTGTGGAAAGATTGAAAAGAGACTTCCCCGCTTTGACACCGAAGGATATCAAATTTCTTATGCTCGTCAGATTGAAATTTCCATATTCTGCCATTGCTCAGATTTATAACATCGAACCCAAATCAGTCAAGCAAAAGCTATTCCTCATTAAGGAGAAATTAGGCTTGAAAGATAGCCCCACGTCTGCAAAAAAGTTCATCGAAGATTATTAGAATAGATCTTCTTTTGATTTTTTAGACCATTATTATATTGCATAAAACTTAAAACGTATTGAAGAACAGGTGATTATGCCAAATCTATTCGGCTAGCATTTTTAGACCTGTCTCCTTTGCCTACTCCGCTTTTTCGGCCTAACTTTGCAGTTACAAACAAAAATATCATGATGAAAAAGAAAATCCTTATTTTGTTTCTGCTGTTAGCATCAGGCATGATGCCTGCAATGTCAAGACCTATAATGATTAGGGCCAGATCAACTTTCCAACACAGAAGATTGCGTGCGCCATCTGCAACTCGCGTGTCTGCTGATTACGAAAATGGTAAATTAACTTTAAACGTATCTGCCTATACCGGTAACGTTCAGATTTACGTAAGTGATTCACAGGGAAATGTCGTAGGGTACACGATATCCCCTATAGTTAATGGTGGTGCTGTTACCTTGGACATTGGAAACCTAAAAGAAGGCTATTACACTCTAGACGTAGTCTTGGGTAATGCAACCTATGTCGGGCAATTCGATGCGTAGAATGTCTTGAATGAGAATGGCAACCATGACCCATTCTTGATGCTTTATTCACGATTTCAAGAGGCGGACTTGTTGCTTTGATGATAATAAAAAGGATCGTCAAAGCAACAACTAACTTCGACTATGTAAAAAATGTTCCTCAATATATTAAAATCAAAAGGCGTTGTTATTTCTATGATAATCTCCTTTTGCTGGTTGTCCAGTTCAGCCATACCGACAGCACACAAATGGACATTAGAAGAATGTGTAGACTATGCCCTGCAACATAGCCCTGAGGTGCGTATACAAGAACTGTCGGTGAAAAGCAAGAATGTTGACTTGAACACAGAATGTAATTCATGGCTTCCACGAATATCAGCATCAGCTTCCCAACAATATACTTTTGGCAGAAGTTTGACATACGAAAACACTTATACCGATACAAATACAGGACAGACCTCTATTTCGCTTACGGGCAAAATGAATCTATTTGACGGATTCTGTTCTCGATACAAAAGAAGGATGGCAAAGGATTTAGTTCTTGTTGAAGAACATAACTTAGCCGACACCAAGATGACACTCATCATGAATGTCGTTGAAGCCTATTTGCAGGTTCTTATGGACATGCAACTTTTAGAAATATCTAAACGCCAAGTTGCAATTGACTCATTACAGACCTTACGATTGCAAGGCCTTCTGAAACATGGCAAAATCAGTTATGTGGATGTCGTCCAACAACGTGCAACTTTACAAAACAGCATAGCGGACGCAACTGAGAAAGTAAATCAACTCTCTACTGACAAACTTAGCCTCTGTCAGTTAATGGATTTAGAGACTTATGATGACTTTTCCATCGTTAAGCCGAAAGAGGAGGCTCTGCTCCTTATGATGCCAGACAACGTAGAGTCCATTTTTGCTGATGCCCTCAATAATTACCCAACAATACAGTCGCAGAAAGCCTCCATATCCAGTTCTGAAGACAAAATAAAGATGTGCCGGTCTGCACTCTATCCTCAATTGGCATTAATAGGTGGGATTGGAACAAATTACTATAGGACTAACGGCTTAGACAACAGGCCTTTTGGTAACCAACTCAAGAATAACTTTTGCCAGGAAATCCAGTTACAACTTACCATTCCTTTGTTTAACCGCTTCGAAACACGAAACAGTATACGGCAAGCTCATATTGAAAAAGATAGAAATGAAGTTCTTCTGAAAAAAGCCGAGGATGACATCTATCATAAAATCGCGCAAATCCATGCTCGCGCAATGACTACCTATGCAAAAATTACAAGTTACACCGCTGCTGTAAATAGCAACCAAGAATCATTCAAGCTGATGACGAAGAAGTATGAATGCGGAAAGGCCACATTGTTTGAATTTGATGACAGCAAAGTAAAATTGCTGGAAGCAGAGAGCAATCGCTTGCAAGCACTTTTAGATTACTACTACCAGTGCTATCTACTCAAGTTGTACAAAAATCCAAGAGAAATCTAATTAGTATTATGCAATTGCTTTTTAAATATTTGAATCGGATCAATCGGATGAATTACCTGATAACCTTGAAGTCAACAGGCAGTCCCGATGAGTTTTCCCAACGTTTAAATATCAGTAAGCGACAACTATACAATGACCTTGAGATGCTAAGAGAAATTGGTGCAGAAATCAAATATGACAGATGTCGAGGCAGCTACTATTATGAGAATAGCTTTGACATAGACATAGAAATCAACATAAATAGATAACGATACAGTGGATCATTCTCAAATACTTCCAAGTGAATGGATTAACGACTCACTTGAGAACTATCTTTCACGGCGTAAAGCCAAATCTAATATCATTTACGTCGTTGCTATTGTCTTCATAATGGCATGCATAGTGCTGTTGCCGTTTGTTTATGTCGATATTTCTGTTGAGGGGACGGGATATGTCAGGCCCAAGACCGAAAGAGGTACAATCGTTGCCCCGGTAACCGAGATAGTGGATCATGTTTATGTCAAAGAGGGGGATGCTGTTGTTAAGGGACAGCCCATCTTGAAATTCCGGACTAACAATACAGACACAAAGATAAACTACCAGAAGGCGCAGCAAAGTGATTTCCAAAACCAATGCCATGACCTTGAGTATCTTGCCGAAGGCAGTTGTCCGTCGAAATTTAAATCCTCTAATCGCGAACAGGAATATTACAGCATGGTAGCTCAGTGTGCACAGATGAAGACTGATATACGACACTTGAAAACGGAGTGGCTACGCAACAAAATGCTGTATGACGACAAACTGATAAGCGAGGAAGAGTACGAAAAATACTATTATCAATATCTTGACAAGCAGAATGAACTGAAAACACTGGTAGAAAACAAACGCGCTTCTTGGGAAACAGACTTGAACAATCTGCGCCAACAGATACGTGAAACGCGCTCAAATATAGAAGGGGACACCAGTGATAAGCATATGCTCATTTTGAGGGCACCGGTTTCTGGAACTATCGAAAACTTTAGTGGCATCTATCCGGGCATACCTGTCCAAGCAGGTACAAACCTAGCTGTCGTCAGTCCAAAGGCTCCTCTCTATGTTGAGGCTTTTGTAAAACCGAAAGATATAGCATTCATCAGACCGAATATGACAGAAAAGATTCAAATCGACGCGCTCAACTATAATGAATGGGGTATGTTGGAAGGCAAGGTAGAAAGTGTATCGTCAGATTATGTTGTTGACCAAAACAATAATTATTTATTCAAGGTTCGCGTAAGATTAGGCAAGAATTATCTTACAGATTATAATACTCACCACCGGGGGTACATCAAAAAAGGAATGACAGCAGTTGTTCGCTTTATGGTTACAAAAAAATCTTTGTTTGACCTGCTATACCAATCAATGGACAGCTGGGTGAATCCGACACAATATCCAAGTAATAAAGCGAAGTAAGAAAACACGTTATGAACTCACATATAAAAATCAAGCAGCAGGATATTACTGATTGCGGTGCCGCATCCATTGCTTCTATATGTGCATATTATGGACTCCTATACCCTGTTGCAAGAATACGCCAGTATGCTTATACCGACAAGAAAGGGACGAACATCCTTGGGCTTGTCAAAGCTGCTGAGAAATTGGGGTTCAGTACCAAAGGTGTGAAAGCAAAGCCGGAGGCATTGAAGATGATTCCTCTTCCCGCAATCGCACACGTTGTGGTGAACAAAGTGCTTCTTCACTTTGTTGTCATCTATCATGTTAATGACAAACATGTCGTTTACATGGATCCGGCAGATGGCGCGATGCATAAGAAAAGCATAGATGATTTCAAGGAGATGTGGACTGGCATACTTGTGCTCATGCAACCCAATCATACTTTTCATGTGGGGAGGGAGGCAACGAGCAACTTTTCTAAATTCATCTCTCTGCTCACCCCTCACCGAAGGGTAATGACAGAGGCTTTCTTTGGAGCGCTTGCCTGTAGTATTCTCGGATTATCTACGTCTGTTTATGTGGGCAAGATTACCGACTATGTCCTTGTAGACGGCAATATGAATTTGCTCCGTATGATGAGTCTGACGATGATCATCATACTCATTCTTCAAACATTCATAGGAGCGACAAAAAGCATATTAGCTTTGAAGACAGGACAGTGTATTGATGCCTCACTCATTCTCGGATATTACAAGCATATCCTGAAACTTCCCCAGCAGTTCTTCGACACCATGCGTGTCGGTGAAATCATCTCACGCGTAAATGATGCTGTGAAGATACGGACTTTTATCAATGACGTGTTTCTCAATGTAGTCGTCAACGTGATGATCCTCATCGTCACCCTTACTGTCATGCTGATATTCTCATGGAAGCTGGCACTCGTGACTTTGTGCGCGACCCCGTTCTTTTTACTGATATTTGTTGGATATAACCGCCTG
Source organism: uncultured Prevotella sp. (assembly GCA_900540375.1). GTDB lineage: Bacteria > Bacteroidota > Bacteroidia > Bacteroidales > Bacteroidaceae > Prevotella. The sequence goes on from UQFS01000004.1 coordinate 6,805, forward strand.
AACAAAAGGTTTATGAGGAAGATAATGGAAAAGAGTGCTGACTTGGAATCCCATTTGGTCGAGTCGCTTAACGCCATTGTCACGGTCAAGCGTTTCGGTCTAGAAGATTTCGCAAATCTAAAGACAGAGAATAGGTTTGTCCGGCTACTCAATGACACGTATTCTGCATCTTATGGGGGCATAGCCACAGCAAACGGTCTGAACTTCGTGTCTACCGCTGTCACCATTGCAGTATTGTGGGTGGGAAGCAGCTTTGTCGTCGAAAAGCAAATCAGTCCCGGAACGTTGATGATGTTCTATTCGATTATTGGGTATGTGCTAAGTCCGCTGCAATCGCTAATATCTTCCAATCAGCAACTGCAAGATGCCAACATTGCCGCAGACCGTTTGTTTCAGATTATGGATTTGGAGCAGGAAGAGGACGAGAGCGGGAAGGTAGAACTGGAGAGTGATATGATAGGCGACATCGTCTTTGACCATGTGGCGTTTAGGTATGGTACTCGCAAAGACGTGTTCGACGAGCTGAATCTTACCATTCATAGAGGCGAAACTACAGCCATCGTTGGAGAAAGTGGCTCCGGAAAGACGACGCTGGCATCTTTGCTCCAGCACATCTACCCTGTTAACGAAGGACGTATTCTTATCGGCAGATACGATTTGGCACAAATCTCTAATACGAGTCTGAGAAAGCATATCGGCTCCGTGCCACAGCAGATAGAACTCTTTCAAGGCACTGTGCTTGAGAACATCGCAATTGGCGACCTCAACCCTGATGTCCGCAAAGTGTCAGACCTTATTGCTGAACTTGGACTTACCGACTTTATCAATGGCTTGCCCAACGGCATCAATACTTATATCGGAGAGCACGGGGCATCGCTGTCCGGTGGTGAGCGACAGCGCATAGCCATCGCTCGCGCTTTATACAAAGACCCGGACATCATAGTCTTTGACGAAGCTACTTCTTCATTAGACACTCTGTCTGAGAAATATGTCAAACAGATGGTCCGCCAACTGTCACTACAGGGCAAGACCATCATTTCCATTGCTCACCGTTTCAGCACGATAAAGGATGCACAACATATCATTCTGTTGGCCAAAGGCAAGGTGGTCGCAGAGGGCTCTCACAAAGAACTGATTGAGACTTCGGAACTCTACCGTAACCTGTGGAGTAACCAAAGCGACGAAATTGACTAAAAATTTAAGCAATATGAACTTCATTGATGATTTGAAAAGATTGCAAAAGATACATCAGTTAATAAGCAATCAGAATACTGGTTCGCCTGACGAACTCGCTGATACAATTTGTGTTTCTCGGAGTGAATTGTATTACATTCTTCGTGAATTAAAGAAGATGGGTGCTAAAATAAGTTATAACCGATGTAAGCATACATTCTATTATGATAATCGATTCAATCTTGATATGGAAATAAAGGTGAGTTGGCTTGGAGAGAACGAGATGAATATATTGGGGAGCGGTTATTTTCGTTCCGTCCTATTTTCTTGTACGGAACAGTAGATTTATATGGATCTATTTGTCATGTGCAACTTTTTTAAATATCTTTGTACGGGTAAAACACCGGTGACTTACAAAAATAAAAACTAAAAGAAACTGAACAATGAAAGAAAATGTAATGCGTTCTCTTACGAGAGAAGAAATGAAAGCAACGTTTGGTGGAGAAACCTGGGTTGCTATGGCTTGGAAGTGGCTAAAAAAACACGTATTCGCTAAAACTTCAGGTGATCCTAATTGTAGAATCGAAGGTGGAGTTAGCGTGAACATCTAACAACAATTTAATGAAGGATTGCTTTGTCACATAAGCAATCCTTTATTAATTATCAAATATCTTGAGATAAAAAACAATCACGGAATGAATCTTTTAAAATTTTTAATGAGTTTGATTTTTTTTGCCCTAACTTCCGAAACTCTGGCTCAATCTCAATTAAGGATTGAAAATAACTTGATGTATACTGATGCGGCTTTATCAGATGGTGGATTAGTACATAAAGTCTCGGCAATGATTGACACAGGCTCGTCTGTCTGTATGATAGATTCTACTTTTGCAATCGATTCATGTCATATCAAAAGTGTGGATGGTGATAGAAGTATGGGAAGCACATACGGAAGAAATATTAAATCGTCCTATTTTTATTTAGACAGTCTTTCCATTGCAGGAGTTTGTTATCCTAAGGTTTGGTGTTTTGTAGTAGATTTAGCAGGGAAGTTCCAACAATTTGCACCTAAATTCATTGTTGGTGGAGATCTTTTAAAGAGAGGTATGTGGATGTTTGATATGATAAATAAGAAAATCATGCCGTGTGTCGTTGTTCCTGATCATGTGGCTGTCACTCTCCATTCTAAGAACTATACAGACGCTGCTATGAATCATATTTATTTTAAGGGAAAGATAGGAGGACATAGTACTCACATATTATTAGATACAGGAGCAACTCGAAATGAACTAACCACTGATTTTGGTGTAAGTGCAAATGATACGATAGTAATAAAGCACGCGGATATTGCTCAAAAACTAACTTATAACAATAGAGTCGGACTGTGTAAAAATCTGCCGGTAGAAATATCGAAGCTTCATTTCTATGTGGATTTTATCAAGCCAAGGGAAGGCGGATATAGATATCCCCGCATAAATACCGAATTTCTTCAAGGCAAGCGGTGGGTACTTGATTATAGGCATCGATACCTTTATATATTGGCTGATTGAGACTTCGGAGCTCTACCGTAACCTGTGGAGTAACCAGAGTGATGAAATTGACTAAAAAGACAGGAAATCATGTATGTGATAGAAGATTTAAAAAGGATCCACAAAATTCATAAGTTGATATTCAGTCAGCAAACTGGCTCTCCGGATGAGTTTGCGTCGACTCTTTGTGTCTCGCGGAGAGTACTGTATTACATGCTACAAGAATTGAAAAATATGGGAGCTGAAATCAGTTACAACCGATGTAAGCATACATTCTATTATGATAATCGATTCAATCTTGACATGGAGATAAAGGTTAGTTATCTTGGAGAGCATGAAATGAACATATTAGGGAGCGGTCATCTTCGTTCCGTCCGATTTCCTTGTATGGAACAGTCTTTTTGTTAGAATATACTTGTCAAACACAGCTTTATTAAGTATCTTTGTGCAACAAAATTTGCAACGAAAGCATAAAGTATGAAATATAGATGCTTATCAACAACAATAAATATTAACTTTATTATTACAAAATGACAAAAAATCAAGTAATCGTTCCTCTTTCTGATCAAGAAATGAGAGAGAACAGTGGCGGTCATTGGCTTGTGACTTTTGCAAAGTATGTGCTGAATGCACTAGTGGGTGATATTATCTGCAACCCCAAACAATCAGCAGCAGATTTCCAAAAAGGCAGAAAGGCTGCTAATAGTCAGTGGTAAAATCAGTTGAGAAGGAAATTATGAGAGAACTTACAGAAAAAGAGATGAAAACCATCGATGCCGGCAACTGGTTCACTTGGCTGTTAGGCTATTGCTTCCAAGGACAGTACAATTCTATGAACCATAATAAATTTCAGGCTTCTGTGATGCCATACAAATAAAGATGAACCTCTTTGTAGAATTCTACAGGGAGGTTCATCTTTTGAATGTTTTATCTATCTGTATATGAACAACAAAAAAAACAAGATGGACTTCTATGAATGGATATGTTTTTTCTTCATAGGTATCGTCTGCTTTCTGTTCATCATGGGCTTTTTCGAAGCCATATTGATGATGAATTACACCATCTATGCAAAGATTCCAATTGCGCTGGTTGCTTGTTGGGTACTGTTGCTTTCGTTCAGGAAGTTTCTTTCGATGTATACCAGAGTAAAAGCCAAGATATTTGCCACGCCACGACATGATGTCAAGATGCTGTTGACAGGATGGGGAGTGTCGGTCTTGTTCTTTGGAGCCATCATGGCAAGTTTATACTGCCTGCATGTCTATCAGCCACAGAAGATCAGCTGCGACATACAGAACCTGCTCTACGGGTGGCTGCTGTTTGCCATCGTCGGCATTGGAGAGGAAATCATCTGCCGAGGAATCGCCTTCAGACTACTTTGCGACAGAATAGGCATGATTTGGGCTTTGATCGTTTCGGCACTGTTTTTTGGCTTTGCTCATATTTTCAATGATGGGGCAAATGTTTGGTCGGCCTTGGCAATTGCTGTCACGTCGGGATGGCTGTTAGGCGTAGCCTATGGATATTACCAATCGCTATGGGCACCGATAGGGATGCACTGGGCATGGAACTATCTTGAAGGATACGTTTTCGGCTGTCCGGTTTCCGGGGCGTTTATCCAACATCCCATTATCACGTCACGTCTCTTCGGTCCGACATGGCTGACAGGCGGTTCCTTTGGTCCCGAAGCTTCCATAGCCGCTATATTAATAGGTGTGGCCATATCCCTATACTATACGCTAAAGCTAAAGCAAAAACGCAGCAATCAAACCATGGCATAAAATAATAAGTTCTATCGCAACGGAGTTCGCTACATTTGCTTGCATAAAGAGAAAAGATTGCGTAACGGAAGCTCTCCCTAAATATAAATGAATAAAGAAAACAAATAAAAACAACAAGACAACAGATGAATAGGAACAATATCTTTTGGCAGCGATTTACTATTGCTTTTAAGTGTGCTTTTTGGACCGGTGTCTGTAGCGGGGCTATAGGTGCTGTTATTGCCATCCTAAAATAGAAAGAGAAGATTCCGTCCGAATTTCTTGAACGCAGCATACATTTTTAGTGCTATTATTCTCTACTTATTTTATGTCTTCTTACCTTTGCATCACAAGAAGTCGACAACTTGTATAACATTGTTTCATTTTAAGCAGTTAAAAACATGGTAGAATTAACGGCGCAGCGGATATTTTCCGTGGGTCGGATGTTAGTCTACTTCACTGGTTACAGATCTGTAGTTGGTTAGAGGGGTGCATAGCTCAAGGAAAATAGTTTTTTTGAACCAAAATCAGGAAAAGACACAGCACACAGCAAGTGTTTTGTGTGTTTTTGTAATAGGTATCATGTTCATGAGCTCTCTTCCCAAAACACAGGGCTTATTAGGTGCGCCTTCTTTCTTAGACAGAAAGAAGGGTGGAAGACTGTGAGACATGAGCAAGGGCATCGCTGCATAGCAGCATCCTACAGCATCCTACGCAACGAGACCGAAACTACAACTAACACGAGATATGGAAGCCCCGTACAACGAGATTGAAGCCCTTAACTACAAGAGTGAGTGATTCGAAGCCCTCTATAAGCGGAAGACAGCGGCGGTATAGTCGGAAGACAGCGGCGGAACCGACAGAGTACTACGGTGAAGTACTGGAGTAATCTGCCCGTAGTACTGAAGTAATCTCGGTTTAGTACTGGAGTAATCTGGCCGTAGTACTGACACCAAATGGCTTTGCTCTTAAGACAACAAGCCTATGATAGAAGCAACAGAAAAGGTTTCTGACTCTAACAAAAAGCCAAGATGGAAGGCTTTCCCTGGTTTTGGTTAAAGAGCTATTTGCCTTGAGCCATGACCTCTCGACACTACGGATCTGTAACCAGAAGCCTAATATCCGATACACGGAAAATATCCACTGTGCCCAAGTTTCTTACAATGTATACCAGAGTTAAAGCCAAGATATTTGCCACGCCGCGACATGATGTCAAGATGCTGTTAACAGGATGGGGCGTATCCATTCCTTTCTTTGGAGCCATCATGGCGAGCCTATACTGTCTGAACGTCTATCAGTCACAGAAGATCAGCTGCGACATACAGAACCTGCTCTACGGGTGGCTGCTGTTTGCCATCGTCGGCATTGGAGAGGAAATCATCTGCCGAGGAATCGCCTTCAGACTACTTTGCGACAGAATAGGCATGATTTGGGCTTTGATCGTTTCGGCACTGTTTTTTGGCTTTGCTCATATTTTCAATGATGGGGCAAATGTTTGGTCGGCCTTGGCAATTGCTGTCACGTCGGGATGGCTGTTAGGCGTAGCCTATGGATATTACCAATCGCTATGGGCACCGATAGGGATGCACTGGGCATGGAACTATCTTGAAGGATACGTTTTCGGCTGTCCGGTTTCCGGGGCGTTTATCCAACATCCCATTATCACGTCACGTCTCTTCGGTCCGACATGGCTGACAGGCGGTTCCTTTGGCCCCGAAGCTTCCATAGCCGCTATATTAATAGGTGTGGCCATCTCCCTGTACTATACGCTAAAGCTAAAGTAAAAACGCACAACAAAGGGAAGCTCCGTGCCACCATCACGCTGCCCGCCGGTCTCTCCGGCACCTTTGTATGGAAAGAACAGACCACGACGCTGAAGCCAGGAAAGAATGTCATTCAATAGTCATCTACGCCTTATATATAGCATCACATGATAAACGATGACCATCTCTGCCTTCCCGTCACGTGCAACGCCTGCAAAAGCGTAGCCGGGAAGGCCTTCACAATGTTTTTCCGCCTATCTGTTGGAGAAGAGAAAAGTATTTCGTAATTTTGTAGAAACAAACCTAAGTCGTTTATATACATGAATAAAAGAATCTTTTTCTCGCTTGCCTCGCTGTTCCTGGCTTTAGGCCTGAGCAGCCAAAACTTGGTCAATGTGCGCGTCGCCGAGGGAACTCTTGCCGGTACCGACTCCTCGGGCGTGAAGATTTTCAAGGGCGTGCCCTTCGCCGCACCGCCTGTCGGCAACCTCCGCTGGCGTGAACCGCAGCCCGTAGCAGACTGGCAGGGTGTGAGAAAGGCTACACAGTTTAGTCCTAATCCTATGCAGGAGGCGCTCTTCGGCGACATGAACTTCGGTACGAAGGAGATGAGCGAGGATTGTCTCTATCTGAATATCTGGACACCAGCCAAGACGATGAAGGAGAAGCTGCCCGTGCTGATCTACTTCAATGGCGGCGGACTGCTGGCCGGAAGTGGCAGTGAGCCACGCTATGCCGGGCAGTCCATGGCATGCAAGGGCGTCATCGTCGTCACGGCCAACTACCGCGAGGGCATCTTCGGCTTCCTCAGCCTGCCCGAACTCTCCAAGGAGAGCGGCGGTAAAGGCAGCGGCAACTATGGTTTCATGGACCAGGCGGCTGCCATCCAGTGGGTGAAAAACAATATTGCAGCCTTTGGCGGTGATCCCAATCGCATCACCATTGCGGGTGAGTCAGCGGGCTCTGTCTCGGTGAGCGCGCTGATGGCTTCACCGATGAGTAAAGACCTCTTTGCCCAAGCTATTGGCTCCAGCGGTTCCATCTTAGGCTTCCGCCCACTGCCCACACTGAAAGAGGCTGAGGCTGAGGGAAAAAAGATGATGGCAAAAGCTGGATGCCGCAACCTTAAGGCACTGCGCGCCATGCCTGCTGAGGAATTGATGAAGAAAGTTCACTACCGCAGTATGCCTACGCCGTGCATCGACGGACGCTTCTTCACCGAGCAGCCTTCCGTCACATTCCGTGAGGGCCGCCAGGCTCACGTGCCCTTGCTCTTGGGTGGTAACAATCAGGAGATGACACTCTTTGCCGCCACCGTAGACCAGGCCAAGGCGATGGCACAGCAAGTATATGGCGCAGCCACCGACTCCATCTTTCCGCTCTATGGCATAGAGACGCAAGCCGACTTAAAGGGACGTCCCGGCATCGACTTGGCCTCAGATCTCTTCCTCGACTTCTCTACATGGCAGTGGGGCTATGTCCATGCACAGACGGGCGGACAACCTGTCTACCGCTATCGCTATTGCCATCCACGTCCGGCAATGGCCCTGAAAGGTAAGGTGGCCGGACTCGCAGGCGGTGTGCAGGATGCCAAGGACGGTCAGCCGACTATGCCGCAGGCCAAGGGTGCCGTACACTCTGCCGACATCGAGTACGCCATGGGCACGCTGCCCACCAACCGCGTCTACGACTGGCAACCCGATGACTACTGGGTGTCGGATCAGTTCAGCAACTACTACGCCAACTTCATCAAGACGGGTAATCCCAATGGTCTCGGTCTCGTCAGTTGGCCTGCGACCAATGGCAAGGAGGTGGAGCCCATCCTGCAACTCGATGTCAACAGCTTCGTGGAGCAGGATGCCAAGCGGGAACAACGCAACAAGACGATTCTCCGCCTTGTCTGCAACGGCAAATAACCGTCCGACGGGTTTTGCTATTGATGGCAGGAGCTATTGGTACATATTACCTGTACAGCTGCTTTATAAAACATAAATTATGAATCTGCTTACATAAAAAACGGGAGATCCTACTTGCGGGTCTCCCTTTTTTTATGTAAGTTTGCAAATAGAATAAAAAACGAATCAACGATGGTAAAGTATCCTGTAGGCATACAGAGTTTTGAGAAGCTGCGCACCGGCGGTTTTCTCTATGTCGGCAAGACGCGGCTGATGTACGAGGCCGCACAGAACAACTTTGTGCTTCTCTCGCGCACCCGCACGGGAAGACCACTTCACCGCCACGCTCTACGTGATGTCCTCGTTCCTCAACCTCTATGTCTATGCACAGGTACGCACAGCGAAAGGCCGCATGGATATCCTGCTCAAGACCGACAGTTGCGTCTATGTCATGGAGCTGAAGATGGACGGCAACGTCGACGACGCACTCCGGCAGATAGACGACCGCGGCTATGCCATCCCTTACGAGGCCGACGGCCGCAAGATCGTGAAGGTGGGCATTAACTTCTCGTCGGAGGAGCGAACCATCAACGACTGGAAGATTATAGAACCTATGAATCTTTATAGATGACATAAGAATATACGAGGAGATTCACGCAATTATGAGCAGATTCTTTCCATATCATTGCTTATTTTCCACAAAGAATGCAAAGAAAATCTTTCTTACCGATGTCTGCAACTGTTTACCACTATTATAGGTCTTGCTCCTTTTAAATAAGAGTTATACGAAGCTTTTTTTCTTGTTACATGCTTGTTTTGTCAAGTTTGTCCAAAACGTTATAGCATTTGTCCGATTTGTTATGCCCCTCATCATGTATTCTTCCTAACTTTGCAAGCACATTTAAACCAATGGTACTTCCATAAATAAAAACTAAATCAAAAAATGAAAAATTACAATGTGCTAATACTCTTAAGCCTTGCGCTGTTATTAATGATCGCAACAGGCTGCCAAGATCAAGCAGACTATTTGTCTAACACGTCTACCACCTATTCTACAACGGAATCTACAGCAGAAACACGAACTTCAACATATACTTTTTATGAAGGTGCCGATTTATCCTACGTTAATGAGCTCGAAGATGTAGGCGTGAAATACCATAAGGATGGTGTTGATATAGATCCTTTTACCTTGCTTCATAGCTATGGCGCTAATATAGTTCGTCTTCGCCTATGGCATAATCCGTCATGGACATCCTACTCTACATTAAATGATGTGATGCGCAGTATGAGACGTGCAAAAGCAGCTGGCCTTGAAGTACTACTTGATTTTCACTATTCTGATACATGGACAGATCCGCAACAGAATATTGTCCCTATGGCATGGAAAAGTGTTGCTAAATACTCGTCATTGCTTTCTGATTCTGTTTATAATTACACCTATCGCACTCTTGAACACCTTAACTCTGTTGGCCTTTTACCTATTATTGTTCAGATAGGAAATGAGACCAATTTTAATATAATGGTGACAAACAATAACGATTTAAAACCAGTCAATTATGCTCGAAATGTAAAGTTGTTTAATGCTGGTCTTAAAGCTGTGTCTGATTTCAATGCAAAGTATGGAAAACAAATTAAGACAATGCTCCATGTGGCATTAGATCCAGGAAGTGCTGCAACTTGGTTAGCCAGACATAAAAGATATGGGCTCAATTATTTTGATTTGTTTGGGGTATCTTATTATCCTCAATGGCAAGGATATACTCCTGATGATCTTGGCAACTTTGCTTCATCGTTACATACTAAGTATGGAACGCACCTTTTCGTAGCAGAGACAAGCCAAATATGGACTCGTGCCTGGAATGATAACAATCATAACCTCATGAGTAAAATGTGCACAGGGTATCCAGATGTACCATCTCCACAATTTCAGAAAGATTATGTTACAGAGATTAAGGAAGCTCTAAAAAATAATGGTGGTGCAGGATTCTCTGTATGGGAACCATTTTGGGTGTCCGCCACAAATAAAACACTTTGGGGAGTTGGCTCTAATTGGGAAAACGCGACCTTTTTTGATTTCAATAATGATCTTCTGCCTCACTCTGCTATTGAAGCTTACGGAGATTACAATGTGAAGGTAACATTTGAGGTTGATATGTACAAAGCAGGTTCATCGGCCAAAGGCTATATTACCGGTGATTTTACCGATGACGGATTCGGTCATTGGCAGATCATTCCTATGCATCAGGCTGCGAAAGAATCCACAAAATATTATCTTAATACCTATCTTTGTCGTAACCAGACCGGTAAGTTCTATTTTCTCTCTGACTCCACTTGGACTGCTCGAGAAATTATAGACGGTAATACACAAGACCGATATTTCAATATAAATACATCAAACAATTGGATGAAAATAGCTAAAACATTTGGGCAGCAATAATAATATTACAAATCTACATATTCAACTTTCATGACTAACAAATTATCAAATCTTATCAACCCTAAATCATTGATGACGGGGATGACGGTGGCAGCTCTACTCATGCCATCCTCAATTCTTGCTCAAAACCAAAAGACAGTGAAGGGAACCGTGCTTGATGAAAATGGAGAGCCTCTTGTAGGCGCAACCGTAAAGGTGCCCGGTACCCATAATGGCACCGTCACCGATCTTGATGGACATTTCTCTGTCAGTGTACCCTCTAATGCTGGGCAAGTCAAAGTATCTTATCTTGGCTATAAAGAATATGCGGCCAAGATTGGCTCTGGCGATCTCTCTGTGCATCTTACTCCTGAAAACAAGAGTATCAGTGAAGTCGTCGTGGTGGGCTATGGAACACAGAAGAAAGCTAACCTTACGGGTTCTGTTGCTTCCGTGTCGAGTAAGGAAATCAGTTCTATCCCTGTAGCCAACACGGCAGCTTTACTTCAGGGCCGCTTGCCGGGTGTGACGCTCACGAGTAATGGTGGTCAGGCCGGAGCCGACTCTCCGGAAATCAGAATCCGTGGTGTTGGAACCTTTGGCAATAACAATCCTATGCTTCTTATTGACGGAGTGGAAGCTCCTATCGGGCAGTTGGCAGAGCTGGCCCCTGGCGACATTGACAACATATCTGTTCTTAAGGACGCCGCATCGGCTGCCATCTATGGTGTGCGTGCTGCTAATGGTGTCATTCTCGTCACTACCAAGCGTGGTGGTAACACGGCTCCAAGCATCAGCTATAATGGCAGCTATTCTATTCAGTCTGCAACGGTCAAACCTAAGTATGTCAATTCCTATGAATGGGCAAAGATGTACAATGAGTCGAACAATACGCAGACTTACACTCAGGAGATGCTCGACAAGCTGCGCGACGGCTCTGACCCTGATCATTTTGCCAACACCGACTGGTGGGATGCCCTGTTCCGCACAGCACCTATGATGCAGCACAGCCTGTCGGTGAGCGGTGGCAGCAACAAGGCACATTATATGATGTCGGTAGGCTACTTGAAGCAAGAAGGCATCATGGAGCATACGGGCTATGAACGCTTCAATTTCCGCTCCAATACTGATGCCGAACTTGGAAGGGTCAAGATAGGACTGAATCTCTCCGGCTCTAAAGAGAATATCACGGCCAATGGTGGTATGGGGGGCGACAACGGACTGATGCGCTCACTCACTTGGTTCACCCGTCCTACCGTTCCTGTGATGTATTCCAATGGCCACTATGGCAATCAGGACGGCTCTGACATCAGTTTCTCCAAGTTCAAGAATCCTATCGAGATGATGTCGCAGGTGCACGACAAGCAGACTGGGTGGCGCTTCGACGGACAGGTATATGGAGAAGTAAATCTCTTGAAGGGATTGAAGTTCCGAAGCAGCCTGGCTTATAAACTGTATGTCTACGATGCCTCATGGTATAACAAGCGGTCACGCAAGTACAATGCCGAGGGCAACCTTATCTATAAGAGTGACGACAACTCGCTCACTGCCAATCATAAAATAGACTATGGCTATCTCAATGAAAATATACTGAGTTACGATCAGCGCTTTGGCCTCCATCATGTCAATGCCTTGCTCGGTCACTCCATCCAGGAAAACCACGATGGCTCCATCAACGGTAGTAAGCAAGGCTTTGCCACTGACAACCTGTACCAGCTTGATGCCGGCACACGCAATCCTCAAGCATGGGGTGATGCTACAGAATATTCTTTGCAGTCTTTCTTCGGGCGTGTGGGTTACAACTATGATGACCGTTACTTGGCTGAGTTCAATATCCGTCATGATGGTTCATCCCGTATGCCCAAGTCGCACCGTTATGCCACTTTCCCCTCTGTATCGGGAGGCTGGATTGTTACCAATGAGAAGTTCTTCCCACAAAATAAGGTACTCAACTATCTCAAACTGCGTGCCTCGTGGGGTAAATTGGGTAATCAGGAGATTGGTGACTACGCTTACGAGGCCACAATGGCAGCCAGCTACAACTACTATTTCGGCAATACCGCTTCTATCGGTATGGCAGAAAATATGGTAGCCAACAGCGATATAAAGTGGGAGACCACCACGATGACGGATCTTGGCTTGGATGCCTCTTTCTGGGGCAACCGCATCTCGTTGACGTTTGACTACTACAACAAGATGACTTCCGATATCCTTATGCAGCTCACCATGCCCACCACTTTCCTGGGCGCGCTTGCGGCTCCTACACAGAATGCCGGCAAGGTGAGAAACAGAGGTATAGAGCTCTCTGCCAACTATCAGGACCATGCGGGCGACTTCACCTGGCAAGTGGGTGGAAGTCTGTCAACTGTGCAAAACAGAATCATCGACAACCATGGTATCGACAATATCTCCGGCAACACCATCAACCGTGAGGGCAATCCTATTGGATCGTATTATGGACTGCGTGCTATAGGCATCTATCGCACTGAGGAAGACTTGAAGCGCATCAACTCTAAAGGTGAGATTATCAAGCCCAATGGCTTGGACCCACAGTTGGGTGACATCATGTACGAGGATGTCAATGATGACGGTAAGATTGATGATAACGATCGCGTGATTATTGGCAACCCCTTCCCTAAGCTCACCTATTCTATCAACGCCGCACTCTCATGGCGTCATCTCGACTTCTCAATGCTTTGGCAGGGAGTGAGTGGTGTGGACCGTTTCAACTGGGAGCAGGCCACCATTACCAATGGCGGTAACATGACGACACGTTGGCTTGACCGTTGGAGTGCCGACAATCCCAATGGCAGCATGCCGCGTTTGGGCAATAACTTCAATGAGCGCTATTCCTCTTTCTGGCTTGACGATGCCAGCTATCTGCGCCTGAAAAACCTTGAGTTGGGTTACACCTTCGATTTGCCGTTGCTTCGTCAGGCCGGCATCCGTCAGGCGCGCGTCTATATCCAAGCCACCAACCTGCTCACTATTACTTCTCTCGAAAACAAAGATCCGGAGAAGGCAAGCAGTGACATGCGTGGCGATATGCACCCCAACACCAAGTCGATTTCCTTTGGTGTAAACGTTAACTTCTAAATTTTCAGACTATTATGAAACGCTATAAGATTTTCATCATTACAACGCTCCTCACAGGAGCCATGCTCAACACAGGATGCTCCGACGACTTTCTGCAGAAATCCTCACTCTCCGCATCATCGTCAGGTAACTTCTGGCAGACAGCTGATGATGCCCATGAGGGCCTCACCGCTGTCTATGATGCTTTGCAGAATCCCTTTCTCTACAACGATGCCACCAACCAAAGCAAATGGGATGGCTGCGGACCGCTCAATATGGATTGTATGACTGATAATGGCGGTCGTTTCAACTGGTCGGGATGGATGAATGGTTGGGATATTGCCAATGGCATACATTCCAGTTCGTCACGCTTGGTGGAACAGTGGTGGATAGCCAACTATGAAGCTATCAAGCGTTGCAATACGCTCATCGCCAATGTGGGGCGCACTGACCTTGATGAGGCTTCAAAAGCCCAGTATTCCGCTGAGGCAAAGGTGATAAGGGCTCTGATGTATCTCAACCTCACCATGACTTACCATGATGTTCCTTTTATTACAACCCCGCAAAGCATGAAGGAGGCCAATACTCCGAAGACAGACCGGGCAACCATCGTCAAAGCCATTATGGAGGACTTGAAGTCAGCTGCTTCTATTCTGCCTGTAGATGCGCCTGAGACGAACCGCATCACGAAGGGTGCGGCGCTGAGCATCCTTGGCCGTACAGCGCTCTATAATAATATGTGGGACGAGGCCATTGATGCCTATCACCAAGTGATAGCCCTTGGAAAATACAGTCTCTTCAATGATTACACCCAGCTCTTCACCGAAGCCAATGAGAATTGTCCTGAGATTATCATGTCAGTCAGTTATAAAGGTCCCGGTAAGAATGAGGGAAGTGGCATTGGCGGTCATTGGGGCGCACCATTGGAGGCCATGAATGGTACGATAGACCTGGCCGACGCATTCTATATGACTGACGGCAAGCCCTGTCAGGATAAGCGGGTCATCGACTTCTATCCCGATGGCTCACCCAACTATTGGGACAATGTGAACACCAAGCGCTATGAGAACCGCGACCTTCGACTGAAAGCTACGCTCTTTGTGCCTGGAATGTCGTGGAATGGAAATTCTAAACTCTACGGTGGTTCTGCCAACTCCTATTCCACTATCTATGTGATGAAGTATTTCAATCCGGCACTCTCCAATGCTGATTCCTGGGACTCTGGTCAGGATTTCTATATCATCCGCTATGCCGAGGTGCTGCTCTCGTTGGCAGAGGCTGAGATAGAGAAAGGCACTAATCTTGATGAGGCTGTGCGCCTGATAGATGAGGTTCGTGCACGTGCTCACATGCCCAGTGTGGAAAGCGTGGAAGGTACAGGCTTGTCGCAGGAACAACTTCGGGACATCGTACGCCATGAGCGTCGAGTGGAGACAGCCTTTGAGGGTCTGCGACTGTTTGACCTCTATCGCTGGCATACCCTTAAGGATGCCGTCGACAGGGTGAACAATGAGGCTAAGACTTATCACTTCCCCTATGAACATCGCAACTATCGTAGTGAGAAAGAATACGTATGGCCCATCCCGCAGCCCGATATCGACTCCAATCCTAAACTGGAACAAAACGAATTGTGGAAATAATACCTATTCATGTGAAGATGAAAGTCTCTTATATCCTTTCTTTCTTAGGTTTGGCGCTTTTCTGCCAATGTCACGAGTCATCGGCAGAAGCGTCGCCTATAGCGTCTCAGACGCCCACGGAGAAGCCAGGCTCTGTTGCAGGTGATGATGCGTCTAAAAAAGCTCTGCCTAAAGATACGAAGCCTACGGAATATACTGGTTATCAGTTGGTTTGGAATGACGAGTTTAATGTTGATGGACAGCCTTCCGACGAATGGATCTACGAGAACGGCTTTGTGAGAAACGAGGAGTTGCAATGGTATCAGCCCGACAATGCCACGGTGAAGGATGGATTGTTAGTGATAGAGGGGCGGCAGGAGAAGGTCGGCAATCCCAACTATGATTCGCAATCCACCGACTGGCGCTGCTTACGCCCTGAGGCAAAGTTCACATCATCGTGTCTGACCACGCAGAAGAGTTTCCATTTCCGTTATGGGCGTATGGAGGTGCGCGCACGTATCCCCATCACACGCGGTGCGTGGCCGGCTATTTGGACATTGGGCAACCAAGGAGAATGGCCACAGAATGGCGAGATAGACCTCATGGAGTTCTACATCAAGAATGGTGCGCCCTCTATTCTGGCCAATGCTTGTTGGGGGTCTGACAAACGTTACACTGCCGTATGGGACGAGAGCGTGACACCTTTCACTCATTTCACGGCAAAGGATACAGGGTGGGCCTCAAAGTTTCATGTCTGGCGGATGGATTGGGACGAGCACTTCATCCGTCTCTATCTCGACGGAGAATTGCTCAATGAGGTAGACCTCTCAAAGACCTATAATCGAGGTGTGGACGGTGATTTCGGCAATCCCTTTTCTAATACACGTGATGGCTTTGGGCATTACATTCTGCTCAACCTTGCCATAGGAGGTAATGGTGGCGAGCCGGATCTTGTACATTTTCCGTTGCGCTATGAGGTTGACTATGTGAGAGTTTATCAAGCTCAATGATGATATAAAACTGGCAGACTATAAATAATATAGTCCTGCCCGTTTTTATTTTTTTCAGAGATCATGCCACTTGATCAGATAAAATTGCTATTTTTGCACTGACGAATCAAGTGCATGATCATATGACACAATCGAAATCACATCTTTTATATATCCTCTTTACTCTATTATCCGTAATATTAGAAACAGAGGTCGCATCAGCTCAATTCCGCGAGACCACCGCCTTACCTTTATTCGTTAATTTCAAGCCTAACACTTCATCGGTAGTACAGTGCATGGCAACGGATGACGAGGGACAGACATGGATGGGTACCGATAAAGGACTTGTCGTTTATGACGGCTATCGCGACTACACTCTTTTTAAAAATACCGATCTCCAGACACTCATCCACACGGTAATGCTGACAGACGATAAGATTCTGATAGGGACCGATGGTGGTCTGCGTGTTGCTGAGCGGCATAATCTGCACGTACTCCCTTACATGGGTGGTGTCCGTTGTGTCCGTGCATTGCTACGGAGAGGTTCTAAGATAATTGTCGGTGGTGCCGATGGTGTGGACATTTACAATATACAGACTGGAAAGACACAAATTCTCGCACGCCGGCTGTCTCAAGTCTACTCATTGCTGGACACTCCTCATGGGCTTCTCGTAGGAACGCTGCATGGATTGTACATTTTCCGAAATGGACGCATAAGAGCTATCGATACGGGTATGCTGGCAAGCCATCCGTTAGTCAATGCGATGGCTCATGCTCAAGGTGGTGGTTATTGGATAGGGACAGAGGGCGCTTTGTATCATTATGACGGTCGTTCTGTAAAAGAAGTCTCTGCGTTGCATTCCAACTCTATCAAGGCTCTCTGTCAAGTAGGCAATACCCTTTACATAGGTACTGATGATGGACTATACATGATTGCGAACAAGCAGCGTGTCGCACGTGTGTGCCAAGACATACGTATGGACAATTCGTTAGCAAGCAATATCGTGTGGGCGCTTGCCAAAGATAAATGGAACAATCTTCTTGTTGGCACAGACCGCGGGCTATCCATACATAGAGCTCACGAGCCATTTCGCTGTTGGAATCTTTCTGCCATTACGGGCAGTGGTGATGGCAATACGTTTGGAACCTTGTTGATAGATATAGATAATGATGGTCTTTCGCTGTGGGCAGGAGGAGACAATGGCTTGATTAGCATGTTTTGCAGTGCCGACGGATGGAAAATATCAAAATGGTACCGACAAGATGACCCTCGCTGGAACATCTCGCACAACCGCATTAGAAAGCTGCATCGTTTGTCCGATGGTACCATCATTGCGTGCACCGATCATGGACTATTCATCATTGACCCTAAGAATGGCACTACTCACAATGTGCTGCTCACCGATGGCACAGGACATTACGATGCTACATGGGCGTACGATATTGTTGAGGACAGAAAGGGCCGTTGCTGGGTATCTGCCTATGCCGGAGGAATATTCATTATTGACCATCAGCGACTTCTTTCCAGTCAAGGCCGCGTACGAGCAGACGCACATCTTGGCCACACGCTGACTGGTATTAATGTAGGGAGTCTTGCCATTGACAGGAGTGGTCGTGTATGGGCTGCTGCTTACAGCGCCGGTCTCGACCGTATCGATGCCACTACACTGCGTGTCGGTCATGTGATGAAAGAAGTTTCCATCGATAAGGTAATAGCTGACACCGATGGTTCTGTGTGGGCGACCATGTCCGGAAAAGTGGTACGCTTTGCCCATGGCGACCTAAATGCCCAGCGCACCTTCGTCATGGCTGACCACAGTCAGACACCTACTGCTCTCGGCACTGATGATGGTGCATTATGGATAGCTGTCAATAAAGATATCTGCATACTGCGCCCCAATGGAGCCAGCAATGCATTCTCTCTTCATGGTATAAATGCATTTTCAATGGTTTCACCACTGACATGGACCGATGATTCTGGTAAGTGGCATAAAGGTGTGATGCTTGGTGGTGAAGATGTGCTGATGACCGTCAGCACAGAGGATCTTGCCACTGCCAATCAAAGTGAATTACAGTTCACAGGAATAGAGGTGAATGGGCGGCAAATGTGCATAAATGAAGCCCGGAAATATATCGATGCTGAAAAAAGGATAACTCTTCACAGCAATGAGAACAACTTCAAGCTTCTTTTCTCCGACAATCCACAATGTGGTCGATTGACAGCACGCTACGCCTATCTGATGGAAGGAGTGGAGAAGCATTGGACGCTCTTACCTGCAGAAGTCTTACAGGTGTCGTTCAACGGTCTTCCTCATGGCACCTACCGGCTGCATGTAAGTGTAGTCGATGGTCAGGGACGTCCGTCTAAAGAGATCTATAGTCTGAAGGTAACGGTGCTTCCTCCATGGTACCTCATGTGGTGGGCTAAAACTATCTATATGCTGTTGTCCTTAGCACTGATAGCATGGGGAGTGCGTTTTATCTGGATACGTAGAGAGCTACAGCGGGAGCGACAGGCCCGTAATGATGCTATAGAACAGAGTGCACGGCGCGCGGCGTTCTTCGCATCGTTGTCGGAGAAATTGAAGTTATCGGCAGGAGAGATCCTGGCTTCAGCCTTCAATCTTAGTTTTCACGGTAAACATGAAAATGATATAAACACTATACGCCGTAACGGAACAGCTATATGTCTGATGGCCTCAGAGGCCTTGGATCTGCCATTGTCAACAAGCAACAGCTTTACTCGACCAGTCATGCAACGGCTAGATATGACGGATCTATGCCGAATAATAGTCTCTGATTGTCATGAGAATGGGCACGGTATCCACTTGTCTGTCTCTGCTGGTCTCTCCGGACTGACAACGGAAGTGGACGTAGTCGCCATGTTAGGGCTGTTGGACGCTATCATAAAGTTTGCTGACGACAACACATTGGTAAAAGGTGGCACTGTTCTTTCCGCTGTGGAGAACGATGGATATGCGATACTTCGTCTTGATGTGGAACAACTGGTTCTGTCATCGGACAATCGACGCTTTGCATTAATGGCTTACGGTGAGAATCATCTTGCACTTATCGGTCAACGTGCGCGCATGATGAATGCTATCGCTTCTTTAGACGAGACTGAAGACAGACACACCATTATTACTATTCAATTGAGATATAAAGTAGATCATCGGGAGACACGTTCTGATGACTCGACAAAACAGATTAGCAACACAGAGAAAACGGAGAACGACAACTCTATACAATCAGAGAATGTCATCAACACTCATAATGATGATGAGGAGGATGTAGTTGTGAAGGCTGTCACTGCAATGATCGAAGATCATTTGGCGGATACTGACCTCAATGTACAACTGTTGACCCAACTGACGGGATATGGTAACAAACTCATCTATCGACGAGTGAAGGCGGTCACAGGTTATACTCCCGTAAATTATATCCGACAGATGAGAATGCAGCGGGCTGCCGTGTTGCTCAAACAAGGCCGTTTCGCTGTATCTGAGGTGATGTATATGGTAGGCTTTTCTACACAAAGCTATTTCTCCAAGTGCTTCAACCAAACTTTTGGGATGTCACCGGCAGAATACACAAGGAAAAATATACAGATATGATACCCGCAACTTTTTATCGCTATTTCTCCATAGATATTGCACCTTTGAAAAAATATCGGTATCTTTGTGGCATAATTTGTGATATATACTTTATAGAATACCACCTATGCAAACATTTCGCTGAACATAAATAAGAATCCACCCACCACTATGAAGAAACTCTTGACTATCCTCGGCCCCACAGCAACGGGCAAAACTGACCTCGCCGCACACGTAGCACACGTGCTCGGAGGCGAAATTCTCTCCGACGACTCTCGCCAGGTATACCGCGGCATGGACATCGGCACGGGCAAGGACCTCGAAGACTATGTCGTCGACGGACAGCCGGTTCCTTACCATCTCATCGACATCGCGGAACCGGGAACGAAATACAACCTGTTTCAGTACCAACAGGACTTCCACCGCGCCTATGACGACATCCAGCGGCGGGGTGCACTGCCCATCCTCTGCGGAGGTACAGGCCTGTATATTGAGGCGGTGCTCAAAGGCTATGCGCTATCACCCGTACCGCAGAACCCGGAACTGCGGCAGAGCTTAGAGGACAAGACGCTCGACGAACTGACCGACATGCTCGTGAAACTGAAACAGCAGACGGGCTCCACAATGCACAACAAAACTGACGTGGACTCATGCCAGCGGGCCATCCGTGCCATAGAGATAGAGACCTACAACCTCCAGCACCCCACCGAGCTGCGGACGATGCCGCCCGTCAACAGCGTCGTCATCGGTGTGGCCATCGACCGTGACGAGCGCCGCCGCCGCATCACCGCCCGTCTGCATCAGCGTCTCGATCATGGCATGGTGGAGGAGATACAACGTCTGCTTGACAGCGGCATCAAGGCCGAGGACCTCACCTACTACGGACTGGAATATAAATACGTCACAGAGTATGTCATCGGACAGCTCAGCTACGACAAGATGGTGCGCCAATTAGAGATTGCCATCCACCAGTTTGCCAAGCGCCAGATGACGTGGTTCCGAGGAATGGAGCGCCGTGGCACCCTCATCCATTGGGTCGACGCCATGTTGCCGATGGAGGAAAAGGTGAAGAGGGTAGAGGAGATCTATCAGGCCGCTACCACCATGGTGCAAGAGAAGAAATAAGGCTCATCCGCAAAATGCCGATACAATCATCGCTTGCGCTTTCAGCGCCCGATCTCCGATGGCATAAAGAATATAAACGAATAACAAGACAATCGACGAATATCAAAGCACAAAGAATGCTGATATCCGCCGATTATCTTTTTCACACCTTATTATATATAGCTACCGAAGCATCTTACATAACTATTTGAGCAGGAACACGGCAGCGGATACAGGACCGAGCGCGACGACATCGCCGCTCTTACCCGTCTTGTAGGCAGCCTTGCCTGTAGCTATCAGCGTCTGTGGCTTATAACTGTTTTCCTTCATCTTACCTTGCTCCAGCGAAGTGTTGTCGGTCGGAGCTTCCAGTCCAATCCGTGGCAGAGAAGCCTTCACGGTCTTACCACTGGGGTTGAGCGCTACGATACAGGTCTGACCACCCATCGCCCGTTGGTAGACCATCGGGTAGGGCTGTTTCAGATTGCTGACAAGCTTCCAGTCGGCGAGGTTGCCGAGTGCCGGCGTGGCATGGCGCAGCTTCACGAGGCGGCGCGTATAGTTGAGCATGGAGTTAGGATCTTTCTCCTCAGCGGCCACGGTGATCTTACCGCCATCCGTGGCTACTGGCAGATAGAGCCGGTCTGGCGCGCAGGTAGAGAAGCCGGCGGTAGCACCCGGAGCCCACTGCATCGGCGTGCGCGTACCGGCGCGCTCGTTGGAGCCCTCCTTGCTCGGCAGGTCCATCTCGTACTTCATGCCGATCTCATCACCATAATAGATAAACGGCACGCCGGGCATAGTAAGGAAGAAGGTCATCGCCACCTTGAGCTGATCGGGCGTGTTGCGCATACCGATATTCGGTCGCTGATAGTCATGGTTGGCCGACGGTATGGCAATATAACCCTTGTCGCGTGTACCTAAATAGGAATGGGAGTAGTTCTTGACGAATTCGTCAAGCGTACCCTTTCCCTCTTTGTCGAAATAGCAATACTTATAAGCCGTCAGCCGGTTGTCCCACGGCTGTATCTTTCCCCACGGCGTGTTGCGGGCAAAGAAGAGCGAGCCATAGCCGGGTACACCAAAGTGAATCATGAAGTCGATGTTGAATCCGGCCGGTATCGCCACGGTTGGGTCGGCCCATTCCGAGATAAGCACACACTGAGGATAGTTCTTATCCTTCCAGGCGCGCATCTCGTTCCACAACTTCGACGTCTCCACCTTACCGGGATCGTTCTTGACGAGCGATGCCGCCATATCCACGCGGAAGCCATCGACGCCCTTGTCAAACCAAAACGCCATGATGTTTCTCAGTTCACGCCGCAAAGCCTGCGGGCCCGGTGCGGTGACAGGCTGCTCCCATTGATGGTTAGGATCAGGATGGGCAAAGCCATAGTTGAGCGCAGGCTGACACTCAAAGAAGTTTTTCTCGTAGTATTTTCCGCGCGGCGCGTCAATTTCCACATAGCGGCCAAGTGTAGACGACTCGGGATTGGGTTCCTTATGGCGCGCGACGATGTCGGCCTTGTCTTTGTCGCTGATGGTGTCAGTCCATATATAATAGTCGGCATATCGCCCGTTGCGGTCGCCGTTGGCACTCTCCCGGAACCACTGACTTTTCACGCTGGAGTGGCCTGCCACGAGGTCGAGACACACCTTGATGCCGCGTTTGTGGGCTTCGTTGACGAGTGTGACCAGATCGGTGTTGGTACCAAAGCGCGGGTCTATCTTGTAGAAATCAATGACATCGTAGCCGCCGTCAAACCATCCCGACTCAAAGCAGGGGTTGATCCACAGAGCGTTGACACCCAGGCTTTGGATATAATCGAGTTTGGAGGTGATGCCGGGCAGGTCTCCGATGCCGTTGCCGTCGGAGTCCATATACGACGAGGGATAGATTTGGTAGAACACAGCGTCGTGGAGCCATTGTGGTCCACGCGCGTCGGTGGTCTGTGCCGAAGCCGTTGTGAGCGATAGTGCCATGATAGTTGAAAGCAATAGTTTATTCATAGTTATGTAAGGTGTAAGAATTTACTAAGATGTTATCATATAGCCAAGTCCATCGGCAAGTCGCTGATGTCTTTCAGTCTTTTACCATCCACAAGGATATGCAGCATTTCGAGAGCATCTTCTGCCCCCGCCGCTTCGATGGCTTTTTGTAGTTCATAGAGTGCAAAATGGTATACGCAGTCGATGTCGCCCGTTCCTAGAGCCAAAGAGGCGATGCGTGAGGGCATCGGCTCACCTGTGACGACTACGATGTGTGGCAGATGCCCCTTTCTGTTACGTATCAATCCTAAAGCCTCTGTGCGGCTGTTTTGCGCACGGTCGCTTCTCATTGTCCATTTTGCCGATACAGAAGCGTGGAGGATAGGCAACCCACCGTTCTTTTCACGTAAGTCGCAACATTTGCATATGCTATCGTCCAGTATCCATGAGTCAGCATTAATGCTTTCATCTGGTTCTGCCTCGCGGTAGACGACCACGTCAGGAGCCACCATATAATCGTTCCCAATGCTTGATGCAAGCTCCGCATTATTTTTCACGATTGTGTTCAGATAGTCCAAATGCGCATATTGTGAGAAGCTGCTTGTCTTGATGGCATTTCTATTTCCTAGTTTGGCAACATGCCATTTCCCTGGGCGTAAGTTTTGCAGATGTGGGAAGGTGTCAAGGAGAAATTCCATGTTGATTTGTTCGAACTTGGAACCGGATGTCTGACCGACTGCTTTCCGATGTGATTCGGCAAGCAGTTGGTCGGAGATACCCTTGGCAATTTGGATAGATAGTTTAGAAGCACTGTCTGCGTTACTGGGAATTCCATTTTTGTCGACAGTGAGTACCCCTTGTTCCAACAGGGCTTTATGATATTTCTTTCTTGCTGTTGCTATTAACGATGTCATTGTCCAAAACTTTAATGATTTGTTTTCCAACGTACTTAGCTACAGGTGGAGGAAAGGCATTTCCTATCATTCTGCATGCTGCGGTCTTCTTGTTTCCAAAGTCCCAGTCGTCAGGGAAGCCCTGGATACGCGCTATCATACGTGGTGTCAACTTCGGCATGCCTTCAAAGTCCTTCTGTGGGGGCTCGTTGCCAACGCCTTTCCCGTCTATTCCCATATCAGCCCACGCCTGTCTTGCCCTTGTGGGGCCGAGGTCGGGTCCGCCATGCTTTTTGCTCCCGCCAACAATCGTTGGGGCTATTTTGTTGGCTTTCATTTTCCATTCTTTCGCCCCGACCCAACCATTGGCTGCCATTAGGTCGTACAGTGTGTCGCCGACGGTTGCCGTTGGACTCTGGCATGGAGTGGGGTAGGAGAAGATGTCTTCCAAGTCTTTCCTAATGCCAATGATGATGACTCTAGGCCTCAATTGTGGCACACCATAGTCTGAGGCATTGAGCAATTTGATGTGTGGATGGTACCCTAGTTCATATAGACGATGGAGAATGGTAGTACGGTATAAGTCGAACGAAGGGCTCATCAATCCGCGTACGTTCTCTATCATGGTCACTTTAGGATGAACTTCCTCTATCAGTCTGAGCATTTGTGGGAAAAGGTCTCTCTCATCGTTTGGCCCCAACTGTTTGCCGGCAACACTAAAAGGAGGACAAGGGACACCGCCGGCCAATAAGTCTATTTGGTCGCGGTAGCTTTTCCCCGAGAAGTTGTGCAGATCTTCGCAAATGACATTCCATTTGGGACGATTGCGCTTGAGGCAATCGCAATACTCTTTTTCTATCTCTACTAGTGCGACATGGTGAAAGCCTGCTTGTTCCAAGCCCAAAGCTTGGCCACCGGCACCGGCACAAATTTCTATGGACGTGTACATCATGTTGCAAAGTTAAGGTAAAAAGGGGAATTTCCCAAATATAAGTGAGCATTATTATTGTTGTGCGTATTTGCCTCTATCGAAGAGTCTTCTGCTTTCCGATACAGTTCCGTCCCCACAACCCACGACAGCAGGGAGGGGGACGGATAGATAACGAAACAGCAGGTGGATTTCGTATCTTATCTTACTCTCTTATTTACTTTTTATATCCCGGATTCTGCTTCAGGTTCTTGTTGAGGTTGAGCACAGAGTAGGGGATCGGATAGACGACGGTGTAACCTGTCTTGTCGTCGTTGTAGTCACCGGCCAATGAGCTGTGTGCCACACCGGAATAGCGGTCCACGGTAGGCTCGGTGAAGGTACAGAAACGTATCTGATCCTGGCGCCGCGTGCCTTCCCAAGCGAGCTCGATCATGCGCTCATCGAGAATATCATTCAGGGTGAGCGACGTGCGCGGCGTTGCCTTGGCGCGTGTGCGTATCTCGTTGACGAGGGAGAGCGCTCCGGCCTTGTCACCCAAACGGTATTCTGCCTCTGCCTTGAGCAGGAGCGCGTCACCATAGCGCCAGATAACCAGGTCATTGTTGTTCTGTCCCTGGGAGGAAGCTGTGCCGTCGTACTCATATTTCTTAAAGCGGGCACCGGCACACTTCACGTCGTGCGGGTCAGCATCGTTGGCAAAGTTAACCACAGCCTTGAGCGGCTCATACTCCAGTGGCTTGGAGGTGGCACCGTCGCTGAGCGATCCTGTCTTCTGCTCCTTTTCGAAATCACGGTCGCACCAATAGTTGAGCCTCAGGCGCGGATCCTCGTTGGCCGTACCATAACCCATGACCTGCATGGCGCGTACTGTGGCACAAGCACCGTTCCAGCCAGAGTAGCCGATGGCCGAAGCATGGTTGTAGTGGAGCGAGCGCATGAGATTGTAGTCCGTGATCTTATAGGTCTTGTCGTCGTTGGGTCGCACGAAGATGTTCTCAGTAGAACTCTCGTTGGCCTTGACGAAGTTGTCGGCATAGTTGGCTGTAAGGCTGTATCCTGCAGCCTGAATCTTATCGACACAGTATTTCACCGTCTCCCAGCAGTTGCGCTTAGTGCCGTCAACAGTCATCATGATGGTCTTACCTTTGTCCGAGACAGCCTGTCCGAGGGTCTCGCTGGCCGTCGCCTGCTTGCTGAGGTCAGTACCCACAAAGGCCTGATAGCTCGATGCCGAGGTGTCGTCGATGGTATAGACAGGTGCGTTGATGGCACATTTGGCGAGACACATATAGGCCACGGCCTTGGTCACACGACCATAATATTCGCCAGTGTTCTGGCTGTGGCCGTCGCCGAGGTCGGGCAGGGCAGCCTCTAACTCAGAGGTGACGAACTGAAAGACATCACTGCGGTTACTCTGCTTTACGTCGCTGATGGACTGCTTGGAGCTGGTCACGACAGGCACCTGGGCAAAGAAGTCCATCGCATAGTAGTAGTAGATGGCGCGCAGAGCACGGAGCTCAGAGACATAGGCTTTATAGTCGGGATGCTCCTCCAAGAAGGGCGTGAGCTTGTCGATGCTGGTGTTGCACAGACCGATGATCTTAAAGAGGTGGTTCCACACGGTAGCGTAGGTGTCGACTGACGACTCGAAATTATGCAGAAACATATTCTGCCACTTGCCGCCGTCGACCCAGTCACCCTGTCGTCCGGGCAGCATGGTAGCATCGGACATAAACTCCTGCAGAGTGTGGACACAATCGGTACCGCCGTAGAGGCCGTCGCCGATGGCTGAGTAGACGTTGGCCACAGAGTTGACATAAGTTAGAGTAGAGTTTTTGAAGGCTTCTCCCTCACTGAACTGGCTCTTGGGGTTCTCGTCGAGCGAGCAGCCTGTCAGAAGAGCTGCGGAAAGCAGCGCGACACCGAAAATATATTTTTTCATGGTAATATAGTCTTTAAAGGTTTAGAAAGTAATACCCACATTGAACGAGAAGGTGCGTGTAAGCGGGTAGATGCGCTTATCGTCGACACCGAGTGTGCCATACTGTGTGGTGCCCTCAGCCTGCTGGATGAGCGAGGCGGAGTTGATCATAGGTGTGAGGCCATTGTAGCCGGTGATCGTGCAGACGTTGTTGACGGCGAGTCCGAGCTTGATGTTCTGGATGTACTTGGTCTTGAGCTGTTTCTGCGTGAAGTTGTAGCTGAGCTGCACATACTCGAAGTTGACATAGTCGCCTTTCTCGAGCCAGTAGTCGGAGATGACCTTGTCCTTGATGCCCTTGGCAGGCGCGTCCTCAAGCACGTTGTAGGTTGGGAAGTTGGAGAGGTCACTGTAGGTCATCGAGGTACCATTGTAGATCTTGTGACCGAAGGCACCGTTGAACTGCATGGCAAGGTTCCAGTTCTTATAAGTGAAGTTGAAATCCCATCCGAGATAAGCCTTCGGGATGGCCTGCCCGCAGACCTGGCGGTCGCCGGAGTCGCCGGTATCGATGGTTTTATTGCCGTCGAGATCAGCGATGATGTACTTTCCGTCCTTGTCGATACCCTCGCAGTGAGGCAGATAGAACACACCGATGGGCTGTCCCTCCATGAGATAGGTGACACCATAGTTCTGTGTCAGTCCGGCAGCATTGATGCGTGCCACCATGATATGCTCGGAAGTGGTGAGCTGCTGACCCTTGTAGGTACCGGACAGTGAGTTGAGCTTATTGCTCTGGAAGCTGAGGTTGAGGCCGGAATTAAAGGTAAAGTCCTTGGTGCGGACGATGTCTCCGCGGATGCCAATCTCGAAACCATGGTTAGTCATCTCTCCCATGTTGGCCAGCAGATTCTCGTAGGTAAACGGCGGCACAGGCACGGTATAGGTGTAGAGCAGGTCCTTGGTCTTGGAGGTGTACCAGTCGAGGGTGATGTTGAGTCGGCTGTTGAAGGCAGAGAAGTCCAATCCCACGTCGAAGGTGTGCTTGGTCTCCCACTTCAGGTCGGGGTTGTCATTGCTCTGGATGGCAAAGGTGGTGGTGTTGGTGCCGTTGACAGGTGTCACGCCGTTAGGGCCATAGAGAGCCAACGAAGTGTAGGGGTCGATGGCATCCTGATTACCGGTGACACCGTATCCGGCGCGCAGCTTCAGATTGTCAATCCACTTGACATTCTTCAGGAAGTTTTCCTGCGAGAGCACCCAGGCAGCAGATGCCGATGGGAACCAGCCCCACTTATGCCCGCTGCCGAGCTTCGACGAGCCGTCGGCACGGAGATTGGCGGTGAGGATGTATTTGTCAGCGAACATATAGTTGACGCGGGCCATATAGGAGCTCAGGGTGTATTCCTTCGAGTCGGACTGCACGTCGCCCCAGGAGACGTTGGCGCCGGCCTTGAGATTGTTGTACTTGAAGTAGTTGGTCTCAAAGCCCTTGGCCTGCTCAGAGTGGGTGAAGGTCTTGTATTTCTGCCCCTCCATGACGGCGAGAGCGTCTATGTGATGCTTGCCGAAGTCCTTGGTATAGGTCAACTGGATGTTGCCCATGTAGTCCTGACGCTGCCAGTTCTGGATAAATGCCCATCCGTTGCCGTTGAGCTCACCCTGTCGGATGTCATTGGGTACATAGCGCTTCAGCTCGATATTGGTCTTGGTGTAAGAGCCGAAAGCCGAGAGAAAGAGACCGTCAACGATGGTCCAGGTAGCCTTTCCATGAGTGACGAGGGTACCGACATTGTATCGGTTGTCGATATCGAGCTGACCCAGTGGATTATAGATCTCGTTGGCAAGCATATCCTCGTCCCATTTGCCAGTGGTGGCATTCTTATGATTAGGATAGGTGGGATTATAGGCTGCGGCAGAGTAGAAAATTTTCTGCATATCATACTGCCGCTTGCCGTCGTGCTCAGAACCCATGATGCCGAGCTCGAGTTTGAGTTTCTTGTTGAAGGCGAGCTGCTGGGCGTCGATCTTGGCGGTGTAGTTCCGCATATCAGAGTTGCGCAGGGCACCCTGCTTCTGTACGAAACCGAGTGAGGCACGGTAGTTGCCCGTGTCGTTGCCGCCTGAGAAGGCTACGTTGTGATTCTGAGTGATGCCCGTCGAGCGTTCGATCTCATCGAGCCAGTTGGTGTTGCCGCCGAGGTCAGTAGCAGTCAGTCCCATCTGCTTGGCGGTGGTGCGGTAGGCATCTGCACTGAGCATCTTGATGTTCTTGAACACCTTGTTCATGCCAATGGTACCATTATAGGTGATCGAGCTCATGCCGTTCTTACCCTTGGTGGTGGTCACGACGATGACGCCGGCAGCACCACGCGAACCATACTGTGCGGTTTCGGAAGCGTCCTTGAGGATAGTCATGCTCTCGATGTCACCGGGCTGGAGGGCATTGAACATGGTCATGTCACCATACACGCCGTCGATGATGACCAGCGGGTCGTTGCCGCCGGAAAGCGAGGAAGTGCCGCGCACGCGGATGTTGGTGGTACCCATCGGGTCACCGCCGCTCTGTGAGATGATCACACCACTGACCTTGCCCTTGAGGGCATCGGCGGCACTGGTGACCACGCCCTTGTTCATATCCTTGCGGCCCACACGTTCCACGGCGCCGGAGACGGTGCGCTTCGAGCCAATGGCATAACCGACAACAACGACCTCATCGAGATCCTGCTTGTCGGGTTCAAGAATGATGTTGAGACTCTTTTGTGCGCCCAAGGTGATTTCCTTGTTGGCATAGCCCACGTAAGAGATGACGAGTACCTGTCCGGGCTTGGCATTGCTGAGTTTCCAGTCGCCGTCGAGGTTAGTGACGGTACCTCCCTGCTGTCCCTTGACTTGGATGGTGGCACCGATAAGCGGCTCACCCGATTTGTCCTTCACTGTGCCCTGCACGACAGATTGTGCCAGGCTGGTCATTGCGCATAAGACACCGGCGCTTAACAGTGCGGCTCTTTTCAAGATTGTTTTACCCATGTGATGGTTCATTTATTATAGTAATAACTTCGTTTCGTCGTGCTCCGCCCCTTGGCGGAAGTGTTAGGTTTATACGCGTCTCAATGTGTTTCAGTGGCAAAAATAACGGAATATGATGAAGTGTTGTTCTCAAAGATGCACTTTTCCTTCTTAAACTCTATGCAATCGTTTACATTTTCTATACTCTCGTGGAGTTACGAAAATAATACAGCAAGTAGAAAAGTCAAAAAGAACAGAATGACAGATAAGGAAAACTACGAGCATCATCACAACAGATCAGCAAAACGGAACCGAGTGTCACCATAGAACCCAATGTCCGCTAAACTGACAAAAAACGGCCTCTGAGAATCGATTTTTTTCGACCAAGCACCCATCTGCCCGCAATTTTGCAAAAATTGAGAAAGTTTATATTTATCTGGCTATCAGTATATTATAAAAACAATAAGTTTTTTAACACTTCAAAAATGACCATTTCTACTCCTCAGAAAGGTACTTTGATGTTGTCATCACGCCTATTTGACACGATGAAACAGGCGTGATGAGGAGATGAAAAAGCCTTGATGACAGTATCAGAAAGCCTTTCTGACTGACAGACGCTTCCTTTTTGTGATTTTCATCTCGATTTCGCTCTCTAGATTGAAAGTGCAGGACGACAGAACTTTGTCAATTATTTTAGTGAACAAACGATACTTAGCGCTGAAATGTCAAAAATCGATGTATAACGAAGAAATCGTAAGGCTCAGACTTTCATCTTCGTTGATAAACAACCAATTAAATTACATTTTTTCGTCATCTTGCCAAAATAATGATTACAAAATTTGCTTTATTCCCAATAATTTATTAACTTTGGGGTGTCAACGCAGAGCTTACGCTCTGCGCCAACCATTTGAACAATCATCAATAATATATAACAACCTTAATTGCGAACTATGAGCTATCTAAAATTTGAAAAAGCCCTGATGACCAATTTACAGGAGAGCCTGCCCAAGGAGATTCTGCGAACAAACCGCTCGGGAGCTTACTCTTGCTCGACGATAGTAGACTGCAACACTCGCAAATATCACGGTCTGCTCGTGGTGCCCGTGCCCGAACTCGACGATGAAAATCATGTGTTGCTCTCTTCACTCGACTGTAGTGTCATCCAGCATGGGGCAGCCTTCAACCTGGGTCTGCATAAGTATCAGGGCAACAACTACAGTCCCATGGGGCACAAGTATATCCAATCGTTTGATTGCGACAAAGTACCCACCACCACCTATCGCGTTGGCGGCGTGATCCTCAGGAAAGAAGTCGTCTTTCAACACCATGAAAACCGACTGCTCATCCGCTACACCCTCGACGACGCACACTCAGCCACGACCCTGCAATTCCGTCCATTCCTCGCTTTCCGAAGTGTCAGACAGTTCACACATGAGAACAGTGTGGCCAGCAGAGACTATTCTGAAGTGGAAAACGGCATCAGAACCTGCATGTACCCAGGCTATCCCGATCTCTACATGCAGTTCTCCCGCAAGGTGAAATTCGTCTTCCAGCCCGACTGGTACCGCGGCATAGAGTATCCCAAAGAGCAAGAGCGCGGATACGCCAGCAATGAGGATCTCTATGTGCCCGGCTATTTCGAGGTGCCCATCCGCAGGGGCGAGAGCATCGTCTTTGCCGCCTCTACCACGGAGAACAAGGTGCGCACTCTCAAACCGCTCTTCCAGGAAGAAGCCGATGAGCGCGCGCCACGCGACAATTTCTTCCACTGTCTGATCAACGCCGCCCACCAGTTCCACGTCGAAGACAAAAACGGCGAGAAATATATCCTCGCCGGTTATCCCTGGTTCAAGGCGCGCGCCCGCGACACCTTCGTCGCTTTGCCCGGTTTGACGCTGAGCATCGAGGAGACAGAATACTTCGAGGCAGCAATGAAGACGGCAGAGAAAGGTCTCCGCGAATTCATGGAGGAGAAACCACTCACCGTCAAGCTCTATGAACTCAACCAGCCCGACGTGCCCTTGTGGGCCATCTGGTGCATCCAACAATATGCTAAGGAAGAGGGTGAAGAGCGTTGCGCCAAGAAATACGGACAGCTTGTCTGGGACATCCTCTCCTATATCTCCGACGGCAAACATCCCAACCTGCTTGTTGCCGACAACGGTCTCGTGAAAACCGACGGATCAGAGCGCCTCGTCACTTGGATGAACTCTACCGCCAACGGACGCCCCGTGGTGCCGCGCACAGGATATATCGTGGAGTTCAACGCTCTGTGGTACAATGCACTCTGCTTCGGTGCCAAACTGGCACAAGAAGCTCACCATGACGACCTTGCCGCCAGCCTGAGCCAGCAAGCCGGCAAGGCCAAAGAAGCTTTCCTCGCTACCTTCGTCAACAAGTTTGGCTATCTCTTCGACTACGTCGACGGTGAAAACCAGGACTGGAGCGTCAGACCCAACATGATCTTCCCTGCTGCCTTCGACTACTCACCACTCTCACAGGAACAGAAAAAGAATGTCATCGACATCTGCACCAAGGAACTGCTCACCCCGAAAGGTCTCCGCTCGCTGTCACCAAAGAGCGGCGGATACAACCCCATGTACGTCGGCCCTCAAGCACAGCGCGACTACGCCTACCATCAAGGTACGGCATGGCCGTGGCTCTTCGGTTTCTATGTTGAGGCCTGCCTGAAACTCTATAAACGCACACGCCTGAGCTTCATCGAACGACAGATGGTCGGCTATGAAGACGAGATATTCAGTCACTGTGTCGGTACGCTTCCCGAGCTCTTCGACGGCAACCCGCCCTTCCACGGCAGAGGCGCCATCTCCTTCGCAGCCAATGTGGCCGAGATACTCAGAGCATTGGAACAACTGGAAAAATATAAATACTAATAAATAGGAGGAACCAATATGAAAGTCTTAATGTTTGGATGGGAGTATCCTCCTCATGTTTACGGTGGTCTGGCAACTGCCAACTTCGGTATCTCGGAAGGACTGCACGCTCAGGGCGATATCGACATCACGCTCTGCCTGCCAAAGCCCTGGGGCGACGAGGATCACACCTTCGCGCATATCGTGGCCATGAACTGCGTGCCTATCGCATGGCGTGATGTCAACTACGACTACGTCAAGCAGCGCATCGGCAATCTGATGAGCCCCGAGGAATATTACCACTTCCGTGATCATATCTACGCTGACTTCAACTATATGAACGTCAACGATCTGGGATGTATGGACTTTGCGGGTGGCTATCCCGCCAATCTCCACGACGAGATCAACAACTACTCGATCATCGCTGGCGTGGTGGCACGCTCGGAAGAGTTCGACATCATCCACGCTCACGACTGGCTTACCTATCCCGCCGGTATCTTTGCCAAGCAGGTCAGCGGAAAGCCCCTGTGCATCCATGTCCACGCTACTGACTATGACCGCTCACGCGGACATGTCAACCCCACTGTATACGGCATAGAGAAAGACGGTATGGATCATGCCGACTGCATCATGTGTGTCAGTGACCTGACACGCAACACGGTCATCAGCCAATACCATCAGGATCCACGCAAAGTCTTCACCGTGCACAATGCCGTCTACCCGCTTTCATCTGAGAACGAGATGATTCCGCGCCCCGATCATACCGGACGCGACAAGATCGTCACCTTCCTGGGACGTATCACCATGCAGAAAGGACCGGAGTATTTCGTCGAGGCTGCCAACATGGTGCTCCACCGCACACGCCACGTCCGCTTCTGTATGGCAGGTTCAGGCGACATGATGGACCAGATGATCTATCTGGCTGCTGAGCGCGGCATCGCCGACCGCTTCCACTTCCCGGGCTTCATGCGCGGCAAGCAGGTCTATGAATGCTTGAAAGACTCCGACGTCTATGTCATGCCGTCGGTCAGCGAGCCCTTCGGCATCTCGCCACTCGAAGCCATGCAGTGCGGCACGCCGACGATCATCTCCAAACAGAGTGGATGCGCAGAAATCCTGCACAACTGCATCAAAATCGACTACTGGGACATTCACGCTCTGGCTGACTCCATCTATAGCATCTGTCACAACCCAAGCCTCTTCCACTATCTGCAAGAGGAAGGAAAATGTGAGGTGGCGCAGATCACGTGGGAGAAAGTGGGACGATGGATTAGAGAGCTATATATAAGAACGCTGGGGTGGTAAACATCATTCAACATTGATATAATTCATCATTCAACACTCAACTTTCAACATTGAATATTATGAAAACCATTTGTTTATATTTCGAAATACATCAGATCGTACATCTGAAGCGCTATCGCTTCTTCGACATCGGTACCGACCATTACTATTACGACGACTACGAGAACGAGCGCTCCATCAACCACATCGCCGAATGCTCCTATATGCCTGCCCTCAATACACTGCAAAAGATGATCGAGGACAGCAAAGGCTACTTCAAATGCGCATTCTCTATCTCCGGCGTCGGCATGGAACAGTTGGAGGTACACGCTCCGCAGGTACTTGACAAACTGCAGGAGCTCAACAAGACGGGATGCGTGGAGTTCCTCGCCGAGCCTTATTCCCACGGTCTGTCATCGCTCAAGGATAGTGAGTGCTTCGCTGCCGATGTGCGCAAACAGTGCAAGAAGATGGTCGACTATTTCGGACAGAAACCTACCGTGCTCCGCAACTCCTCGCTCGTATACAGCGACGACATCGGACTGCAGGCTGCCCAGCTCGGCTTCAAGGGAATGCTCTCCGAAGGCGCTAAACACGTGCTCGGATGGAAATCACCGCACTATGTCTACAACTGCTCAATGGCCCCTGAGCTGAAACTTCTGCTGCGCGATGTCGTCATGAGCGACGACATCAGCCTCAGATTCAACAACAGCGACTGGGAAGGCTATCCGCTCTTTGCCGACCAGTATATCGACCGTATTACCAAAGCTCCGCAGGAAGAGCAGGTCTTCAACATCTTCATGGAGCTTTCTGCCCTCGGCATCGCACAGCCACTGTCGTCAAATATCCTCGACTTCATGGCTGCCCTTCCGAAGTTCGCCAAAGGCGCCGGCATCACGTTCTCCACGCCTTCTGAGATCTGCGACACTCACAACAGCGTAGGAAACCTTGATGTGCCCGACACACTCTCCTGGACCGACGAGGAGCGCGACGTCAGCTCATGGCTCGGCAACCCCATGCAGCGCGAAGCTTTCGACAAGCTCTACAGCGTGGCGGAGCGTGTGCGTATCGCCGACGACCCACGTATCAACCAGGATTGGGACTATCTGCAGGCCAGCAACAACTTCCGCTTTATGACCACAAAGCCCAGCAGCGTAGGACTCGACCGTGGCATCTACTCCAGCCCCTTTGACGCCTTCACCAACTACATGAATATCCTCGGCGACTTCATCAACCGTGTCAACAGTCTCTATCCGCCAGAGATCGACAACGATCAGCTCAACTCTCTGCTCACAACTATCAAGAATGAGGACGACGAGATAGAGATGAAAGACAAGGAGATCGCAAGACTGCAGGCTAAACTCGAGAAAATCGAGTCTGCCAACGAGAAACTGCGCGAGAAAGAGGAAATGCCAAAGGCTAAGCCAGTACGCACAGACCACAAGACCGCAAGCAAGAAGGAAACCGCTAAGAAGGAAACGGAAAGTAAAACAGAAAACAAGGCTCCCGCTCCAGAAGAAAAGAAATAGGAAATATTCCATCAGAAGTTCCCTAATTATCCACAACGTCAGGGAAACGGCATGATTTCAAAATGAAACACCAACTCCATCACGATTGGAATAAACTCGAAAGAGGCGACGCACTGCAAAGATACGTCGCCTCTTTTATGCGCTTACGCATAATTTTCTTATAATATCGCTGTGTGTGCGTACACAAATGTTTGATATAGGTCAAGAAAAGAACATTAATCCCATAAAATCATGATAAAGTGTTGTTCGTACATAAAAAACTTTCTACCTTTGCAGTGTCAAAAGGAAACAAGTTCGTGAGAACGATAATCTGAGTAGACTGAACACTTTTTGTTCAATAGGTTTAAGGTTAGTAGATTGTTTCATATAGGTTTTTAGTTTTTAGGTTTAAGATTATTTTTTTAGGTTTTCATTAGGTTATTAAGTCTCTTAAAGGTAAAGTAAAGATTGTTATTTAGGTTAGCACAAATCCTCACCTCCCAATGGGAGAGGTGAGGATTTGTTTTTTTATGCTATACCAAAGTATAGAGTGTCTCACGGGACAGCAACGTCTCCCGCTCTGTCTCACATAGATAGTTAATATTTTGTTTTCTCGAAATATATTTGGTATCTTTGCACTATAGATAAAATCACGATGATGGATGCACTCACCTACCTTGAAAGTCAATGCCGGCTCAGACGCAATGTGCTGACCGGGGAAACGCTCTATGTGCCTTCCGACATGACGGAATACCGGCCGCTGTCAGTAGAAGCCAAAAACACACTGCTATTGATGGCCAACAGCCAGGGCGTAGATCTCACAGACCAGCAATTGGAACAATACATCCACTCAACCATCATCGAGCAATGGAATCCTGCCAAAAACTGGATGGAAAGCCTCGAACCGTGGGACGGTAATGACTATGTGGGTGAACTGGCACAGCGCATCATCACCTCCAATCCTGACTGGCCGCACCGCTTCCATAAGTGGATGCTACAGATGGTCGCGCGTTGGATGGGACTGACCGTGGCGCAAAACGATGTCATCGTGCCCGTCATCGTCGGACAATTCGGCTATGGCAAGACGACCTTCTGCAATCTCATCCTTCCTCCAAGCCTCAGACACTACTACACCGATCAGGTGCGTGTGCGTCAGATGGCCGACGTGCATGAGCTCGTCACCACCCATCTGCTTGTGGCTCTCGATGAGTTTTATCAGGAAAACACCGATCAGCTGCCTGCCGTGCGCTATCTCTTCTCGCGCAGCACGCCCGTGCAGCGATGGCCTTACGGCACCACACGGGAACCACGGAAGAACTATGCGGCCTTCATCGCCACAACCGGTAACCTCCATCCGATGACAGATGCTGCCGGTGCCGCGCATCTCGTCTGTGTGGAGATCACCCATGCCATCGACACCAAAACGCCTATCAACTATGACCAGCTCTATGCCCAGCTTGCTGAGGAACTGGAGAATGGTGAGGACTACTCGCTGACCGATGAGGAGCGTGAGGCCATGGCGGTGCAGAACTCCCCCTTCCAGGAAGCTGACAACCTCGTGAAGATGGTGTCCATGCTCTACGCTGCGCCTCCAAAGGGAAAGAAGGTGAAAGCCACATATATCGACGCGATCATCGACCGGCTGATGAAGGAATATCCTTACTGGACACCGGGTGAGCACGTCAATCAGGACGTGGGCTTCGCCTTACAGGACGCTGGCTTTACCCGCACACGCATTCACGGACGCTCTGCCTATAAGGTTGTAGAGAAAGATCCAAGGAAGATCGACGAAAGCTTCGATAATGAGCCAAAGGAGAATGAAGAGGAAAACTTCGACAACAACCCGCTCGCACGTGCATTGCTCGCCGGTCTTGGCGGACTGAAAAAGCCATGACGGCGGTGTGCTGCCTGCCCTAAGACAGAAATACACCTCATCGTCATGCCGCATATACCCTATGGCAATGCAATGTTAAGTGCACCTTATTATAATAAGGCGTCCACCGCCTTTAATAAGGCACCCACCGTTACATTTGCCCGCACTCCTTATTATATTATAGAGACATCAACAAGACAATTTATCGATATCAAATCATTCTTATGAAAAAAACATTTCTCTTTCTGCTGTTCAGCCTGCTGACAGTAGCCATACATGCTCAAGGCTATTACACGAAATACTATGCCGACAAAGCCTTCGTCAAAGAGGCACAGAACTGGATGAACAGCGGTGTCTGGCGCGAGGGATTCACGGCAGCAAGTCTTCACGCTACCGTCAACGCCGCAGAGTTCTATAAGCAATATCAGAAGAATCCGGAACAGTGGAAGGCGCTCTTCAGCTGGTTGGCAAAGACAGACTTGCTGGCACTGCCCAAGGGACGCACGCCGATTCCGGGATCTACGCTTGTCGCCAGTGTGGAAGACGATGTCAACCGGGAGCTCAGCCAGCAGCGGTCGGAGAGTCATCACCACCATATCGACTTCCAATATGTCGTGAAAGGTACGGAGCGCTTCGGTCTTATCGACCACTACACCAGCAAGATCAACGTACCCTACCGCCCCGATGTCGTGCACTATGCCTATGACTTGCAGCGTGCCCACTTCTACGACAGCGATCCGCAGCACTTCTTTCTCTTCTTCCCGGGCGACTGGCATATCGCTAAAGTCAAGACTGACAGCGGTGACCAGCATATCCGTGTCGTCGTCGTGAAAGTTGATTATCTCTAATCCCACGATAATGGGTATTTTTCATGAGCTTACATGCTCCGTGCAAGCTCGCTAAGTTTGTAACAAAAAGATATGTCTACAAAAGATACGGCGCTCACGCCGATGATGAAGCAGTTTTTCTCGCTCAAGGCTAAACATCCCGACGCCTTGTTGCTCTTCCGCTGTGGTGACTTCTACGAGACCTATGGCGACGATGCCATCGTGGCCTCGCAGATCCTCGGCATCACGCTCACCAAGCGCAACAATGGCGGCAACACCGGTGACACGCCGATGGCCGGATTCCCGCACCATGCTCTCGACACCTATCTGCCGAAGCTCATACGAGCCGGAAAACGCGTGGCAATCTGCGACCAACTCGAAGACCCGAAGAAAAAACGGGCCGCCATCAAGGGCAAGAAAGGGCTCTCCGAGATGGACAAAATGGTGAAGCGAGGCATCACCGAACTGGTCACACCGGGTATCGCCATGAGCGATAATGTGCTCAACTACAAAGAAAATAACTTTCTCGCTGCCGTACACTTCGGTAAAACAGCCTGCGGACTGAGCCTGCTCGACATCTCCACGGGTGAGTTTCTCACCGGCGAGGGCACCTATGACTATGTCGAGAAGCTTCTTGGAAACTTCTCGCCGAAGGAGGTACTCTATGACCGCACACGCAAGAAAGACTTTGAACAGTTCTTCGGTACGAAATATTGTGTCTTTGAAATGGACGACTGGGTGTTTACAGAACAAAACGCCCGGCAGAAACTCTTGAAGCATTTCGGCACCAAATCGCTGAAAGGCTTCGGTGTGGAGCATCTCAAGGCAGGTATCGTAGCCTCCGGTGCGATCATGCAATACCTGGAACTCACCCAGCATACCAGCATCAACCACATCACATCCTTGAAGCGGCTGGAGGAGGAGAAGTATGTACGGCTTGACAAGTTCACCATCCGATCACTGGAACTCTTGCAGCCAATGCAGGAGGACGGGCTATCGCTGCTCGACGTCATCGACCGTACGACCACACCAATGGGTGGACGTATGCTACGGCGATGGATGGTATTCCCATTAAAAGAGGTGTCGCGTATCAATGAGCGACTCGACATCGTGGAGTATTTCTTCAAGCATCCCGACTTCCGACAGCTCATTGACGAGCAACTCCATCGTGTCGGCGACCTGGAACGTATCATCTCCAAGGTGGCCGTAGGACGTGTATCACCGCGTGAAGTCGTACAGCTGAAAAATGCGCTGATGGCCGTACAGCCTATCAAAGGAGCTTGTCAGACTGCCGACAACGATTGTCTCAGACGACTCGGTGAGCAACTCAATCTCTGTGAAAGCCTGCGTGACCGCATCGAAAAGGAAATCACACCCGATCCGCCACAGCTCGTCAGCAAGGGAGGCGTCATCGCTGATGACTATAGCCCCGAGCTCGATGAGTTGAGAAATATCTCACGCGGCGGTAAAGACTACCTGTTGGAGATACAGCAACGCGAGACGGAGAAGACCGGAATCTCCTCGCTGAAAGTGGGATTCAACAACGTTTTCGGTTACTATCTTGAAGTGCGCAATACCTTTAAGGACAAGGTGCCCGAAGGATGGATACGCAAGCAGACACTCGCGCAGGCCGAGCGCTATATCACGCCTGAGCTGAAGGAATACGAGGAAAAAATATTGGGTGCCGATGAGAAAATACTGGAGTTGGAGGCTCGTCTCTTCTCTGAACTCATCGTGGCCATGCAGGAGTTCATCCCGCAGATACAGATCAATGCCAATATTCTGGCGCATATCGACTGCCTGCTCTCCTTTGCCAAAGTATCGGAAGGCAACTGCTATGTGCGTCCCGTCGTGGACGACAGCGATGTACTCGACATTCACCAGGGCCGCCATCCCGTCATTGAGACGCAGATGCCACTCGGCGAGCGCTATGTGCCCAACGATGTCTATCTCGACACAGAGAAGCAGCAGATCATGATGATTACGGGTCCTAACATGGCCGGTAAGTCTGCTTTGCTGCGCCAAACGGCGCTGATTGTACTCCTGGGACAGATCGGCTGCTTTGTTCCGGCTGAGAGTACAAGAATAGGTATCGTAGATAAGATCTTCACACGCGTGGGAGCCAGCGACAATCTCTCTTTGGGAGAGTCTACCTTCATGGTGGAGATGACAGAGGCCGCTGATATTCTGAACAATGTGTCGACCCATTCTCTCGTGCTCTTCGACGAACTCGGACGCGGCACCTCCACCTACGACGGTATTTCTATCGCCTGGGCCATCGTGGAGTATCTTCACGAAAACGAGCATGCCCACGCCCGTACGCTCTTCGCCACGCACTATCATGAGCTCAACGAGATGGAGAAGCACTTCCCAAGAATCAAGAACTACAATGTCTCGGTCAAGGAGGTTGACGGTAAGGTGATCTTCCTGCGTAAGCTTGTTCCGGGCGGTTCAGAGCACTCCTTCGGTATTCATGTGGCTGAAATCGCCGGTATGCCACGCTCTATCGTCAAGCGTGCCAACACCGTTTTGAAGCAACTTGAGGAGGAAGGATCGGAAGTGGGAGCGGCAGGAAAGCCTAAGTTGGAAAACATTACGGACAAGAAAGACGGTGTGCAGCTCAATATCTTCCAGCTTGACGACCCGGTACTCTCACAAGTGCGTGACGAGATTCTCGGTCTCGACATCAATAACCTCACACCCGTGGAAGCCCTCAACAAGCTCAACGAAATCAAGAAGATAGTGACAGGTAAAAGCAAATAAAGAGTAGCCTCACCCCCTAACCCCTCTCCTTGGGAGAGGGGTTAGGGGGTGAGGCTGGACCTATATTGTTTTTATCACTTGAGTATTCTGTCTACTTTCTCAACGATGTCGAGGGGCTGGATGCCCGTCAGACAAGCATAGTCTCCGCGTCGGCACACCTTATTGCCATAGATGGAACAAGGGCGGCACGGCAGATCTACCTGCACAGCATTGTCTTCACTCTGTCCCCAACCCATAAATCCGGCATAGGGATGCGTGGCTCCCCATACGCTCACTACAGGTGTGGCGACGAGCGAAGCCAGGTGCATGTTGGCGCTGTCCATACTGATCATCACGTCAAGATGGCTCATCAATACCAGTTCTTTCATCATGCCACCCAATACAGCAGAGGCATTCACACAATTGCCATGACGGCTCACAAGATCGTCGAGTTGGTGTTTCTCATTGTTTCCACCGCCAAAAAGGAAGATGCGACAGGAAGGATGGCGACGCGTCAGCTCTGCCACTACTTTCTCCATCTGCGATAATGAATAGGCCTTTCCACGATGCGCAGCGAAAGGAGCGATGCCGATCCACTGCTGAAACGGCTTTTTGATGTTATAGCCCTCCGGCAACTGTGACAATCCGGCTTGTTCAGGAGTCAGCAGTGACGTAAACTCTAAATGGACAGGATAGCCTAACTGTTCAAATACCTTGGCATAATTGTCAAAAGCAGAGGGAATGGGCTCCAACACCTTATTGTTATATGCCACCAGCTGACGTCGCTGCATGCGGTGCTTGTCAAGGTGCGCCACACGATAACGATCAAAGTTGAAACGTATACGCAAGTAATCTGACCGGATGACATTGTGCAAATCAGCTATTGCCGTGAAGTTTTTGGCAGTCAGGCGTCGGTAGAGTGCGTTGAGTCCCTTCAGTCCATGATATTCATTAACCAGATCTGCCTCCATGAATCCCACGTTCGGCGCCAAGTTCTCAAACAGCGGGCGGGCGAATGGTTTGGAAAGCATGGTGATGCGAACATCGGGATACTGCTTTGCCAAAGAATAGACCGCTGGCACCGTCATGGCGACGTCGCCTAAGGCAGAAAAGCGGATGATCAGCATGTGTTCGGTTTTCATGTTATTCAGGGCTAAGGTATCCTCACTCCCCTTTCGGCTGTCTCTTACTTTTTACTGTAAAGAACAGGGTTGGTACTCGGATCGTTGTACATCTTCATCTGGCGATACACCTTCATGTATTTCCGTCCTTCCTCGATGTCCTCCAGCAATTGGTCGATGGCCAGCGAGAGATCCTTTTGCTGCTCCAAGAGCACGTTGAGCTTAGCCTGGCAGCGTGCTTTGTGCTCCTCTGAGGCGTCGGTGCGCTGTGTCTGCTCCCGCATGTGATAGATCTTCAGTGCGAGAATGCTCAAGCGGTCCACGGCCCAGGCCGGACTCTCAGTGTTGAGTCGTGCATCGGGAAGCGGAGTGACATCGGAATACTTCTGTCGGAAATAGGAGTCGATCTGCTCCACCAAGTCCGTGCGGTCCTGATTGGAGCGGTCAATGCGCCGTTTGATGCCCAACGCCTCCATAGGATCGATATGCGGATCACGGATGATATCCTCCAAATGCCACTGGACAGTATCTATCCAGCACTTCAGATAAAGCCGGTTGTCAATGGAATCGCGCTCATAAGGATTGTTGATTGGCGTATCCACATTGTCCGTGACATGGTAGTCATCAATAGCTTTGTTGAAAATCTCGTTGCACTGTTGAGTAAAAGACATGTATTGTTCAGATTTGATTTATGCGTTCATGCAAAGTTAGCAACTAATTTTGAGATATACAACGAAAAGGTGAAAAAAGAAGAAGAAAAAATCTATATTTTATGCACAAACAATGGGTTAGTGTGCACGAAAATAGCATTTTATCGATAAAATATTTGTGTAATCGGTAAAAAATTTGTTCCTTTGCACCCAGTTTAATAGTGAAAATACAAAATTAATCATTTAAAACGTTACAATTATGTCAGAAATTGAATCAAAGGTTAAGGCTATCATCGTAGACAAACTGGGTGTTGACGAGGCTGAGGTAAAGCCCGAAGCAAGCTTCACCAACGATCTGGGCGCTGATTCTCTCGATACTGTAGAGCTCATCATGGAGTTCGAGAAGGAGTTCGGCATTTCTATTCCCGACGACAAGGCTGAGACCATCCAGACGGTAGGCGATGCCATCAAGTACATTGAGGACAACGCTAAGTAATCTACGTCTGAAGCGTTTCTCTCCGTTTAGCGTTTAATGTCGTTCACCATTTACTTTCATTCAGTCTGCCAGTTGGCAGCTGATTCAGACACATTAAACGCTAAACCCTTTTAATCAAAATCATAATCCAATGGAATTGAAAAGAGTAGTTGTAACAGGTCTGGGAGCCGTCACGCCAGTAGGTAACTCCGCCGAAGAGATGTGGAACAACCTGCTTGCCGGCAAGAGCGGTGCAGCACCTATTACATCATTTGACACAACCAATTTCAAGACAAAGTTCGCTTGTGAAGTCAAAGACCTCAACGTCAATGACTACATCGACCGCAAGGAGGCCCGTAAGATGGACCGCTGCACACAGCTGGCCATGGTCAGTGCCATTCAGGCTGTCAAGGACTCAGGCATGGATTTGGAGACTGTCGACAAAAACCGCGTGGGCGTGGTCTACGGTATTGGCATTGGAGGCATCAAGACATTCCAGGACGAGGTAGTGTACTACGGCCAGCACATGGATCGCGGACCGATGTTCAACCCGTTCTTCATCCCCAAGATGATTTCAGATATTGCAGCTGGACAGATCAGCATTCACTTTGGCTTCCATGGTCCCAACTATGTGACCACAAGTGCGTGCGCTTCGTCATGCCATGCTTTGGCTGACGCTTTCAACCTGCTGCGCCTGGGCAAGGCTGATGTCATCCTGGCCGGAGGTGCCGAGGCTGCCATTTGCGACTGCGGTGTCGGTGGTTTCAACGCCATGAAGGCTCTTTCCACCCGCAACGACGATCCTCAGGGCGCAAGTCGCCCATTCAGCGCCAGCCGCGACGGATTCGTCATGGGCGAGGGCTCTGGCTGCCTGATCCTTGAGACACTTGAGCACGCCAAGGCCCGTGGTGCTAAGATCTATGCCGAGATTGCCGGTGAGGGCATGAGCGCTGACGCTTATCACATCACTGCCTCTCATCCCGAGGGTCTCGGTGCTAAGCTCGTCATGAAGGCTGCCCTTGAGGACGCTGGCATGAGCGTTGAGGACATCGACTACATCAATGTCCACGGTACTTCCACTCACGTAGGCGACATCTCTGAGGCTAAGGCTATCAAGGATCTCTTCGGTGAACAGGCTTACAAGGTCAACATCAGCTCTACCAAGAGCATGACCGGTCACCTCCTCGGTGCCGCTGGTGCCGTTGAGGGCATGATCTGCGTGCTGAGTGTGCAGAACGACATCGTGCCGCCGACCATCAACCATGCTGAAGGCGATGATGATCCGG
Source organism: uncultured Prevotella sp. (assembly GCA_900540375.1). Lineage (GTDB taxonomy): Bacteria > Bacteroidota > Bacteroidia > Bacteroidales > Bacteroidaceae > Prevotella. The sequence continues at coordinate 51,100 of UQFS01000004.1, forward strand.
AGCTCGACTACAACATGAACTTCACTTTCAACAAGGCTCAGAAACGCACCGTACGCGCTGCCCTGTCCAACACCTTTGGCTTTGGCGGACACAACGCTTGCGTCATCGTCAAGAAGTACGCTGAGTAATAGATTGCTGAACAAAGAAAGTATATGTTTAATCATATCTTAGACAGAATAAGGCTCCCTTTCCGAAAGGATAAGGAGCTTTATTCTTCTTTATACCATATCATCGGTGTATATCCCCACAACATCAGCTATTACAAAATGGCGCTGATGCACAAGAGTGTCATGCACCGAAACAAAAAAGGCAAACCCGTCAACAACGAGCGACTGGAATTCTTGGGCGACGCCATCCTCGACGCTGCGGTAGGTGACATCGTCTATCGTCACTTCCCCGGCAAGCGTGAGGGATTTCTCACCAACACTCGCTCGAAACTCGTGCAGCGCGACACACTCAATAAACTCGCTATGGAGATGGGCATCAACGATCTCATCCTCTCCAGCGGCCGCTCTGCCACACACAACAGCTATCTCGGTGGCAACGCTTTTGAGGCGCTCGTCGGTGCCCTCTACCTCGATCGTGGCTACGATGCCTGTATGATGTTCCTCAAGAAACGCATCCTCTCGCAGATGATCAACATCGATAAGGTGGCATACAAAGAGGTGAACTTTAAAAGCAAACTTATCGAGTGGAGCCAGAAAAACAAAGTGAACCTGGATTTCAGCCAGACCACACAGAGCAAGGATGCCAACGGCAATCCTACCTTCTGCTGCGTGATCAAGCTCGAAGGCCTTGACGGATGCATGGGCAAAGGCTTCTCTAAGAAAGAGAGCCAACAAAAAGCCGCTAAGGACACCCTCGATAAACTCAAGCGCGAACCGCAGTTCATCGACAGTGTCTTCGCCGCTAAGGCCAGCCGCACCAAAATGGAAGAGGAACCGATACAGGATGTGCCCAGTACCAGTGAGGCTGAAGCTTTCGTCAAGACAACAGCTGCTTCCCGCAACATGGAGCCGAAGCACGAGACATCGTTCCGCGAGCAGGTATTCTCTGAGGAAGACAGCGCGCTCGAGCGACCGGCCAACTCGGTAGAGGCTAAAGAGGAGGAATTCGACTTGAGCGACATCAGCGCCAGGGAGAAAACCCGTGAGGAGATCATTGCTGCCGCCGAAGAGGCTGCCTTCGTTGAAAACGGAGACAATCGGAAATAACAGCTTTTATTCTATCCATACCATGATGATGATGGGCTCTGCCTTGCTGCAGGTGGAGCCCATCATTGTGTTTTATACCTTTCTCATCATCGTCCTTTATATTCAAAAATGCTTCTTATAGCATGGTCAAACAATCGTCAGCCAATTGGTTGACAATTGTCATCCAATTGGCTGACGATTGTTTGACTATTATCTGACGAATGTTTGACTAACTAATAACAAGCAATTTTACTAATATATAACGACTTTCCTACAACTGCGTAACAATAGCAATGATCCATTATTATTTATTCATTATACACTATACATTATTCTCTCCCTGTTGATAACCCTGTTGATAACTGTGGAAAAACGCTGGTACAACTCTATGCTTATCCACACGCCCTTGCTGAAATGCCGCGGACTGAGGATTTCCACAGTCTTTTGCAAGCAATGAAACAAAGTTTTCCACGCTTTTGCACCGAAAAAAGATATAAACTTATTACCTTTGCACAGTAGTTGATAATTGTGGATAAGTAGACAATGAGCTGATAAACAAAGAGTAGATATTCAACCCCGGTGTAGATCTCTCTGTATCCCGTGTTGATATCCTTATCTCCAAATTTTTCCCTCTTGTCATATCAACTTTTCCACATTACATCATCATACTATTATTTCTTTTTTAAAGAAGGAAGACTAATAGAATAATAATGAATGGTGGATAACACCGAAAACTGAACGCATACTCATGGAAACGATCAAAGAGGAATGGAAGGAAAAGGGATATGTCGATGAGCCGGTACCCAAGAAACTGGACTTGAAGAAGGCCATCAGACAACTGTGCAAGGAGAAAGACGCGATCATCCTGGCCCACTACTATACGGTGGGCGACATTCAGGACATCGCTGACTTTGTCGGTGACTCGCTGGCGTTGGCACGTAAGGCTGCCGACACCGATGCGAAGATGATGGTGATGTGTGGCGTGCACTTCATGGCTGAGACGTGCAAGCTGCTCTCGCCCGACAAGACGGTGCTGTGTCCCGACCTCACCGCGGGCTGCTCTCTGGCTGACAGCTGTGACGCTGCTGACCTGAAGAAATACAAGGAGGAGTATCCGGGCTATCAGGTGGTGAGCTATGTCAACACCACGGCGGCTGTCAAGGCGCTCACGGATTGCGTGGTCACCTCAGGCAATGCCGAGAAGGTGATGGCGAGCTTCCCCAAGGATGCGAAGATCATCTTTGGACCGGACTATAACCTGGGCAACTATATCAACAGCGTCACGGGGCGCCACATGCTCCTGTGGAATGGTGGTTGCCATGTCCATGAGAAGTTCTCCGTCGACGGCATTGTGAAGCTCAAGCAAGAGCATCCTCATGCGGTGGTGATGGCGCATTTGGAGTGCAAGGCTCCTGTGCTGGCGATTGCTGACGTGAAGGGTTCCACTGCCACGATGCTGAAATACGCCCAGACGCATCCCGAGGTAAAGGAGTTCATCGTGGCCACAGAGGCCGGTATCTTGCATGAGATGCAGCGTACGTGTCCCGATCAGACTTTCATCCCCGTACCGCCGGAGGTCAGTGAGGGTGGCGTCGGCTGTTCATGCAACGAGTGCGAGTACATGAAGAAAAACACGCTGGCCAAGATCTACAACGCTCTGAAGTTTGGCTGGCCCTGCGTAGAGATTGACCCGGCGATTGCCTGTGAGGCCGTGAAGCCCATCCAGCGCATGCTCTCGCTGTCGTAAACATACAAAGCCCGCCACAGCATATTAGGCTTGCGACGGGCTTTGATGGTTTTTGCTTCTTTCTACGGGGAGGCTGAAAGCAATGTTCCGCTTTTACTCTTCATCATCCCATTGATCGCCAGGGAAAGAGCCTTGCTTGGAGAGTGCACTGGTACTCTCTACTTCTGTGGTAGTGGTTGCAGAAGTCCCTACAGTTCCTTGGTATCCTGTGAGCGTCTTTTTGAAATTTCTGCTATCAGTCAGCATACTTTCTTCAACATCTATTTCCTTGAACTTCAAGGATGGCTTGACATAAATTGCTTTCATTGTATGATATTTTAAGGGTTTTACTTGATGATGACTTTGTGGCCATTGACGATGACCAGGCCTTTATAGCTGTTGTTGACGCGCTGTCCGGCGAAGTTATAGCGCACGCCTTCCATGTTCTTAGCCTTTTCCACGGTGTTGATGCCGGTTGTGGTGTTGTCACCGATAGCATAGAAAGGTTTGGCGGCAGCGGTTGAGGCAGTCTTGATGCAGAGGTAGCCTTTGAAAGGAGCTAAGGTCTCACCGGCCTTCACGGGATAGAAACCGCAGCCGTCGCCCTGCTGAGCCAGCACATAGATGTTGAAGGGCGATGTCACCTTCGTGTCTGTGTCACTGAACTTCAAGTCGTTGTTAGCTACTGCTGTACTCTCTTTGCTACGTTGCAAGTTATAAGTTCCCTCCTTACCTTTGACGACTACAGCCGTGTTGCCGGGTATAGCTCTGACGGGCGTAAGCGTCACTTTGTTGACTGTAGCATCGTACTTCACAGTGTAAGCGCTTATGTTGCTGGTATTAGAGAAATCCACGGCACGGCGGCTGACAAAGGTAGCCCATCCGGCTGAGCTTACCTTAGCTTGGTCTTGGTACTCCTTAATACTTATCAGATGTACGTCTTTCAGAACTTTAGCACTTTTATTAGTGGTTTCTACTGTCGCTTTAACAATGACTTCGTCACCACGTACAATTTGGTTGGCATTGGTGATATCAGCATCTTGTAGATACCGCCCATTTAATACTTCAAGACTATTGGCTGCGTTTTCGCTGTCAGCGATGTAGTAGTTGAGAGTGGGACTGCTGCTGTCGAATTGGTCAGTCTTGACTACGTTGCCCTTGATATATACCTCAGTAGTTGGTAGGCTTCCTGCTTGATTAAGTGTGAAAACGTCAGTGACGGTATAGGGCTTGTCCGCCGTGCCATCGCTTGTGATGTAAGTGATAGTAACAGATGAAAAGTCTATGTTGCCGTAGAGACCATCGACTAATAATACAATAGGTTTTGTCGTAATACCTGACCATGTGCCGCCTGTGGCAGTAGATTTAAAGGTGCCAGCTGTAGAAGTCAGTTTAGGAGTGGGCTTATAACCTTTACTAGAATTTATGGTAAATTCATAGTCAATTTTGGTGAGCACGTAACCTAATTTAGGAGTAATGGTCATATCGCCTTTAGCATAGAGTCTCACATACTTTTTAGAAGATTCATCTGGAATATGCCCTTTATTCCTTTCTAACAAAATGTTAGTCGACTTTGATTCAGATCTCGCCCAAACGATCTTAAAGGTTTCTTCCTCTGCCCAAGCTCCTCCAACAGACAACCATGCAAGGAATAAGGCAAATAGTACATTTATTCTTTTCATCATAATATTTTGTTAGTTTATTATTGCTGTATAATTAGATAACGCATTAAATACATATTGTAGTTTTTATGATTAAAGTATCTGCAAAATTAAGTATAATAATTTAAAAAAGCAAGAAGTTAGCTGTGAAAAGTCATGTATTATTTCCCCACAGCATCGCAGCTGATGTACACGGCTATGGTCTTGAGCTTCACGTACTGATAGCTGAGATACATGAACCCGCCGAAGGGATTGCCGTTGCCCCAGGAATTCTTGGCAATGAAGAAGCGACGGCCTTGCCGGTCATGGGCCAATCCACAGAGCTCCATGCAATGATCGTCAGTGGTGCGGAACGTCTCAAAGGTACGCTGCCGGTCGAGCTGGTCATAGTCCGCCTTGTCGTTTTGCAGTACGGCGACACCACGCTGAAAGTCAAAACCGGGCTCGCTGATGTCGCCCTCCCAACAGACAGGATGGCCATGCTTGAGCGCATGGACGACGGTATGCATGAGCGTGTCGATAGGCACGTTGAGGAAATGGTCACGCATCTGATTGTCAGGGACCTCCAAGATAAACGGCTTGCCAAAAGGATGATGGGAGAAGCTCGTCAGCGAGAGATATTCCTCGGGACGGCACACGCTATGGGCAAACTCCAGAGGCGTGTAGCGGGCTCCCAACATCATGATAGTACCGGGCAGATAACCGATCTGCTCGTCAAGTGCTTTGTCCACGCGCCTGTCCATCTGCCTGAGCGAAGTGCTTGCCCGTGCAATCTGCTGTATCGTGCGGGCCACGACAGGATAGTCGACGGGCTCCTGATTGTAATAGCTGTCGTAGGACAACATGCCATACATCGCCATGAGATCAAAGACCATCGACGCCATGCCACGCATCGACACCTGACTGTTGTCGCGGTTGAAATAGAAATGCGTCGCCTCGTCTTTCAGCATCATCCTGGCCAGATAGTCAACAGACAAGTGCACCGAGTCGCCCTGCATGAGATGCTCCGACTCGATGGTAGCCAACATGGCATAGACCCAGCACAGCGGGCTGTGGCCCTGGTCGAGAACGGGTGTGGTCTTGATGACCACGTCATTACAGAACTCACTCCTCACCGGCTTGCGAGTCAGAGGGCGCCCGCAGCTGATGATCATCACAAGACCCAAGAGGCCAAAAAGTATTTTCTTCATTGCAAGTGCAAAGATAAGCAATTATTTGATTACCTTTGCACTATGAATGCTAAAATAGAGGATTTTGAGATCATGGCCCCCGTGGGCTCACGCGAGTCACTCGCCGCCGCCCTGCAGGCAGGCGCCGACTCGGTGTACTTTGGTATCGGGCAACTGAACATGCGGTCGCACAGTGCCAACCATTTCGACATCAGCGACCTGCACGACATCGCACGCATCTGCAACGAGCATGGCGTGAAGACCTATCTCACCGTCAACACCATCATCTATGACGAAGATATGGACACGATGCACACCATCATCGATGCAGCCCATGAAGCCGGCATCTCGGCCGTCATCGCCTCCGATGTCGCCGTGATGGTCTACTGTTGCCAGGTAGGCATGGAAGTGCACCTGTCCACACAGCTCAACATCAGCAATGTGGAAGCACTGAAGTTCTACGCCCAGTTTGCCGACGTCAGCGTGCTCGCCCGTGAGCTGAATATGAAGCAGGTCAGCCATATCCACGATGAGATCGAACGGCAACAGATCTGCGGACCAACCGGAAAGCCCGTGCGCATAGAGATGTTCTGTCATGGTGCCCTGTGCATGGCCGTCTCGGGCAAGTGCTACATGAGTTTAGCTGCTGCCGACCGCTCAGCCAACCGCGGACAGTGCGTGCAGATCTGCCGCCGCTCCTATATCGTCACCGATGCCGAGACAGGCAATCAGCTTGAGATAGACAATAAATATGTAATGAGTCCAAAGGACCTGAAGACCATCCGCTTCCTCGACAAGATGATGAAGGCCGGCGTCCGTGTCTTCAAAATCGAAGGCCGAGCGCGTGGACCCGAATATGTCTATACCGTGGTCACCTGCTATAAAGATGCACTGAAGGCTGTCCTTGACGGTACATTCACTGAAGAGAAGAAAGACGCATGGGACCAGCGGCTCACCACCGTCTTCAACCGCGGCTTTTGGGACGGCTATTATCAGGGACAGACCATGGGCGAGTGGAACAAGCACTACGGCTCGCTGGCCACAGAGCGCAAGCGCCTCGTGGGTAAGGTGACAAAGTATTTCTCGAAGCTCAACGTGGCAGAGATCGCCGTCGAGGCCGCTCCCTTTGAGGTAGGCGACAAGCTGCTCATCACCGGCAATGCCACCGGAGCGATGTATCTCGACTGTACCGAGATCCGCTACGACCTCAAGTCCGTGGAGCGTGCCGAGCAGGGATGGCTGGTCTCCATCCCCGTGAAGGGTAAGGTAAGACCAAACGATAAATTCTTTAAGTTGGAGAAAGTAGAATATGAAGACGATTAATGAATTGCAGGACGAGGTCGTGGAGGAGTTCAGCGACTTCGACGACTGGATGGATAAATATCAGATGCTCATCGACTTGGGCAATGATCTCAAGCCGCTCGACGAGAAATATAAGACTGAGCAAAACCTCATCGACGGCTGTCAGAGCCGTGTGTGGCTGCAATGTGACCTTGTTGACGGTAAGCTCGTGTTCACTGCAGACAGCGACGCACTCATCGTCAAGGGCATCATCGCCCTGCTCATTCAGGTGCTCAGCGGTCACACGCCGAAGGAGATCCTCGATGCTGACCTTTACTTCATTGACAAGATAGGTTTGCGTGACCACCTGTCACCGACCCGCTCCAATGGTCTGTTGGCGATGGTGAAGCAGATCAAAGCGTATGCGGTGGCGTATAGTGTGAAAGAAAATGCATAAGCTCAGGACGATAGAGATGCACCGGCTCACAGTGGAAGAGTTTAAGGAAGCCAAGAAGCTGCCGCTAGTGGTGGTACTCGACAATGTGCGGTCGCTCTACAACGTCGGCTCGGTGTTTCGCTCTTGCGACGCGTTTCGTGTGGAAGCCGTCTATCTTTGCGGCATCACCGCCTGTCCGCCTAATGCCGAAATCCATAAGACGGCGCTCGGCGGTGAGGACAGTGTCGGTTGGAAATACTTCAAGAATACCGAGGATGCCGTGGCCGAACTCCAGCGTGAGGGCTATTTCGTCTATAGCATCGAGCAGGTGGAGGGCAGCACCAAACTGCAGCATCTCGACGAGTCGTTGGCCGCGTTGCGCGACAAGGGCGTGCCCCAGCGCTATGCCGTCGTCTTTGGCAACGAGGTCAAAGGCGTGTTGCAGCAGGTCGTGGACATGAGCGACGGCTGTCTCGAAATCCCGCAGTTCGGCACGAAGCACAGTCTGAACGTCAGCGTCACGGCCGGCATCGTCGTCTGGGAATTTGCCAAGCATCTTCTCTTGGAGCAGAAATGACGGGACGCTGTCCCCCCCTTCCAAATGAACAAACGATGGAGTGGGGGCTGCATCACGACAGTCAGGATGATGAACAAACACTATTTGTTGCCATTTCGTGCAAGCTATCCGCAAGTTTTGAATTTAGTAGAATGTAACAAAAAAAATACATTCATGATGAGACTACATTCATTGATAACGCTTCTTGCTGCAGGTTTGCTTACGGCTTCCTGCGCTACCGGCAACCATGCTGTCAGCTTTTCCGAAGCCCGCAACTATTTCTTTCGCAACGATGCCAGGCAACCCACTGATTTGCTGATCATCCGCAGCCAGGCAGAGCTGGAGCAATATTTTGGTGAGGCCGCCTTTATGGGAAAGGGCGGTGATCCGACAAAGATAGACTTCAGCAAGTGTTTTGTCGTAGCGAAAGTACTGCCCGTCACCAACCATTCTACCAATATCTCGCTTCGACGTATTGAGCGCATTGGTGACAAGCACTTTACTTTGGTTTGGCATATCGCTGTTAATCCCACTCCTCAATCCTATTCCATGCAGCCCATGAAGATGGTGGTGCTCGACAAAAAATACGATGGATACCGGATCAGCGAGCAGGAAGAATAGAAAGATAAACTCACTTGACAGCAACACAAGCTAAGAATGAAAGATGAGATACTCATACATCGCATCAAAGAAGTCACGGGTCATCACTATGACTCACCCAAGGACTTCGACAAACCTCATTGTTCCTGATAGAGGCTGTCCTCAAAGGCGGCGAGGGCTGCCTTGGCTCCTTCGCCCATGGCTATCATGATCTGCTTGAAGGGCACTGTCGACACGTCGCCTGCCGCATATACGCCTGCCGCAGAGGTACGGTTACGGTTGTCAATGATGATCTCACCGCACGGCGTGAGTTCCACATGATCCTTAAACATGTCGCTGTTAGGCTGTAAGCCTATCTGCACAAACACACCGTCGAGCGTGATGTGCCGCACCTCATCCTTGTCGAGGTCACGCACGTCAATTCCGTTGAGGCTTCCGTTCTGCTCCGAGAGACCGATAGTCTGGCTGTGGAAATGAATGTCGACGTTGGGCAGTGCACGCAGCTTTTGCTGCAACACCTTGTCGGCCCGCATCTGATCACCAAACTCCAGTACCGTCATATGTTTGCAGATGCCTGCCAAGTCGATGGCTGCTTCCACACCACTGTTGCCGCCTCCGATGACAGCTACGTGCTTGCCTTTATAGAAAGGTCCGTCGCAGTGAGGGCAGAAGTGAATGCCGTGGCCGATGAGCTTGTCCTCGCCCGGCAGTCCCAAGCGACGCCATCCGGCACCCGTGGCAATGATCACACGCGGGGCGATGAATGATTCTCCTCCTCTCACCTCTACCCGTTTGTCCTTTTCTGAAAAGTCCACACGTGTGATCCTGCGGTTGGTGTATGTGTCAATGGGATAAGCCTCTAAGTGCTTGGAAAGGTCGGCGGCCAACTGCGTGCCGGTGGTCTTTGGCACAGAGATAATATTCTCGATGTCTGTCGTGTCGTTGACCTGTCCGCCAATGCGTTGGGCTACGACGGCGACCTTCTGCCCTTTTCTTGCCGCGTAGATGGCTGCGGCTACTCCTGCGGGACCTCCTCCGAGCACGACCACATCGTAGTGACGCTCCACAGCCTCGTGTGCTGCGCTGCTGTCTGTACCGAGATGATCCTCCAGTTCGTCAAGCAGCGTGCCGAGCTCTCCGCGTCCCACATGCAGCAACTCACCATTGACATACACAGCGGGTACTGCCTGGATGTTGAGCACATCGACTTCATCCTGGCAGAGCGCACCGTCAACCATCTCGTGCGAGACGTGCGGATTGAGCAATGCTATGACGTTGAGTGCCTGCACCACGTCGGGACAGTTGGTACAAGTCAGTGAGACGTATGTCTTCAGACTGATGTCGCCTGTCAGAGCTTCAATGCGGTGGCGGAGCGTGTCGTCGGGCAGATTGCGTCCCTGACCATCGGCGTTGAGCAGAGCCAGCAACAGAGATGTGAACTCATGTCCGTTGGGGATGCCCCGGAACGCGATACCCGTGTCCTGACCGTCGCGAAGAATGGAGAAGCGAAATGCCTTGCCACTGCGGTACTCCACAGTGATATGGGAACTGCACGAAGCCACATCCTCTACAAATTGACTGAAATGAGTGGCGTCGGCATCGCTGTCGTCCCGCTCTACGGCAAACGTGAAATGAGCACTGAGATGGGCCAGTACGCTTTTCACTTGAGTGATAACATTAAGATCGAGCATAAGTTGAATTTGTAGAATTTAGAGAATTGTGCACTTCGTGCAGCCGTAATGTAATCCTAAAAAGGCAGTCGAATTCTTTAGAGCTTACCGACGAGGTCGATGCTGGGCTTAAGCGTCTCAGCGCCCTCGTGCCACTTAGCGGGGCAAACCTCACCGTTGTGTGAGGCTACATACTGTGCGGCGTGCACCTTGCGGACGAGTTCGTCGGCGTTACGACCAATGCTGTTATCCTGAATCTCAGCTAGTTTGATTCGTCCTTCCGGATTGACGAGGAAGGTGCCGCGGTAAGCCATGCCCTCATCCTCTTTGTATACGCCGAAGCCACGTGAGAGCACTGCGAGTGGGTCAGCGAGCATGGCATACTGCAATTTGGCAATGCGTTCAGAGGTATCGTGCCATGCCTTGTGTACGAAATGGCTGTCGGTGCTCACCGAGAAAACCTCTACGCCCATGCCTTTGAGCTCATCGTATTTGCTCTGAAGGTCCTCCAGCTCAGTGGGGCATACAAAGGTGAAGTCGGCAGGATAGAAGAAAAACAGTGCCCATTTTCCATCGATGTCCTTGTTGCTGACGGTTTTGAAACTACCGTTCTGGAAGGCCTGAACGGTGAACTCGGGTGCGTGCTGATTGATGATCGTTTCCATAATCTCTTATTTTTTATTTATTTTGTGTTGTGTTGTTGTGAGGTAAAATCTCTTTTGTTTGTGATGTTGTGAGTGTTATTTTTGTTTTCTGATGCAAAGTTATGGATATTCCTTGATGATGACAACAGACAGAGACTATCGCATCATAGATAAAATCTATATCTCAGTATAAGGCACTGTTTATCAGTACCCTATTTAATCATAGATAACCTGCGGCGATTCTCATTTCTTACTCCTGTTGCACATTTTGCACCATTGATTTTGTTTTGTGGATTGATTTGTGTAACTTTGCATGTAATATACCTTATTTATAATAAGGTGTAAGCCAAAGAAACAATAAAATAAGATATTATATACACATGGACTACAATTTCAGAGAGATTGAGAAAAAGTGGCAGAAAGAGTGGGTCGATCATAAGACCTACAAGGTCACAGAGGACCCTAACCGCCCGAAATACTACGTGCTCAACATGTTTCCTTACCCTTCCGGCGCAGGATTGCATGTAGGTCATCCGCTGGGATACATTGCCAGTGACATCTATGCACGCTACAAGCGGCTCAACGGCTTCAATGTTCTCAATCCTATGGGATATGACGCTTACGGACTGCCCGCTGAGCAGTATGCCATCAAAACCGGGCAGCACCCCGCCATCACCACTGAGCAGAACATCAACCGCTACCGCGAGCAGCTCGACAAGATCGGCTTCTGCTTTGACTGGGACCGTGAGGTGCGCACCTGCGACCCGCATTACTATCACTGGACACAGTGGGCTTTCGAGAAGATGTTCAACTCTTACTACGACAACGACCTGAAGAAGGCTCAGCCCATCGACAAGCTGATTGCACACTTTGAGCAGCAGGGTACTGAAGGACTCAACGTGGCGCAGGGCGACGACACCGTCAGCTTCACCGCTGAAGAGTGGAAAGCTATGGACGAAAAGCAGAAGAGCGATGCGCTGATGAACTACCGCATAGCCTACAAAGGCGAGACAATGGTCAACTGGTGTGCTGGACTGGGTACCGTGCTGGCCAATGACGAGGTCGTCGAGGGCGTCAGCTTGCGTGGTGGCTTCCCCGTGGTGCAGAAGAAGATGAGCCAGTGGTGCCTGCGTGTCTCCGCTTATGCTCAGCGTCTGCTCGACGGTCTTGACACCATCCAGTGGAGCGATTCTATCAAGGAGACACAGAAGAACTGGATCGGACGCTCGGAAGGTACTGAGGTGGAGTTCCAGGTGAAGGACTCCGACGTGAAGTTCACCATCTTCACCACCCGTGCCGACACGATGTTCGGCGTCACCTTCATGGTGCTCGCCCCAGAGTCTGACTATGTCAGTCAGGTGACCACCGAGGAGCAGAAAGCCGAAGTGGACAAATATATTGACTATGTCAAGAAGCGCACCGAGCTGGAGCGTATGTCCGACCGCAAGGTCACGGGTGTGTTCACAGGCTCTTACGCCATCAACCCGCTTACGGGTGATGCTATTCCAATCTGGGTTTCAGAGTATGTACTCGCCGGATATGGTACGGGTGCCATCATGGCCGTGCCGGCTCACGACAGCCGCGACTATGCCTTTGCCAAACATTTCAATCTGCCTATCATCCCGCTCATCGAGGGTGCCGACGTTTCGGAGGAGAGCTTCGATGCCAAGGAAGGCATCGTCACCAACTCACCGCGTGAGGGCAAACAGGGTCTCTATGGATTCTCGCTCAATGGTTTGACAGTGAAAGAAGCTATCGCCGCCACGAAGAAGTTCGTCACCGAGAAGGGCATCGGACGTGTGAAAGTCAACTACCGTCTGCGCGACGCCATCTTCTCCCGTCAGCGCTATTGGGGTGAGCCCTTCCCCGTCTATTACGACAACGGCATCCCTTGCATGGTGCCCGAAGAGTGTCTGCCCATCGAGTTGCCTGAGATTTCTGAATATAAGCCTACCGAGAGCGGCGAGCCACCATTGGGCCGTGCCACCAAGTGGGCATGGGACACCGTCAACAAGCAGGTCGTGGAGAACAGCAAGATCGACCAGAAGACCGTCTTCCCGATCGACCTTTACACCATGCCGGGCTTTGCGGGAAGTAGTGCTTACTACCTCCGCTACATGGATCCCCACAACGATGAAGAACTTGTCTCGAAGAAAGCTGACGAATACTGGCGCCATGTCGACCTCTATGTAGGCGGCACAGAGCACGCCACCGGCCACTTGATCTACAGCCGTTTCTGGAATAAGTTCCTCCACGACTACGGCGTGAGCTGTGAGGAAGAGCCGTTCCAGAAGCTCATCAACCAGGGCATGATCCAAGGACGAAGCAACTTTGTCTATCGTGTGGGCGAGCTCAGTACTGCCGACAAACCGGTGTTCGTGAGCTATAACCTGCGTAAGAATTATAAGGAAGTGACGCCGATCCACGTGTGGGTCAACCTTGTGAAGAACGACATCCTCGACACTGAGGCCTTCAAGCAGTGGAGCCCTGAGTACAAGAATGCTGAGTTCATCCTTGAGGACGGCAAATATGTCTGCGGCTGGGCCATTGAGAAGATGTCCAAGTCGATGTACAACGTGGTCAATCCCGACGACATAGTGCGCGACTACGGTGCTGACACGCTCCGTCTCTACGAGATGTTCCTCGGTCCGGTTGAGGCCAGCAAGCCTTGGGATACCAATGGCATCGACGGCTGCTTCCGTTTCCTGAAGAAGGTCTGGAGCCTGTTCTGGGAAAATCGTACCGACAAATGGCTCGTCGACGACGCTGATCCCTCGAAGGACAGCTTGAAGAGTGTGCACAAGCTCATCAAGAAGGTGACCGGCGACATCGAGTCGTTCTCTTACAACACAAGCATCTCTGCTTTCATGATCTGCGTCAGCGAGCTCGGTCAGCAGAAGTGCCACAACCGTGAACTGCTGCGCGACTTGGTCATCCTCATCGCTCCCTTTGCTCCCCATATCGCTGAGGAGCTGTGGCAGCAGCTCGGCGGGAAAGGATCGGTATGCGACGCACAGTGGCCGAAATGGAATGAGGCTTACTTGCAGGACAATGAGTTGCAGATGACCGTCAGCTTCAATGGCAAGGCCCGCTATCAGAAGATGTTCCCCGCTGATGCCTCGAAAGACGACATCCAGCAGGCTACTCTCGACGACGAGCGCAGCAAGAAGTATCTCGACGGCAAGCAGATCGTCAAGGTCATCGTCGTGCCCAAGAAGATTATCAATATCGTTATCAAATAGTTTATGACCATTGATCATCGTATCATATACAACGAGGCTAAGGATTATGTAGGCATAACCCTTGGCCTCGTTTTGTATGCTGCCGCCTTCACCATCTTTCTCTTGCCCTATGAGATTGTCACGGGCGGTGTGACGGGTATGTCGGCTATCATCTATTACGCGACGGGGTTTAAGATTGAGAACACCTACATGATCATCAACCTCGCCCTGCTCGTCGTGGCGTTGAAGATTCTTGGATGGAAGTTTTTGATGAAGACGATCTATGCCATTTTCACGCTCTACTTCCTCTTGAAGTTCGCGCAGATACTCATGCCGATGGATGCTTCGGGTCACTATGTCAAGATTCTCGGACCGGGACAGGATTTCATGTCGCTGCTCATCGGCTGTTGCTTCACGGGATCGGCACTTGCCATTGTCTTCCTCAACAACGGATCTACGGGCGGAACGGACATCATTGCCGCCTGCGTCAATAAATATCGCGACTTATCGTTGGGTCAAGTGCTCATGGCCGTGGACTTCTGTATCATCGGCTCCTGCTTCTTTTTCCCGCAGTTCGGCGACTTTCTTGGCCGGTCCCACAAGGTGGTGTTTGGTTTCTGCACCATGGTGGTGGAGAATTTCATGCTCGATCATGTGATGAACATCCAGCGGCAGAGTGTGCAGTTCATGATCTTCTCGAAGAAATATCAGGAGATCGCCAACGCCATCGGCACGCAGATGGAGCATGGTGTGACGATCCTTGACGGACACGGATGGTACACCGGACAGGACATGAAGGTGCTCTGTATCCTTGCCAAGAAAAACGAAAGCGTCGCTATCTTCCGTCTCATCAAGATGATCGACCCGCAGGCTTTTGTCAGCCAGAGTTCTGTCATCGGTGTGTATGGCGAGGGCTTCGACCGCATCAAAGTCAACGTGCCTAAGAAACTCAAGAAAAAACAGAATATCCTCGATATTCCGCCTGTTGCCAATGACCAGGTGGATCAGGAACAAAACAATAAAGCATGAAAATAGTTTTTGCTACGAACAACCAGCATAAGCTGCGCGAGATACGTGAAATCCTCGGTCCTGACTTTGAGATTGTCTCTCTCAGTGACATCGGTTGCCACGAGGACATCCCTGAGACAGGCAACACGCTTGAGGAGAATGCCCATCAGAAGGCTGAGTATATCTTTGACCACTATCATCTCAACTGCTTCGCCGACGACACGGGACTGGAGGTAGAGGCTCTCGGCGGTGCGCCGGGCGTGCACTCTGCCCGCTATGCCGAAGGCACAGACCACGACAGTGAGGCCAACATGGCGAAACTCCTGCGTGAGCTCGACGGTAAGAACAACCGCCACGCACGCTTCCGCACGGTCATCTCGCTGATCACCATGGAGGGCGACAACCCGGTGTGCAGTCGTGAATATCAGTTTGAGGGCGAAGTGCGCGGACGCATCGCTACCGAGAAACACGGCATCGAGGGCTTTGGCTATGACCCGCTCTTCATCCCTGACGGCTATGACAAGAGTTTCGCTGAACTGGGAGAAGAGATTAAAAACAAGATCTCGCACCGCGCTAAAGCCGTTGAGCAGCTTGCCGTGCACTTGAAAAGTGAGATGCTGTAAATAGCTTTTTTATAGACTCTATAGAAGCTATAGCTGCCATAGAATCTATAGTTATAGTGTCTATAGTCTCTATCTTTAATACCCTTCAAAATTGCCACCATGAGAAAGTATCGCCTGCTTCTTTTCATCCTGTTCTTTCCGCTCCTGCTCCATGCTCAGTGGAAAGCCTATCTGAGCTACTACGATCCTACCGAAATCGTGGAGGGCGAGGGAAAGACCATCTATGTGTTGGCCTCAGGGGGCCTTTATCGCTACGACCGCAGCGACCAGAGCCTGACAACCTACGACAAGATCTCGGGACTCAGCGACTGCGGCATCGCACACATCGGATGGTCGCAGAAGGCCAAGAGGCTGGTCATCGTCTATGACGACTATAACGTCGACTTACTCGCACCCAATGGCGATGTGGTGAATATGACTGACTATCAGGATTATTCAACCACAGACACTAAGACGGTCAACGGCGTGGATGTCAACGGCAGCATGGCGTATCTCTCCACCGCCTTTGGCATCGTGGCGCTGAACGTGGCCGATGCTGAGGTCACCAACACCTACAGACTGGGCTTTTCAGTAAACTACTCCTATGTCAAGGATGGTTATCTTTATGTCGCCAGCGCTGCCAATGGCCTCTATCGTGGCAAGCTGACCGACAATCTCCTCGACAAAGCTAACTGGACACGCGTGGGAAATTATGTTGCCAAGCCCAATACGGTATCAGACGATCTCAAGGCGCTCGTCAAGACACTGCAACCCGGTGGACCCAAATACAATTATTTTGGATTCCTGAAGATGTATGGCAGTAAGCTCTACAGCTGTAATGGTCTCATGAACTCTAATCCGGGATGTATACAAGTGCTGGGCAACAACGAGTGGTCTTTCTTTCAGGACGACATCGCATCGCAGACGGGTATCAACTATCAGGATGTCTTCTGCCTTGATATCGACCCTCGTGACAACAGCCACGTGATGGCCGGATCGCGTGAGGGACTTTATGAGTTCCGCAACGGACAGTTTGTTAAGCTATGGAACAACCAGAATTCTCCCATCGAGAGTTTCGACAAGAAGAGCAAGGACTATGAGTTGGTCTTTGGTGTGATGTATGACAGGGACGGAAATCTATGGGTGTTGAACAGTCAGGCTCCCACTCAGTCAATACTGGAATATACCAAGGACGGTGAGTGGAAGTCGTTTCCTCACGAAGAACTGATGAAACTGAAATATCTGTTTCCGGACCCCCAGAGTCTCGGCTCGTTGAAAGGTATGATGACCGACAGCCGCGGCTTGGTATGGTTTGTCAATGATCACTGGACCGTGCCGTCGTTCTATGCTTACCAAGCAGAGACCAATGCGCTCAACAGCTATCAAGGACCTTTTGTCAATGAAGATGGCACTTCTTTGAATATCACCTCTTGCCAATGTATTACAGAGGATAAAGACAATAACATGTGGATAGGAACTCCAGTAGGACCATTTATGGTTGAAAGCAATCAATTAAGAGAAGCTAATCCTATTCTCACGCAGGTGAAGGTACCACGCAATGATGGTACTAACTATGCCGACTATTTGCTCTCCGGAGTAAACATCAAGAGCATTGTCGTGGACAAGAATAATCGTAAGTGGTTCGGTACCAATGGCAATGGCTTATACCTCATCGCTGCTGACAACATCACGACATTGGCTCACTTCACCAAAACCAACAGCAAACTGCTGTCTGACAATATTCTTTCTTTGGCGCTTAACGACGCTACGGGAGAACTCTTCATCGGTACGGATCAAGGATTGTGCTCTTATAGCGGCAATATCAGCGATTCCGGCAATGGCATGACAAAGGACAATGTCTGGGCTTACCCAAATCCTGTGAAGCCCGACTATACCGGTGCCATCACCATCACCGGTTTGGAGAATGGATCTAACGTGAAGATCGTCACGAGCAACGGCGTGCTGATCAACGAGGGCACTGCCAACAATGGAGAATATAAATGGTATGGCATCAACAGAGACGGTAAGCGGGTCGCCAGTGGCGTCTATATGGTGGAAGTAGCAACAAGCGAAGGAGAGAAAGGCGTGGTATGCAAAATAGCTATTGTAAGATAAGTATTGCTTTCTTCTTCTTCCTTTTAGCGATATTGCTGTTTGTCGGCTACACGCCTACAAATGACGGTGACGGATACATAGATTATGCGCTGATGTCGTTAAAAGACGGACAGCCTTATCCTTCACACTCCACTATTCTGGGTCAGCCTTTTATTTGGAACATAGGACATATCAATCTGATTGCTCTCTCGCTATGGCTGACACGCAGCATCGTACCTGTGCTGGTGCTGATGTGCGCCCTGAAGGCAGTTTCAGCTTTCGTTATTGCGCGAATTACAGAACTGCTTTTCAACCACCGCACAGGACTCATTGCCATCCTGCTCTATATTGCTTATCCCAACAACTGGGGGCAGAGTACCATGCTGCTCTCTGAGATTCCCTCTGTAGCACTCGCCCTTACAGCCCTGTACCTCACGTTGAAGTACAACCGTGCAAAGACGTGGATAGCGGCAGGCCTCTTGTTTGCCGTCGCCACATGGATACGTCCCATCTCTCCTATTTATATCGGTTCTGCATTCCTTTATCATCTTCTTTTCAATCGCAGACTGATTCTCAAGCGCTATGCTTGCATTGTGGGCAGCTATGTAGCCTTGCTCATTGCTGTAGGCACTTCCTGCTATTTGCGCACAGGCTATTTCCTTACGCAGCCCACCACAGTGTGGTTTAACTTTATTGCCAACACTTATGAGAAAAGTACAAAGGTGGACTACACTCAGCCCGTTTACCCTAAAGGCACAGCCCGCTGCATCGCTAACCGTGAGAAGCTTACTGCCCTGCAATGCCGCGACATCTGGAGACAGCGCTCTCTGCAATGGCTCGGCAACCACAAAATCGCCTATCTGAAGAAAGTGCCCGGGCGGCTCTTCTGGATGTATTATGAAGACATTGATAACATAGCGGCGTTTTTGAAGGATAAGCAACATGCTGAGAACAACTATGTCACGTTGCCTGCCACCTCAATAGCACATCAGATCAATAGTCTCTCGCCGATTCAGTATTTTGCGCTTATCAACGAAATCTTTTATCTCATCATTGTTTTGATGGCTGTTACGGCGACAGCGCAGTTGCTCCGCAAGCGAGATGATTGTAGTCTATTCCTACCCTTATTTATCATTGTTGCCGGTTCTTTAGCCTTAGTGCTGGTTTCTCATGGTGAGACTCGCTTTAAGGCTCCTTTCATACCTTTCTTGTTTATGTTGGCTGCAAGTGTGTCTATCAAGATGCGGAACACCTAAATCGACGATGTCGGATGATGGTCGTATGATGTAAATTTCGTGACAAAACACCTTTAACTTTCTGTTTCATTCCAGAGAGCGAAGAAGACTGATAATTACCGAAAACAGTGTTTAAAGTCATAAAAAACCATCATGAAAACGTCATTTCAGTGAGATGTAAGGTAGAAAACGGTACTTTGATGCGATGGAAACGGTACTTTGACAAGGTCAGAAAGGTACTCTGACGAAAAATTCTCTAGAGAATTTTTCATCAAAAAGCCTTTCTGACAATCTCATAAACTGTTCGTTTTTCGGAAGTCTTTGTTAATCAAGTAATTATAAAATCGTGCTATTTTCGCGAAAATCGGAGCAAGAGACACGTTGCTCACAAAGAATCGATTCTCAGAGCCCGTTTTCTGTCAGTTTACCCGACAAATATGCGTAATTCTCTGCTGGGACTTATGCCACAGCATCCTGCCTTTTCTTGTTCCCGTCTCGCTGCTGTCTGCCGATGATGTGAGGTATGTAAGCCGGGCAGTATTGCTGATGAAAATCAGAGCCGTTCAGCGATAATTCATCATTTCTTGTATTTTTTTTCCTTAGAATCCCCCTTTTTTAAAAGAAAGTCCTACAACCCACAATGCAAGTCAAAAAGATTTTGTAAATTTGCACTTGGCGCTTGATTCGCTTAAAAAGAGTATGATCAGATTATCAAAATCAGTGGTGGGCAAGGCAGAGAGTGCTGCCGTAGCCCACGTCATAGAAAATATCGGCTATCTTGGAATGGGAGCCACAGTAGGAGAATTTGAAAACGAGCTGCAAGACTACATCGGTGGCGGCCGTCGCTGTCTGTGCGTCAACAGTGGCACAGCGGCTCTTCACTTAGCCGTGCAAGCTTGCACACGGCCGGGCGACGACGTGCTGGTGCCCTCGTTTACGTTTGTCTCATCTTACCAGGCCATTACCGGAGCCGGTTGCCATCCCGTGAGCTGCGACATCGATCCCGAGACACTGACGCTCGATCTCAAAGACGCTGAGCACCGCATCACGCCACGCACCACAGCGATGATGCCGGTCTACTATGGCAGCAACTGCCGCATGGCTGAGCAGTATCAGGCTTTCGCCCGTGAGCACGGACTGCGCTGCATTGATGATGCGGCCCATGCCTTCGGATGTAAATGCGGCGACCGCAAGATCGGATCGTTTGGCGATGTGGTCTGCTTCAGCTTCGACGGCATCAAAAACATCACCTCCGGTGAGGGCGGCGCCGTGTTCACCGCCAACGAGGACACCATACAGAAAGTCAGTGACGCCCGCCTGCTCGGTGTGCAGAAAGACTCGGAGAAACGCTATGCCGGCCAGCGCAGCTGGGTGTTTGACGTGGTGGACCAGGGCTACCGCTACCACATGAGCAACATCTTCGCTGCTATCGGCAAGGTGCAGCTGACGCGTTTTGAGCCTGAGTTTGCCCCCGCCCGTCGTCGCATCGCCTTGGAATATACCTGCAGACTGAAAGACAATCCCGACGTGAAGCTCATCGAGATGGACTATGCCAACGAGATTGTGCCGCACATCTTCCCGCTGGAGATCCTCCACGGAAAGAGAGAAAAACTCGAGCAGCTGTTCAAGGAGAAAGAGATACAGTATGGCGTGCAGTACCGTCCCAACCATCAGCTGTCGTATTTCAAGGCCGATTATCATCTGCCCGTGACCGAGGACGTGTACCAGAAAGTGATCTCCATCCCCATGCATCCTGAGTTGACCGAGGACGACATCACGCTCATCTGCGACACCATCAACAGCCTATAGTTTCACTAAAAATACAATCGATACATGAAAGTGGTCATCCTTGCCGGCGGCTTCGGCACCCGGCTCTCTGAGTATACCAAGCTCATCCCCAAGCCCATGGTGGAGATAGGCGGAAAGCCTATCCTGTGGCATATCATGAATCACTATGCACGGTATGGTTACAAAGACTTCATCGTGGCACTGGGCTACAAGGGCGAGGTCATCAAAAACTATTTCCTGCAATACTATTCCTTGGGCAACGACTTCACCATCGACCTGGCCAACAACCACGCGGAATACATCAATGAGCATCCCGTCGACTGGCGCGTCACACTCGTCGACACCGGTCAGGGCTCGATGACGGGCGGAAGACTCAAACGGCTCAAGGATGTCATCGGCAACGAAGACTTCATGTGCACCTACGGCGACGCGGTCTCCAATGTCGACATCAGCCGCCTCGTGGACAGCTACCACCGGTCGGGCAAGAAAGCCATCGTCACTGCTGTGCACCCCACGGCCCGCTTTGGTGAACTGCAACTCGACGACGACGGTCTCGTCCGCTCGTTCAAGGAGAAGCCGCAGGTCAATCAAGGTTGGATCAATGGCGGTTTCTTTGTCTTCAATCCCGTGATCTTTGACTATATCGAGGGCGACCAGACCACTTTGGAGCGCGAGCCCCTTGAGCGTCTGGCTGCCGAAGGTGAGCTGGCCAGCTACCGCCACGATAGTTTCTGGCAGTGCATGGATACCGTGCGCGACCGCGACCTGCTCAACAAGATGTGGGAGGAGGGCAATGCCCCTTGGGCGAAATAACTGATTAACGCTCCATCCCGCTTTTTCTCATTCAACCAATATCATGGCTAATTACGAAATCAGACCGCTGCAAGAAAAGATGCTCGGTGTGCTCGAGGCTATTGACAAGACCTGCAAAGCCCACGGGCTGACCTACGGCATCTTTGCCGGAAGTCTCATCGGCGCCGTGCGTCACAAAGGCTTCATCCCATGGGATGACGACATGGACATACTCATGCCGCGGCCCGACTATGATCGCTTCATCGCCCACAGCCGCGAATGGCTGCCCGAGCCTTACGAGTTTGTATGTGCAGAGAACGACCCCGCATACCCGCTGCCTTTCGGTAAGGTGCAGGACGCCTCTACCACTTTGATCGAGCGCATGCACCTGAGTTATCTCGGCGGCATCTATGTCGACGTGTTCCCGCTCGATGCTGTGCCTACCAACAAGCTGGTGCGCTGGGCTCATTTCATGCATTACGAGTTTCTGCGCCAGGCGCTCTACTGGATCCACCGCGACCCTTATCGCCATGGCCACGGCCCCAGCTCATGGATCTTCCTGCTCACCCGACGCGTCACCACTCTGCCGCGGCTGCAACAGAAGATCAGACGCATACTCACACGCTATGACTACGACTCCACGAAATATGTCGCTGACTATACCGACGGGCTCAAAGGTGTCATGCCCAAAAGCGTGGAGGGTGTCTATGCACCCTACGAGTTTGAGGGCAAGACCTTCATGGGCGTGAAGGACTATCAGCACTATCTCTCGCAGATGTATGGCGACTATATGAAGCTGCCACCAATGGAAAGCCGCAAGCAGCACAACTTCGACTTGCTGGAACTCGACAGGCCCTATCGTGAATTCAAAGGCGTGGACAAGCAACAAAACAAAGAAAAATAACACATATCACCATCATGGAAAACATTCTCATCAATGACATAAAGCACACCCTCGCGGGACTCACTCCTGAGGAGCGTGCTAAATTTAGCGGTGCCACCATCCTCGTCACGGGATGCGCCGGCTTTTTGGGCTACTATATGATGCACTTCTTCGACGCTGAGGCAGAGGAGCTCGGCATCAAGAAGGTCGTCGGTCTCGACAACTTCATGCTGGGACGCCCCGGATGGATACAAAAGCTTGAGGCCAACCCACGCTTTGACATTCAGAAGTTCGACATCATCAAAGACCGTATTGAGGACGTGGCGGGAGCCGACGAAGCCAATCTGATCATTCACATGGCATCCATCGCTTCGCCTATGTTCTATCGTCAGTACCCCATCGAGACGCTTGACGCCAACATTTGGGGACTGCGCCGTCTGCTCGACTACTATTGCGAGAAGCAGGTGCGCGGCTTCCTCTTCTTCTCCTCCAGCGAGCTCTATGGCAATCCCGACCCTGCCCATGTGCCCACGTCCGAGGACTATTACGGCTATGTCTGCGCCACGGGACCACGCAGCTGCTACGACGAGTCGAAGCGATTCGGCGAGACGATGTGCATGCTCTTCGCTCAGAAATACAACATGCCCATCGGTGTGGTGCGTCCCTTCAACAACTATGGACCGGGTATGCGCATTGGCGACAAGCGTGTGCCTGCCGACTTCGCGCTCAACGTGATGCATGGCAACGACATCGTCATCCTCTCCAACGGCACGCCGACACGTACGTTCTGCTATATCGCTGACTCGGTATGCGGTTACTTCAAGATACTCTTGCACGGAAGTTACGACTATTTCAATATTGGCATTGAGAAGCCTGAGATCACCATCGCACAGCTCGCTGAGATCTATCAGAAGGTCGGCAGCGAGATCTTCGGCTACAAAGGACAGGTGCGCTATGCTACTTCCGATGACAAGCAGTATCTCACCAACAACCCACAGCGCCGTTGTCCCGACATCTCCAAGGCACACCGTGTGCTCGGCTACAATCCTACCATTCCGGTGGAAGATGGCGTGGCACGCTTCCTGCAATTCCTCAAGGAAAGCCCCGAAAGTGAGTATAAATGGTAAAAAACAACAGCTTTTTAATTAACACGATACAGGTATTATGACTATTACTGTTTTCGGCCTGGGCTTCGTGGGACTCACCACGTCGCTGGGCTTTGCGGAATATGGACACACTGTCTACGGCGTGGAGATAAGCAACGAGCGCCTGAGTACCATCCAGGGCGGCAAGTTGCCTTTCTTGGAGTATGGTCTCGACGAGGCGCTCACACGTCATCTCAACCATCGCTTCTATGCTATCGGCACCGACGCTTTAGCTGAGGCGGTGGCAAAGAGCGATTGCGTATACTACTGTGTGGGTACGCCATACGGCAAGGACGGCCAGGCTGACCTGACCTATCTGCTTAAAGCCATCGACCAGACACTCGCCGTCAGACCTAAGGATAAATACCAGGTGCTCGTCATCAAGTCGACGGTGCCCCCTTCGACAACGTCGTCGAAGGTTATTCCACATATCGAAGCCACTGGACTGAAAGTGGGACAGGACCTCGGCATGGCCAACAACCCCGAGTTCCTGCGTGAGGGACATTGCTGGGATGACTTCATGCATGCCGACCGCATCGTGCTCGGTGTGAGCGACGACCGCTCGGCCGATGTGCTGAGAAACATCTATGCTACTGTCTCCGCGCCGATCCACTGCGTGACGCTCAACACGGGCGAGTTTATCAAATACCTCTCCAATACGCTGCTCGCCACGCTCATCAGCTACAGCAACGAGATGAGTGTGGTGGCCGACACCATTGGCGGTATCGACACGGCTGAGGCTTTCCATATCCTGCACGAGGACAAACGATGGAACAACGCGCCGATGGCGTCCTATGTCTATCCAGGTTGCGGATATGGCGGATACTGCCTGCCGAAAGACACCAACGCGCTCTATGCCGTGGCGCGTACGGCCGGCTTCGACGCTTCTATCCTGAAAAATGTCATCGCCACCAACGACCACATGCCTGCTTTCGTCGCTGACAAGATCGCAAAGGCTGTCGATAACAACCACAATGCAGTCATCGGACTGCTGGGTCTCTCCTTTAAACCGGGCAGCGATGACGTGCGCGACACGCCAAGCGCCAAGATTGCCAAGGAGCTGATCGCACGCGGCTTTAAGCATATCATCGGCTATGATCCTGTCGCCATGGAAGAGTTCAAAAAGCACTACGACTTGACGATGGACTACGCAGCTAACTACGACGACATCCTCAACCACGCTGACGTGCTCGCCATCACCACGGCATGGCCTGAGTTCAAGGATGTGCACAAGCAGACGGATAAGACGGTTGTCGACTGTCGCTATATGCTGTAAGATATAGGCCGCTGCTTTCATGCGCTGCTTTAGGGAGTTTTTATTAACTTTGTAGCAACAATTATCAAGTAAAAGTACAATACTACATACATGGGAAAAATTATTCTGACAGGTGACCGCCCAACGGGCAAGCTCCACCTGGGACACTATGTGGGCAGCCTGCGCCGTCGCGTGCAGCTGCAAAACGAAGGCGACTACGACCGCATGTTTGTCTTTATGGCTGACGTGCAGGCACTCACTGACAATGCCGACAACCCGGAGAAGATCCGGCAAAACATCGTGGAGGTGGCTCTCGACTATCTCTCTGTGGGACTCGACCCGAAGAAGTGCACGCTCTATATCCAGAGCCGTATCCCTGAACTCGCTGAGCTCACCACCTATCTGATGAACATCGTCACCGTGAGCCGCGTGCAGCGCAACCCAACGGTGAAGACCGAGATCAAGATGCGCAACTTCGATACTAACATCCCGCTTGGCTTCTTCTGCTATCCTGTCTCCCAAGCTGCCGACATCGCAGCTTTCAAGGCCACCACCGTGCCGGCCGGAGAGGATCAGGAGCCTATGCTGGAGCTCACCCGTGAACTGGTCACCCGTTTCAACCAGATCTATGCGCCCGTGCTCGTGGAGCCGCAGATCATGCTGCCCGAAAACGCTACCGCACGCCGTCTGCCCGGTACCGACGGTAAGGAAAAGATGAGCAAGAGCCTCGGCAACTGCATCTATCTCTCCGACGATGCCGACACGGTGTGGAAGAAAGTCAAGGGTATGTACACCGATCCGACGCACCTCAATGTCTCTGATCCCGGTCATGTGGAGGGCAATGCCGTCTTCACTTATCTCGATGCCTTCTCTACGGATCAGGACTTTGCAGACTTCTGGCCTGAGTTCAAGAACCTCGATGAGCTGAAGGCTGCCTATACAGCCGGCGGCATTGGTGACATGAAGTGCAAGAAGCTGCTCAACAATGTGCTCAACCGCATTCTTGATCCGATCCGTCAGCGCCGCAAGGAGCTGGAGAAGGACATCCCTGCTATCTTCGACATTCTGAAGAAGGGTTCTGACGATGCCCGTGAGGTGGCTGCCAAGACAATGGATGAGGTGCGCCGCGCCATGCGCATCGACTATTTCGAGGACACTGAGCTGATCCGTCAGCAGCAGGAGAAATTCAACAACGCGAAATAAGAGACTGCTTTTAGACCACCAAACACCGACAAGACGTCCCAAACGTTTGGTGGTCTGAAAGAAATCTCGTATCTTTGCAAACGTCTTATACGCCGGTCATCCCATAAGCAGGATGACAGTGCGAAGAAACAGAGTGCTATATATAATGAGGTATAGTTCTATAATATGGTAGAGCCCTATATTATATATAATAAGGTGTATAGGACAGTGTCGCTCTCATAGTTCAATGGATAGAACGTAGGTTTCCTAAACCTTTGATCTGGGTTCGATTCCCAGTGAGAGTACTTTTGAGCTTTATGCGTTTTCAAGTTCCAACATGATCTCATCCACACAATAGGCATCGCTCATATTGTGGAGATGATATTCCAGATCGCACATATATTGATAGACATGTGTCTCGTAAAAGATGCGCAGAGCCTTGCTTTCCGGTACATTCAGCCGTCGGGCAAGTAAAGAGATGATGCGTGCAAACTTCATCTCCAGGATGGTTTTATTGATATATGGATTGTCTTTGATCATAATGAACTGATTTCTGTGGATTCTTTATAGGTGAGATATTGGTCAATGACGGATTGGCTGGTGATGCAAATCTGATTGTTGGGCCGGTGATAGCTGAGTCTTTTCAAGGCTTCTTCCGCCGTTATCAAGTCAGCAGCATAGAGCTCTACGGTATTGAAGACCCTGTCATTAGCGATTCCTCCTTGTATAATGTCGTATTTCTGCCACTCTGTTCCTCCTTTGCGATTGGAAACGACAAAGTCCAGCCAAGCACGATTGTATTGTTGGAAAGTAAGAATGGACTTACCGTCAAGCAAGGCCTGATCTAAATTGAAATCGTAAATATTGAGGTATTTCTTTTTCCCATTGTTGGCAGGTCGCATTGCCTAGGAGACCGCTTGCTGTTGCAAGTCTGTGACATAGAATCCCTTTCCAAAGTCTAAATGGTTGCGGCCTATATGCGCTAAAGGATTGGAGATGACATCAGTAGATCCGTGATAAACGATCATAATCCTCCCTCCTTTCCAAAATTGGGGTTATGGCGAAGGATATAAGCGAGCAATTCGTCAACGATATATTCTTTGCCTTGTGTGTGCAAAGCCTCGTAGCTGGGATACAGAAAATGCTCTATCCCATCCGTCTTGTTGAGTTCGGCTACAATGTCTCTGCCGCTCATCCTTAATCGCTCCGCCAAGTTCTCTATACCAAATACAGCAAACTCAGTCTTCCGCGCTTCTTTGTCTTGCTCAGATTCCATCATTTCATTTTTGTCACAAATTTAAGTAAAAAGTGCGAGAATCCAAACAGATAAACGAAATATTCAAAGGGTTTCTTTGCTTGTTTTGGCTTTTTATGTTATCTTTGCCACTATATAACTAAAACACACGACTATGCTGGGAGCAATCATTGGCGACATTGTGGGATCGCGGTTTGAATTTGACGAGATACCTACAGACAATTTTGAACTGTTTCTCGATAAGCCACGCTGCGACTATACCGACGACTCGATCATGACGGTCGCCGTAGCCGATGCGATCCTCAACCATCGTACCTACAGCGAATCGCTGCACGACTGGGGACGTCGCTATCCCAATCCTAAAGGCGGATACGGCAATATGTTTGCCGAATGGCTGAGCAGCGATGAACCTAAGCCTCACAACTCATGGGGCAACGGCGCGGCCATGCGCGTGAGTCCGGTGGGCTGGCTCTTCGACGACTATCACGAGGTGATGGACGAGGCAAAGAAGAGCGCACAGTGCAGCCATCTGCATAAGGAGGCCATACGGGGCGCACAGTGCGTCGCTACACTCATCTACTGGCTGCGCACCTGCCGTATCACCAAGGAAGAGATAGAGAGCGCCGTGAAGCATAATTTCGGCTATGAGCTGCCACCGCTCGGTGACATCATGAAGATAGGCGCTGAGGGTCATTTCGACTCGTCGTGCCAGGAGACAGTGCCTTGGGCGATCCGTTGTTTCTTAGAGAGCAACAGCTTTGAAGGTGCCATCCGCAATGCCGTCATGACGCGTGGCGACACCGACACGAAAGCTGCCATTACCGGCTCCATCGCAGAGGCCTTCTATGAAGTGCCCGACACGCTCTACGAGCAAGCCTGCTCCTATCTTGAGCCCGACATGCTTGACATCGTGCAGCAATACTACCAGCGACTGCAGGAAGACCTGTAAAGAGTGAATGACAAAATAACAATAAACGAATGACGAAGTAAAAATAATCAAATGACGAAATAAAAAATCCCCGCCAAGCAACTGCCTGACGGGGATTTTTCATGGTTGTCTGGACGTGGCAAAGCCATCATGGCTTTGCCTTACGTCTGTGATATTATGCCTGTGCCTGTACTTCGGCCAGTGCCTCTTTCTGATCCTTCTCGCCCTTCTTGCCGAGGATGAGGTAAGCGATTGGCGATGCGAGGAAGATAGAGCTCAGCGTACCGACAAACACACCGATGATCATAGCGAATGAGAAGCTGCGTGTGGAGTCACCACCAAGAATGAAGATGGCGAGCAACACGATGAGCGTACTGGCTGACGTGTTGATGGTACGGGCCAAGGTCTCGTTGATACTCAGGTTGAAGAGTTCATATTTGTTGCCCTTCGGATGGTTGCGCAGGTTCTCACGGATACGGTCGAAGACCACCACTGAGTCGTTGATATCATAACCAATCACCGTCAGGATAGCGCCGATAAACGTCTGGTCGATCTCCAACGAGAAGCCGATCCAACCGTAGCACAGTGAGTAGAGGCCGATGACCATCGTCGTATCGATGGCAAGGGCGGCGATGGAACCCACGGAGAAGCCCAGGTTGCGGAAGCGCAGCAAGATATAGAGGAAGATGAAGAACAGGGCAAGACCCACACTGAGGAAGGCATTGCGCGTGATGTCCTTAGCCACAGACGGGCCGACCTTAGAAGAACTGATGATAGAGCCGCCCTGGCGGATATCAGGATTCTTGAAGGCGTCGACGTTAGCCTGGCTGACGAAGCCACCCTTCTTCAAGGCGTTGTAGAGGATTGTCTCAGCCTTGTCGTCCTCGGTGGGCTTGTTGCTGTCGATATTCCAGTTGGTCGACACACGGATGGTCTTGCCGTCGGTACCGATAGCGATGACGTTTGTCGTAGCAGGCTTGCCGGCGTTAGGACCGCTGGTGTTGACAAAGGCGTTGCTCAGCACGTTGCGCACATCCTCCACAGGAACGGACTTGTCGAGTGTGACAACATAGTTGCGGCCCCCCGTGAAGTCAATGCCTAAGCTCAGTCCGCGCACTGCGAAGCTGACGATGCTGATGATGATGAACACAGCGTAGACAGAGAAGCTGGCCTTGAACATGTGCATGAACTTGAAGTTCGTGCCCTGCATGAGGTTCTTGGAGAGCTTGGTGTCGAACTTCAAATGCATCCACTTGTCATGGTTGAGCTTGTAGTCATAGAGCAGACGTGTCAAGTACACGGCACTGAAGAACGAGCAGCAGATACCGATGATCCAAGTGGTTGCGAAACCGCGGATAGGACCGGTACCCACAAGGAGCAGGATCACACCGGTGATCAACGAAGTAAGGTTGGAGTCGAAGATAGCGGAGAAGGCGTTGCTGTAGCCGGCGTTGACGGCCTGCTTCATGCCCTTGCCGGCACGCAGCTCTTCCTTGATACGCTCATAGATCAGCACGTTGGCATCGACGGCGGTACCCAGTGACAACACCATACCGGCGATACCGGACATTGTCAAGGCTGCCTGGAACGACGTAAGGATTCCCAGGGTGAAGAACACGTTGATGAGCAGAGCACCAACAGCGATGCTTCCGGGGATGATGTTATACATTGCCAGCATGAAGACAATCAGCAGCACGAAGGCAATGACGAAGGAGATGAGACCCTGCTGGATGGACTGTGCACCCAAGGTAGGACCGACGACCTCTTCCTGAACGATGTGAGCAGGAGCAGGCATACGGCCGGACTTCAATGTGTTGGCCAGGTCCTTGGTATCTTCAATGGTGAAGTTACCGGAGATAGAGCTCTGTCCACCGTCGATCTCACCGTTGACACGAGGAGCAGAATAGACGACACCGTCGAGCACGATGGCGATAGCCTTGCCGACATTGGCTTTGGTGAGCTCTGCCCAGCGGCGTGCACCGTCAGAGTTCATGGTCATGCTGACCTCAGGCTGACCGGTGATATTGTTGAACTGGTCGGAAGCGTCGATGACGACATCACCCTCCAGCGGAGCGCGTCCGTTGGTCGTAGTAACCTTCAGCGCGTGGAGCTCGAAGATGTTCTTGGCGCCTACGTCAGCAGGCTTAGCGCTCCAAAGCAGTTTCAGATCAGAGGGGAGCACCTGCTTGGCCACAGCGCCGTAGATGATGCGGTTGATGGCTGCGGTATCGCGGACGCTGGCATAGCCGACAACGCTCAACCCCTGATTGGTAGTCTGCAGCATGGCGAGCAGCGGATGCAGCTTCTTTGCCTCGGCGAGCTGAGCGTCGGGGGTCGTCTGCACGCTGGTCTTCTTAGTGTTGTTGAGCTTGAACTTCGGCTTAGCCTGTGTGATAGCGGGTTTCTCGGCAGCGGCTTTCTTGGTGCTGTCGCTCTTTGCTACCTTGGCAGTGTCGCTCTCGCTGCCGCCATTGGCCATGCGGCTGTCGAGCTGCTGAAGGTAAGGGGCAATTTCCTGAGCGTTGTAGGTTTCCCAAAACTCCAGGTTGGCACTACCTTGCAAGAGCTTGCGCATACGCTCGGGTTCGCGGATACCCGGCATCTCCACCATGATACGTCCCTCAGCGCCCTGCACTTTCTGGATGTTGGGCTGTACGACGCCGAACTGGTCAATACGTGTTCTGACGACATTGAAGGAGTTGTCGATGGCCGAGTTGACCTCTTCGCGGATGACCTTCTCCACGTCGGTATCGGAGCTGGTCGGTGAGACCTTGCCCTGAAGTTCCTGAGTAGCGAAGACCTCAGCGAGGTGATGGCCGGGAGCATTCTTGTGATAAGCGTCGATAAAGAGGCTGACGAAGTCGCCCTGTGTACGCTCCTGCTCGGCACGTACGTCTCTCATGGACTTGACAAAAGCCATGTCGGTCTTATGGTCGGCGAGATTCTCAACGACATCAGGCACGCTGACCTCGAGGATAACGTTCATACCGCCTTTCAAGTCCAGACCGAGACCGATCTGTGTCTCAAGACATTTTTGGTAGCTGTAGACGCCCAAATACTTCACAGAATCTTTGTAATCCTGCTGGGCGATGGGATCTTTCAACTTGGCAGCCTGCTCGTCGTAGTAATGCGTGGCGATAGGGAATGACAAGTAGAAGATGCAAACGAGCGTCAGAAGGACACCGGTTGCAATGACAATTCCTTTGTTTTGCATTTTGTTAGTTTATTATTTTATTTTTCTCTTTTTGTTTTTCCTTGAGAGTGATCTGCGATTGTTTTCGCATATAAGATGTGCAAAGATAGCTATTTTTTCACGCTTTAGAAAATTTTAGCGAATGTTTTTAGTGTTTGTTGCTCATTTTCAGCCAACAAGCGATAGGATAATGGTCTGAAGCCTTAATGGAGCGGTCGATATGACAGTCGTAGGGCGTGAAGTCGTCGGTACAGAGGATGTTGTCAATGCGCACGTAAAAGCCGTTGACATGATAGCTGATGCCGGGTCCGTTGCCGGTGGCGACATAGCAGTCGGTGAGGTCTTTGGCGATGGTGCGATGAACGTATGACACCGGGCTGTCATTGAAGTCGCCGCACACGATGATGGGTGTGCCGCGATGGTAAGCGATATAGCGGGCCACAGCCTCGGCCTGCGGCGCACGTTTCTTCGTGGCCGTGCCGAGTTGCTTGATGAGCATTTTCGAGACATGGCGTACCGTGTCGGAGGGCAGGTCGCCCTTGACCATGAGCTTGAAGTCGCTTTTCTCTTCGGGACTGAGGCCTGTGCTCTCCAAATGATTGTTGACGACGATGACCGTGCGCCCGTGTATCTGTACACGAAAGGCAGCGCTCACGTTGCCCTTGGACGCGAATGGTATGCGCTCCTTGCCATGGATAGGGAATTTGCTGAACATCGCTACGACATCACCGCCGTGCATGATCGTATCGCGGAAGGGATAGTCACTCTGCATCACAGAATCGACATATTGCCCGCCAAGGGCGTTGATATTGGCCTCTTGCAGGCACACGATGTCGGCCTTCTGTGCTTTGATATACTCCAGAACAGGATTGGGATGACTGGCATCACCAAACTGCCAGACGTTGTATGACAGCACTTTGAAACTGCCGGCCGGCGCACTCTGTGGGATGTTGACGGGGCTGTACTGCCTGACGGGAACATAGCTGAAGAGGAAGCCGACGATGGGGATGAGCATGCCGCGCGACTTGATGAGCACCCAAAAGACCAGGAAACCGAGGTTGATGATGATGAATATAGGCAATAACAAACCTATATTGCTGAGCATGGGAAAGGTCTCGGGACGCAGCCAACCCGAATATCCTGTGATCAGCAATATGACAATTGTAGCGATATTGACCCCGGCAATGATCTGAAGCGTGACCTGCTTGATCTTCCTCATCATTTCTTGCTTTGGTCGAAGAGCTTTTGTTTTTCCTCGTGTGTGAGGCTGTCGTATCCGCTCTTGCGTATCTTGTCAAGGATGCGGTCTACCTCTTCTTGGTTGGCTCTTTTGTTGGCGTTGTAGTCCCAATCGGGATTTTCGCCGCGGTCAGTGTGCTGGTTGTGATGCTGCGAGCGTGCGTCCCACTTGGCTTTGAGATTGGAGAAGAACTGCGTGTTGCCGGGGTGGTAGGACTGTCCGGGATGTTTCCTCCAATAGCGGATGAGGAAATATCCGAAGATCATACCGCCGAGGTGGGCCAGATGAGCCACGTTGCTGCCGGGCATGGAGAGGGCTGAGAAGAACTCGATGGCAATGGAGCCGAGCACCATCCACTTAGCCTTGATGGGGATGGGAATGGGGATGATGAACATCTTCTCGTCGGGAAACATCATACCGAAGGCGAGCAACAGGGCATAGATACCACCCGAGGCACCCACAGTGGTCAGTCCGTTGAGTTGCGTGGACAGTTGATGCATGACAGTGATCGAGTCGCCCAGGCTGAGTGCCTGCTGTCCGTCGAGCATGAAATAGACCCAGAAGAACTGTGCGATCTCCTGCATCACACCAGCACCTACGCCACAGAAAATGTAATAAAAAAGGAACTTCTTTCCACCCCACACCTGTTCGACGACTGCACCGAACATCCATAGCATGAACATGTTGAGGATGATATGCTCCCATCCACCATGCATGAACATGTAAGTGACCAGCTGGTAGACCTGGAAATTAGAGGCCATGAAAAAGTGAAGGCCGAGGAGGTCATTGAGGTCAATGCCGGTGACGGGCAAGAGCAACTTCATGGCGAGGAATGCCAGGATGTTGATGATAAGGAGATTCTTTGTGACTGTTGGTATTCTGAACATGATATGGCGATTTCGTTGTTGTTATATGGAAATGCATGAAAACTGCTGCAAAATTACGAAAAAAGTCTCTGATATAGCCATAAACACGGCGAATAAGGGACTTTTTTCAACCTCCATCTCATTTTTTTTTGTTTTTTTGTTTGTTTTGTGAAAGGAATGCCCTATATTTGTCAGCGTATTTGCATCATGCAGACAATATAATCACCAAATAAAATAAAATTATGAACAAGTCAGAATTAGTAAGAAAGGTAGCAGAGGGCGCAGACCTGAACGCTGAGAGTGCAAAAAAAGCTTTGGATGCCACAATTGCAGCCGTAAAGGAAGCATTGGTTGCTGGTGACAAAGTACAGTTGGTTGGCTTCGGTACTTTCGCCGTCAAGGAGCGTCCCGCCCGCCAGGGTGTCAACCCCGCTACAGGAGAGAAGATCCAGATCGCTGCCAAGAAGGTTGTCAAGTTCAATGCAGGATCTGAATTTGAGGATTCCGTGAACAAATAATGTAAATAATTATTGTTGCGATAGAAAAAAGGCGCACCTTGCGGGGTGCGCCTTTTTTCTATCTATATTTCTCTCTGAAATCAGTCTTTATTTCTCGCTGAAGATAACTTGTACGAGCGTTTGCCCGACAGCCTTCAGTGTGTTTTTGTCGATATGCTCCATGTCGTCGGCAAGTGTGTGCCATGTAGGGCCGAAGGTGCTCTGCTGGCAGTTGGGGTAGTAAGGAATGATGTCGATACACGGAATTTTCGCCGTTTGGTTGACGGGAATATGGTCATCGGTGATCATGCCACCGTCGCTCTTGGGGAAGAAACTGCCAAAGCCGGCCTGACGGGCAGCACGCCAA
The DNA here is from genome assembly GCA_900540375.1 of uncultured Prevotella sp. GTDB lineage: Bacteria > Bacteroidota > Bacteroidia > Bacteroidales > Bacteroidaceae > Prevotella. Next base: position 85,587 of record UQFS01000004.1, read on the forward strand.
ACCTTCTTCACGATTTCGGGCGCATACTGTTTCGATATGCCTTCTTGATAGAACTGAGCACCCTGTCCTCCGACCATATCCAGCAGGATGGCGTAGCGGGGAGCATAGCCTTGTGGCAGGTTGGCGGAGAAATATTGTGCGCCGAGTGCCCATGAGCTGCCGTCGTCTTGCTGATCGCTCCACTGTGGCGTGCCCCAGTCCTCGGCATCGAAGCACACGAAGTCCACGCCAAAGTTTTGCGGGAGCTTGGCAGAAACGTTCTTCTGAGCGAGCAGTCTGGCCAGTTCCAGCATCACCGCCACGCCGCTGGCAGCGTCGTTGGCCGCTAAGATGGGCTTGTGCCAATTGGTGGAGTCGGGATCGTTGTCGGCCCAGGGACGCGAATCCCAGTGGGCGCAGAGCATGATACGTGTGGTGGCAGCAGGGTTGTAGCTGGCTATGATGTTCATGCTGTGGAGGATGGTGCCGTCGTAGCCTTTGAGATCGGCTTTCTGTCGTGTCACCTTACAGCCGAGCCGCTCAAACTGTGCCACGATCCAGTCGCCGCAGGCATCGTGACCCTTGGAGTTCATGTCGCGGGATCCGAAGTCGCATTGCGCTTTGGTGTAGGCATAGGCTGAGTCAGCGTTGAACGTCGGCCCCACGGGTGCTACCTTTTCTGTTTCTTCTGTATCCTCGGTGTCGTCGACCGATGCCGTCTTTGCCGGCCAAAAAGCCACTGCCAGGGCAGCGACCACACATAAGCAGCTTGTCACGATAAGGATGGATCTTTTCTTTCGAGTCATCGTTGTTTACGATTCTACAAACATATTCTTTATTTGTTGTGGACGGCCTGCACTTGCGCCATGACGCGCAGCCAGTTGCCGCCCCAAATCTTCACGAGGTCACGCTCACTGTATCTGCGACGGAGCAACTGCATGGTGAAGTTGATCAGTTCCGACGCGTCGGCGCATCCGCGCACGGTGCCGTCACCGTCGAAATCAGTGCCAATGCCCACATAGTCAATGCCCATGATGTCGATGGCGTGCTCGAGGTGCTCGATAGCATCGAGCACTGTGGCCTCGCCATCCTTACGCAGGAAGCCATGGTAGAGCGTGATGTGAGCCACACCACCTTTGTGGGCGAGGGCGCGTAACTGGTCGTCAGTGAGGTTGCGGGGCACGCCGCAGAGTGCGCGCGAATTGCTGTGAGAGCAGACGATCGGCGTGCGGCTGATGTCAAGTGCGTCGTAGAACGACTTTTCAGCAGCGTGGCTGAGGTCGACCATGATGCCTTCGGCGTTCATGGCCTGGATGACTTTCTCGCCGAACTGCGACACGCCATTGTGGGTGTTGCAGCCGCGGGCCGAGTCGCAGATGTCGTTGTCGCCGTTGTGGCAGAGCGTGATGTAGACCACGCCGCGCTGTGCGAAGTGGCGCACGTTGGCGACATCGTGGTTGAGAGCCAGTCCGTTTTCGATGCCAAACATGATGCTCTTGCGACCCTGGCGCTTGTCCTCATAGAGGTCGGCGGGTGTGCGGGCCACGCTGATATACTGGCTTTGCTCGTCAACGATGCGCTCGAGCTTGTCGAAGATCAGGTCGGCGTAGGCCATCGGTGACAGCTGGCTGTTGATGCCCTGCATGTCGGGGTTGTGCTCGAGAATGCCTGCAATGTCAACAGTCTGTGAGAATTGCTGTCCGAGCTTGGGCTGGGGAAGATAAGCCACCATGATGACGGCATCCTGCCTTCCGTCGGTCATCTTGTGCAGATCGTAGAGAATCCGCGGGTCGCGCTGGTCGAAGCGCACGCCCTGAGGGAAGAACATCGGAGTGTCGCAATGAGTGTCGAGCGTCAGAATGCGCTCGTGGATCAGCTTGGCTTTGTGGAATAGCTCAGCCTCTCTGACGAGCCATTGGAAGACGGGCTGCCCTTCCTCGCCGAGCCACTCGGGATGCCATTGCACGCCCATGATGCCTTTGAACTCTGTGCTCTCGATGGCCTCGATGACACCGTCGGGCGCTTTGGCTGTCACGCGGAACTTCTCGCCCGGCTCTCCTACCGCCTGATGGTGGAAAGAGTTGACATAGATGCGCCCGCAGCCATAGAGACTGGCAATCACGGAGCCTTCGGCGAGGTCCACCGAGTGGGTCGGCTCTTGGCGGTCAGCATCCTGTGAGTGCTTCACGGGACTGCTCATGCGGTTGGTATTGGCCAGTGCGATGTCTTGTCTGACCTTTCCGCCGAGTGCCATGGCCAGCGTCTGTATGCCGCGGCAAATGCCGAGCATAGGTATCTGACGGTTATAGGCCAGACGGGTGAGCATGAGTTCGGCGCGGTCGCGCTGCGCGTTGATATGGTGGAGTTGTGGTACCGGTTCCTCACCGCACCACAGTGGGTTATAGTCAGCTCCGCCGGTGAGCAGCAGTCCGTCGAGATGCTCGAGTGTGTTGACAAGGGTGTCGTTGTCGTCGACAGGCGGGAGGAGTACCGGCGTGCCACCGGCTTTGACCACCTGCATATAGTATCTGTCCCGAATCGTAGCGTCGCCGTCACTGAAATTGGTCGTCAGACCGATGAGTGGCCTCTGCTTCGCTTCGGGGAAAGAGGCGTAGACCTCGTTGAGGTTTTGCGCCAGAGAAAAGCTTTTGAATTTCATTCGACCTAATCTCGCCATGGCAGGGCATCTCACTTGAGGCTCCGCACATTGGCAAAACAGAAACGTTGGTTGCTAATTATTCATGGTTGACCGGCATCTCGCGCTTGATGCTCTGCTCAAGGGAAATGAGCGTCTCGGTGGAGACGACGCCGGGGATGGTCTGCAACTTGTTGTTGAGCAGATCCATGAGCTCCTCATTGTCGCGCGCGTAGGCTTTGATGAGCATAGTGTAGGGGCCTGTGGTGAAGTGGCACTCCACGATCTCTGGGATGTTGACGAGCCGCTTGACGACATCTTTGTACATCGATCCGCGCTCCAGGTTCAGTCCCACGTAGGTGCAGGTGCTGTATCCCAGACTCTTGGGATTGATGTCGAATCCGCTTCCGAGGATCACTCCGTTGTCAATGAGGCGCTGTACACGCTGGTGAATGGCGGCACGCGAGACACCGCATTCAGCTGCTACGTCTTTGAAAGGAATACGTGCATTCTTTGAGAGGATAGAAAGGATTTTCTTATCCAAGTTGTCGATTTTGTCCATCTGCATAGGTAATTGTATAATATCTAACTTGTTTCCAACAAGCAAAAGTAGGTAATTAAAACGAGATAAACAACAAAATGCACGAATATTTTGCAATATTCGTGCATTTAGTAAAGGATGTGGATCTTTTTTTCTTTCAATCACATCTATTTTAATGGCTACTTGGATGTAAACAGCATATTATCTCCGTCCTTTCTTGCCTGCCTTTTTTGCAGGCGCACTCTTGGCCGAAGTAGTTTTGCCGGCGTTGTCGACTTTGGTGTCGCTGGCCTTGGGCTGCTCGATACCTACCAGTTCGATGGTGAAGATCAGCGTAGAGTAGGGCTTGATCTGTCCGGCTTCTCTCTCGCCGTAAGCGAGGTTCTGCGGGATATACACTTCCCATTTGCTGCCCACGGGCATGTTGGTCAGTGCTTCGGTCCAACCTTTGATGACCTGGTCGCAACGGAAGCTGTCGGAACCTTTGCCACCGTGCTTCTCAGTGGCGTCGAACACCTTGCCGTCGATAGTCTTGCCTTCGTACTTCACTTCCACGGTTTGGTCGGCTGCCGGCTTGGGGCCATTACCAGCCTTGAGCACCTTATACTGCAGTCCGTCAGGCATGGTTACTACACCCGGCTTGGCAGCGTTGTCGGCGAGCCATTTCTCGTTCTCGGTTTTCCACGCGGCGTTTTTGGCGTTGCGGACAGCCTCGGCTTTCTGCTCGAAATACTTAGAGGCTGTTGCCTCCTTATATATAGTGGTGTCGCCCTTGACGGCAGCGAGGAATCCCTCATAGAAGAGATTGCTCCGCAGAGAGTCTTTGGTGTCCTTGAACTCACGTCCCATCCCTGGGAGAATGCTCTCCGTGGCCTGCTGGGCGATGGTCGTTCCGGCCTGGTAAGCTACGTAGGCAGGGTCTTTGGCTTTAGCGACGGCCTCGCGGAAACCTCGTAAAAACTCGTTGATATAGACCGTATCGACATGCAAGCGCTGCTGCAGATAAGGCATCAGACCGCGTGTGGCAGCGTATCCGGCGGCGTAGCTGATGGAGTCTGCCGTGGAGGTGAGCTTCGCGGGAGCGCAGCAAGCTTCGGTACAGGCCTCTGCTTTCTTGTCCTTGTTTTTGTTTTTCTTGTTGTTGCCAGCCTGAGCGGGGAGGATGGCAAGTGCTGAGACGATCAGCGTGGCTATGGTTAGAATCTTTTTCATTGTTGTGTATTGGTTTAAAAAGCCCCCTTCTGGCTGTCTCCTTGGGGAGCGTAGCCTGGAGGGGGGTGTCTTGTATGATCGTATAATCGCGGTAGCCGGAGGATTACTTGCCGCCTACCTTGATCAGTTCAATCTTGAAGATGAGGGTAGAGAAAGGCTTGATCTGTCCGGCTTCGCGAGCGCCGTAGGCTAAGCTCTGAGGGATATAGACTTCCCAAACAGAGCCCTCGGGCATACGAGTCAACGCCTGAGTCCATCCAGGGATGAACTGCTTGGGCTGGATGGTGACAGGGCCTTGGCCGTTGGTGTAGGAGCTTTCGAAGATCTTGCCGTCGATTGTGCGGCCTTCGTAGTTAACCTTTACTGTAGTGGTGTCTGTCGGGATAGCGCCGTGTCCTTCCTTGATGACCTTGTACTGCAGGCCGGAGGGCAGTGTGACAACTCCCGGTTTCTTCTTGTTGGCAGTGAGGAACTTCTCACCGGCAACCTTGTTGGTACCATATTCCTTCATCATGGTCTTGCTCTTGATGATCTCCATCTTGGTCTGAGCAACCTGGTTAGCCATCTCCGGAGTCATGAGGCCTTTCTTGCCTGTGGCACCCGTAACGAAACCGGCGAGGAGGTTCTTCAGGGAGATGGTCTTGGTGGAGTCGTCACCATAGACTTCGTGGTTGACGCCCTTGACCAGCTGTGTGGCGATCTGCTGACCGATCTGCAGACCCATGATGTAGGCAGCGCGCTTCTTGTCGTCGCCTGCGTTGGCACCTTCGTTGATGCCTTTTACAAACTCATCCATGTAGGTCGTGTCGATGACCTGACCCTGCTGGATGGCCTGACGCACGTACTGTGACTGTGCGAGACCGATGGCGTAACTCAGCGAGTCGACGTCGGTCTTGAGGTTGGCTTTGGGAGTGGAATTGCCGCAAGCAGAGAATGTGGCAGCGGCGATGGCTAAAACAGCCAATACTTTCAAACTTTTCATTAGTTGATGTTTTATTCTGTATCTTTTGTTATTTTACTTTGATGAGTTCGACATCGAAGATCAGTGTAGCGTATGGCGGGATGGCCTGGCCGGCACCATTGGCTCCGTAGCCGAGTGTGTAAGGGATATAGAAGCGATATTTGGCACCCTCCTGCATGAGCTGCAAACCTTCTGTCCAGCCCTTGATGACTTGGTTGAGGGGGAAAGTAGCTGTCTCGCCACGGCGATAGCTGCTGTCAAAGACCTGACCGTTGATGAGTGTTCCCTCGTAGTGGCACTCTACCAGATCGGTAGCTTTTGGCTTTTTTCCGTCGCCCTCACGCAGCACTTCATACTGCAGTCCGCTGGGCAGGGTGACCACGCCCGGCTTCTTGGCGTTCTCCTCAAGGAACTTCTGTCCATCGGTCTGTGCGGCCTTGGCCTGCTCCTCCTCTTTTTGCTGGAAGAAAGCCTGCACGACAGCCTGAGCATCCATGTCGGTCATGGCAGCTTCTCCGGCAAAGATGTCGCGGATGGCCTTTGCAAAATCGTCGATATTCAGTTCGGTTGCGTTCATCTGCTGGAGTTGATGACCAATGCTCATGCCCAGCGCGTAACTTGTCTTGTCCATTTCTATTGTTTGATGCTAATTATAAATAATGTGCAAAGATACTATTTTTAATTGTGAACAAGCGGCATATTGCGAAAAAAATATTATTTTTGTGGTATAATAACAGTTCTAAAGGCAATATGAAGATGAAGAAGAAAATTGTTTTTCTTACGGGCGCCGGTATGTCGGTGGAGAGTGGTTTCAAGACGTTCCGTGGTAATGACGGACTGTGGGAGAACTATCCGGTGGAGCAGGTAGCCTCTCATGAGGGGTGGGAAGCGGATCCCACGCTGGTGACAAACTTCTATAACATGCTTCGGCAAAAGCTATGGCAGGCTGAGCCCAACGAGGGGCATCGGCTCATCGCTGCCTTGGAGAGGGATTACGACGTCAGTGTCTTGACGCAGAACGTGGACAACCTCCATGAGAAGGCTGGTTCCACACATGTCATCCACCTGCACGGCGAGCTGACCAAAGTGTGTTCGAGCATCGATCCCTACGACGAGCGCTATATCCAGCAGCTCACGCCCGAGCACAGCGACGTGGCGCCCGGTGCCAAAGCCGGCGATGGTTCGCTGCTCCGCCCGTTCATTGTTTTCTTTGGTGAAAGCGTGCCCATGCTCGATCCGGCGGCGCGCGAGGCGATGAAAGCCGACATCTTTGTCATCATCGGCACGTCGCTCAATGTATATCCTGCTGCCGGACTCGTGCAGTACGCGCCACAGGGATGTCCGGTTTACTTGGTAGACCCTGCCCCGGTGTTCAATGCGCCAGGTGGTAAGTTCACGCACATACAGAAAGGCGCGTCAGAGGGAATGAAGGAACTCTGCGAGAAGTTGGGCTTTAAGAAATAAGGTTGTCAAAGAAAAGAAAAAGAGGGAAAAACCTATCGACAAATAGGTATTTCCTCGTAAACCCAATGCAAGAAAAAGGCTAACTTTGTGATATTCATTATCCAGACCTTCTATAGGCTGGTCTGTATCAATCGTATTGTAATATGGAAAAGATGAAAAAGATTCTGTTTCTGGCCGTTGCCGTGTTGCTGACGCTACCTGCCGCAGCACAATATTATCCCGACGGGCGCCCTATTCCGCCCAGTAAGCGTGCCGAGTACTACCGCCAGCATGGAGGAAACAACAATGGCCGTACGGTCTACGGCTATGGCAGCAATGTCTATTACGGTTTTCGTTTGGGCATGGCCGTGGCTACAGTGAACTCCGACGCATCCGTTCTTGACGGCAGCGACGCACGAACGGGACTGGATGTAGGAGCCGTTATCGGCACTCAGCTCACCAATACAGCCCCACTGTTCTTCGAGACCGGACTCTCCTATGTGGAGAAAGGCGGTAAAGGCAACTACGACGGCAATAAGTTCACCTACCGGTTGGAATACCTCGAACTGCCGCTTTTGCTGAAATATAAATACCAGGCTACGCCCGACATCTCGGTGGAGCCGTTTGCCGGAGGCTATCTGGCCGTAGGCGTAGGCGGCAAGATCAAGGACTATGGCCACCGCGAGGCTTACTCCAGTTTCAGTGACGACCAGGCGAGCTTCAAACGTTTCGATGGTGGTCTACGTCTGGGTTGTGGCGTGAGTTTCCAAATGCTCTACCTCGGTATGAGCTATGATATCGGTTTGGCAAACATTGGCCACTACGACTTTGAGGACACACGTACAGGCTGCTTCAACCTTAACGTTGGCGTGACGTTCTGACGTGATAGTAAGCGAACAACAGTAACTAAACACCGGCTCATCCTTCCTGAGGATGGGCCGCCGTAGTTTTATGACTATTACCAAAGCTTGGTCATCACATTACCAAAGCTTGGTAATCGCATTACTAAAGCTCGGTCTGTAGTTTAACGATTTAAGTTGACTACTTTGAGTCTTATTTTTAATGTTGGTTGACCCAGTTAAACATTACTTTTATTTTGGGTTGATACGTTTGTGGCTTTGGCACGATCATTCTTGGAAATGCTCACAGTCTCTTCTTCTCTTCGTTTCCGGCACCGGTACCTTTATAGCGGCTGCGTGTGGCATTGAAGTTATAGGTCACGGTGAGCGAGATGCTGCGCGTGAAATTGTTAGCATCCTTTCGGCTGATGACATCAGTACCATAATACGTCCACCGCTCACGATTGCTTTTGGTCAGGTCTGAGGCTTGGAGGAGGAAGACGAGGCGGTTTTTGAAGAACGACTTGCGCAACCGCGCGTACACGGTCACAAAACCTGCTGACTGCCGCATCGGTTCATAGCTGTCGGTGTAGCCATAGAGGTCGAGGCTCGCCATCCACCCATGCGGAAAGACGAGGCTGTTGCGAAGCACGAAAGTAAACGAGGGATGGCGGGAGCAGAGACTGGTGGGCTCACGGAAGAACAACTGGGAATAATCTATCTCCCAGGAGGGATGATACCAACTGAATGTCGGCGAGGCCGTTACGGAGGCACTAAGCATCTGATAGTGCCCCATGTTGCGAACCGAGAAATAGGCTATCTCCTGGTTGTCGTACAAGCCAAAGGTATGTAGCATAGGCTTATGGACATAGTCGTAATCGACCGAGGCACTCAGCCATTTGTGCACGGCCGACAGCTCCACGTTGTGGGTATATTCCGGGCGCAAGTAGGGATTGCCGCCCTCATAGAGATAACGACTGTCATACTGCATGAAGTTGCGCAGGTTGTTGTATCCCGGTCGGGAGGTCTTCATGGTGTAAGACAACTGCCATGACCACAAATCTTTATTCCACGACAGCGAGAGATTGGGAAAGAGATTGCCATAGCGCCGGCTCGGCTCCTGCTCCCGTTTGCCGAAGCTGTAGTAGTCGGTCGTGACATGCTCGTATCGTAGTCCAGCATCGAGCTCATAGTGACCTAAAGGCAAGGAGAAGTCAGCGAAGCCCGCTATGTTTGCCTCATAGAGCTTGGTGCTGGAGGCAGGCACATAGTTCTCGCTGTTGACATAAAAGCCCACACTCTTTGTATGCGTGTATTCCGAGCCGAACGAGAGCGTGCCCTTCCCTACCGGGTGCGTCACGACGAGTTTCCCAGCCCACAGGTCGCTGCGCTGTCCGCCGTTGCTCGCCACGTCGCGGTCGCCTAATTCCGTGCTGGCTTCCGCGCTCTGCTGGCTCAGCATGTATTTCATGTGGAGGTAAGAGGCATTGAAGTCGATGCTCCAGTTGCCGAGCTTGCCCGTATAGTAGAGGTTGGCCTCGTTGCGTGGCCCCACGTCCCTGTGCTGGCGCTGGCTTTGCAGGATGGAGCCCTCATAGACACCGTTGCGCGTGACATTCTGGATACTGTTCGCATCCATGTTGCTTGACAAGGTCTTGTAGAACCAATAACTGCCACCGATGGAATTGTCAGCATTGAAGTCGTAGCTCAAGCGGAAGGTCTGCGACAGCACGTTCTGCCGGAAGGCGTCGTTGAAATGCTGGTCGATGTTGATGGTGTTGTCCTTGGGCATGAGTGTGTAACCCGTGTTGATGTCCTCTTTGAATACTTGGCTATAGAGAGCCGTGGTGTTAGACAGTTCCAGTCCTTTGATACGGTATTTGACGGTAGCTTGGTCATATCCTGCCCACATCGTGTTGTATTTTGCGTTGGCATCGTTCCTCACGCTCCATCCCTCGCCCGCTGGCTTACGGGTGCGGATGCGGATGACGCTCTTTACCGTGGCATCGTACTGCGAGCCGGGTGCGGTGATGACATCCACGTTCTTGATGTTCTCTGATTTCAGTTCAGTCAATTCGCGGTTGTCGGTCACTTTCTTATTGTTGATATAGATGAGCGGTGTGCCCTTGGCAAACACCTTGATGCCGGAGCCCGATGCCGTGACACGCGGCAACTGTCCGAGCACGTCGACGGCGGTGCCCATCTTGCTCAGCACCGAGTGCTCCACGTCGATGGTCATGCCACCCTTTGCGGCACGATACTGTGGCCGTTGCGTCTTCACCGTCACGCCTTTCAGCGTATAGCGGTCGGCCTGCAAGCGGATGGTACCAAGGTCGGGCGAGGCAGCGGTCCACAGCTTAGACTTGTAGCCCACGTAGGCCACCTTGGCGATGACGTGGCGGGCGTTGCAGGGAATGACGAAGTATCCGCTCTCGTTGCTCACGCCTCCGGCAAGGAACGAGGAGTCGGCGGGCGAGAGCAGCACTATGTTGGCGTATTCGGCGGCCTCGCCTTTCTCGTCGACGATGCGGCCCTTGTATCTCAATGTTGTCTTCTGTGAGCATTCCACGTTGATGATGCTGTCGCCCACCATCGTCATCGTAATGGGATAGAAGCCGATGAGGTGGCGGATGGCTTCGGGGATTGACGCGCCTTTGACCGATGCCGTCACACGGAAGTCCTCCAAGTCGTTGTAGATGAAGTTGATGGTGTAGCGGTGGGTCATGCCGCCCAGTTGCTGCAAGGCCGCAGGCATTGTCACGTTGCGGAAGTCGCGACTCACGCGTTGGGCGCGGCCGATGGCGGTGCACAGCAGGAGCATATATAATAATAGGAGTATCTTCTTCATAACATTTTCGTTTTTGGGTTACTCTACCACAATCTCGTCGCCATTGTGTGTGACGGCAATCTGCTGGAAGCCGTTGAGGACGGCGATAGCGGCATCTACGCTTTTAGCCTGATCCCACTCAAAGTGCAGTCGGATAGTCTTGGCGGACGCGTTGCGATAGACGACCTTCAGTCCATAGTAACGGCCCATCTCATCGAGGATGTCAGCCAGGGTAGCATTGTCGAAGACTTTGACCACGGGAGCCGGTTTGCTTTCTTTCTGTCTCGGTGAGATGCTGTCGGCGGTTGCGGCGGTATCCTGCGATGAGGCTGTGACCGACGTGCGTTGTGCTACCTCTGGTTTCTCTTTGGCAAAAGGATTGCGGAGCCAGCCCAATCCTGTCATAGCAGCAAGAGCCACACCGGTGAGCAACACGCAACCGAGAAAGACAGCGGCCACGCGCAGCCAACGGGGAAGACGGCGGCGGGAAAGAACTGCGACAGAGTCTGTCTCTGGCTGAGCTATACGATCGGATTGCGGAGTCGTATCAGTGTACGGCTCAGCATTGGAATGCTGTTTGGCATCGTGGGCCTGACAGAAAGCCCGCCACGCACTGTCCACGTCGACGTCTTCGTTTTCAGCCCGCTCCTCTGTGAGCGCACGTTTTAGCTGTGCGAGCGGTTGGGTCTCGTCTATGATCTCTTTGAGCTCCTCGTCGGTGTAGTGCTCGGGATGCTCTTGTGCGTCAAGGAAACGCTTGATTTTCTCTTCATCGGAATCGTTCATGGCTTAGGGGTATTAACGTTCTTTTTCAATACTTTGACGATGTGCGACAGATGTTTCCACACGGCAATGCGGCTCGTACCGGTCTCGGCGCAGATGGCCTTATAGTCTTTGCCGTCGAGAAAACGCAGGGTGAAGATGCGCAGCTCGTCGGGCGAGAGCAGTGCGTGAGCGAGCGTGCGCAGGCGGCAGAGACGTTGTTCGTCGTCCTGCCAACTGTCATCGGGCAGTGGCTCGGTGGCGTAGAGGTGGAGGATGCGCTCGCGTGTGCTTTTGTTGCGCAGGCGTTTCAAGCAGCGGTTGCGCACGGCGACCATCAGATAGCCTTCGGCCGAAGCCGGCAACAACTCAGTGCGGCGTTCCAGCAGGCTGGCGAATACTTCGCTCACCACGTCCTCGCTCTCCTCGCTGTCGTAGAGCAGGGAGCAGGCCACGGTATACATGTGGCGGTAGTGCCGGCGGAAGAGTTGTTCAACGTGCTGTCTGTCCATCGTCTGTTTTTTTATTATCAATACCCTTCGGTGAAGAGAATGTTAACCTCTTGGCGGTTAATTTTTGCTTTTCAACGAAAGAATGTCTTTACAAAGGTACATCTTTTCGCTGACATTTCTTGATAAAGCCCGCCTAAGAACGACTAAAGTTTTGTATATCAGCGGAATTATTCGTAACTTTGCAGTCTTATTACATACGCATATACAGAATGAGCAAGAAACTATATATCGAGACCTATGGCTGCCAGATGAATGTAGCCGACTCCGAAGTTGTTGCCTCCGTCATGCAGATGGCCGGTTACGAACCCACTGCCAACGAAGAAGATGCCGACGCGGTGTTTCTCAACACCTGTTCGGTGCGCGAGAATGCCGAGAACAAGATCTATCATCGTCTCGACACCCTTTTCGCCCAGCAGCGCCGCCACGCCCACGACAATCCCGAAGCCAAGTACCCCAGGCCGATTCTCGGCGTGCTGGGCTGTATGGCCGAGCGCGTGAAGAATGACTTGATCGAGAACCATCACGCCAATCTCGTGTGTGGTCCTGACAGCTATCTCCATTTGCCCGAGATGGTGGCAGCCGTAGAGGTCGGTCAGCCTGCCGTGGATGTGCAGCTCTCCACCACCGAGACCTATCGCGACGTCATGCCTCTGCGTGTGAGCCCGGCCCATGTGAGCGGCTTTGTGAGCATCATGCGCGGCTGCAACAACTTCTGCCATTATTGCATCGTACCCTATACCCGTGGCCGTGAGCGTTCGCGCGACGTGGAGAGCATCTTGCGCGAGGTACGTGACCTTCACGACAAAGGATTCAAGGAAGTCACCCTCCTGGGACAGAATGTCAACAGCTATGGACTATTGCCCAACGGTCAGCGGCCCGACAACGGCATCATCATCAACGAGACCGACGGCACGGAGCTCCATGTGTGTTCCTTTGCTGAACTCCTGCGGCGCGTGGCCGAGAGCGTACCCGACATGCGTGTGCGCTTCACGACCTCCAATCCTGAGGATATGACCGAGGACATCCTGCACGCCATCGCCGATGAGCCCAACCTCTGTAATCATATTCATTTCCCGGCACAGAGCGGCAGTGACAAGGTGCTGCACTTGATGAACCGCAAGTACACGCGCCAACAGTATCTTGACAAAGTGGCCGCCATCCGCCGCATCATCCCCGATTGCGGACTGACGACAGACATCTTTGTGGGCTATCACGACGAGAGCGAGGAGGACTTCCAACAGACGATGAGCCTCGTGCGTGAGGTCGGCTATGACGCCGCCTTCATGTTTAAATACAGTGAGCGTCCCGGCACCTACGCTGCCAAGCACCTGCCTGACAACGTGCCCGAGGAAGAGAAGGTCCGCCGCCTCAATGAGCTCATCCGCCTGCAAACCGAGATCTCGGCTGAGCGCAACAAGCTCGACGAGGGCAAGACCTTTGAGGTGCTCCTTGAGCGCTATGCCAAACGTTCCCACGATCAGCTCATGGGCCGCACACCACAAAACAAAGCCGTCGTCATCGCGCGCGGCAACCACCGTCCCGGCGAGCGTGTCATGGTGCGTGTCACAGGCTCATCATCAGCTACACTCATGGGAGAAGTCATGGGGGAAGAATAAGAAAATCGAAGCGATATGAAAGAGTTCCTGCAAGTACTCCGACGGTTTCTGCCGCCTTACAAGAAATATTTGGCACTGTCCATCTTGTTCAATATCCTTTCTGCGATATTGAATATCTTTTCCTTTGCCACACTCATTCCCCTGCTGCAAATTCTGTTCAAAACGGAAGGAGCCCATTCTGCCACGGCTATGATGCCATGGGCTTGGAACAAAGAAGTGCTGAGTAACAATGCCGACTATTTGGTGCAGCAGGTCATCGCAGAGTTCGGCTCTTCCACGACATTGCTGCTTATCGGTCTTGTGCTGGTGGTGATGACGGGTCTGAAAACGCTGACTTACTTTCTGTCCTCGGCAACGATCATCCCAATCCGTACCGGGGTGGTGCGTGACATCCGCAATCAGCTCTATCGGAAGATTACGTCGCTCGACCTCGGCTTCTTCAGCGACGAGCGCAAAGGCGACATCATTGCCCGCATGACGGGCGACGTGCAGGAAATAGAAAACTCCATCATGTCAAGCATCGACATGCTGTTCAAGAATCCTGTGCTGATCATCTCTTACTTCGTGGCCATGCTGTTGATCAGCTGGCAGCTGACACTGTTCACCATTGTTTTTGTGCCCGTTTTCGGATGGTTCATGGGACAGGTGGGAAGAAAGCTCAAGCAACGGAGTATTAAAGCACAGGGCTTGTGGAGCGACACCATGAGCCAAGTGGAGGAAACCTTGGGAGGTCTACGTATCATTAAGGCCTTCTGTGCCGAAGAGAAGATGAACAAGCGCTTCGACAGCATCAACTCTGCTTACCGTGACAACATCATGAAGGTGAATACCCGTCAGCAGCTTGCGCACCCCATGAGCGAGTTCTTAGGAACTGTGATGATCGTCATCGTGCTTTGGTTTGGCGGTATCCTGGTGCTCAACAAGCAAGTGCTCAGCGGTCCTACCTTCATTTATTACATGGTGATCCTCTACAGCATCATCAATCCTCTGAAAGAATTCTCCAAAGCCGGCTATAATATTCCGAAGGGTCTGGCATCTATGGAGCGTGTCGATAAGATTCTCAAGGCCGAATCCAATATCAAGGAAGCAGCTCTTCCAAAGCATATCAGCAACTTTGAACATCAGATAGAGTTCCGCCACGTCTCGTTTAAGTACGACAACCTGTGGGTACTTCGTGACATCAACCTTGTCATTCCCAAGGGCAAGACCATTGCGCTCGTGGGACAGAGCGGCTCTGGAAAATCCACTTTGGTGGACCTGATACCACGCTATTACGACGTGCAGGAGGGTGAGGTGCTCATCGACGGCATTAATGTCAAGGACCTCGGAATCCACGACCTGCGTCAGCTCATCGGCAATGTCAACCAGGAAGCTATCCTCTTCAACGACACCTTTTATAATAATATCACCTTCGGTGTGGACAACGCCGGCAAGGAAGAGGTCATTCGCGCGGCAAAGATCGCCAATGCCTATGACTTTATCATGGCTTCGGAGCATGGCTTCGACACCAACATCGGTGACCGTGGCGGCCGTCTCTCGGGCGGACAGCGTCAGCGCGTCAGCATCGCACGCGCCATCCTCAAGAATCCGCCCATCCTCATCCTTGACGAGGCTACCTCCGCTCTTGACACCGAGAGCGAGCGACTCGTGCAGGATGCTTTGGAGCGACTGATGAAAACACGTACTACGGTGGCGATCGCTCACCGTCTCTCAACGATCAAGAATGCCGACGAGATCTGTGTGCTCCATGAGGGAAAGATTGTGGAGCGTGGCACCCACGACGAGCTGATGGCTCTGCAGGGATATTACAAGCGTCTGCACGACATGCAAAGCTGATGCATCGCTAAACGATTGACGATTATGACGAAACTCGTATATTGGCTTTTCTACGCACTGTCGCTTCTGCCTTTCCGAGTGCTCTACGTGCTCTCTGACATGGAGTTTGTGTTCATGTACTATGTGGTGCGCTACCGCCGAAAGATAGTGCGGCGCAACCTCTCCACGGCTTTTCCGCAGAAAGACCGCTCGGAGATCGTGCACTTGGAGCGTCGCTTCTACCATTGGTTCTGCGACTATTTCTTCGAAGCCTTGAAACTTCTGAGCATCAGCGACAAGGAATTGCGCCGCCGGTTCATCACTTACAACTCCGAGCAAGTGGAGCAGTGCTTCAAAGAGGGACAGGACGTGGCCGCCATCCTTGGGCATTATTGCAATTGGGAATGGCTTTCCTGTGTAGGCATCGACTTGCCGCCGGAGCGTGTCATGGGGTTGATCTACGACCCACTGCACAACGATGCCTTTGACTATCTCTTCCGCCGTATACGATCTTCTCAGCCCAATGTGATCACCGTCCCTAAGAAAGACATCCTCAGACAGCTCATCAAACTCCGGCAGGAAGGGCGGAGGTCTATCTTCGGCTATATCGCCGACCAGGCACCCAAGTGGGAGAATATCCATTGCTGGTTGCCTTTCCTGAACCACGACACGCCGGTCTTCACGGGAGCCGAGCGCATCATGCGCAAGATGAACAATGCCGTCTTCTATGTGGAGATGGGGCGTCCGCGGCGTGGCTACTATACGTGTACCTACCATCTCATCACCCGCGAGCCGAATACGCTGCCGGAGTTTGGCATCACACGCGAGTTCTTTGCCATGTTGGAGAAAACCATCAGCCGTCAGCCCGAATATTATCTATGGAGCCACGACCACTGGAAGCGCACTCATGAAGAGTTTGACCGCCGATTTCAGGTAGTCAATGGAAAAGTGATGAAAGTAGCTGTGCTGACGAAAGAGAAATCACAAAATAGAAATGAAGATAACAGTCAACCCTAAATACGAGTACTTGCGTCATTTCTTAGAGGCACTTCCTGACAGGTTTGAGACCGAAGGAAACTATATATATGGAGGAAGACGTAATCTCATTAAGAGTTTTCTGACACCTGACGGAATAGAGGTGAATGTAAAACGCTATCATCAGCCCAACTGCATCAACCTGCTGGTTTATTCATCAGGTTTGAGGAGCCCCAAGGGAATTCGTGCCTACAAATTCGCTGGTGTCCTCAATGCAAAGGGTATCAGCACACCGGAGCCTATCGCTTATCTTGAGAAACGTAAGGGTGGACTCTTAGGGCAGAGCTTTTTCATTAGCAAGCAGTGTTCTTATTCTCACCTGCTCTACGAGATGGGCGATGCTCTTCCCAATGTCTATGAACCCATGGCCGATGCCCTTGCGCACTTTACGGCGCATATGCACGAACAGGAGGTGCTGCATTTAGACTTTTCTCCAGGCAACATTCTGTGGGACAAAGAGGGCGATGACTACCATTTCTCCATAGTAGATATTAACCGTATGCGGTTCGGTCCCGTGTCATTGCGAAGTGGATGTAAGAGCTTCGCACGTCTATGGGGCCCCAAGCGATTTATACAGCTATTAGTGAGGCGCTATGCCGAGTTAAGAGCTTTCGATGCGGACAAGGCCGAGAGCGTGGCTATGAAAGCACGGCGAAAGTTTTGGAAACATTATATGCAAAAACGAGAAATTGAATTCAAACTTGAACTATAAATATATGCAATGAATCATAGGATTTGTTTTTTGACACATAATTATCGTGGACTGAGAAGTTCTGGCAATAAAGCCAAGCACGACAATGAGATCACGTTGCGAGAGCTTGGGGCTGTCAACTTAGGTCTTCCCACCACTTACTATCATAGTAAGGTCGTGTCATTCTTTCTTGACTTGGCCGGAGTCTTGAAATTGGGACTTACCGTACGCCGTGGAGATATTGTGGTACTGCAATATCCTATAAAGAAGTATTTCTCTTTTATTTGCAATGAGGCTCATGCCCGTGGGGCAAAGGTCGTAGCGCTGATTCACGACCTTGGTTCCATGAGACGTCGCAAGCTCACAATAGAAAAAGAGATTTTACGGCTAATGCATGCCGACTATGTTATTGCGTCAAACGACACTATGAAGGGATGGCTCTTACAACATGGTTTCACCCATGGGTTGGGTGCCTTACAACTGTTCGACTATCGCTCGGCTTCTACCTGTCCTGATATAGTTGCCAGTGAGCGAACGGCCTTACCAAGAGTTGTCTATGCCGGGGCATTAAGTCCGCGCAAGAATCTCTTTCTCCTTGATGTGCAATCAGTAAAAAACTACGATCTCGAGGTCTTTGGGAATAAAGAGGGACTGCCAGGACTAAAAGAGTCGGAACATGTCCATCTTCATGACTTCATGGCATCGGAAGACTTTATCGCCCATGTTCCGGGCGACTATGGCTTAGTATGGGATGGTGACAGTCTCTCTACCTGTTCCGGACATTTCGGGGAGTATCTACGGTGGAACTCCCCCCATAAGGCCTCTTTTTACCTTCGTGCCGGTCTGCCGTTGATAGTATGGAAGCAGTCCGCTTTGGCAACAGTTGTGGAAAGCATGGGAATAGGAATACTCATTGACAGTCTGGAGGAGCTCGACGAACGGCTGTTGGCCGTTACGGCAACGCAGCGCGCATCCATGTCTGCACAAGTGCACAAAGTATCCCAGCTTCTTAGCACGGGGGGCTTCTTTAAGACCGCATTGAGTGAGGCTGTCAATAAACTCTCCTGGGAGTCTTAAATTATCATATTCTTTTGATATCCTTAATTATAGGATTGCGTCCATATTTCCATTCTTTTATGTGCAAGGTTGGCACTGTATCTGTGTTTATTAAGTAAGCAAGGGTAGCGATGATTCCCTATCCAATTCACTATCAGAAAACCGGATTTCAAGAAGATGGTTGGAGGAATAGGGGATTTCTGCCTGTTTATCGTCATAAAGAAAAAGGATTTGAGTACATATAACAATTGACTTGTCTGTCATGAGCGGCGTAGAGCCACTGGTATAATATGGACAATTGTCACTAAGAATTATTTATCAGTATCATGAAAATCTCTTTGATTGTCACAACTTACAATTGGCCGGAGGCATTAAAGCTTAGTCTGGATAGTATTAAACGGCAAACGCGGATGCCCGATGAAGTCATCATCGCGGATGATGGTTCAGGGGATGCTACGCGCCAGCTCATCGAACGGTATCAGTCCGACTTTCCTTGTCCGCTTTATC
Source organism: uncultured Prevotella sp. (assembly GCA_900540375.1). Lineage (GTDB taxonomy): Bacteria > Bacteroidota > Bacteroidia > Bacteroidales > Bacteroidaceae > Prevotella. The sequence continues at coordinate 104,018 of UQFS01000004.1, forward strand.
ATTCGTGGATTCCCGACATGGGTTTCCGTGCTGCGATGTCGCGCAATGAGGCTTTACGCCGCTACTGCACGGGCGACTATATTATCTTCATTGACCAGGACATCATCCTCGACCCGCATTTTGTCGCTGACCATGAGGCTTGGGCAGAGCCTGGCTGCTTCGTAGCCGGGGGCCGTGCAAAGCTGTTGCCGGAGCTTACCCGCAGGCTGACGAGCGGCGAGCTCATTCATTTGGGATTCTTCACTCATGGACTCACCCGTCGCTCCAATCTGATTCATGCTCCCTGGCTTGAGCCTGTCATGCGATATATGTATTGTTGGAAACCTCTTTACGGCCGTAGTGCCAATATGGCGGTATGGGCCGAGGACCTGAAAAAGACCAACGGCTTTGACGAGAAGCTTACGGGCTATGGGGTAGAGGACATCGACCTGTTTAACCGTCTTCTCAACCTCGGCGTGAAAAAGAAGTATGCGCAGTTCGCGGCGAACTGTTATCATCTCTATCATCGTCGTGGCAAAGTGGTGGACCGCAACCGCCATATTGCCTTTGAAAACCGTAACCGCACATTCTGTCCTTACGGACTGGTCACGCTCGCGTAAAAGGATATGGACAAGCTCATCACTGTGATCATCCCCTCCTACAACATGGAGGCTTATCTCGAACGCTGTGTCCGCTCGTTGCTTTGTCCTGGCTACCAGCGCATTGAGGCGATCATCGTCAATGACGGAAGCCATGACGGTACGCTGAAACTGGCGCGTGCGCTCGAAGCGGAACGGCGCGACATGGTGCGTGTCATCGACAAGACCAATGGCAACTACGGTTCTTGCATCAATGCGGCCCTGCCTTTGGCTACTGGTAAATACGTGAAGGTGCTCGATGCCGATGACTGTTTCGACACTACCGCGTTGGGAGAGTATCTCGACAGTCTTGAGCGCTCGGATGCAGATTATATCGTGAACGATATGGTGAAGGTTTGGACTGACCATGAGGACGTGCGCACGTTCAAGTGGGAAGCCGACAAGGATCTGGATCTCGCAGACGTCTATCAGGACGATGGCTTCCTCAAGATCACCATGCACGACGTTGCTTACAAGACCGCATTGGTGCGGAGTATCGGTTACAAACAGACCGAGGGTGTCTCGTATTCCGATGTGGAGTGGAACTTCACGCCCTTGGTGGCAGTGCACACCATGAGGTATATGCCGGTTCCGCTCTATCGTTATACGCTGGACAGGCCGGGGCAGACGGTAGCCGACGGCATGGAGGACCGCCATTTCTGCGACAATGTGACCGTGATGAAATCCATGGTTGAGCACTATGCGCGCCGAGGCAATATCCCAACTCATATCGAGTGGCTCACCGAACGCCTGCTTGCGCGTCGTGCAAAGTTTGTCTATCGCCGCTGTCTGTTGCGCTTAGCCGACACAACCGAGCCCGCACTCGCTCTGCTCGACAAGCAAGTACAGACGCTCACACCCACGCTGAGCCATTATCTCGACCACATGAGGCTCAGCACGCCCTTGCTTCCTATGCACTACATCAGGCTGTGGCGACGAAATCCCAACGACTGGCGCTACCGATTGGGAGTGACCATGTATCATTGGCTGCACTGACATCTGATGATGACAGCGTATAAAAGACATATAGCACGCATCGGATCTTTGTTCGGCGCGTGCTATATATAATAAGGTGTGCTTGCTTTGTGTTTTGGCAAGCCTTTAATGTTTTAGTTTCTTCAACAGTCTGCTTAGGGCTGAGCGCTTATATTCCTTGAAGACCTTCGGCGCCAGTTCGCGGTAGTCTTCCGTGGTGCTGATCACCACCGTACCATGGTTGTTGGCGGCGTGGATGGGCGTCATATAGTTCGGACCGTACTGTGTGCACAGGAACTCGTCATATCCGGCAGGCACCGGTACTTGCATGTTTTCGAAGGGCACCCACAGCGTTTTGTCGAAGATATGTCGGTCGAAGACAAATTTATCGCCGTCGATCGTTATCTCAGCCCAGTGAGCAGAGTCTTCCACACGGTTGGCGCGCAGACGGTCCTCGATGGGCTTGAAATAGTTCTGTCGTCCGCATTTGGCGAGCGTGTGGCGGATGCTGATGCGTCGGAACACCTGTCCCCAACGCCCGGAATAGAGAATGTTGAGCTCAGCGGCCTTGAGACGACGAATGTCGTGGCGCGTGGTCTTGACAAGCGTCTTGCGCGCGGCGATGTCCTCGGGCACGCCGTCGATGGGAAAGATGTCGACGAAGATGCCCTGATGGAACTTGCGGTACGACTCGCTGGGCCGTACACATGTGGTGCCATTGCAGCGGAGCTGGGCATGGCCACGGATATAATAAGGGTCGGTATAAACCGACTGAAGGAAGAAGCGGGGTTCGAATTCGTCGGCCAGCTTGATGAGTTGGTCATAGTCAGGGCGTGGCATGACGATGTCGATGTCGTCGTCCCAAGGGATGTAGCCATGGTGACGAATGGCTCCTAACAGTGTTCCGCCGTCGCACCACAGCCTCAGTCCATGGGCTTTGCACACGTCGATGAGGCGCTGAAACATCGTGAGCTGTATGTTCCACACGGCTTTCATCTTTGTGTCTATCGTGTAGCCGTCACGTGTCTCTTGTTTCAAGTTGACCGATTCCATATAATTTATTATTACTATCGGCAATCTATTTCGGGATTGCCGATGCGTTTCTTTTCATTCCCGGTAATAAACTTACTCGGTTCTTTATTGTTGCAAAGGTACTACTTTTTAGTGAATTATGAATGGCAACCTTTGGAAAAGTAAAGAAAAGAATAGAGCTTTCTCCCCCGTATCTCGTATTTAGTCTTATTAGCATCATGCGATGGTTGGCAGCAGCAAAAGAAACGGATGAAAACACAGGAAAATAATGTTTTTTGGTGTTTCCCTCTGTTTTTTTGTAGTAAAATCGTGAGATGTATTAGAAAGAATCCATATCTTTGTAGCATGAACATCAAAATAGGAATGGACGCGAAGCGCATCGTGCGCAACGCGTCGGGCTTAGGAAGCTATGGACGCAATCTGGTCAATGCGCTGACCGACAGCAGTGACTGTCCCGAACTCGTGCTCTATGCCCCCGATGAGGGACGCTCCGACCTGTGCAGTCAGGTTCACGCATCAGAGCGGTTGCGGTTTGCCTATTCCGGCAAGCGCTGGCGGCTGGCCCAGGATCTGTGGCGCGGCAAAGGCATCGTGAGGGACCTGCGGCGCGACGGCATCGGCCTGTATCATGGACTCACCGGCGAGCTGCCCCGGGGCGTACGCCGCGCAGGTATCAAGACCGTGGTGACGATCCACGATCTCATCTTTCTGCGCCATCCCGAATACTATCATCGGCTCGACGTGATGCTCTATCGCCGCAAGTTCTACCGCACGCTGCGCGAGGCCGACCGCATCATCGCCATCAGTGAATGCACCAAGCGCGACATCCTCTACTATTCCGATTATCCTGCCGACCGCATTGATGTCATCTATCAGAATTGCAGCAGTGACTTCCGTCGGACGGCGAGCGATGCCGAGCGGGCGGCCGTTCGTCACCGCTATTCTCTTCCCGACCATTATATCCTCAACGTCGGCACCATCGAGGAGCGTAAGAACGTGATGCTCGCCGTGAAAGCTTTGCAGCAGCTGCCCCAAGAGGAGCAGCTGGTCATCGTTGGCCGCAAGACCGGCTACACCAACGAGGTGATGGAGTACGCTGCCCGTCATGGTGTCGACGACCGCATCGTGTTGCTCCATGGCGTGCCCAATGCCGACCTGCCCGCCCTCTATCAGTTGGCCGACGTCTTTGTCTATCCTTCTCGCTACGAGGGCTTTGGCGTGCCCGTCATCGAGGCTGCTCAGAGTGGGCTGCCCGTGGTGGCGGCCACCGGCTCCTGCTTGGAAGAGGCCGGCGGACCGGACAACAGCTATGTCGATCCCGACGATGCCGATGCCATGGCAGCGGATATTAACCGGTTGCTTACCGACGAGGATGAGCGGAGGAGCGTGGCGCTCAAAGGCAGCGAATATGTCCGTCGCTTTGAGGGCAACCGCGTGGCAGAACAGATGCTGGAAGAGTACAGGCGGGTGCTGGGACGCTGAGAGTTCGAAAGTTGCGCGATGGCGGTTGCCGTAAAGTCTGTTATTTGAAGAGTTCTCCCCCAATTCTCCAACAATAAATTCTCAATTCTGCGACAATAAATTCTCAATTCTCTTTCTAAAAATTCTCAATTCTCCAACGATAAATTCTCAATTCTGTCATCCTTCCTTCTCTGCGCTTGCTTTCGGACTCTTTCCTTTTGGCACTGATGCAGAAAGCCAACGATGGTCGTATCAGACGATTTTGCGCTGACAGAGAGGAAGTCATCAAAATATAACTTAATTTATTTCCGTATCAGCCCAAATCTGTGTAATTTTGCGGCTGTTATGAAGGTTGCAGATTACATCATCAGAATGTGGAAGCATGTCGCGCTGGTTGCCGTGTGCCTCTGCATGGTGGTTGCCGCCTGTGCACAGGGCGACATCGATCATCCGGGCCATGTCAATCCCGAGGACATGCAGGTGGATATGGACAACCCCACCTTCGTGCCGATGGTGAAGGTGGGCAAGGTGCTCATGGGCCGTGACTCCATCCAGTATGTGGAACTCAACAATGTGTGGGTGTTCACTCAGCCCGTCTTCAAGAACGCGCAGGAGCGTGCTGCCTTCAACCGGCTGGTTTACAACGTGAAGAAGGTGCTCCCCATTGCCAAGGAAGTCAACCGCATCATCATCGAGACCGGCGATTACCTCGAGACGCTGCCCGACAAGAAGGCCAAGGACGAGCACATGAAGCGCGTGGAGGCAGCTATCAAGAAGGAATACACGCCGCGCATGAAGAAGCTCACCTACAGTCAGGGCAAGCTGCTCATCAAGCTTGTCTATCGCGAATGCAACAGTTCCAGCTATGACCTCATCAAAGCCTTTCTCGGTCCCGTGCGTGCCGGCTTTTACCAAGCCTTCGCCTGGGTGTTCGGCGCCAGCCTGAAAAAGGACTATGAGCCTAAGGGCGTGGACCGGCTCACAGAGCGCGTCGTGCTCCTCGTGGAGGCAGGACAGTTGTAGAATATGCTTTACAAAAGTCTGTCAACTTTCTCTTTCATTCTAGAGAGAACGGTGAAGGCTTTTGAGCAGAAAAGTCTTGTGAAATCCAGCGAAAATCATGGTCTTCTTATCAGAAAGGCTCTTTATAGTGATCAGAAAGGCTTTCTGATGTGGTCAAAGTGCCTTTCTGATGTGGTCAGAGAGGCTTTCTGATAGGATCAGAAAGGCTTTCTGACAAGAGCGGATCAGCAGTATAGCAGTGAAAAAGCGTGCCAATAAATTACAAGTAGTTGTTTGTCAGCAAATTATAAAAGTCCGTCATAATTCGCGTTTTTCCGTTCAAGTACCTACTTGTTTCAGAAAATCGCACTCTCAGAGGTGGAAAATTGTCAGAAAGCAAGACAAAAGGAGGGCGGAAAGTTTATGCGTTATCTGCTTGATGATGCTGTCGTGGAAATGTCTTCTGAGGTTTGTTCCCTATTTTCTTCCGCCAAGTCTTGTTTATCTGAAAGGAAAAGGTTATATTTGCATCAACGATAAGCAACAAGACGATGAGCAACGATTTCAAGCGCATTCCCTACGGCATCTCCGACTTTAAGCAGGTGCGGGAGGAGAACAAATATTTGGTGGACAAGACCATGTACTTCGAACGGATGGAACGGGCGGGTAACTTTCTCTTCCTCGTCCGTCCGCGCCGTTTCGGCAAGAGTCTGTTTCTGAACATGCTCGAAGCCTACTACGACATCAATGAGAAGGACAACTTCCAAGAGCTGTTCAAGGGAATGTATGTAGTAGACCATCCGACAGAATACCACAACAAATACCAAGTGTTGCACCTCGATTTCTCGTTGGTGGGCAGTGATGTGGAGAATCTGAAGACGAATTTCAGTAACTACCTAACCAGTTGCTGTGAAACCTTTGTTAGGAAATATGCCTCATACTATCCAGAGGGAGTTGCAGAAGAAGTGCTCCGAGGTAAGACTGGTATGGACATACTCAATCGTCTCAACCTTGCCGCCCATGCGGCAGGATGCCCGCTATACCTTATTGTCGACGAGTATGACAACTTCACCAACAATGTGCTGAACGTGAAAGGACAACAAGCTTACCACGATCTCACTCACGGAACTGGTTTCTACCGTGACGTGTTTAAGCTATTCAAGCCGATGTTCGACCGTATCATCATGCTCGGTGTGTCGCCCATCACCCTCGACGACCTGACGAGTGGTTACAACATCGCGCTGAACATGACCATCGACTCGCGCTTCAACCAGATGCTCGGCTTTTCCGAAGATGAGGTGCGTCAGATGATACGCTATTACAAAGATGCAGGTGCCATCAAGCCGGAAGTTACAGAGGACAGTATCATTGCCGACATCAAACCGTGGTACGACAACTACTGCTTCGCCAAGTCCAGCTTTGGAAAGGAGCCCGGCATGTTTAACAGTGATATGGTCTGCTACTATATGAGCACGCTTATCGATACAGGAACTAAGCCGGAAGAGATGGTTGATCCCAACACAAAGACCGACTACAAGAAGTTGCGCAACCTGATCGAGATCGGCAACATGACTGAGGAGCGCCGACAGACCATCTACGACATCGTGCATATGGGTTACACCATCGCTACCGTCAACAGTTACTTCCCTGCCGAGAGCATCACCGACGAGGACAACTTCATCAGTCTGCTCTTCTACTACGGTATGCTCACCATCCGTGGCACCCTTGGAGCTGCGCTGAAGCTCGGTATTCCGAACAACAACGTGCGCATACAGTACTACAACTACTTGATGCAGGCCTTCCAACAAATCCACCCCACTGCTCTCTCTCAACTCAATGTGCCTTTTTATCAGGCAGCCGTGGAGGGCAACTGGCGTCCGATGATGGACTATATCCTCAAAGCCTATCACGACACCACGGCCGTGCGACAGCTCATCGAGGGCGAGCGCAACCTGCAGGGGTTCATGAATGCTTTCCTCTCGCTTGACCCTTATTATCTCGTAGCTCCCGAGATGGAGTTCTCCCACGGCTACTGCGATTTCTTCCTGCTGCCCAACTACACGGTCTACCCGATGGTGGCCCACAGCTATATCTTAGAGCTTAAATACCTCAAAGCCGACGCTACCGACGCTGAGGCTGCCCAACAATGGACCGATGCCGTTGCTCAGGTCAAGACCTATGCCGCCGATGCCAAACTACAGAGTATGCTCCATGGCACGCAACTCCATCCTATCGTAGTACAGATCAAGGGCTACGATGTCGTGAAGATGGAGGAAATAAGGTAAAAGAGTAAAAAGGAGATAGGGATTAAGAGTAATCATAAAAAGAATCAGTGAAGAAGAGGGCAAGCCCGAGGATATCTTCAGCCATCCGCGGTCAGAAAGACTCAAGAGCTTTCTCAAGAGATGAAATATCGGCTATTGTTGTTATTTTCCTTTCATTTTGAACCAATCAACAAAATTATTTTGTACCTTTGTCACGAAATTGGGAGATAGACCTTCAAAAGTAACAGAGAGATGGAAGAGATATTTTCAGCAGATGGTTGGCTTAACACCGCGATCACCTATATAAACAATGTGTTGTGGACCTACGTCCTTGTAGCTGTCCTCATCGCTTGCGCCGTACTGTTCACGATCAAGACGCGTGGCGTGCAGTTCCGCATGATTGGCGAGATGATACGTCTGTTGGGCGACTCCACGAAGAAAACCCATGAGAAACACGTCTCGTCGTTCGAAGCTTTCGCCGTGTCCATAGCCTCCCGTGTGGGTACCGGCAACCTCGCCGGTGTGGCTACAGCCATTGCGGTAGGTGGACCGGGTGCCATCTTCTGGATGTGGGTCATCGCCCTGCTTGGTTCGGCTACCGCCTTCGTGGAGTCTACGCTGGCCCAACTCTATAAGCGCAAGACCAAGGGAAGCTATATCGGCGGCCCCGCCTATTATATGATGTTTGGCTTGCACAAGCGCTGGATGGCGCGTCTTTACGCTGTACTGATCACCGTCACCTTTTGCATGGCCTATATCTCCATCCAGAGCAACACCATCTGCGGAGCCATGCAGGGAGCCTTTGGCGTGCAGCCCTGGGTGATGGGACTTATCCTTGTAGCGCTCTCCACAGCCTGCGTCTTTGGCGGTATCAACCGCATCGCAAAGGTCAGCAGCATCTTCGTGCCCGTGATGGCTGTGCTCTATATCCTCCTGGCGCTGGTCATCCTTGCCATGAACATTCAGCTTGTGCCCCGCATGTTCGCCATTATCATTGAGAATGCCTTTGGTCTCCGACAGTTCACCGGCGGCACTTTTGGCGCCATGATGATGACAGGTATCAAGCGCGGGCTGTTCTCCAACGAGGCCGGTGAAGGCTCCGCAGCCTGTGCGGCCAGCATCGCCGATGTCAGTCATCCTGTCAAGCAAGGACTGGTGCAGGCGCTCAGCGTCTTCACCGACACGCTGCTCATCTGCAGCTGCACCGCCTTTATCATCCTGCTCAGCGGCGTGTACACTGACAACAGTCTCAATGGCATTCAGCTTACCCAGAACGCCTTGCAGCACGAGATAGGCACTGCCGGCCCTACGTTTGTCGCCGTAGCTATCTTCATGTTTGCCTTCTCGTCGATCATCGGAAACTACACCTATGGTGAGATGAACGTGAAGTTCCTCACCGCCGACCGCCGTTGGCTGACCTTCGTGCGGGTGATGAACGGTATTGTCATGGTGCTTTTCGGCGCTTTGGCCAGTCTCGACTTGGTGTGGAATCTTGGCGATCTGTTTATGGGTTGCATCACGCTGTGCAACCTTTTTGCCATCGTCAAGCTCCATCCGCGTGCTGTCTTCCTGCTGAAAGACTATATCCGGCAGAAACGTGCAGGCATCAAGAGCCCCACGTTTCATAAGAGTCAGATGCCGGAGATAGCCGATGAACTCAGTGCATGGTAGAAACGTTGTGGTGTAAAAAACGATCTGTTGACTTGCTTTTTTATATCAAATGATAGAATAATCGGCTTTTTACTTAGATTCTTTAGCGAAAGTTTGGGAGTTTGCATATTTTGATATAACTTTGCAACTGTATTTAAAAATACGTAAAAAGACTGGTTGCTTACTTGTTAACACCACAAGAAGTACTGTATCATTTTAGAATGAAAATACTCAAATAGGTCATGAAAGGAGGTTTATAAGACATAGATCGTCTGATTAATGAGTGCGCGAAAGAGAGAGAAGTAGTATTTGGACAAAGAAGATTAGAACACAATTAATATTTTTTATTTAAAATTCAAAGAGAGTCTATGAAGAAAAGGTTAAGTATGATCCTTGCCTGTCTGTTCCTCTTTGTGGGTATGGCATTAGCCCAAACGACGATTACGGGCACGGTCATATCGCAGGAAGACGGTGAACCGATCATCGGAGCCTCTGTCATGGTAGACGGGGGAAGTAAAGTCGGTACAGTCACAGACGCCGACGGACATTTTACGCTATCAGTGCCAGTGGGAAAGAAGCTGGTGATCAGCTACATTGGCATGAAGAGCCAGACTGTGGCCGCCAAGCCCAACATGAAAGTTACACTGCAGTCCGACGACCGCACTTTGGGAGAAGTCGTGGTCACCGGTATGACCACCCAGGACAAGCGCCTGTTCTCCGGTGCTGCCACAAAGATCGACGCGTCCAAGGCCAAACTCGACGGTATGGCTGATATCAGCCGCTCTCTTGAAGGCCGTGCTGCCGGTGTGAGCGTACAGAACGTCTCCGGAACCTTTGGTACAGCGCCGAAGATCCGCGTGCGCGGTGCTACCTCTATTTTCGGCAGCAGCAAACCGCTGTGGGTCGTTGACGGCGTGATCATGGAGGACATCACCGATGTGGATGCCAGCTCACTGTCTTCCGGTGACGCCAAGACGCTGATCTCCTCCGCCATCGCCGGACTCAACGCCGACGACATCGAGAGTTTCCAGATCCTGAAAGACGGTTCCGCCACATCTATCTATGGCGCACGTGCTATGGCCGGTGTGATTGTCGTGACCACCAAGAAAGGTAAGGCCGGACAAAGCCACATCAGCTACACCGGTGAGTATACCATGCGTCTGAAACCCAGCTACCGCAACTTCAACATCATGAACTCCCAGGACCAGATGGGAGTGTATCAGGAGTTGCAAAAGAAAGGCTACCTCAATTACGCTGAGACAGCCAATGCCATGAACAGCGGTGTCTACGGACGCATGTATGAGCTCCTTTCCCAATATGATGCCACAAAAGGCCAGTTCACTCTGGAAAACACTGAAGCAGCCAAGAATGCTTATCTGCGCGCTGCCGAATACCGCAACACCGACTGGTTTGACGAACTGTTCTCTACCGCCATCATGCACAATCACAGCGTGAGTGTCTCCGGCGGTACAGACAGGGCGAAGTACTATGCCTCCCTGTCTGCCATGTTCGACCCGGGATGGTATAAGTCAAGCAAGGTGCAGCGCTACACTGCCAACATCAACACCACATACACCATCAACAAGCATGTTGATGTCAACCTCATCGGCAATGCTTCTTACCGTAAGCAAAAGGCCCCTGGATCGCTGAGCCGCTCCATTGACCCGGTCAGCGGAGGTGTCAGCCGTGACTTCGACATCAACCCCTATTCTTATGCGTTGAACACTTCACGCACGCTTGACCCCAACGAGTACTATACCCGCAACTACGCCAAGTTCAACATCTTTAATGAACTGACCAACAACTACATGGATCTCAATGTTCACGACTTCCGTGTACAGGCAAGCATTGACTATAAGCCTATCGACAAGGTGAAGATCACTGCCCTGGCCGCTGTCAAGAGTGCCTCGTCAGCCATGGAGCACTACGTCAAGGACAACTCCAACCAGGCTCTGGCCTACCGCGCCATGGGCACCACGACCATCCGCGACAACAACCCTTACCTCTACACTGATCCCGACAACCAGTTTGCTTTGCCTGTCAGTATTCTGGAGTACGGTGGTATCTATGACCGCACGGACAACAGCTTTTTTGGTTGGGATTCACGCCTGTCGGCTTCTTACAACGATGTCTTCAACGACTCGCATATTGTCAACCTCTATGCCGGTATGGAGACCAACTGCGTGGACCGCAAGCAGACGTGGGGCCGCGGCTGGGGCATGCAGTTCTATGACGGCGAGATTCCCTTCTTCAACTACATGGCCTTCAAGAAATGGCAGGAGCAGGGTACCGACTACTATACAATGTCCAACACCCACATCCGCAGCATAGCCTACTTCGGCACCGGCACCTATTCTTATAAGGGACGCTACCAGGTCACCGGCACCTTCCGTTACGAGGGTACCAACTATCTGGGCAAGGCCACATCAGCCCGCTGGTTGCCTACCTACAACGTCTCCGGTGCTTGGAATGCACACGAGGAGAGCTGGTTCAGCGATGCGTTCAAGAATGCGCTCACACATGCCACGCTACGTCTGAGCTACTCGCTTACCGGCGACCGCCCGCCTGTGACCAACTCCCTGCCCGTCTTCACCGCCACCGTGCCCTGGCGTCCGTTTACGACCATCCAGGAGAAAGGATACGGCGAGGAGATCGGCAACAGCGACCTGACCTATGAGAAAAAGCGCGAGTTCAACGTCGGTCTGGATCTGGGCTTCCTCAACAACCGCATCAATCTGACCACCGACTTCTACTGGCGCCGCAACAAAGACCTCATCGGCTATGTCAACAGTCCGCTCTACGGACCTTGGAATCTGGCTAACGTCGCCGCTATGAAGTCTAATGGTATTGAGGTTTCGTTGAGCACGACCAACATCAAGACCGAGGATTTCAGTTGGGAGACCAACTTCATCTACTCCTGGACACATAACGAGATTACGAGCCTCTTCTCTCAGGCCCGTATCATCGACCTTGTGCAGGGTACCGGATACAGCATGGTGGGCTATCCTGCCAACTCTATCTTCAGCATCCCCTTTGCAGGGCTGAACCGCGAGGGACTGCCTACGTTCTATGACGAGAACGGAAAAGTCACCACTTCCGGCATCTACTTGCAGGAACGTGACCCCGACAAGATGGGATTTCTGAAATACGAGGGACCTGCAGAGCCGACAACAACGGGATCTTTGGGCAATCTCTTCCGCTACAAGAACTGGGAGCTCAACGTGTTCATCACCTATAGCTTCGGCAATAAGGTGCGTCTCGACCCTGTCTTCAGCAACGAGTATGACGACCTGACCTCCACACCGAAGGAATTCCGCAACCGCTGGACTCACGCCGGCGATGAGAAGGTGACCGGCATCCCCGTCATTGCCAGCAGGCGCCAGAACAAAAACGACAGTGAGCTCAAGGTGGCTTACAATTGCTACAACTACTCTTCGGAGCGCATCGCCAAGGGCGACTTCATCCGCATGAAGGAGATGTCGTTGGGTTATAACTTCCCCCAGAAGCTTATCAATCCTTTAGGGGTGAACAGCCTTTCGCTGAAATTGCAGGCTACCAACCTCTTCCTCATCTACGCCGACAAGAAGCTCAACGGACAGGATCCTGAGTTCTTCAACACCGGCGGTGTGGCTGCTCCTACACCGAAGCAGTTCACCCTGACTTTAAGATTAGGTCTTTAACCCTCAGAATCGAATAAGACATGAAACTAAAAAATATCATATATACCGGTACGGCGGTTGCCACACTGCTGGCATCGATGACATCCTGCTCTGACTTCCTGGACAAGATGCCCGACAACCGCACACAGATGGACGCGCCCGCCAAGGTCGCCGGACTGCTGACTACCGCATACAACACCAACAGCAATCTGGTAATGAACGAGCTGATGTCCGACAACATGGACTACATGGGCCCGCGGAACAGTCTTGGCGACCGAGAGGGCGACATGATGTATTTCTGGAAGGAGGACAAGGAAAACGGCAATGACTCGCCCGAAGACCTGTGGAATAAGCTCAACAAGTGCGTTGGAAAGGCCAACCAGGCCTTGTCCAGTATCGAAGAGCTCGGTGGAGCCACGACCGATGAGCTGCGCAATACCAAGGGCGAGGCCCTGATGCTGCGCGCCTATAACAGTTTCCTGCTCACCAACGAGTTCTGCATGGCCTACAACAGTAAGACGAGTGACAGGGACATGGGGGTGTACTACAGCAAACAAGTGGAAAGCATGGTCGACAAAGACGGCCATCAGAAAGAGCGTGGTACAGTGGCAGAGGACTATGCCAGCATGGAGGCAGACATTGAGGCTGGTATTCCTCTTATCAACGACAACTACACTATTCCCAAGTACCACTTCAACAAGAAGGCAGCCTACGCCTTTGCCCTCCGCTTCTATCTCTACTATGAGAAGTGGGACAAGGCCAAGAAATATGCCGACCTGTTGTTGGGCAGCAACCCCGGCGCATCTTTGCGCAACTATGCCGAACTGGAGGCTATGCCGCTGAGCACCTCCGACCAGACCGTAAAGATCGGTGAGGCCTATTGCAGCGCTGAGAAGGAGTGCAACCTGCTCATTCAGACCAGCACCAGCAATGCCGGGTTGGCTTTGGGACCGTGGAGATATTATAGGCGCTATGCCCACACCAACTATCTCGCTGAGACGGAAGGTGTTTCCAGCAACAATGTGTGGGGTAACCTGAACAATATCATCTGGCATCCGTTCACCAACAATCAGGGCGAGAGCGATTACTCTGTCATTATGAAGATCCCGTTTGAATTTGAGTACACCGACCAGGTAAAAGGCGTAGGCTATCGCCACGCCCTGAACGTCAGCTTCACCATGGGTGAGGCGCTGCTCAACCGTGCCGAGGCAGAGATTATGCTTAAAGACTACCAGGCCGCTTGCACCGACATGAACACGTGGATGCACAACTACTTCAACACCGACTCAGTGCTCACGCCCGAGAGCGTACAGAAGTATTTCAACAGCATCCCCTACGCCTACAGCGATGCCGCCAAGATGACGGCCAGCCCTAAGAAGCATCTGCATCCCCGCTTTACCATCGATGCGGAAGGCTCTGTACAGGAAAGCATGTTGCAGTGCTTACTTGACCTGCGCCGCATCGAGACCTTGCATCAAGGACTCCGCTGGTTCGACATCAAGCGATACAATATAGAGATCCCGCGCCGGCAGATTGGTGCTGACGGCACACCAGAGAAGAACCTCGACTGGCTCAAGCAGGATGATCCCCGTATGGCTGTGCAGATTCCGTTGAGTATTGTGAGTGCCGGTGTTCCTAAGAACCCACGCAATGGCAATGACGACTAATAGACCTTTTTAAAAAAACAAGTATGAAGAAATATATATTAGGCTTATCGCTTCTCTCGATGGTGGCAGCGGGACTGACCTCCTGCTCGGATGATAATCTCTCCGATCAGAGTGTCATCACCAACTCGAAGACCGAGCAGAACGATTTCGACAAGTGGCTCTATACCAACTTTGTCGTTCCGTTCAACATCGAGATACAATATCGCTACGATGACAAAGAGTCCGACATGCAGTACTATGACGTACCTGCCGACATGAAGCAGTCGGTAGAGCTGGCACACATTATTAAATATACATGCGTGGATGCCTACACCGCAGCGGCCGGTATCAACTTCACACGTAATTACTTCCCGAAGCTCTTCAGCTTCCTCGGCGAGTTTGAGTATGACAACAACGGTACGATGAAGCTCGGTACCGCCGAGGGCGGCAAGAAGATCCGTCTGCTTGGCGTGAACCATCTCGACGAGGTCATCAACAATCGTGCAGCTCTCGACGAGTACTATCTGAAGACCATCCACCACGAGTTTGTGCACATCGTCAACCAGACCAAGGACTATCCGCGCGAGTTCGACAAAGTGACGGCTTCGGGCTATGTCAATGACTCTTGGAGCTCCAGCAAGTACGGCACCGGTTTCGCAAAGCGGGGCTTTGTCACTGCTTATTCACAGAAAGAGGGCCGTGAGGATTTTGCCGAAATGGTCAGTGAGTATGTCACCAAGTCACCCGAGCAATGGAAAGCCTTATTGGCCAAGTCACTCGTCTATGATGCTACGACGGGTAAAGTCACTGACCATACGGGTTACGATGCTCTCATAAAGAAGCTCGATATCTGCAAGCGTTACTACAAGGAGTCTTTTGGCATCGACCTTGACAAGGTGCGTGATGAGGTGACCAGCCGCGAAAACAACGTAGTGAGCGGACATATTGATCTGACAAGTCTTAAATAGTTCAAGAATTACAGGTTATGAAAACAAACAAGATTCTATTATATACTTTGCTTGCCCTTCCGGCCTTGCTCATGCAGTCTTGCTTGAAAGACCAGGAAGACATCTTCGACAAGCCTTACTCGCAGCGTATGGAGGAATACCTGCAAGCAGCGCAGGACTCACTGGTCAGCGCGCCATACGGCTGGGCCTTTGACTATTATCCGGAGAACAACCAGAGCTATGGTGGCTTCACCTATACGATTGCCTTCTCAAAGGATGCTGACACGGTGCGATTCGAGAATAATCCTGATGATGGTAAGCTTGTCTCGCTCTACAAGATGAAGGAGGACGACGGTCCCGTGCTGTCCTTCGACACCTACAACAACTTCCTGCACAAGTACGCCACACCGTCCAATGGCAAGTATCAAGGCTACAAGGGCGACTTCGAGTTTGTCATCGACAGCGTAGGCAACGGCGTTGTCAAGGTGCACGGCAAGAAGACGGGCAACACCCTCTATCTGCGCAAGCTCACTGAGCCGGCAAGCAGCTATATGGCCAAGGTGGTCGACATGGGCGACTCGTTCTTCCCTTCTGAAGTTGACCTCACTATCGGTGGAAAGCCGTATCAGATTGTCTTCACTGACCTGACTAACCGCCAGGCCGACATCTACGAGGGTGGCCAGTATCTTACTACCAGCGCTTATAACTTCACCGACAAGGGCCTGCGCCTCTACCAGCCGCTGACAATCAATGGCGTCCGCGTCCAGGACTTCACCTACGACGACGACAAGCTCACGATGAGCGCAGAGGGCGTGCAGACGAGCAAGTTCACCGTCTCGCCAACCGTCGTTGCCTCTATCTTCGGAGACATCCAGTCAGGGTATAATGGCAAGACGGCGACCAAGACCATTCCACATCTTGACCAATTCGACGTGACGTGTGATGCTTCTTGGGTGCATATCAGCAAGAGTGGCAACAAGCTCACAGTCAAGGTTGACGCTACTACTGACACTAAGACGGCACGAAAGGCCAAGATAGTCTTTAAGAATGGCGACTATACGGCTTCGGTTAGTGCCATCCAGTACGAGCTCTCGGCACTCCTCGGCTCCTACAAGCTCAACTTCAAGGGTGGTTCCGAGTCGGCTACAATCGGCTATGGAAAGGCTGCCAACGGCTCGCAGGTTCTCTATCTGACTGTTCAGGGCGAGTATGCAACACTCGAGTTCCCATTGATCTATCTCTCTGGCTCCCAAACACTGCTCATGCAGTCCGGACAGCTTATTGGTACCGCCACGACCAATAGTGGAGCTACTTATAGTCTCGGTAACGCGTTTATCTATGGTGGTGGCAGCTATTGGTCGAGCTATCGCGACAACTTCTTTGATATGTTTGCCATTGAGCCCAAAGAAGACGGAAACTTGAATATCTCGCTCCAAGGTGTCTTGCTTTACACTCAAGACGGCTCGTCACTGCAGTCCACAGGTATGAACGTGGAGGAAATCTTCATCGAGGCCTTCGAGTCTTATCCGTTCACTTCGTCAGGTATCCTCGGCTATCTGGAGCGTTGGACGAGCCCCGTGCTGGTGAAGACCGCTTCGGCACCTGCCAAGGGCAACGTGAGCACTGGCAACATGGTTGGTAGCCGTGAGTACAAGATGCGTGCCATCAATCCCGTGCGCCGCTCCTACTTCGACTTCTCTACTTATCGCATGGAGTCGGCCAAGCAGTTTAAAATCAAATAAAGATTTGTCACATGAAAAAGATATTCAATATTTGTATGGTGCTCGTCGCCGCTGCCGCCACATTCACGGCGTGCAGCGATGACAATGCCGGCGAGCAATATCTGAGGGAGAACACGGTCGGAGTGGTCAACTCCAACCTCTCCTTCGATGCTGACGCTCACCAGGGTGGTGTGAAGTTCACGGCCCCTGCTGGCCAGACGGCCACCGCCACGGTCAACGCTGCTTGGGCCAAGGCCGAGGTGAAGGGCGACTCTGTCGTCGTCAACGTCGTCAACAACCCGCAGTTGGAGAGCCGCTCGGCCATGCTGACCATCAAGAGCGGGGCCGACTCCACCAATGTGCCTATCACGCAAAAAGGCTGCGAGTTCGCCTATAAGGGCAAGAGCGACTACGCCATCGCTGACAAGGACACCACAATTGTGCTGCCCTTCAGCAAGGTGGGCGCAGAGCCCAAGCTGTTGAGCGACAACGACGACGCTCTGGCCAAGGTGGAACAGATCGACACGGCCTTCCTCGTCACCGTCAAGGCCAACACCACAGGCGAGCTGCGCCAGCTGAGCCTCTTCGTCGACAACCAGGGCGTGCAGGACACCGTGTCGGTTCGTCAGGCTGAGCTCAAGGACTTTGTGGGCAAGTCATTCTACTTCACTGGCTACGACTTGTCGCAATTCACAGACTCGACTCTGTCGATTGACGAACTTTACGTGCAGTATACAGGTAGTCTTGCTCAATCTGGCAGCAAAGTGTATCTTCGACTTCCCGATGCAGGCATGAGTATTCCTTTGGTGTACAATCAGTCCACGTTGTCGTTCCAAGTCAAGGGAGACCAATTGACGAGCACGTTCAAGTATGATGGCAATACCTATCGCTTGTATACTTCTATTTGGGACTTGACAGCCATGGACTTTGCCGATGAGTATAAGGAGAAACATGGTACTCCTATTAACAATAATTACTTCTGCACCCAGTATCTGTCTATGGATGCCTATATGAACGCCGGTGCCACAACAAAGTTCAGCTATGTTGCCGGATCGTTTGAGAACCATCCCGGCAATGCAGCTTGGATAGCCTTATTGATGGCGTTCGCCAACTACCCATCCACACCTTTCGATGCCAATATACTTGGTATTGATGCCTACAAGTTAAAGTCGAATGGTGGACGATTGTTTGCAAGAGAGTTCAATAAGTTCTATCTCCCGAGTATCATTCATATCACAGGCATGACGGGTCAGGATAAGCACGTCCAGTTGCCGAATCTCAACCGTGCCAGTGCTCAGCGTGCCTTCTCCTTGTGCAAGGCACGTAAAGATATGCAGACTTTCAAGAAGTAATTGTTTCTTGATAACATAAAGGAAGAAGGAGGGTATCTTGTAATGAGGTACCCTCTTTTTGTTTGTCTTCTACTTAATGATAATACATTTTATTGCCATTTGCTGATTATTTCTTTCTTTTTTGTTTGTGTATATCAAAAGAAATACTTATGTTTGCAACATAAGAATTGTAGGAGAGAATTATACGCATCATCCGCCGCACCGTAGATGCAAGCGAAAAGACAGAAGTCAGAAAGGTTATCAGAAACTAAACTTCCGCTCTTTTGTAAAACATACAAAGTAGGTATGCCTGTTCTGTGACGGAGTTTACAGAGCCGATAATACAAAAATAGTAAAGGCCGGCGCAACAGAGTGTTGCGCCGGCCTTTAACTTTATATGTAGTCATCTCCCACTATTCTTCCGTGGAGAGAGAATGTATATAACTTCCTTTCGTTTTCTACCGGGTGACTTGAGGAGGTATAACTTCCCTTCGTTTTCTACCGGATGACTTTCTTGGTGTTTCCGTCCGCATTCTTTATGATGACGACGCCTTTGGTCTTGTTGTCAGCTTTTGTACCCACGAGTGTGTAGATCTGTGGCTTGCCTTTGTGGTCAGTGGTGATGGAGGCAATGCCGGCCGAGGTGGTCAGTGGGGTGTAGTGGAATGACACTGTGCCGTCTGCAGCCGTCTGTATGTTGGAGAGTCCCGCGGTAGTGGGGACGCTGTAGCCCGTATAGAAACTAAGGGCGGGCGTGGAGTTGCCGCTGAGTTGGCTATTCAGATCGGTGGGATAGGTGTCGCTGGCGAGTGTCTCGTCGGAGAGGTCGCCGTCAGCGGGCACGATGGTCATGCGCGGATGATTCTGGTCGCGTGCGGCGTTGACTGTGTTGTATGCCCATGAGCGTGCATCGTAGTCGATGTGGAGCACGAGCAGACCGTGTCCGGGCAGGGCGCTGTCCCAGTGGCTGTCTGTGCGGTTTTCAAAGAGATAGTACTCGTTGTTGTTGTCGGGATTGGTGAGGATATAGGCGTTGCCACCATCAGCGAGTCCTTTCATGGCTTTGATGTCGAGAGGCTGGTCACCGAGCTTTGTCGGTGTGATCCATCCCATGAATGCCTTCTCATAGGAAGTGTATCCGGCAGGCACCGTGCCGATGCCCGTCCCGCCATAAACATTCTTCAAGGCTTCCGGTCCACCGTTGTAGCTTCCCGAGCACATCAGGTCGTAGCTGCCCGTGCCCACATTGCCGCCGTAGCCAGTGTCGTAGAGGTCAGGGAGTCCTAAGCAATGGGAGAACTCATGGCAGATGGTGCCGATACCCATGTAGAACAGACGGTCCTTGCCATTGAGGTTAGCGTACACCATCTCGTTGCTGCACGCATAGGTGTTGACCGTCACGTTGCCGAACTTCAGTGGCTGATTGCCGCTGTCGCTCAGCGAGTATTTGTGTGGCCAGATGGTGTTGTCGTCGCCACCGGTAGCCTGTCCCTCGCCGGCATAGACAATGTAGACCTGTTCCACTTCACCGTCGTCATTCCAGTCATAGTCTGCGAAGTTCACCTGATCTTTAATGGCATTGCAGGCATCGATCACCATTTGTGGTGCGCTGCCGTCAGCCTCATTACCTGAGGGTGCACCGTAATAAGAGTATGGGTGGTCGAGTGTGACTGGGCCTACGACATCGAAGGAGAGGTCGAACAGTCCGTTGCTTTGATCGTGGAAGTAGTCGTGTACGCTGCCGATGGCACCGCTCTTTGTGTCAGTATAGCTGTCTTTGTTGAGCATGTCGCTATAGAGTGTCTTGACATCTGTCTCGCCCGAGCCGAGTGTCAGCACATCCGATGGATTGGCGAAACGCTGGTTGCTGAACTGCACGAGGATGACAAGTCCTTTTTTCTTGCCTGTAACCACATTGGCGCGGGTACCTATCTTCTGCATAGATTGGCTGCGCATCTTTGCATTCAAAGCCTCTACATCGTTAAGCGATGCGGCAAAGCGCTCTTCATGATCCTTACGCTGGTCACGCGCGTGAGCCAGCACATCAGAGGCGACAAGATGTCCGCTGCGGATATGGGCATAGTAATAACTCCCGTCGTGAGACAGTACGGGAATGCCATCGTCAGTGACGGCATAATGGAAATGTTCGTCACCTACCAACTTCAGCCGGATGGTTGTGCCGTCGGCTTGCCGCACGGAGCGCCACACCGATAGTGCCGGAATGGCAAAAAGTGAGGAAGCAAAAAGGGATGCTAAGCAAAATGTAAATAATCTCTTCATATTTTCTTTGAATTTACAATGCAAAGTTACGGTTTTTCTTTCATTTACCCAAAAATCCGTTTCCTAAAAGGTGCTGTTATTAAGAATTATGAGTCAGACAAAGAATCTGATAACAGTTTCCTGACAGGGAGACATAAAAACAGCCTCCTGCCATGACAGGAGGCTTCTGCCTTAGATTTAAGAATATTCTGAGGAATGATGACTTTTTTACTTCACTTCCCAAATGTCGTTGGTCTCGAGCAGTTCGGTGAAGTTGTGATAAGGCTTTTGCTTCTTCACGTCCTCGATCTGCTGGTTGACAGCATCGTCGTAGGTCGGTGCCTCTACGTCGCGGATGACGCCGAGAGCCACGGGGAATCCGTGCTCATTGTCCATCATGGCGAGTTTGAGCTGCAGGGTGTTGTCGGGATTGTGGCTGTCGTGGACGAGTACGTCGTCAATGGTGTAGCCGTCCTTGCCGATTTCTACCACTTTCAGTCCGAATCCCTCCTGCACGAGTCCGTATTCGTTGTTAGGTCCGAAGACGAGGGGCTTGCCGTCCTCGACATAGATGGCATTTTTGGAGCGTCCCTCACGGGTGTAGATGGGGTCGTAGGCTCCGTTGTTGAAGATCATGCAGTTTTGCAGTATCTCGCAAACGGCAGCTCCCTTGTGGTGGTAGGCAGCCTTGAGGATCTCCACGGTATGGGCTGCGTCTGAGGCCACGGCACGGGCAAAGAAACGGCCGCGGGCGCCGAAGCAGAGCTCAGCGGGGCGGAAAGGATCCTCCACGGTACCGTAGGGACTCGACTTCGAGACGAAGCCACGGGGCGACGTCGGCGAGTACTGACCCTTGGTCAGACCGTAGATGCGGTTGTTGAGCAGGATGATGTTCAAGTCGATGTTGCGTCGCATGGCGTGGATGAAGTGGTTGCCGCCGATAGCCAGTCCGTCGCCGTCACCACTGATCTGCCAGATGGTGAGTTTAGGATTGACAACTTTGGCTCCCGTAGCTATGGCGGCGGCACGTCCGTGGATGGTCTGCATGGCGTAGGTGTTGACATAATAAGGCAGACGGCTTGAGCAGCCGATGCCGGAGATGACGGCCGTCTCGTATGGCGGCACGCCGATTTCGGCCATTGCCTTTTGCAGGCTGGCCAGGAACGAATGGTCGCCGCAACCAGGGCACCAGCGGGGCTGGCCCTTCTTAAAGTCGGCGGCGGTATAGGATGATGTGCTTTGTTTTGCTTCCATAATACTTGATTTGTTGTTTGGGCGATGACCCATGATGCCGATAAAACCCTGTTGAGGCAATTACTGCAGCACGCGTGTCTCGAAGGTAGGACCGGTCATCTGCTCTTCCGGCGTGACGATGATCTTCTCAAATCCCTTGACGAGCTCGCTGACCACAAAGGGCTGACCCTTGACCTGGTTGTACTGGAAGGGTACGAAATCGTTGATGCGGATGCGGAGCAGGGCTGCTAACTGTCCGAGGTTCTGCTCAGCGACGACGACCTTGCGGTAGCGGAGCAACGTCTCTGCCGTGTTCTTTGGCAGCGGGTTGACATATTTAAACTGGGCCAACGCTACCTTATAGCCTTTCTTGCGCAGTTCGGTCATGGCCGAATAGAGATGACCATAGGTAGATCCGAAGCCAACGATGAGCAGTTCGGCGTCGTCCTTGTCGCCTTCAACCTCGAGGTCCGGCACCTTGATGTCGGCGACTTTCTCGAAGCGCAGGTGATCCATCTTGTTGTGGTTCTCGGGTTCTGTGGAGATAGCACCTGTCTCTCCGTCTTTCTCCAGTCCGCCGAGGATATGCGTGTAGCCCTCCTGTCCGGGGACGGCCCAGTAGCGCACTTGGTTCTTCGGGTCGCGCTGGTAGGGCGTATACTTGTATTTCTGTTCCGGTGTGGCGTAGTGGGGATGGATCGGCGGCATCTTCTTGATGTCAGGCAGGCGCCATGCCGACGAGCCGTTGGCGATGAAGGCGTCGGTGAGAAGCACCACCGGCGTGAGATGCTCCAGTGCGATCTTCGCAGCCATATAGGCGGCGTCGAAGCAGTCGGTGGGGCTGGTGGCGGCGATGACAGGCATCGGGCTCTCGCCGTTGCGGCCGTAGAGCACCTGCAGCAGGTCGGTCTGCTCGCTCTTTGTCGGCAGACCGGTGGATGGTCCGCCACGCTGCACGTCGATGATCACGAGCGGCAGCTCGTCGATGACGGCGAGGTTGATGGCCTCACTCTTCAGGCAGATACCCGGTCCGGAGGTGGAGGTCACAGCCAGGGCACCGGCGAAGGAAGCACCGACGGCACTTGAGCAGGCGCTGATCTCATCCTCGCTCTGCACGGTGATGACGCCGAGACTCTTGTGCTTGGCCAGTTCGTGGAGGATGTCGGTGGCGGGAGTGATGGGGTAGGAGCCGAGATAGAGTTTCAGTCCGGCCCGCTCGGCGGCAGCGATGAGGCCATAAGCTGTGGCTTTGTTGCCCGTGATGTCCATATAACGGCCGGGCAACTTGTGCTTGGTCTCGATGCGATAGGTAGAAGGCACGGAGGCGTGGGTGTTGGCACCATAGTGGTATCCGGCGTTGACGACCTTGATGTTGGCCTCTGCCACGCCGGATTTCTTGGCGAATTTCTCCTTGAGGAAGTTGGTCACAAGGGTGAGGTCGCGGTTGAAGAGCCAGCATACGAGTCCGAGTGCAAACATGTTGCGGCATTTCTGCACGGCCTTTGGCGGCATGCCGTCGTCAGCCAGGCACTCCTTGACCATGTGTGTGATGGGGCAGGCCACGACGCGGTCGGGGTCGATGCCCATCTCGCCGAGATAGTCATCGCTGTGAAAGTCGGCCTTTTTCAAGTCGACGGGGCCGAAGGAGTCGGTGTCGATGATGATGCAAGCCTGTGGTTTGGCATACTGATATTGTGTTTTAAGTGCGGCGGCGTTCATAGCCACGAGCACGTCGCACTTGTCGCCTGGTGTATAGACCTTGCCCTCGCCGATGTGGACCTGATAGCCCGACACACCGGTGAGCGAGCCTTGCGGGGCGCGAATGTCAGCGGGATAGTCCGGGAAAGTGGAGATGCCGTTGCCCACGGTAGCGGACACGGTGGAGAAGATGTTGCCGGCCAGCTGCATGCCGTCACCGGAGTCGCCCGAGAAGCGGACAACGACGTCTTCCAACTCTTTTACTTCTACTTTTTCTGCCATACAATTGTGTTTTATTGATAGTATAAGATCTTCTGTGTCTCGGAGATTGTTCGGTATTACTGAGTTTCTCTGATTTCTCGGCAAAGTTAAGTTATCTTTGCGATATAGCCAAATGTTTATGCACTTTTATTGCGATGTTTTCTACAAAACATCTTCTCCGCTATTTTTCTGTCATATTTCCATGATAGCCATGCAGAATTGTTGAAACCGTAAGTGAAACATTGCTATTGAGAACACGAAGGGCAGCCGATCCATAAGAATGAAAACAGATCAGTTGGTGTGAAAAATGCCGTCAGATAGTTGGTCAAACGTTCGTTGGACAATAGTTTGACGATTGTCAGCCAATTGGCTGACGAACGTTTGACTTATTGTCCAACGGACGTTTAACTTATTATCCAACGGACGTTTGACCATTATTAGATCGACGTTTTGACGGTTACAGCCTATTAGTATTTAAACGAGCTGCCACCGAGGAACTCGCGGAGCAGGCTCGTCGGAGGGATGTCGCGGTTGGGGATAGGCTGGAAATACTTCAGGAACTTACGCAGGCGGTAAGCCTCGCTGTATTCCTCGCAGTTCTCCGGCACTTGCTCCAAGAGCGGCTCGGCCTGCTGCTTGATGACGGCGAGCTCGAAGAGCATGGCCGAGTTGAACATCACGTCGGCATTCTCCTGATAGGGAAAGATCCACTTGTTCTCACCGGCACGCACCGACGGCCAGCGGTGGATCGTCTCCTGAGCGTTGACGCCACGGTATTTATAGTCGCGGATGATGCGGCGCAATAAGCGGTTGTCGGTCGTGGGGATGTAGTTGTGGTCGTCGAGCAGGATGGTGGTCAGCGCCGAGACATAGACGCGGAACTTCTGCACTTCGGAGATTTGCGCGGTGAGCTCAGGGTTCAAGGCGTGGATGCCTTCGACGACGAGGACGTTGTTGGGCTGCATGCGCAGCTTTTGCCCGCTCTTCTCGCTGCGTCCCGTCTGGAAGTTATACTTCGGCAACTCTATCTCCTCGCCGCGGAAGAGCGTGTTGAACTGGTCGTTGATGAGCTTGAGGTTGAGGGCATAGATACTCTCGTAGTCATATTCGCCCTTGTCGTCCTTGGGTGTGTGTTCACGGTCGACGAAATAGTCGTCGAGCGAGATCTGCAGAGGTTTGATGCCGTTGGCTAACAGTTGAATGCTCAAGCGCTTGCAGGTGGTGGTCTTCCCGGAGGAAGACGGTCCGGCGAGCAGCACAAGTTTCACGTCCTTGCGGCTGGCAATCTCGTCGGCGATCTCGGTGAGCTTCTTCTCCTGCAGGGCCTCCGACACGTTGATGAGGTTGGTAGCCTGTCCCTTGCGCACCATCTCGTTGAAGTCGCCGGCAGTGCGCAGTTCCATGATTTCCTGCCAGTGGTGATGCTCGCGGAAGATTTCAAACATCTTGTCCTGCCGCGTCATCTGCGGCAACGTGCCCGGATCCTTGAGGTCAGGAATACGCAGGAGCAGTCCGTTGAAATATTTCTCCAGTCCGAAGAGATAGATCTTCGACGTGTTGGTCAGCAGCGAGCCATAGTAGTAGTCGACATAGTCGTCGATCTGGTAATAGGTCGTATAGAGCGAACCGGCACTGCGCAGGAGTTTTGATTTGGCCTTGTCGCCTTTCTCCTCAAACATCTTGACGGCATCCTCGGTGGGCACCTCGAAGCGGCGGATCGGCATCTTGGCGTCGATGATCTGCTGCATGCGTCGGCGGATACTCGCCACATCGCCGTCGGTGACCTCGTGGCCGATGGTCAGGTCGACGTAGTAGCCCTTGCTCACGGGGATGTCAATGACCACCTTGCTTTGTGGATAGAGGTCATGGACGGCCTTGCAGAGTACGAAGAAGAGCGAGCGGGTGTAGTTGCGGGAGCCCGAGCCGGAGATCATGTCGAGAAACTCCACGTCCTTGTTGTGGTAGATGCGGTAGTGCATACCCTCCACCTTGTTGTTGACCTTGGCGCAGATCGGTCCGTATTTCATGTCAATACCTGCGTTGCGAAACACTTCTGAAAGTGTGCTGCCAATGGGTGCGGTGAGCGTCTGCCCATTGTTTTTGCAGCGTATCTGAATGGTTGGTTTCATCATAGTCTTTGACTCTTGTTTTTAATCTTACCTTGCAAATATAGTACTTTTTTTCTAAGAATCATTGTCCTATCGCTTTTTTATAGACATTCTTTTCGTTTTGAAACAGGAAATCACCCAACTCCGTCATGGTAGAAGTCTATTTGATTATCAACGAGATATTAGTTGTATGCTATAGAAGAAATAGGTCTTTAATATTTGCTTCAATGATTATTATTGCGTAACTTTGTCGAAATTTAAGATTCATGAATAACAGGACTATCATATTTCTATTCGTTTTCGTTGCGCTTTTGATGGCCGGTTGTAAGGAGAGGCACAACCAATCCATTGATGTCGCTTACCTATTATCGGCAACAGCACCGGATAGTGCCTTGTCTGTACTTAATGGAGTTGACCAAGCAAAACTTAGTAAAGTCGAAATGGCGCGGTATGCCCTCGTCTACACCATAGCACAGGACAAGAGCGGGCTGGATGTTGACAACGACTCACTGTTAAGGACAGCCTACACCTATTATAATAATCAAGAGGATGACTCGCTCTATGCCAAGTGCGAGTACTACATAGGCAAATACTACATGCTCAATGACAGCACAGAGCAAGCGAAGGACTGCTTGCGGAAAGCTGCTGATGCTTCGAAAAGGCATGGGGACAGATACACGCAATGTATGGCATTGGAGAAATACTCTCGAGTGCTAAGACAAACAAATCCTCGAAAGGCTGTAGAAGTTGCAAGGCATGCAGAGCAGATTTATCAGAAGTTGCCTGATGTATCTCAATATAATATCATCTATCTCAAACTAAATGTTAGCGACGCATTACTTTTTGCAGACCATATTGTCCTGGCAGAAAAGAAGTGCAAGGAAGCTTTAGACATCGCTTATGCATTGAAAGATTCT